>CATKXX010000004.1 GCA_949840935.1 uncultured Acetatifactor sp. | reverse complement strand
AAGAAAATGGGTTCCCCAGTGGGGCGGTTCTGCAGTAGCGTTCTTCCTGCCGTATGCCGCAGGGGCGGGCGCAACTGAAACAAGTGTATTTCCCGTCGCCGCATCCTTTTGTGGAAAGTAAGGATCCATCCGGGTATACTGTTTTCGGAAGCCCGAAGAAAGACTTCGGTTCCTCCTGCTTCTTTTTCAGCGCCCTTATTTCCCTTACCGTGGTTTCCTGCGTTACCTTCTCCAGCTCCTCGTCGGGAAGCCCCAGCATTTCCTGTAATTTGCTTACGCCCATCCCGATGTACTTCTCCGCCATATGCTCGCCGCCGTCAATGGAAAAGCGGGCGTTAATTGCCATAAAACGGCTTGCGCTGGAAGTGCTTAAGCCGTACTCCCCTTTTGCGAAGTCCCATATACTTTTATAACCGTCCTCCGTGAAAAGTGCGTTTTCGCTGATCTGCCGAAGGAAATAACCGACCATAAAGAAATCTTCGGCGGCGTCATTTAAGTGGTTCCTTATCCCGCTTTTCAAGTCCTGGTATTCCATCTTATCCCTCCTTGTCTACCTGGCTTCTTTGCCCTCTCACGCCCGGCTTGCCTGCGGTTCTGCTGCCGTGCTGGGCTTCTGGCTTGTCAAAAAGTCAGCAATCAATTTGTAAACGGCTTCGGTTTTTCCGGTGGGCGGTATCGTCCGCCCCTCTATGCTCTTAAGCTCCGTCCCGTCCGCTAAAATGTGTTTTATCATCCGGCGCCCTCCTTTATGCCTTGCTTGTCTGGGTGTCGTCTGCAAGTTCTTTAAATAGCACCCAAATGTCCGAACCTGGAAAGCATCTTGTAACAATTAAAAAGGCTTCGTTAAGGTTTATAGGCGTTTTTCTTGAAAGTTTGTTGCTCATGGTGTCCCTGGTAACGCCTGCCGCCTCCGCCATGTCCTTAATGGCTATATTGTTCCTTGCCATCTCAGCCCGAAGGTTTTCAAATGCTATATTTGTTCTTGCCATGCTTGCTTCCCTCCTTTTCTAAAATCGTGCAATGCGTGAAGTACAATAAAAGAATATCGTGCAATGCGTGAAATGTCAAGCCCCATTCCTAATTTTTTTCTTGCAATGCGTGATTTTTTATGCTATCGTAGTAGGGAAGGAAGGAGGCGCATAATGGATTTTTACTCTATACTGCAAGAAATACTAAGCGAAAAAGGGTTAAGCATTCCCGAAGCGGCCAGGGCTTGCGGGCTTTCCGACTCAACGCTCCGCAGTATAATAACTAGGAAAAATAAAACCGTAGCCCTTGAGGTTGCTATGAAAATCTCTAAGGGGCTGTGTGTTTCCCTGGAGCGGCTTAATGGTATGAAAGAACTGGGGCAAAAAAATAACGCAATGCACCCGGACGAAGAAAAGCTACTAAAGGACTTCCGAAGTCTTAATAGCGAAGGCAAAAAGTATATACTTCAAACCATGCAAATGGCTGTAATGACCTATAAGGAAGCGCCAGCGGCTCAAAAAAGGGAAGCGTAAGAAACAGCAAAAAGTACAAGTACCGAACCGAAGGAAAAATAACGTACATAGAATTTTAGAAAGGGGCTGTAATATGGGATTGCAATATCGAAAATCTAAAAACCTGGGCGGCGGTGTCCGGCTGAACGTCGGAAAGAAAAGCGCCGGGTTAAGTGCTGGCGTCAAGGGCGCACGTGTTGGCGTAAACTCTAAAGGGCGTATCGGCTTAAGCCTTGGAATACCTGGAACAAACTTCCGCTATAGAAAAGTAATGTCGGCTAAAAAAGGCGGCGGCGGTTTTATTGCCGCTATTGTAAATCTTACTTGGTGGCTTATCGTCGCTATGGTCTGGGCTTGCTGTATGATCTGCATTTACTTCTGGAAGTTCGTAGTATTTTTAGGGAAAAAGCTGTTTTACCTGGCAAAGAAAGCGGCGACAAAGCTCCGCCGAAAAGAAATTGTTGAAGAATAAAAAGGAAGCCCGCGCCGCCTATTGGTGTAAGCGGTGCGGGCTGGCTGGCTGCCATGTATAAACATTCCGAGCTACTTAATTATACATCAGCCCGCCAAAAAACACAAGTAAAAGGTAGGGCTATTTTTGCGCCCTTTTTAAGGTGGTGTGTCTATGGATAAAAGAAATATAAGCCCGGCTCCGGCTGCGTTCTCCCTGGATAACGTAGCCGATCTATATATCCGGGTATCTACAACTGAACAAGCCGAGGAAGGTTATAGCGTCGGGGAACAAGAGGCGCGGCTCCGCTCCTACTGCTCCGCTATGGGCTTTACTGTAAACGCTGTCCATATCGATCCGGGGTACTCTGGGGCTACGCTTGACCGCCCTGGTATCAATCAAGTTATTAAGGACGTGCAGGGCGGCTGTGTGAAAAAGGTTATTGTCTGGAAACTGGACCGGCTTTCCCGGTCGCAAAAAGACACCCTTGTGCTTCTGGAAGATGTCTTTTTAGAAAACGGCTGTAACTTCGTTTCAATCATGGAAAGTTTTGATACGGCTACGCCCTTCGGGCGGTGTATCGTTGGAATACTGGCGGCTTTCGCTCAAATGGAAAGGGAAAATATAAAAGCCCGCTTAATGATGGGTAAGCAAGCCGGGCTTAAGGAAGGTAACTACTACTCCGGCATAACGCCTATCGGCTATAAGTCCGAACTGCAGGAAAATGGTAAGCGGTCGCTTGTCGTGGATCCGTTTTCCTCCTGCGTCGTGAAGGATATGTATAAGCTCTATAGCTCCGGACGAAGCCTGGGGGAAATAGGCGACTACGTCCAGAAGAAATACGGCGTATATGCTGACCGGGATCGTCGCTCTGCTGCCGATCAGTGCGGCCGGGTCCTCCGTAATCCGGTATATGCCGGCCGGGTCTTTATGAATGACCTGGAATACTCCGGGAAGCATGAGGCGCTGGTTTCCCCGGAAGTCTGGCAAAAAGTAAATGACCGCTTATCCCAAAATAAAAAAGCCTATAAGCGGGCTTACTCTGGTTCGGACGGGCTGCTCTCTGGTCTTTTGTTCTGTGGGGACTGCGGCGCCCGGATGTCTATCCGCCAGTGGGGCTGGAAGACCTCTAAAGTCAACAAATATATATGCTACTCTGTAAGCCGCTGTAGTAAGCGGATGATCAAGTCGGATTCCTGCTCCAACCGTAAGGAACACTTTACCGTGTCCGATCTGGATGCCCTGGTGTTGGAAGAAATTAAAAAGCTCGCTCTGGATCCGGCTGCCCTGGATGCGCTGGTCGAAGAAAACGCCGGGGAAGCTCCGCCCGACCTTGGGGCGTTCCGGGAACGGTTGGGGAACGTGGAAAAACAAATAACAAGGCTTCTTAATCTCTATCAGACGGGGATTGTCGGGCTGGAAGAAATACAAGACCGCCTATCCGCTCTTAAGGAAGAACGCAAGGCGGCGCAGAAGTGCCTGGAAGAAGCCGAAGCGGAAGACTCCGGGAAAATGTCTAAAGGGGAAGCGGCGGCAGCTCTGGCTTCCCTATCTGGTATTATTGAAGCTGGGGACGGTGATGGGCTTTATGCCCTGGTGCATAGCCTTATAGAAAAAGTCGTTGTACTGAATGGAAATGTAACTATATACTGGGCTTTCTGCTAAAGAAGGGGCGGCTTTTGTTCTATACAACAAATAGCCGCTTACTCTATATTGTTGCCCACGTAAGCGTAATGGAGGAATTCGTCCTCACTGATGGTCACGCCCACGCTCCAGCCGTCTGTTCCGGGAATGGGCGTATAGCCCTGAATATAATTTGTATGATCCTCCGGGTAGGTATACCTTCCCACTCCCCGTTCTCCTGCTACCATTTTCTGTTCAATGGAGCCCAGCTCCTGCAGGTATCTGTCATCGGGGTTAGCCGCCAGCTCCCGGATCAGGTTCTCCTGGCTCAGCGCTTCCTCCTCCTCCAGAGCGGCGATAGTGGTTCCCTCCTTATCCAGGATATAGGCGTCCCCCTCCTCCCCAATCTGGATTTCGCTGATAATGGACTGGAGGATGCCGGTATCACACTGGAAATATACCACGCCCTGCACCTCGCCATTTACCTCCACAGGGGCAGACACCACCAGATACCGGTCGTTTCCCTCCCCGTAAGGGGTGGACATATATTTCTCCCCCCGGAGGGCCGCCTGGAAAAAGGGTTCCCCGGAGACATCCGTCCCATGGATCTCATCATATCCACGTGCATCCGCCATACCCCCGAAACGCATGTAATACGCGTCCACCTTCGTCTGCAGGAATGCCTGCTTCTCAAGGGCGGTCGCATCCGGGGACGACAATACAGGAAAAGACGCAATCTCCGCAACGATCAGGGTGTAGGTTGAGATCATATTCTGGGCCGCCAGAGCCGCCATATCCGTGGTCTCCGTCAGGGTCTGCTCCAGGGCCGTCAGAGTGGAGCGCCGGGAAATCGCCGTACTCAGCGCCACATTTACAATGGATACTCCCATTGCGGCCAGAATCACCAGTATCATGATCTTCGTCTGAATCCTTTTCATTTGTCTTTGCCGCAGCCTTCCCGGCAGCGGCAGCCTCCTTTTCTTATAATACACTCAAGAATCCAGCCGCTTCGCGTCTGACGCGCTACACGCTTTTTGATTCTTTCGTTTCCATGCCAGCCTTATATCCATGCCAGCCTTATGAACAGCTGGCCAGCTCGTAATAGAGCCCCTTCTTCGCCATCAGCTCCTCATGGGTCCCCTCCTCCGCAATGCCCTGATTGCTGATATAGAGGATGCGGTCGGCATTGCGGATGGTGGACAGGCGGTGGGCCACAATGAACGCCGTCTTACCCTTAAGCAGGATTTCCAGAGCCTCCTGGATCAGCAGCTCCGTCTCCGTGTCAATGGCGCTGGTAGCCTCGTCCAGGATCACCACGGAAGGATTCTTCAACACAATCCTGGCGAAGCTGATCAGCTGCCGTTCCCCGGCGGAAAGGCCGCTTCCCCGCTCCTCCAGCACATGGCCGTAGCCGCCGTTTAACCGCTTGATGAACTTATCCGCGAAGATCGTCCGGGCCGCCTCCATACACTCCTCATCCGTGGCGTCCCATCTTCCATAACGGATGTTGTCTAATACCGTCCCCTTGAAGATAAAGGGATCCTGCATCAGCACGCCCACCTCGGAGCGCAGGGAATACAGGCTGGCGTCCCGCACATCCACATCATCGATGCGGACGCTGCCCTCCCTGACGTCATAGAAGCGGGTCAGCATACTGATCACTGTGGTCTTTCCCGCCCCCGTGGGCCCTACCAGGGCAATAGTCTCCCCGGGCGCTACGTGCAGCGTGAAATGCTTCAGGATATTGACGTTTTCTTCATAGCAGAAGGTCACATCCTCAAAATCCACCTTGCCCCTGATATTTTTCAGCACCACCGGATTCTCCTTATCGTGAATCTCAACCGGGTAGTCAATGGTATCGAACACCTGCTCCAGGTTGGAGCTTACCTGGGCCAGCTCCTGGATGATGGTGGACAGCTGGGCCAGGGGATCCTGAAATGCGCCCATATAGCTGGTAAAGGTAATCACCATACCTGCCGTGATCCCCATATCCCCGCCCAGGATCAGCGCCAGCGCCACGCCGAAGATGCACAGAGTCCCGGAATGCCAGAAAAACTGCACCACAGGGCTGTTCAGCCGGGATCGTTTCACGATATCCCACCACATGTTCATGCTCTCCTCGTGAATCTGGCGGTAAATACCCTTATTGATATCGATACGGTTATAATTCTTGACGATCTGCTCTCCCATGATGGATTCCACCAGGAAGGCGGTACGGTTGGAATTCTTGGCCCGGTGGGCGGCATACATCTTCCGCAGGCGGGAACGCAGCCAGAAGATGATCGCCATCATGGGCACCACCGCGGCAAATACGATCAGCGTCAGCATGGGGCTTAAGGAAAGCATGAACACCGTCACCACCACCAGCTTCACGATATAGATGGCAAACATCATCACATAGTTGGAAAAAAAGTCCGCCAGCCCGTTGATATATTCCGTCACCCTCACCACGATCTTGCCGTCCGGGCGGTTGTCAAAGTAATCGAAGGAAAGAAGCTGCAGCCTCTCGAAAATATCCGTCCGGATCCGGGTGATGATACTCAGCCCCATCCGCCCCATGCTCCTGGCCTGCACAAAGGTGGAAATAATCTCGATTGCCGCCAAGAGCGCCAGGCTGCCGCCCACCAGCGCCAGCTGGCGGTAATCCTGATTTACCACCACCTCGTCCACGATCCGCTTCAGCAGCCGGGGCGGAAGCAGGGAAACCACCGCCGCCACCAGCATCATACAGCTGACCAGCGCCAGAAGGCGCCTGTACGGCAGGATGTATGTAAGCGTCCGCCACAGCTGCCGCATGTCTACCTTTTTCTCAATCTTCTCATCCTCAAAAAAAGTGTTCCGTTTCGCCATTTCCCTTCCCCTTATTCCTGTATCTGTCTGTGCCTGCCCGTATCAGTCTCTTTCGTCTGCGACTGTACCGCCCTTCTATGTTCCGTCCGGTTTCGGCTCGGGATTTCCCCTTCCAAGTCCGCCTGCCGGTTCGCTGCCTCCGTGGTTCCCCTTCCGGTTCCACCGATATATTATTCCGCCTGCCCGATACGTACCTCGTCCGCCTGCTGCTCCTGCTGCACCCGGTAGATATGGGCGAAGCTCCCGCCCAGCTCCATCAGCTCCCGGAAGGTTCCCCGTTCTGTGATCTCGCCGTCTTTCATATAGAGGATTTCGTCGCAGTCCACCACGGAAGAAAAGCGGTGGGCCGTGATGATCAGCGTCTTCTCCGGGAAATTTTCATAAATATTCCGAAGCACCACATGCTCCGTGTTCACATCCAGCGCTGACGTGGAATCGTCCAGCACATAGACGGGAGCGTTCTTTAAAAAGGCCCGTGCAATGGAGATCCTCTGCTTCTGTCCTCCGGAAATCCCTAAACCCCGCTCTCCCACAATGGTCTTGTACCGCTCCGGCAGCGCGTCGATAAACCTGGCCGCCTCCGCGTTGGTGGCCGCCTTCGTCACCATGCGCTCGTCGATATCCGCCCGGCAGAACGCAATGTTGGACTCAATGGTATTAGAGAACAGGAAAACGTCCTGGAATACAAAAGAATACATCTTTCGTAGGTTATCCAGGCTGAAGTCTTTGATATCGTGGCCGCTTATGGAAATCCCCCCGGAGGTAACGTCACAGACGCGCACCAGACTCTTTAACAGCACGCTTTTCCCCGATCCTGTCTCGCCCACGATTCCCAGCTTTTTCCCGTAGGGGATGCTGACGCTGATATTTTTCAGGATCTTCTGCCCATCCATCTCCACGGAGACATCCCTTACCTCAATATCCGGCTCATCGAAACGAAGCGTTGCCTCCTTGTCCTCCGGCACGCGGCTCTCTTTCTCCATAAAGCGTTTCAGGGCCACCCCCGCTATGGTCTGCTGCTGCATATTAAAAATATGGTTATTGACGCCCGTTATATTATTCATGAACCGCATGACATAGGTGGAGGATGCCAGGATATACCCCACCGTCAGGCGTCCCTGCATGACCAGCGCCGCCGCGATGACAATGGTGCTGATATAGGCAATCTGCTTGATGGTGTTAAAAGTCAGGTCAAATTTGGAGGACAAAAGAATCTGTTTCATCCTGGCATTGAGGAAATTCGTGTTGACCCTGTTGAATTTCTCCTTCTCCAATTCTTCATTATGAAAAGACCTCACAATACGGACTGCAGCGATATTCTCCTGGGTGGTCAGGTTCATCTCCGAGCTTTTCTTACGGATATCCCGGAAATTCTCCCGGGCCCTGCGCTTAAAATTCAGCACCGTCCGCACCAGCAGGGGCATCAGCAGAAGGGGGATGATCAGGAAGGACAGGTCGATCCCCGCGATCAACGCCAGCGTCATCACCAGCATGAATATGGCGTCCCCCAGATATGGGATCCTGTGGGAGAATAATTCCTTGAACATGATGGTATCACTGTTTAAGATCTGCAGCAGCTCGCCGGAATTGTACTCGGCGATGGTGGCGGAATCCAGATCCATCAGCTTCCCGTATGTCATATATCGAAGCTCCGTCTCCAGCTTCAGGCCGATCCACTCCTGCATCAGATCCCGGATATAGATAAGCACGATGCGCAGAAGCATCAGCAGCCCGAACGCCGCCGCGATAGAGAAGAACAGCCTCATGGTATGAGGCTCCCCAAAGCGGCCCGTGAGCAGGAAATGGAAAATGCCGCCGCTGTCCTCCTTCACCTCCCCCTCCTGAATCACGAAATCCACCAGGATCCCCGACAGAAGGGGCAGAAGCAGCTCCGCGTAAATCCCCAGGAAGCTCAGGGCTTCCGCCAGGATTGCCACAGGCATATTCTTTTTAAAATACTGATAACCAAACTTTAATGTCTCCATAATCTGTTCCCGCTCCTTAGACGGCATTTTCCTGCAAGTATTATTGGAATCCTTTCGCCATTATCCCCTACCCCATGAGAAAAGTCAACCCTGTTGAAAGCGAATATTTATCTAAATTTTTTTATCTATTTTTTAGATTCTGATCATTTCTCGTTTATTGACAGAAACCGGAAAAAAACTTATTATGTAACATATACATTTTCATGCATCGATTCTTTTTCAATACTGTAAAATCAGAAAGGCGGACGGGCATATGGCAGTCATGGATGAATTTAAAGAAGAACGGGAAGCGCTGAAGCACGGCACACCCAAACAGAAATTTGCATATTTCATGGATTATTATAAATGGTATGTGATAGCCGCAGTAATTGCCGTCATCTTAGTTTCCTACACCATATATGAGATAGCCACCAGAAAGGAAACCGTTTTCTACACCTGCCTGTTAAATACCCTGGATATGGGTGCGGAGGAATACAACGCCGGTTTTGAGGAGGCCGTAGGCCTCGACACGGAGGAATATCGGATGCTCTTTGATTCCGGCACATGGATCGACCCATATTCCATGGACGAAACCACTATGGCAAATTCTCAGAAGCTGATGGCCCACCTGGCCGCCGGGGAGCTGGACACCATGATCACGGACATGGAATCCATCACCAATTACGCCTATCAGGACAATTTCCTGACCATGGAAGAATTTCTTACCCCGGAGCAATATGAAAAATATCAGCCTTATTTCTATTATATTGACGCTAAGGCCATGGAGGAATGGAATAATTTCATCTCTGATCCCGATAACCTGATGCTGGATATTTCCTTTGAATTCCCCGATCCCCGGAAGCCGGAGGAGATGGAGGAGCCTGTAGCGATGGGGATTTTTCTGGATGAATGTGAGAAATTAAAGGAGTGTTATCATTTCAGAAGTGATGATGTGGTGTTTGGTGTCTTTGGCAACACCTCCCACAAGGAGACGGCGCTGCAGTATCTGGAATATCTGATGCAATAGGATAAGCAGAATGCGGTCTAACAAAATGTGGCAGGGCTTTGGCAGAAAGTGAAATGAAAATGGTTCTTTTGAATATCCTTCAGGGGCTTTCTTTCAGAAGCGGGGAAAAACTACTGCTGGAAGAAGGCTATGCTGCTGAAAAATGCGCGGAAAAAGAAGACAGCTCCTGCGACAGGCTGTTTCTCTATCCTTATTATTTAAAGGACAGCCAGGGCAGGAGCATTGACTGTATCTGCTTTGCCGAATATTGCAACCAGGTAATAGACGATGAATATGCAGACGGGCGTATAACGTGGGAACCCGTTAAAACGGAATGGCTCAGGATATAACAGATGTTATAATATTGAGGATTTCTAATAAGTGTCTAACTCAGCCAGTATTTCAAGGTTCACCTTCTCATATTCATTAAAGACACCGTCGTCAAAATCCGTACCGGCGCAAGTCGGGTTGTACCAGATGCACCCCATAAAGTAATGCTGTAAATCTTCATTTGTAAATATATAACCATGCCTTGCATATATCTCATTTTTGGCTAAATGAATTACCAGCATCGGCTCATTCTCAAAATCCTCCGCTGTATAGTACTTCCTGTCCGTTTCAAACAGCGGTTCCATCACATTTGAAATATCCCGCACTCCCCTGACATTTTCCCAATAGTCCGTTATTTCGGGATAATAAGCGCTGGCCCGGTAATACTGGCTTCTTTCATTGACCGTGTTTATGATTTCCTCCTCTGTCCAGGACGGATCATAATCGGAATCCTCAACAATACCATTCCCTGCGATATCATTCTCTATAACATCATTCCCTATAACATCGTTCCCCATAATATCATTCCCCGCAGCGTATTCCTTCTCCCTTATCAGCTCATAGGAGCCGCCGATACCGTAATCACTGCCTGCGCTTTTATAATTCAATACCTCTACATAGATACTTTCACTTAAAAATTGGATGTGCAATGTTCCACTGTTTCCCCACTCGTCGTCGGCATAATCAAAATAAATTTCCGCCTGCCCGATCTTCCCACTGATATCCTCAATGGATGCAAATCGTCCCGTATTTTCCTGCTGTGAATAAAGTGTTCCCGAAAATTGGCCGTCTTCCGTAATCGTACAGGATAACTCCACTCCTCCCTCCGCCAGGATCTGATCATGGGATTTCCCCTCATAGGACCAATATCCGCAGTACTCTGTATACTCCGTTTTACTCTCCGTCTGCTGTTCTGTCGCAGTATTGTTGTTTTCCTGCCGTTCATTGTCTGTACCGGAACACCCGGCGGCTATAACGGCGACAAGCAATATTAAAATACTTTTCAGTTTTTTCATGTGTTTTCCTCGAATATATCTTTTATATGCTTTCGTCGCTACCAGGGTAATACCCTGCTGTTTTATAATTCTTCCGCTTTATAAACGGCATAACCCTCATAAAAATAGCTGTGATCAATACCCTTCATGTAGATTTCCCTGTCGTCAATCCTGTCCGTCAATGCCTGTCTTAAGATGTGCTTTATTTCAATATCTTTTATGGGACTTCTCTCCATAGCCAACAGATAATCATCTTTGTCAACCAGGCTCCAGTCAATCACAAGCTTCAGCTCTTTTTTCAAAATGAAATCCAGCCATATCCTTGTGCTGCGGCATCTTTTCAATATTTTCAATCGCGGATTTCAAATACATAACTGGCGCAAATCTGAAATTACCCTTCGCAATATTGACATTCCTTACTTTTCCGGCAAAATCGTATATCTGTTCAAATAAATACTTGTGAATTGCAGACAGCATCCGAAATGATCCCGCTTCATAATCATTGAAACAGTTGCTTTCAAATAATTCTACCGCTTTTTTCTTGCTTATCTTTTCTTCTGCTCTTGCTAATTCTGCAGAATCACGGATTCCAAGTTTATTTTCCAAAGTCATAGCTTACTCCTACATTCCCAAAAACGATTTTCAATGTCCCAGTAACTCCTTCAAAATCCGGTTCACTCCCGCCGGATCCGCCTTGCCCTTCATAGCCTTCATGGTCTGCCCCACCAGAAAGCCAATGGCCTTCTCCTTACCGTTTCGGTAATCCTCCACGGACTGGGGATTTGCCGCGATGACCTCCTCCACCGTTCTGCGCAGGGCGCTCTCGTCTGTGACAGTCTTTAAGCCCTTTTCCTCCACATAGCGCTCCGGATCCAAGTCCTCCTGGAACATGGCCTCAAACACTTCCTTCGCCACAGTGGAATTGATCGCCCTGTTCTCGGTGAGGGCAATGAGCTTTCCCAGATTTTCAGGCGAGAAACGAATTTCCTCGGGATCCATCTCCTTCTCCTTTAACAGCCTCAGAGTCTCCCCCATGAGCCAGTTGGACACCTTCTTGGGCTGGCTGCCCAACGCCACGGTGGCTTCAAAGAGATCCGCCATATGCTTGGAGCCGGTGATGATCTCAATGTCATAATCGGGAAGCTCAAACTCCTCCCGATACCGCTTCATCTTTTCCGTGCGGAATTCCGGCTGCCTGGCCTTGATTTCCTCCAGATACTCGTCGCTGATGCACACTGGCACAAGATCCGGATCGGGGAAATAGCGGTAATCCTGGGCGTCCTCCTTGGAGCGCATGGCATAGGAGGTCTCCTTTGCGTCATCCCATCTCCTGGTCTCCTGAACCACAGCCTTCCCCTCCTCTAAAAGGTCAATCTGACGTGCCCTCTCACCCTCGATGGCCCGGGAAATGGCGCGGAAGGAGTTCAGGTTCTTCATCTCCGTGCGGGTGCCGAAATGCTCCGCTCCCGCCTCCCGGACGGACAGGTTTACATCTGCCCGCATGGAACCCTCCTGCAGCTTACAGTCGCTGGCTCCCAGATACTGGATGATCAGGCGCAGCTTCTCGAGATAGGCGATGACCTCCTGGGCGCTGCGCATATCCGGCTCGGACACGATCTCGATCAGGGGCACACCGGATCGGTTATAATCCACCAGGGTACAATCCTCCCACTCGTCATGCACCAGCTTCCCCGCATCCTCCTCCATATGAATCTCATGGATACCTACCTTTTTACTGCCCTCCTCCGTGTCAATCTCCACATAACCGTCCCGGCAGATAGGGAGATAGAGCTGGGAAATCTGGTAATTCTGAGGATTGTCGGGATAAAAGTAATTCTTCCGGTCAAATTTACAATAACGGGTGATATTGCAGTTTGTGGCAAGCCCCACCGCCACGGCGTACTCCAACACCTTTTTATTCAACACCGGCAGAGAGCCGGGCATCCCGGTACAAACCGGGCAGGTGTGGGAATTGGGCCTGCCCCCGAAGGCCGTGGAGCAGCCGCAGAAAATCTTTGTCCTGGTAGCCAGCTCCACATGGACTTCCAGGCCGATGACGGTTTCGTATTCCTTTGCCATTACTCTTTCCCTCCCTTACTGCTCTGCTCATAGGTGTAGGCGGCGCGGATCAGCTTCTTCTCCTGGAAGCAGTCCCCGATCAGCTGCAGCCCAACAGGCAGCCCTTTGCTGTCCTTGCCGCAGGGGACGCTGATGCCGGGCAGCCCCGCCAGGTTTACGGATATCGTATAGATATCCCCCAGATACATCTTCATGGGGTCGGACAGGCTTTCCCCCAGCTTCGGCGCCGTGGTGGGCGCCACCGGCCCCAGGATGCAGTCATACTTCTCAAAGGCCCGGTCAAAGGCTTTTTTGATCATGGCCTTGACCTTCAGCGCCTTTAAATAATAGGCGTCATAATACCCGGAGCTGAGCACAAAGCTTCCCAGCATGATACGCCGCTTTACCTCCGGGCCGAATCCCTGGGAGCGGGTCTTCTTATACATCTGATGCAGGCCCTGCGCGTCCTGAGCACGATACCCGTATTTAATGCCGTCGAACCGTTCCAGGTTGGAGCTTGCCTCCGCTGCGGCAATGGTGTAATAGGTCGGAATCGCATATTCCACCAGGCTTAAATCGAATTCATCCACAATGGCGCCCTGCCCTTTCAACAGCTCCGCCGCCCGGAGCACGGCCTGCCTTACCTCCGGATCCAGTCCTTCCCCGAAGTAATCCCTGGGAATGCCGAAGCGCATCCCCTTCACATCATTCACCAAAGCGCCGCTGAAATCCGTATCCTCCCGGGCTATGGAGGTGGAATCTTTGGGGTCATGGGACGCGATCGCTTCCAGCACCACCGCGCAGTCCTCCACCGTCTTTGTCAGGGGGCCGATCTGATCCAGGGAGGACCCGTAGGCCACCAGGCCGTATCGGGAAACCGTGCCGTAGGTGGGCTTCATCCCCACCACGCCGCAGTAGGACGCAGGCTGGCGGATGGATCCCCCGGTGTCGGAGCCCAGGGCGAAGAAGCATTCCCCCGCCGCTACAGCCGCCGCGGAGCCTCCCGAGGAGCCCCCGGGCACATGCTCCGGGTTACAGGGATTCTTCGTCTCCCCGTAAAAGGAGGTCTCCGTAGTGGATCCCATGGCAAACTCGTCCATATTGGTCTTGCCCACCAGCACCGCTCCCGCCTTTTCCAGGTTCCGAACCGCCTCCGCCGAATAGGTGGGGACAAAATTTTCCAGTATCCTGGAAGCGCAGGTGGTCAGGAGCCCTTCCGTGCAGAGATTATCCTTTACCGCCACCGGCACCCCCGCCAGGGGGCCTGTAAGCTCCCCCGCCTCAATCTTTTTCTGAACCTGGGCCGCTTTTTCCAGTGCGGCTTCCCTGTCTATGGTCACATAACAATGGTAGATACTCTCCGACTCCTCAATCTGCCCCAACACCGCCTCCATGGCTTCCACCGCGGTGGTCTCTCCCGCCCTGACGGCGGCTCCCAGCTCCACCGCGGAGAGGGATAAAAGCTGTCCTCTTTCCATCCTGTTCCTCCTCTATCTGAAATATCAGGCTGTATCCGTTCCTCAGTCAAAAGTCCTGGGAACCACAAACATATCCTCCCTGGCCCCAGGCGCGTTCTGCAGCGTGCTTCCGCTGCCGTCCCCATTACTCACCACATCCTCCCGGAATACATTCTGCACCGGGAACACATGGGACATGGGCTCCACATCGGAAGTGTCCAGCTCGTTCAGCTTATCGATATAGTCCAGCATCTCGCCCATGGACTTTTTCGCCGCCTCCTTCTCCTGGCCGGAAAGCTCCAGCTTGGCGAGTATGCCCACGTATTCTATTGTCTCGTCACTGATCACATTTGCCATTTTAAGACCCATCCCTTTCCCTAACTTGACTCTTCACCCTAACCCCATGCCGCGATCCTTCCGCGGCTCAAATCCCAAAGCCAACAAGTTGGCTTGTGAGAAATGCCGTGTTTTCAGGCATTTCTCGGCGTGAAACTTAGTACTTCTCCGCGAAATGCCCTCTGGCATGAGCGGCTAGAAGTACTTTTCACGCTATTCCCTGATTTTAATGTGCACTTCCCGCAGCTGCTGCTCGGTGACGTCACCCGGCGCGTTGCACATCAGATCCTGGGCGGAGCCGCTCATGGGGAAGGCGATGACCTCCCGGATGTTTTCCTCCCCGCGGAGCAGCATCAGCATACGGTCTATGCCCGGCGCCATTCCCGCATGGGGCGGCGCGCCGAACTGGAACGCCTGGTAAAGGGCGCCGAATTTTTTCTTTAAGGTTTCCTCGTCATACCCCGCGATTTCAAAGGCCTTTACCATAACATTCATGTCATGGTTGCGGACTGCCCCGGAGGAAAGCTCGATGCCGTTGCACACAATATCATACTGATACGCAAGGATATCCAGGGGGTTCTCACTTTCCAGCGCCTCCAGGCCGCCCTGGGGCATGGAGAAGGGATTATGAGTAAAACCGATCTGCTTCGTCTCGGGATCCCTCTCATACATAGGGAAATCGTTTACATAGCAGAAACGGAACGCGTTCTGCTCCACCAGCCCCAGTTTCTCCCCCAGCTCGTTACGGATTTTCCCGGCATAGAAATTCGCCCGCTCCTCCTTATCCGCAATAAAGAAAATAGTATCCCCGGCCTCCAGCCCCGCAAGCTCCCTGAGTTCTGATTTGCAATCCTCCGGGATGAATTTATCGATAGGCCCCTTGTAGGTAAGATCTCCGTCCACCTCCAGATACCCCAGGCCGCCCATACCAAGGGATGTGGCAAAGCCCAAAAGCTTCTCATGAAATCCCTTGCTCATCTCCTCGTGCACCTTGATAGCCCGGACTGTCCTGCCGATAAAGGGCTTAAATTTACATTTCTGGAAAAAGTCCGTCACATCCAGAATCCGCAGAGGATTGCGCAAATCTGGCTTGTCGCTGCCGAATTCCAGCATCGCCTGTCTATAGCTGAAAACAGGGTAGGGAGCCTCTGTCACCGAAGCACCCTTGGGGGCAAATTTCTGAAAGACAGCGGAAAGCACTTCCTCACCCACCCGGAACACATCCTCCTGTGTGGCAAAGCTCATCTCAAAGTCAAGCTGATAGAATTCCCCGGGAGAGCGATCCGCTCTGGCATCCTCATCCCTGAAACAGGGCGCGACCTGGAAATACCGGTCGATGCCGGACGCCATCAGAAGCTGCTTATATTGCTGGGGTGCCTGGGGCAGCGCATAGAATTTTCCTTTGTATTTTCGGGAAGGCACGATATAGTCCCTGGCGCCCTCCGGCGAGGAAGCGCAAAGGATTGGCGTCTGAATCTCCACAAATCCCAACTCCGTCATTTTCTGCCGCAGGAAACGGATGACCTCCGAGCGGAACAGGATGTTATCCCGGACTTTTGCGTTCCTCAGATCCAGATAGCGGTATTTCAGGCGCACATCCTCCCTGGTCTCCCTGGAAGTCATGATCTCAAAGGGCAGCTGCTGATAAACCTTTCCCAGTACCCTGATCTCCTGCGCCTCCAACTCAATAGTCCCGGTAGGGATTTTGGGATTGTAGGTCTCCGCGTCACGCTTTTCCACCGGGCCCAGGATGCTGACACAGGTCTCCTTCGTCAGCCCCTTTAACAGCTCGGTCTTACGGATGACCACCTGGAGCACGCCGTACATATCCCTTAAGTCGAGGAAGGATACGCCGCCGTGATCCCTGATATTTTCAATCCAGCCCGCCACACGGAGGGTTTCCCCGATACGCTTTTCGCTGAATTCCCTGATGGTAATGTCTCTGTACTGGTTCTTGACTGTCATAATATCCCTCTTTTCCCGCTGTCGCCCGTATGGGCAAGCGCATTGGTGTCCCGGTGACTGCTCATGCAAGCATGGCATGCTCCTTCAGAACCTTCTGACTCTGACTCTCCTGAGCAGGCCCGAAAGGCTGCGCCTTCAGGATCTTCTGACTCTGCTCAGTCGCGCAAAAAATCCCGGGACACAGTTTTCTGCATCCCGGGACGAATAATTTTACTTATCCGCGGTACCACCCGCATTGAAACGCCGCGCCTTCCAACAAAGGCGTAACCCGGCAGTTCCCTCTCTCGCACTTAACGCATGCAACGTGCCGCCCTAGTAAGCACCCGCACAGCATTCCCGCAATCATCCGCTGTACCGCCTTTCAGACAGCCTGCTCCGGAGTGTTCCCTTTATCAGCTTCCGCGGTCAGCGCTCTCAGTCGGTGACGCCGTCTTCCTGTCGTTTCCCCTGATAAGAGTCTCCTTCATGGCATTTTCAATATGGAAGTTATGCTACCACATTTTTTTTCACTTTGCAAGAGGGGAAATGAAATTTTTCTTTAGGGAAACGTTTTACATTTTTTCACATGAGAACAGTTTTTCGGAGTATAATAGTAACGAGCAGAAATTGGAAAAACTGAAAGCAGAGTATCAGGTTATCTTGGAAAGGCGTAGGTGATATGATGAGCGGAGCATTGATTGAAACAAGTGCAAGAAGATTAAAAAATGAAGCTGAAAATGAAACAAAAAAGAGAACAGCGCTTAGAATGATTAAAATGGGAAAGTTGACAATTGAGGAGATTGCAGAATGTTCTGAACTCAGCGTGGCGGAGGTAGAGCAGCTTGCAGGACTTCAGACAGTGTGAAATAGGAATAATAATTTTAATATGCAGCCATTAAACAGGGAAATAACTGACAATTCAGATTTGTTTCCCTGTTTTTGGCAATACCAATAAGTCCATATCCATGTACTGCTTCTGTCAAAAAGCTACATAAACTGTCATTGCTCTGGCGTTAGCGAAGAATATAATGTATAATGGAAGAAACAGTTAAAAGGGTATAAAGGTGATGCAATGGGCAGGATTATCTTCTCCTATAGGATTGCTTATGATATGGGTTTTGCACCATGTATAGATAACAATATTTTTACTCTGGCCTGCTGTAAAGGAGGGCAGATTCGGAATGGTAAGAATATAATTACCGGCCTCAGGTATCATGTTGGACAACATTATTACAGGAATCCTGTTGATGAAATATACCTTTTCGGTATTTATAAAAATGGTATGCTCTATTACGCAAGGATAACAGATGTTATTACAATGAACGAATATTTCTCCACACGGGGAAAAAGCGTATATGGAGACAGAGCAGATCAAATATATGATGCAGAAGCCGGTATGTTAAAGCGGAATGACTTTTTACCGCATATACACCCCAAAGGATCTGGCCAGAACGAACAGGACAAAAATGGCCATTATGTATTAGTTTCCCGGCAATTTACATACTTTGGGAAAAATGCTCCTGCTATTGACGCTGAAATTCTGCGCATGCTTCCTAAAAACAGGGAGGTTAAAAGATATGCGGATTCTTGTTCGGAGCACAAGATCATTCACAGCTATGCAATGGGATTGATCGGTTCTTTTCAGGGAGTAATCGGTGCGCCGCATGATTCTCTTTATGACTGATCATTTATACTCATGAACGAAAACATTTGTCGGTCTGAATGCATAAGGAGTAGTAATGAAGATTATATTATCCAGAAAAGGATTTGATACCACAAGCGGCGGCTGTCCCAGTCCGATTCTGCCGGATGGAACATTATTATCTATGCCCATACCTGACGTGGAAGATATTAAGTATAGTGATCTGCAATATAATGGTTTTAGCTATAACAGAATCTTGACCGGTTTAAACCCGGGAGCGGTTTACAGCGGCTGCCATCTTGATCCGGATATTCGGAAAGGCGTTCGGATCGTGCCGGTAGATAACTGGCGGCCTGCTTTCGGTCAGACGGGAAGCGCGTTGGGGATACTGCGTAATGCGGGAGTAACCGTCGGGGATTTGTTCCTGTTTTTCGGAATCTTTCGGCAGGCAGAATATGATAAAAATGGAGTTTTAAGATACGTACATAAAAAGGGCGCGGTTCATATAATCCATAGTTATCTGCAAATAGGGGAGATATTAGATACGCCTGAAAAAATCAAGAAATACAGCTGGCATCCCCATGCTGATTTTGAAAGATATCGATCAGATCGCAATGCCCTGTATCTTGCAAGTGAAAAATTAAGTCTATGTCCATCCCTTCCGGGGTGCGGCGTTCTTGCTTACAGAGAAGACCGGGTTTTAACTATGGACGGAAAAACACCTGCAATCTGGCGGGAATATGAATTTTTGATGCCGGATCATATTATTGGAAACAGAAAAAACAGCGCCAGATGCGGCGGGCTGTATTATCAGGGGCAGTGGCAGGAACTGATTTTAAAGCCGGATAAAAAGGCAGAGGAATGGGCGGTAAAATTATTAAGTGAATAATGTCATGCGGCCGCAATTTCTTCCCTCACAATCTCCTACAGCCTCAATCCGCTCCGCCACAGGAAAGGCAATGCGCACCTCACAGACAGCTGACCCGCTCGAAGGTGATATCCCGGCACAGCTGCAGGGCGATCGTCTGTCTCCTGCTGCTCCCCTCTTTTCCGATGACAATATCCCTGAAAAGGATTCTCCTAAGCTCATGGCCGGGCGCGTCAAAGCCCACCAGCTCGATGGCCTCGCATTCCGCCCTGGTGTCCGTATGCCTGTCAAAATATTCCCCCGTGATGCTCACCCCTTCAAAGCTGCAATCTTCAAATACAGGAGGCTCCGGTGCGCCGACGCCGTCGTCGTTATAGCCTACGGCGTGGAACATGACCCTGGCTGTGGCACAGTCCCTGACATGGACATCCCGCACATAGCCTCCCCTCTTTTTCGTCCCTTTGATTTCAATGCCGCACAGGGAATTTGACATATCGCAGTCCCAGATCTGCACATCCTCCACGCCCCCGGACATCTCGCTCCCGATGGCGATCCCGTGGCCGAAGGCACAGCTGCAGTCAAAGACCCGGATATGCTTCGTCGACCGGCCAATCTCGTTTCCCTCGGGATTCTTACCGGACTTGATGGCTACGGAGTCATCCCCGGTGTAAAAACGGCAGCCAAAAATCGTACAGTTGGTGGAGGAATCGGGATCCCATCCGTCCCCGTTCCATACATCCTCCGAGTAAAAGGTACAATCGTTGGTCACAATATTGTCCGAGTAGATCATATGCACATTCCAGCTGGCGCCGTTTTTCAGGGTGACGCCGGAAATCACGATATTCTGACAGTTACTCATATTGACCAGACGGGGGCGCACTCTCCCGGGAATCGTCTCCGGTTTCTCGCACTCCCGGATCCTGTCCCCCAGCTCCGCCAGATAATCCGCCAGCCGCTCCCGCTCCGACGCGATAACGCGTTCCGCTAAGACCCTGCCCCCGCTGGCTATGGTTCCCTTTCCGCGTATCACCACATTAGAGCAGTTATAATCCCCCTTGTGATCCAGCTCTCCCAGATTCAGCAGGCTGCTGTAGCTTTCATTCTCAATGCCCTCGAACCGGCTCTTAATGCGGGGCAGGTAATCCTCCACCACATCCGTTCCCTGCAGCACGGCCCCTTCCTCCAGGTACAGCTCCATATCGCTGTGCATCCTGAGTGCCCCGGTGAGATACACCCCTGCCGGGAGATACACCGCCTCGTCCGCCTTACAGTCGTCGAAAGCCTGCTGCAGGGCTTTCGTATCCATGGACTTTCCGTCCCCCGCCGCGCAGTAGGGCGCCTTCGTCACATCCAGACGCCTTTTCTCCCTCCGGGTGGTAAGGCGCATCTGTACGGGAACAGCCAGGCCGTCCGCTTCCTCCGCAGCCAACCCCCCCTCAATCTGCAGGAAATACTCCGTCTCCGGCACAAGGCCGGTTATGGTAAAATGAGTCTTCCCGGTATTTCCCGCCGGCTTACCATCTACAAGGATACGATACCGCACAGCCGCCGCTGCCTGGGGCTTGTCCCAGTATAAAGTAATATAGTCGCTCCCAATAATATTGCTTACATTTTCCACCTTTATCATAGCCATCCTCCATTCCCTGTCCAACTGTCCTCCACTCCGATATCCGCCCTTTTCATTCCCTGTCTGCCCCCGCCTTTAAAAAGTGTTTCCTGATAAAGCCGCCAGCCAGATTTGCATACTGCTCGTACCCGCACACGGAAGCAACGATCAGGAGGGGTAAAAATACAAACAAATACCTGGATCTGGCCTCAAAAAGCATCTGGTAGAAAAGAATGCCGAGACAGCTGAGCAATAAAAGATCATACCCCATATTTCTCTTTTTCATCAGGCAGATCCCAGGCAGTCCAATGATGACGATATACCAGGCCAGCTGACATATGGTATAATACGCCCCCGTCCATCTTCCATTCCAATAAATATCTCTCAACCTCTCTGTCCTGCTGGTCCCGCTGGCCAGGACACTGTCGCCCTCATAGTAACTCTCCACCCAGGTTCCCGCCCATCCAAATGTCGCGTCATTGAAGACCATTACCAGTTTCTGTAAAAAGAAATAGGGCGCACCCGGAAATCCCTTTTCCAACAGCCGTTCAAATGCCCGCTGCAGCTCCACCTTATGCCTTACTTCCTTTGTTTCATGTTGAAATTCCCCCAAAATAGCTGCGTCTTGCGGATTATGCACGCCGGTAGTCGTTTCATTCTGTCCCAGCATAAGGAAATACTGCCAGCCTGTGGAAATGTCTTCATTATATTCCAGTCCCAGATACTCGATCATATGCTCCTTATATTTCCCAATGCCGAACATCAGGGCAAGGACAAGCAGCAGATCCACCAGCAAATACAGCCATCCCCGGACTCGCAGGCGCATGATTTCCATTATCATGACTGCGATTATCATAATATATACACTGGGCTTTATCAAGCCTCCCAGCCCGGCGTTTACAAGCGCCAATATAAGGAATAAATATCTTCGCCCTTCCGCAAACCTTCCCTTTAAAAGAAGATTTTCCCCGGATTCTTTATCGCTGTCCCTGGATAGAAGATAGAAGTACGCGGCCATCACAGAAAATGACACGGCATAGGCATCCGTGTAAGGGATCATTTTCAACGCGGAGCATTCCACAAGCAAAAAACCTGCCAGAAAACATATGATCAGGGGCAGAAGCTTCTTTGTCAGCTTTTTCACAGTCAGGCAGGAAAAAAAGCCCGCAATGGTGACAACTGCGCATCCCATCTGCATCCAGGCATAATCGACGACATACGGGAAATTTCCCCGGTCAAACACTGTCCGGCAGATTCTTCCCAGGAAATAAGAAATCGGGATATTATTGGGACACATGGACAGGTATGTACAGTACCCCAGCGGCTGCCTCATTCCGGCGCTATATCCATACTCACTGACATGCATCGCATCCGCAGGCACCCTGTAAGCAATCTCCCTGGATACCATTGTGTTCAAAAAAAATATAGACAGAAATACTGCAAAAAGGATTACATTTACGATCCAATTGTATTTCTGATCCAGGCAGATATTCCGGCACAGATACATCACTCCTGTCAAAACGACGGCGCCGAGAAGGGCCAAAAGCCCCAATACCTGTGTGGAAAAGAGCAATGTCGTCTGCTTTGCGTCGCTCCAATAATCCATATTGTTCCCAATCGCTAATACGCAAAACAAAACCGGGACAAATACTGCCAGCATCAGGCCGCTGCACCACATAAAAAACGTCTGGCTGCAAAATTTTTGCCACCTGTTATCCATTTTGAAACCCTCCCTCTTAATGACAAATACCAGTGCAAACCTTTTACATAATATCATTAAAACGGCAATTAGGCAATCCAAATCATTTGCATTCCACAGGGCTTTCCGCTATAATCAATAATGCAATACAAATCGAAAATGTCCTGAACGGATCCAAAGAACAGGAGGCATTATGGTCAATATCACTATGAGGTCACAGGGAGCCATAGACCGCAGCTCCCTTTCCTCCATCAACGCAGTCACCCATGATGCGGTACAGGCACAGACTGTCCAGTCCCTGAACAGCAGAAAGGGGCGCTGTGCCCCCCGGCAGGAGGGTTCACCGCCCGCCATAGACGCACAGACCCCACCTGCCAAGCAAACCATCGGCTCACAGACCCCGCCGGCAACGCAGGCTGCCGGCTCACAGACCCCGCCGGCAACGCAGGCTGCCGGCTCACAATCCGCACCTGTACGCAGGCCCGTACCCCCCTTGCGGAAACCTGTCCGCAAGGGACAAAAAACCGCCCTGGAGGGCCAGGCTCCCCTGCACACCCTGAAGGCGTGCCTGGGATGGAATACCGCCACTTTCCTTTGCGATGTGGACGTTTCCGCTTTCCTGCTGGACAGCGCGGGAAAAGTCCCCGGCGATGAGTGGTTTGTGTTTTACGGCCAGACAGAAAGCCCGGATCACAGCACCGTTTTCCGCACAGAGGATTCCGCTGACCGTGAAAGCATCACCATCCGCCTGGACAGGCTGAACCCTTCCGTGAAAAAGATTGTTTTCGTCCTGACGATCCATGAAGCGCTGGAGAAAAAGCTGCACTTTGGAATGGTTCAGGACGCCTATATCAGGATTTTAAATGAGGAAACGGGCGAAGAACTGGTCAGCTTCCAGATGGACGAGTACTACACGAACGTAATATCCATGATGATCGGTGAAATATACCTGCACAACGGGAGCTGGAAATTTAATGCCGTCGGCAACGGTGTTGCTAAGGATCTTTCCGGCCTCTGCGGCCTGTACGGCGTACAGGTCGAACAGTAGACAGGGCCGGGCAGCCGGCACAAAAGTTTAATAAATGGAGGAAATACCAATGCTGAAATTTGAAACTATAAACGAGCTCACTCTGAAGGTGACCTGCAGCGGAAGCGACGTACTCTTTACCAAGGCCGGTTCCTTTATCGCCGGCGAAAGCCAAAACGGAAAGAACTACCAGTTTGAGAAGCTCCTCTTAGGCCCCCAGAACAACCTCGCCCAGGCGGCCCTGGGCTCCCTGCTGCGGCGCGTGGCGGGGGAAAACCTCCCTCTGATGAAGGTCACAATGAACGGGGATTCCGTTACCTACTACGCCAATTTCGGCCAACATGTGGTAATCTACAAGCTTGCGGCAGGGGAAACCGTCTCCGTGGAATCGGAAAACATCTTAGCCTTTACACAGGACTGCAAATACGATGTCCGTTTCATCGGCTGCGGCATTATCTCCCAGAAGGGCCTGGCCACCTCAACGCTGACCGGAATGGGCAGTAACGCCTATGTAGCGATCCTGTCGGACGGCAACCCCATCGTGCTGAGCAATCTGCAGAGCCACAGCACGATCTCCGTAGACCCGGATGCCGTGATCTGCTGGATGGGGCAGTCCGGCGTCTGCGACCCCTCCATCCGAACGGATTTATCCTGGAAAAACCTTATCGGGCAGGCCTCCGGTGAATCCTATGCCTTTGAATGGAGCGGGAGCCAGGCTGTCTCCGTCATTGTACAGCCTTCAGAGCGGCGGGGCTTTCAATAAGCGCAGGCCCCGCCTACTTTATCCATCCCCAGGTGATTGCCAGGAATTCCCCGCAGTAATACATTCCCCGCAGCCAGGCCAGCGCTGCCATCCCCCACAGCGGCCACGCCAGATCCTTTCTCACATCCAATATTTTCTTAGCCAGAGACAGGATCACGCAGATCAACAGCGTCATCGTCCCAAAGGAAGCCCTGTCAGGATAATGGGGGGAAAGCACCATTGCCCCCCAGGACAGCAGCGCACACAGAAGCAGCAGGATATTCCTGCGTCCCAGCTCCTGCTTCAGGACTCCCCTGCACAATACCATCATAAAACCAAGCGCCAGCAGCGTCGGGAACAGGTACACCGTAACCGCCGTGCTCTCCGCATATCCTCTTAAGAAACATTGCCAGAAAAAGCCATACTCCCTGCTTTCTATCTGTGCACTGCGGACAAAATTGCCAGGCGCCGCTATGACCAGGACGCTTCCCACGAGGCAGCTGACATTCCCCAGAAACATCCAGAGGGGCAGCCTGCGTTTCTCCCTGACGGCAAGCGCCATCACCGCAAGGCTCAACAGCCATACCGCAGGCCCCATATTTTCATTGCTCCAACCGGCCAGTATGCCCAGAGGAACGATCCAGAGGGTGATCCCCCACAGCCGTCCCCCTTCCGGCGCTCCATCCTCCCCCTTCTCCGGCAGCTCCCTGAGATAGCACCATGCAAACAGCAGGATGAAAACACTGATATACAGATAATTTGCCGCACCGGCCTGCCAGAACATGCTCATCTTCCAGTTGGCGTTCAGCCCCAGCAGCATGGACATGGCCGCCCAGAACGCAGGCATGTTCCTGTACTGCGCCACCACACAGGCCAGGACGGACAAAAGCACTGTCATGACCACATTCAGCAAATCCGCAGGACGCTCCCCCATCAGCAGCGTCAGCTGCAGGATCCCGTGGGTCATGCTCCTGCCGCCCCAGTTGTTATAATGCCATATCTGGCTTTTTACAATATCAAAAAAGGAGGCGATGGGAGTCTCATCGGACAGCATGGTGGAATACCAGAGATCATCCATCATAAAGGGAAGCTCCCTGTGCGTTTTATACATGACAGTCAGGGACACAAGAATCAAAATCCCTGTAAGCCCCCACATAATTTTCCGTGATCTTTCCTTCATACCCGTAACCTCTTTTATCAAATCCCCTGCAGACCCCTGATCCTGTCCACGGCTTCCACCGTATTTTCCCGGCTACCAAAAGCCGTCAGCCTGAAATAGCCCTCCCCGCTGGGGCCAAAGCCGGAGCCGGGAGTCCCCACCACATTTACCTCCTCCAGCAGGTAGTCAAAGAATTCCCAGCTGGTCATCCCATCCGGCGTTTTCAGCCAGATATAGGGAGCGTTGACGCCGCCGGATACGGTAAAGCCGGCCGCCTTCAGCCCCTCAAGGATATAGCGGGCATTGCTCATATAGTAATCCACCTGCTGCCTCAGCTGCGCCCTGCCGGCCTCGGAATAGACAGCCTCTCCCGCTTTCTGTACAATATAGGGGGCACCGTTGTATTTTGTCCCATGCCTCCTCGCCCAGAGGGAATGCAGCGCTACATCCCCGCATTTCAGCTCCTTCGGAATCACGGTAAAGCCCAGGCGCACGCCGGTAAATCCCGCATTCTTGGAAAAGGAACGCAGCTCAATAGCACAGGTTCTGGCCCCCTCGCACTCATAAATGCTGTGGGGCACATCCGCCTCGGAAATATAAGCCTCATACGCCGCGTCATACAGGATCACAGCGCCTTTCTGATTGGCATAGTCAACCCATTCCTGCAGCTGCGCCTTTGCAAGTGTCGCCCCGGTAGGATTATTGGGGAAACACAGATAGATCATATCCGGCGTCTCCTTCGGAAGCTCCGGCACAAACTGATTATCCGCCGTACAGGGCATATAGATCACATCGCTCCAGGTCTCCGTCTTCGCATTATAGACGCCCGTCCGGCCCGCCATCACATTGGAATCCACATAGACAGGATACACAGGGTCGCAGACGGCAATCTTATTGTCCAGGCTGAATATCTCCTGGATGTTGCTGCAGTCGCACTTTGCACCGTCGGATACAAAAATCTCATCGGCGGCAATCTCACAGCCCCGAGCCTTAAAATCATGCTCCGCAATGGCGTTCCGCAGGAATTCATAGCCCAGGTCAGGGGCATATCCGTGAAAGCTTTCCGCCCTCCCCATCTCGTCCACAGCCCCGTGCAGGGCGTCGATGACGGCAGGCGCCAGAGGCTGTGTCACATCCCCGATCCCCAGGCGGATGACCTTTCTGTCAGGATGCGCCGCGCTGTACGCGTTTACCTTTTTCCCAATGGTGGAAAACAGATAGCTTCCGGGAAGCTTTAAATAATTTTCATTTACCTTAAACATAACATTCTCCTTCAAACACAAATTCCGCAGGCCCCGTCATATATACGAGGTTCTGCTCCCTGTCCCACTCGATCTGCAGCTCCCCTCCCGGCAGACTGACAGTCAGCTCCGGCTCCGTCACCCCATTCAATACGCACGCCACAGCCACGGCACAGCAGCCTGTCCCGCAGGCCAGCGTCTCACCCGTTCCCCGCTCCCAGACTCTCATATAGACATGCTGCCTGTCCAGCACCTCCACAAATTCAGCGTTGACACGGTTGGGGAAACACTCATGATTCTCAAAGCAAGGCCCTATGCGTTCCAGCTCCATACTCCGGACACCGTCCATGAATATCACCGCATGGGGATTACCCATGGATACGCAGGTCATACGGTAATGTACTCCCCCCGCTTCCACAGGCTCGTTTACCACTCTGCCGTCCGTCCCGGGCATATTTACGGGAATCAGCTGCGGTTCCAGGACAGGGCTTCCCATATTGACCCTTACCCGCCTGACCGTCCCCCGGTCCCACGGGTGCTGCCTCTCTATCACCATGCTGAGATACCTTACCTGGCCCGCGCTGACCACGCTGATATGCTCCGAATCCGTCAGCCCCCTGTCATAGACATACTTTGCCACGCAGCGTATGCCGTTCCCGCACATCTCGGATCTGGTGCCGTCCGCATTATACATCTCCATCTCAAAATCCGCTTCCTCCGAAGGGTTGATAAAGATCACCCCGTCGCTTCCTATGCCGAAATGGCGGTCGCTGAGCTTCCTTGCCAGTTCTGCTTTCCCCTCCACAGGTATCTTTTCCCGGAATCCGTTGATATAGACGTAATCGTTCCCGCAGCCCTGCATTTTAGTAAATTTCATTGCCATACCTCCCTGTCACTTTCCTCATTCCTCCTCTTATTTTCCCGGCACAATACGTCAGGCTCCACGCTGCACAGGGTATTGCCATAACAATATAAGGATACACGTACCTGCTCTTCGCCTCCCAGATCATGCTGAAACAAAATTCTCCCACCAGCAGCAGCGCCGGGAGACACCAGGAAGCATTACCCTCCTTCCTGAAAAGCGCTGCAAACCAGATCAACAGCATACAGTACAACATTCCCTGATACCAGTCCAGGAAACCATACCACCAGTCCCCCGCCATACCGGTATAAAGCTCCTGAACCCACTTCTCCGGATCCTGCTGCCGGGCGGTCATGAAAAACCCTCCGTAGGTGGCCTCATTCCACTGGTTCAACAACTTTTGATTCATATAATCGAGCATATACCCCGGATTTTTCAACCAACGGTACAGGGACTGCTTTATGTTCAGAAAAGCCGCCGAGGATGCGCTCTCACCGTCAAAGCCACATTCAAAATACAGCCATAAATTGTACGCGTTATAGCTTCCGGGCCCCGTCCCGTTCTCATTTTCGGCCTCATCCTGTATCCCCATGGCTACTGTCAAGACAGCAGGCATGCCATCCGCCAGCTCCACACCGGCCTGCTTCTCCATATAAGCCACCGCCAGCTTCTGACTTCCCAGAACCAGGAATATTAGCAGAAGCGTCAGAGCCGAGCATCGCCAACGCCCTCCTCCATGGGAATGAGGATCCGACAATGCCTTGAACAGTCCTGTCAGCACCAGGGCGATCAGGACAATGGCCAGCGCCAGCCTGGCAGTATAACACAACGCCAGACACAGCCCCGAAAGCGCCCAGAGCAGCGCAGTCTGCCTCCTTTTCCGAATCCTTCCGTTATTTGCCTTCAGCCAGAATAAGACACCCAGCATGGCAAAGCACACCCCAAATGATTCACCGTAAAGGTACAGCGTATAAAGATACAGCGGCACAAAGAAAATCGTGCAAAAGAGCGATGTAAGCGCCGCCCTCTTACTCTGGAACAGCTCCCATGCCACTTCAAAAGACGCATAGACAGTTACCCCGGCGCAGACGGCCTGAGCATACTGCAGGATGAGGTATCCCTCTCTGCCACAAATGCGCATCCATATCCCATATAATAACCCCAGTCCCAGCTGATACGGGCAGGCGTTAAAATACCATTCCGTCTGGATATTCGTATAATCACCGGTAAAAAAATTCTCCGCCGCCTCGTACACATAAATCTGATCCGCCGTAGGGCAGGAATGCGCCGCCCCTGCCAGTATGCCGCAGCATACGGCCACTGCCAGGGAAAACGCTGTCGCTGCCGCACGCAGTAAGCGCTCACTCATCCGGTCAGCCAATACCCACGCACGCTGCGTGCGTTTACCCGCCCGGTCTGCCAAGGCCCCTGCTCCCGCCGCGCACAACAGCACGACTGCGGTAAACAACAGATTTCCCCAGATCCGGTCCCGGGACCAGGCCACGATCTCCGAATCCGCATGAATCCTTCCGGAAGAAGTCCACGCGAAAAAAGTCAGGTAGCCAAATATCACAATCCCCATAAGCGCAATCAGCTTCCGGCATATCCTTTGCAGCTTTTCCATCTCTTTCTGAAACCTCCGCAGTGCCATTCCAGGCCATCCCCTCAAAGCAAACCTTCTGACCGGCCCCTATTCTATCCCCTCAGCATGGACAGCGCCATCCTGGCCGTCTCCGCCAGGTTTGTCCCGCTGTCCATACTGCATTTCTGCAGATATCTGTGCGCTTCTTCCTCTGTCAAGTGGTTCCGGGACATCAGAAGCTCCTTGGCCGCCCGGATATCCGCCTCCTCCTCCACATTCCGCACCCTGGGCTTTGATCTTGCCTTACGCCGCCTCCGCTCGATCCCCTCGCACATCATTCCCACAGTGCTCACCAGGTCGTTGACCTTCAAAGGCAGGGAGAGGCATACGATCCCGTTCCCCGTACACTCGCTGAGCAGGCGGCCCGACGCGAGCAGGAGCATTTCAAACCCGCAGGGCATACAGTCGTGTAATTCGGAGTATACCATATCCGCCAGCTTGAAGCTGCACAGGATAATGCCGTCACCCTGGCCGTCCGCCAGGCTGATGGCCTGCGCCCCCGTGGTACAGACACCCGTCACCCGGAAACCGTTTCGCACCAGTACATTCTTTATCCCCCTGGCATCCTCCGGCTTCGGCAAGGCCACAATAATATTGGTCACAGGTTTACCCTCCTAATATCTGTACAGGTATTCCTGTATCTCCCACTCCGATACGCTGGCCCGGTACTGCTGCCATTCCGCTTCCTTCGCCGCAATGTATTTCCCGGCGAGATGCCCGCCCAGTACCTCCATCACCAGAGTATCCGCCTTCATCTCCTCCAGGGCTTCATGAAGCGTACCCGGAAGGTTGCGGATGCCCAGGGCATTCCTCTCCTCCTCCGTCATATGGTAAATATTGCAATCCACACTGTGGGGCGGGTCGATCTGACGTGTGATCCCATCCAGCCCCGCTTTCAGGCACACTGCCAGAGTCAGATAAGGATTTGCAGCGGAATCCGGGCTTCTCAGCTCAATCCTCGTACCGCCCCCGCCGGCCGCGGGAATGCGGATCAGAGAGCTTCTGTTGGCAGTGCTCCACGCGATATAAACCGGCGCGGCAAAACCGGGCACCAGCCTTTTATAAGAATTTACCAGGGGATTGGTGACAGCCGCCATCCCCCTGATATGCTTCAGAATGCCGCCGATGAACCAGTACGCCTCCCTGCTGAGCCCATTGGGGTCGCTCCTGTCCTCAAAGACATTTTTCCCGTCCTTGCGCATGGACATATTGATATGCATACCGGAGCCGTTGACCCCCGGCTTGGGTTTTGGCATGAAGGTAGCATGGAGGCCGTGGCGCTTTGCAATGGTGCGCACCGCAAGCTTGAAGGTCATGATATTGTCCGCAGCTGTCAGCGCCTCGTCATACCGGAAATCAATCTCATGCTGGGCCGGCGCAATCTCATGATGGGAGGCTTCAATGACCAGCCCCATATCCTCCAGGTTCATAACGATATCCCGCCTCGCGTTCTCTCCCTCGTCCAGAGGCCCGATGTCAAAGTAGCTGGCCTGCTCCCTGGTCTCCGTGGTGGGCATGGCGTTTTCATCCGTGTTAAAGAGGAAAAACTCACATTCCGGCCCCACCTCAAAGGTATATCCCAACGCCTCCGCGTCCCGGATGGCACGCTTCAGCACCAGCCGGGGATCCCCCTCAAAGGGAGTGCCGTCCGCCCGGTAGACATCGCACAGAAGCCTTGCCACCTTGCCCTGCTGGGGTCTCCAGGGAAAGATCTCCAGCGTGGCGAGATCCGGATGCAGGCACATGTCGGACACCTCGATACCCACAAAACCGTCGATCGCTGAGCCGTCAAACATGCATTGATTATCCAGCGCCCTCTCCAGCTGGCTTGCCGTCACGGCAATATTTTTCAGATTGCCGAACATATCCGTAAACTGCAGGCGGATGAATTCCACATCCTCCTCCCTCACCAGCTTTAAAATATCCTTCTTGGTATACTTGTCCATCATAACAGTCCCGCCTTCCATATAATATATCTGCGTCTGCGGCATCCTACACAAATAAGGGCAGTTCTCCCCCATGTAGAACGCCCTTGTCCCATAGCCATCATAGCAACCGCTGCCATATCTTGTCAATCACTAATCATGTATATTTTCGGAAATCCACTCATATATTCTATCAAGAGAAAAATACGGATACGGAATTAAGGGGAATAAGGATGAGCGCTAAGACAAAAATCGTTGTACTTCACATGAAAGAATTAATCTATACAGGTATATTCGCCCTTCTGGGGATCCTGTTCATCATCCTTTTAGTGATGATGTTTCTGCCCGGAGAAAAGGAAGAGACCAGTGCACCTGACGAAGAAGTCGCTGCTGCCGTGGGCTCCGTATACATACCCGGTATTTACACCACTGAACTGATCCTGGGAGCCCAGACCATCGATGTGGAAGTCATTGTGGATAAGAACACCATCACTTCCATCCGCATGGTAAACCTGAATGATGACGTGACCACCATGTACCCGCTGCTGGAGCCCACTTTCGACGCAATCTGTAAGCAGGTATACGAGAATCAGTCCCTGGAACAGGTTACATATACTTCCGAAAGCAAATATACCTCCCTGGTGCTGTTGGAGGCCATACAGAACTCCCTGAACAAAGCGGCCGTAAAGGAAACGCCGTCACCCTCCGCGACGCCTTCCACGACGCCTGGTGCATCCTCCGGCAAATAACCGGACCGGTCACGCAGAATGCCTTTCTGAATGCGCAGGTCAAAAACACAGGCGCAGCGGGCTGCGCTGAGGATTTTTGACCTGTGCAACCGGGAACGCAGACCGCCAGCTTACCGGAGCTTTTCTACTTCGTCCAGCCAGAGGGCGGCGCTGGCGTCGGAGGGCATACGCAGATCCCCCCTGGGGGATACCGCAACACTTCCTACCTTGGGGCCGTCAGGCAGGCAGGAGCGCTTGAACTGCTGCGCGAAAAAGCGCCTGTAGAAGTTCTGCAGCCATCTTAAGATCACCTCATTGTCGTATTGTCCCGCGAAGGCAAGCTTTGCCACGCGGTATATTTTTGCCGGCGGGAAACCGCCCCGGAGCATATAGTATAAAAAGAAATCGTGTAACTCATAAGGGCCCACCAGGTCTTCCGTCTTCTGGACAATCTCGCCGTTCACCGGCGGCAGAAGCTCCGGGCTCACAGGCGTATCCAGCACATCCTGAAGCACCCGGGCAAGCATACTGCTGCCGCAGATATCGGCGTAATATTTTACAAGGTGGCGCACCAGCGTCTTGGGAACGCCTGCATTGACGCCGTACATGGACATATGATCCCCATTGTAGGTCGCCCACCCCAGGGCAAGCTCCGACATATCCCCCGTGCCGATCACCAGGCCGCTTTCCCGGTTGGCAATGTCCATCAGCACCTGCGTGCGCTCCCGGGCCTGTCCGTTCTCGTAAGTCACATCATGGTTCTCCGGATTCTGCCCGATATCCCGGAAATGAACCGTTACCGCCTCTTTCACATTGATTTCTTCCAGAGTGACCCCCAGGGCCCGCGCCAGCCCGCAGGCGTTCTGATAAGTCCTGTCCGTGGTGCCGAAGCAGGGCATAGTCACGGCATAGATCCCCTTTCGCTCCAGCCCCAGCATGTCAAAGGTTCTCACAGTGACTAACAGCGCCAGCGTGGAATCCAGCCCGCCGGAGAGCCCCACCACCGCCGTCTTAAGCCCGGTATGCTCATATCGCTTCTTTAAACCATAAGATTGTATGGACAGGATTTCCTCACACCGCCTGCTCCGCTGCGCCGGGTCAGAGGGCACAAAGGGCATACTGTCAAACTTCCGCCCCAGCTTCGTCTCCTCCTCCTTCAGGGTAAAGGGGATCACGGCATAAGCCGACTGCGGTTCCTCCCCGAAGGTTCCCATGCGCCGCCGTTCCGACAGGATCCTCTGGATATCAATATCTCCATATATGGTTTCACACTGAAAAGTCTTTGTCTGGGTCAGGATCGTACCGTTCTCCGCGATCAGATTATGCCCCCCGAACACCAGATCCTGGGTGGATTCCCCCTCTCCCGCAGAGGTATAGATATAGCCGCAGATCAGCCTGGCGCTGCCCGACTTTACCAGGAGCTCCCGGTATTCGTCTTTCCCGATGGTCTCGTTGGAGGCAGACAGATTGGCGATCAGCGTGGCGCCCTTCAGCGCGTGCCCCGTGCCGGGAGGATTTGCCACCCACAGATCTTCACAGATCTCGCAGCCTACCGTCAGGCCCTGCATATTTTCACAGGCAAACAGGATGTTGGTTCCAAAGGGGATCGTTTTCCCCTGGATTCCCTGGAGCGGAAAAGCCGCCGGCTCCCTGTTTCCCGCAGCAAAATGCCGCCCTTCGTAAAATTCCGCGTAAGAAGGGATATTGGCCTTGGGCACCATCCCCAGCACTTCCCCTCTCTGAAGCACCGCGGCCACGTTATAGAGCCTGCCGTCCCTTTCCACAGGCAGTCCCACCATCACCAGAGCATCCATCTCCTCTGTGGCCTCCGCCACTCGCAGAAGCTGCCTGAACGCCTCCGTCAGCAGGGCGGACTGCATAAACAGATCACCGCAGGTATACCCGGTCAGACAGAGCTCCGGAAACACAATTACCTTTGCCCCCATCCTCCATGCCTCTTTCATCCTGTCACAGATCACTTCCGCATTGTAAGCGGGATCCGCCACCCTGATCTTCGGCGTTACAGCCGCCACTTTAATAAACCCATGCTTCATGCCATTCCTCACTTCCGCGTCGTTCTGCCCGCACAGACGCTTATTGATGCCTGCTCCTTTTATACAATTCCTTCAGGTCGTCCAGGTAAAATTTATAATCCTTATTACAGAAATGACAGTTGACCGTAATCCCCTCTCCCTCATCTATCATATCCTGTAGTTCCTTTTTGCCCAGGCTCACCAACGCCTTCTCCACGCGCTCCCTGCTGCAGTCGCATTCAAAGGCTGCGGGAACAGTGTCCGTCACTTCCACAGCCAGGCCCTCCAAAACTGTGTCCAACATCTGCTCCGGGGTCTTCCCCTCGTCCAGCATGGTGGTCACAGGAGGGAGCTTTTTCAGGTTTTCTTCCAGCCTTCCTATCACCGAATCCTCCGCAAAGGGCATAAGCTGGATAATGAATCCGCCCGCCTGCCGCACCGTATTGTCCCGGTTCATGAGCACTCCCAGCCCCACAGAGGAGGGAATCTGCTCCGAGGCCGCAAAATAATAAGTCAGATCCTCCGCGATCTCACCTGTCTGTAATAAAGTCTGCCCCGCATAAGGCTCTTTTAATCCCATATCCCTGACAACGCTCAGGATCCCCTTTCCCACAGCGCCACCCACGTCAAGCTTGCCCGCACTGTTTGCCGGCAGGATCACATCAGGGACATTGGCATACCCCTTGACGCATCCCCGGGAACCTGCCGTCACAGTCAGCCCCTGTATGGGCCCGTCCCCCTTGATCTGCAGGGTCAGCAGATCCTTCTCGCCCTTCAGCATACTGCCCATCATAGCCCCGGCGCACAGCAGTCTTCCCAAAGCCGCCGTTACCACCGGGCTTGTATTATGCGCCTGCCTGGCCGACTCCACCGTCTCCCTGGCGGTACAGGCAAAAGCCCTGATCTGGGCGTCCGCAGCAGCCGCCCTCACAATGTAATCCGTCATATCCGCTTCTGTTCCAATCCTTTCCGTATTATTCAGTGATTTTTCCTCGTTGCCCATGGGTAACGCTTTAATCAGCGTTTGTCTTCCCCTGTTCCCGGGCCACCATATAAATTCTCTGGCTTTCCGCCGTCACCGCCCCGCCCGTATCCGCATCCATCATCTCCAGAAGCTTCATCCCGGCGCGCTCCACCAGGGCCTTCATCTGCCCGGCCCGGTATCCTCTCTGATAATGCGTTTCCGTAAATCTCCGGAACAGGCCGTCCTCCTGCTCTATAAAGACCGTCAGATCATATTCGTTGACCTCCTGCCCGGGATCGTAAAAGTTCTCCCAGATAAAGCTGCAATCCTCACGGTTCTCCGCAATCGTAGCCTCTCCGATCACCTTCTCGTACTTATACACCGTATTGAAATCAAAGATAAAAATCCCTCCGGGATAAAGATAATTATTGACAAGCGAAAACACCTTCAACAATTCTTCCTCCTCCAGAAGATAATTCAGGGAATCACAGACACTGTATACGGTTCCGACTGTGCTGTACAGCTCCAGCTCCCGCATGTCCTGGAGCAGATAGAGAATGTCCGCGCCGCTCTCCGCCATTTTCTCCATGGCGGCATTCAGCATATCACCGGAGATATCCACCCCGATCATATCATACCCCCTGCGGTACATCAGCTCCGTCAGAGTCCCTGTGCCGCATCCCAGATCCAGCACCAGGTTGCGCTCCGATGCCAGCGTGTCCTCCGCATCCCGCACAGGCTCCGACACTCCGTATTTTTCTATCAGCCCATGGAGACGCCCGCACCACTGTTCATAGGGCACATTGTCCATGAGCTCGTCATAGACAGCCGCAAAGTCCCGATAGATGTCCATACATATACCCTCTTATCTCATCGCCTGCGGCCAGAGTACATATACTGACCGCCCTGCTGTTCTGTGACATCGATTCAAAAGCCAGCACACGCGGCGCTCCGGCTGTACCAGCACCGACACAGCTTACTCGCCCAGCTTCATGGCCACCGCAAAGCCTGCCGCCAGGGCTACAGCGCCTGCCGCCAGATGTGCGATCATCAGTGCGCCCATACCGCTCAGCGCCGCAAAGCCGCCCATCAGGGCAATCGCCACAGGGGATGCCACCACCAGGCCGATGATGGCCCAGTAAGCGTACAGCGGAAACTTCTGGAAGATAATCTCCACCAGCTTCGCCACCGCAAAGATCCCTGCTACCACGCCAATACCAAAGGGCGCCAAGATGCCGATACCCACAAGGATCCCATCCATATCCAGGCTGGTAGCCGCCTCAATAAAATCCGTGATGGCGCTTAAAACCGGCTGGTAAAAGCCCAGCAGCATGAGTACCATGGAACCGCTGCCCCCGGGGATGACCATGGTGGCGGAGGCTATCACACCAACCACAAAGAGCTTGATCACATTTACAAGTCCAAAGGACAGGTCTGCCGCCGCGCCCTCTGTTCCGCCAAAAGCCGCCATTCCTGTCACAAGCCCAAAGAAGGCGAGCGCCGCGACCAGATGGCCGGCCTTTATCCTGCTGCCTTTCACATTTTTCCACAAAACAGGCAGGCTTCCCAGTATCAGGCCGATAAACAGAAGATTCGCCTCGACGGGAAAGCTCTCAAACAGCCATTCCAGGCCGAACGCGCTGGCAATAATGGCAATCCCCATACCGATGGCAATGGGAAAAAGGAATTTGACGCTCTCCTTAAATTCGCTGAACAAATGTGTGATACAGTGGATCAGCTTGTCATAAATGCCCATGGATACCATCATGGTGCCGCCGCTGACACCGGGAATAATGTTTGCAATTCCGATTAACATGCCTTTTAAAATACTTTTGATCATAATATCCTCATTTCTGCATTGCTTATTGCATATATGCGACTTTAATTAAATCCCAAGTTGCCTCATTACAGGCATTTCCCTATATTTTCAGAGGGCTCGCGGAAGGAATTCTCTCAGAAATTCCATCAGCCGGTCCATCTGCTCCTCCGTACCTATGGTAATACGCAGGTAATCGGATATCCTTGGCTTATCCCAGTAGCGCACATAGATATCCGCCTCCCTGAGCGCCCGGAAAATCTCCGCCGCAGGCACCGTCCTGTGGGACGCGAAGATAAAGTTTGCCCTGGAATCCGGGAAATGAAATCCCAGCTGCGCCAGCTCTTTCTTCACCCGCTCCCTTGTCTTCACAATCCTGCCTGTCGTATCCTTAAAATATGCGTCATCCCTGACAGCCTCCACCCCTAACATCTGCGAAGGATAATTCATAGTGTAGGAATTAAAGGAAAACTTCACATCTTTTAAGTACCGGATCAGCTTCTCATTCCCGATCCCGAAGCCAATCCGCATTCCTGCCATAGCGCGGGACTTGGAAAAGGTCTGCACCACCAGGAGATTATCGTATTTTTCCACCAGGGGCAGGACGCTGACTCCTCCAAAATCCACATAAGCTTCATCCACAATAACTACTACATCCCGGTTTGCCCTGATGATTTCCTCCACAGTATCAAAATCTTCCATCAGCCCCGTGGGCGCGTTGGGATTTGGAAAGATCACACCGCCGTTAGGCTGACAGTAGTCCTCTGGCCGTATATGCCAGTCTTCGCCCAGCTCACAGGTCTTATAGGGAATCCGGAACAGTCCTGCCCAAACGTCATAAAAGGAATACGTCACATCAGGGAACAGGATTGGGCGGCTGCTGTTGAAAAAAGTCATAAATGCCATCGCCAGCACATCATCAGACCCCACCCCCACAAACACCTGCTCCGGTTTCACCCCATAGTACTCCGCCAGCGCGTCCGTCAGCGGCGCCGCGTCCGAATCGGGATACAGCCGCAGCGCACCGCAATCCATCTGTCCCGCCAGCCTCTGCACACCGGGGGCAGGAGGATAGGGGCATTCATTCGTATTTAATTTGATCATGTGGGGCTTATGGGGCTGTTCGCCAGCCACATAAGGCACCACCTTCCGCACATTATCTTCCCATTTCATACCTGTATTCCTTCCAAATTTTTCTATCTGCGAGACTGCGACCTTACAATTTGCCTGCAATTCATCACAATGCGGGCAAGCCATTCACCCGGCAGCTGCACAGACGGTATTCCTTTCAGGCCGTCACGCGGCGTTTCAGCTCACGGCGGTATTCCTCCGCCTGCTCTTGACAGCCCATCGACTGATAGCAACGGATCAGTCCCTCCAGGCCGGTTTTGCCGCCGCAGGAAAGCTGAAGGACAGGCTGCGTCTCATACACCGCATTGTAAAACCACAGCGCCGCCTCTTCAAAGTCCCCCGCCGCCTCGTAATAGCTGCCCAGCTCACAGCAGATTTCCGAACACGCACCCACAGCCAGTACCTTGGACGTATATTTCAGGAACGCCGCCATATCATCATTCACCCTGGCGGCTCTGGCGGCCACACAACATGCCTCCACCATTTCCTCGGCGCCCCTGCCCGGATCCGCCGCGGACTGTTGAAAGAATGCTGCCGCCCGGGCAAGCTCCCCGGGCCCTCCCGCCATCAGTAGCTCCCTGGCGTACATATTGTGGAGCCTCCGGGGCAGACGGTATCCATTGGAAATATGCCTATGGAAAGCGGCAAGATCCCGCCCCGCGTGGCTGCTTTCCGGCAGGTGGGTAATGACAATATCACTGTCGTAGACCACCGGATCCAACCGCACGGTCTCATGGATCGGCTCTGTCCACACAAATTCCCTCAGCCTCTTAAACAGCTTCGGGCGATATTCCTCATCAAAATTGTACACGGTGTCAAACTGCATCTGATTGCCATATTTCATCTGGACAATCTCAATCTCCGGCAGCATCGCCTCCTTAAGCACACGAAACCTCTGCCGGTTCTCCGCATCCAGCACCTCATCTGCATCGGCAGAATAAATATATTCCTGTGTTGCCCTGGAAAATGCATAATTCCTCGCTGCACTGAAATCATCGACCCACTGGAAATCGTAAATCCGATCCGTATACTGCCGGGCGATTTCCTTTGTCCCGTCCGAGGAACCCGTATCAACAATAATAATTTCATCACAGAGGTCTGCCACGCTGTCCAGGCACCTCTTTAATATTTTTTCTTCATCCTTCACTATCATACAGAGAGAAATTGTGATCATAATGTCTCCTTCTCCTGTTTGCGGCATCGCTGCAATCCCTTCCTGCAAGAAATGCTCTATACCAGCACCTTCGACAGGAATTCCTGCAATCTGGGGCTTTGGGGATGGCCGAAAAATTCTGCGGGGGTATTCTCCTCCACAATATTCCCGCCGTCCATAAACAATACCTTCGTCCCTACCTCTCTGGCGAATCCCATCTCGTGGGTTACCACCACCATGGTCATACCGCTCTCCGCAAGCTCCTTCATAACCTCCAGCACCTCTCCTACCATCTCCGGATCCAGTGCTGAAGTGGGCTCGTCAAACAGCATCACCTTTGGATTCATGGCAAGGGAACGCACAATGGCTATACGCTGCTTCTGTCCGCCGCTCAGGGAACTGGGATATGCGTCCGCCTTCTCCTCCAGTCCCACGCGGCGCAGCAGCTTCAGCGCGTTTTCCTTTGCCTCCTCCGCGCCCATCAGCTTCAGCTTCACAGGGGCAAGAGTGATATTATTCATAATAGTCAGATTGTTGAACAGATTAAAATGCTGGAACACCATCCCCATATGGCGGCGTACCTCGTCAATATTTACACTGGGATCGTTGATCTTCTGACCGTCAAACCAGATTTCGCCGCTGGTGGGCGTCTCCAGCAGGTTCAGGCAGCGCAGGAATGTACTTTTGCCGGAGCCGGAGGGGCCGATGACCACAATCTTTTCCCCGGGGTTGATATGGTAATTCACGCCCCTCAGCACCTGATTGTCCTCAAACTGTTTATACAGGTCTTTAACGATTATCACTTCTGCGCATCCTCCTCTCCAATCTCTCCAACAGCTTTGTCAAAATCTTTATAATGACAAAGTAAATAACGGCGGCTCCGATCATGGGCGTGAAAAAGTCATACGTCTTCGACGCAATCTGGCTCGCCACACGTGTCAGGTCGGACAACCCCACATAGCCTACGATAGCGGTCTCCTTCAACAGGACGATAAACTCATTGACCAGGGGCGGCAGGACATTTTTAAAAGCCTGGGGAATGACAATATTATACATGGTTTGAAAATTGGATAACCCTAATGACCGCCCGGCCTCCGTCTGCCCCTTGTCCACCGCCAGGATACCGGCGCGGATGATTTCCGCCACATAAGCACCGGAATTTATCCCGAAGGAAAGCCCCGCAATCAAAATCCCGTTGTTGCTGCTGGAAAGGATAGCGAAATACATGATCATCACCTGCAGCACTGAAGGTGTTCCTCTGATAATATCAATATAAATGTTGGCAATATGCGCCAATATCGTCTTCTTTCCGTTCTTCCGCACGGAAATCTTCATAAAGGCCGCTGCCGTCCCAATGATAACTCCCAACACTGCTGCCATGACAGCCACCTGCATGGTGATGCCCAGCCCTCTCAAATACAGCTTCCAACGCTCGCCCGTGATGAAGGCCGCCGTAAGCTTCCTGATGATTTCAGATTGTTCCATTCCGTCCCTCCCTCTCTTTCCTGCAATAAGTATAATAATACCAAAAAGAGGATAATGGCACAACCATTATCCTCAAAAAAATCATGGTATGAAAATCATGGTATACTCAATACCCCCGCACTTCTTTCTTCAGTGCGGCGTAATTCTCATAGCGCTCATCCCAGCATTTCTGCAGGCGGGAATTCACAATATCGGTTTTTCCGCATTTATGGGCGGCCCTGCAGACACAGGCGGCAGCATCTGCCGAATGGGGAAGCAGCTCCTCGCATTTCATTGCCGCCTCCAGCGCTTCCTCATTCTGGTTCTTCGCCGTATAAACATGATAAAGCACATAATACAGCATCTGGTTAAGCTGCCTGTCCTGAGGGTTCAGCCGCTGTGCTTCCAGAAGGTATTCCTCCGCCGCCGCCATTTTATTAAATTTTACACAGAGCTGCGCCGTTTTCAACAGGGCGGGCCCATAGCCTTTCCTGAGAGAAACCGCTTTTGCGCCGAGATCCAACGCCTCCCTGGCGTATCCCATCTCCTCCCTGCAGATCATCCGGCAGTACAGAAGCGCCGCCTGTTCTTCCGGAATGCTGCATTTTTCCAACAGTTTGACGCATACGTTATCTGCACTGGTATATTCCTTCTGATCCATCAGCCGCAGGACATGGATCATGTCGCCGCGCACCTTTTTATCGCTGGTAAAATATTCTCCCAGAAACGCATCATATCTGTCGGAGCGTTCCTGGTTTTCCTGCTCTGTCTCGCGGACAGCGCTGGGAATCGATGTAATATATTTAATCGTATACCCGATGAGCGAGACAAGGCATATCGCCCCGATAATCGTAGCTCTCATGGACTTGAAAAAGCGAAAACCCTCCATCCCTCCCTGAAAGACCTGCCATACTATAACGGCAAGTCCACAGATCAGTGCGATAAGCACAATGGAAAACAGGATCCGCAGGCTATACATCAAAGGCCTGCCAGACTGTTTCTGTGTTTCCTCTTTATCTTCTGCTCCCATTTCCGCCCCTCCATATGCTCTCTGTTACCCTGTTCCGGCCTGAATCAAACGCAGCCGCTGTCAAACTAATCCGGCCTAATCCAAACGCAATCGCTGTCAAACTGACCAGGTCTGATCCAAACGCAATCGCTGTCAAACTGACCAGGTCTAATCCAAATGCAGTCGCTGTCAAACTGACCAGGCCTAATCCAAACACAGTCGCTGTCAAACTGATCCAGCCCGATGCGCCGCTGATTCCTTACTGGATATATTCCGCTACCAGCGCGTCAAATGTACCGTCCGCCTTCAGCTCCGCCAGCGCTGCATTTACCTTTTCTATCATTTCACTGCCCTTGGGAAGCGCAATCGCATAAAATTCAGGCTCAAACTCAAACTGCGCGCCGTCAATGATCTCCACCTGGCCGGAGAACTGTTTCTCAAATACCTCCGCAGGGTTCTTGTCGATAATGACCAAATCCACTCTGCCGTTCACCAAATCATTCACCGCATCCAGAGCCTTATTATAGGTCTTTACATCCGCACCGTTAATCTCGCTGGCAATAGAATCCCCGGTGGTGCCCAGCTGTACGCCAATGGTCTTACCCTCCAGATCAGCGGGTGCGGCAATATCAGAGCCCGCCGGAACCACAACAAACTGAACCGCCTCATAATACTCATCGGAAAAGTCAACCTCCAGCAGACGCTCCTCCGTAATGCTCATGCCTGCGATCGCGGCATCCAACTTGGTACCGATTGCGGAGACAAGAGAACCGAATTCCATGTTCTCCATCTTTACATCCATGCCCATCCTGTCAGCCACCGCCCTGATCAGAGCCACATCGAATCCGTCAGGCTCCCCGTCATCTCCCACATATTCAAAGGGAGGGAATTCCGCGTTCGTGCCCACTACCAGTACAGGCCTGTCTCCCGATGCCTGCGAGCCTGCATCTGCAGAAGCCTCATCCGCGCCACAGCCGGCAAGTACCGCCATACACAGCCCGGCCGCCATTAACATTGCCAATAACTTTTTCATAATAATTTCCTCCATTCAGCCGCAGTCTGTCGTTTCATCTTTAAAATAATGTATCCCGCATTCCCAGCCGGAGAAATGCCAATTTTCCGAGTCCCAATGCGTTAATACTCTGACTGCTGTATGCTTGCATCAATATAACACTTTTCTTCTTAAAAATCAACAAAAAATGTATAAGTATGCAACGATTTATACAACAATTGGGTATGCACCAATATATGGAGCATGAAAGCCGCCGAAATGTATGGCAGAAACGCCACAGGGGTTCTGAGATTACCGTCTCTCGCAATATTCCGTTTTACAAGCTGCACTGGAAAGAGGAGCAAAAGTGCCAGAAGCATCAATGCCAGATAGTCCGGAAATCCCATTCCAAAGGAAGCCTCCGCAATGGCGCAGACGCAAAAGGCATAACAGTCCGCCCTTCCGTACATATGGGAAAACAATCCCAGCTGCAAAGCCATATACGCTGCCAGATGACACAGGACTGCTGGCGGCGAGCCCGCGCTGAGGCTGCCCCACAGCAGCCCTCCCGCCGCCAGGCCGCCAAACCACCAGGTAAAATTGTATACTCTCTGACTCTTGAGATCTGTGATGCAGCCATACAGCAGGCTGCACCACAGAAGCCCCCATAAAACCGCCCTCATCGGAGCCTGGTGTGGAAATCGTCCAGAACCGTCCCGCTTACCTCCACCACACTGATTTCAGGATATTGTTCCAGCTTCCGATTCCCTTTGTACGCTCTTACCGTAACGGTATAATCTGCATTGGCGGGAGTATATAGAGGAATCATAAACTGTATTTTCTCCTCCTGGCAATACCTCGGGCTGCCGGCATATTCAATCCTCCGGTTCAAATCAGGATCCTGTGCCGACATTTCTTCCGGGAATTCAATTTCCACATAGTCCGGATAGCCCCATACAGCAATACTGAGTATGCCGCTCTCCCCGTTCTGGAACACCGGGTCATGAGGCTGCAGGATTCTCTCTATCTGAGCCGAAAGCCCGAATTCTGTGGTCTCCCCGGAAACGGAAATCTCATTCCCCACATTGTCCACCGCCCAGGCGACAGCCGTGAAGTCCCCGGAAAACAGCGGGTCGTCCGCAGTCAGCTCCACCCGTATCAGCCCTGACTCATCCGGGACGAACCTTTTGCTGCAATTATTATCCCCATTGTAGACCATGAGCCGGAAATCCCTGACACCGCTGAGTCCATCCTCCGCAGACAGGCTCAGGACGGGTGCATTCACCCTGCGATCAATCAGATCCAGTCTCTCCAGGAGCTCCATTCCCCGGATAACAGGCGGTTCACTGTCTCCGATCAGGATCAGACCGTTTTGTCTGTCCTCCTCCTGCGCCGAATAGAATATCCCTCCGTCCCAGTCGGCACCCGCTCTCGGATATACCTCTATCTGCTTTCCCGACGCCAGGCTGTCCAGTGTATACTTCTGTGTCAGGGAAACTCTCCGGTTTCCATCCCGGCGAAACGCCTGGGTATAAGGATAATATGTCAGAAACAGCTCCCTCTCCTCAGAGTATCCCAACAGCCTGTCGGGAATCGGAATCCTCCCCGGTGTAACAGGCTGGCTCTGCATGGAAATGCGGCTCTGGACAGGAACCGGCTGCTCCCGGCCTGTGGATACAAATACCGCGTGATTTATCTGATAATTCCCGGTTGCAATACCGTCAATGAATCCTTCATACCGCAGCGCAAAAGGGGTTGCGCCATCGCTTCGGACATACCATCTCCTTCCCCCTGCCGGGTAAATATTATCCGACTCCGCCTCAATGGAGAGCGGTTCTGTATGCAGGGGCCTGGCCGCCGAATCGGCATCCAGCGGGATATGGATCGTACCGCTCCTGTTTCCGGCTACATCTACGGATGCTACATGCAGATAACAGGCCTTCTCCCCAACCTGTACCGTCGTCTCCGGCTCCTTTGTATACGCTGCCGCATCCGTTACCTCTGTGTCTTCATTCCCATCCACACAATAATAATATCCCCTTACCCCGGATGTCAGCGTATTCGCAGTCTCGTTGGAACGACACAGGGCGGCTCCGCTCCCGGCAAAGTATGACTCCGCTACATGGAAGTAATCCGTTCCGTTATCCTCCGGCTCCTTCCATTTCACAAGAATCCTGTTCGATGCCAGGCCTTCCTTTTCGACCAGCCTTATATCCACCTTTTCAGGAGCCGCTAAATCCGGCGCTCTGACGCCCTCCAGGCTGAGCCCGTCCATAAAGCCCACCTTATCAGCCCTCAACTCAAAGCTCCCGTCGCCCCTTTGAACGCCTGCCTGTTTCGTATAAGAATAGGCGTATTCTTCATTTACATAGCTGCTGCCCCCATAAGAGGGCCTGGAATCTATGATCTGTCCCTCGGCCATCCCGCACACCGCCTCTTTTCCTCCCTTTAGCATAACCTGTGCGATCAGGGAAAACACCAGGTCATGGGAAACGGCTGATTCGCCTCTGGCACAAGTCTCCACATAAATCCCTGTGGTACCCGGCGGCAGCTCTATGGTATAATTGAGCAGCACCCCCGATTCAAAGCAGCCATTACTTCGGACGAAAAATAACGGCGTATTTTCCAGGTGATATCCTGTATCGCCAGTCTCGTTGAACTTGAGGTCGGGAAACAACTCATATTCCGAATCTGCTCCGCCTCTTTTCCCCCATAACGTCTCAACAGGAGATTCCCCGTCATTCTTAAATTCACCCATGACCTCCGACGTCCCATCATCGTTTCTGACCGACCAGTATTTCGCATAACCTCCGTTGTCGTCATCATTTTCATCTTTTCTCGGCAGATACCAGATAAATTCCGTACTAAACCGGGGAAACAGCACGTTTGCGCCGTTCTGCATCCAGGCCTTCTCCTGGCGTTCAATGACCTGGCTCCTCAGCACCCCGCTGTCATGCAGGACATTGCTCAAATCCTGGCTGAAAAAGCACCGCCCGTCCTGATCATACACCCGCAGATACGAATCCTGCCATAATTCACCGCCGCGGCAAATCTGCTTCCATAATATCGCCTGGACATCGACGGACGTATTTCCTCTCACCGGAATGGGATTCGCCCTGTTTCCCGCTCTTTTCAGGGAATACTGGTAACAGCCGCCGCACTCCCCCTCATCCCAGTCGTGCCCGATATCAACATGGGAATCTCCCTCATGAACCGTCACAGCCCCTTTCAGCCCGTCATAAGAGGAATCCCGGTAACAGGAATCCGTATGATGATGCACAATCCGTTCTCCGGCAGCGCCGCCTCTGAAACCGCCTCCGCCGCCGGCACCACCCGATTCACCCTCATATCCTGATTCCAGCAGCCCCTCCTGGCTTCCTCCGGCTCCTCCGTTACCCGCACTGGTGGCTCCTCCGCCTCCCCCGGCTATCAGCAGAGTTCCCTTCCGGTCTGAGGTTACGATTGTGCAGCCGCCGCCATCCGCATACATATCCCCTTTCCCGCCGCCATTATATCCGTTACTTCCTCCCACAGTATAAGTCAGTACCTCGCCTCTGTTAAGCCAAAAGGAGGCTGCAGCGCTTCCGCCCAGGCCGCCGGTACAGCTTCCACAGCTACCTCCCTGCGCTCCGGTCGCAGTCAGGGTGTACAGCCCCGTCTCCTCCACCGTACAGGTCTGGGGACGTCCCTCGCAGGTACCCGTAAGTTTTACTGTTTTCTCCTGTCCGATGTCATCCGCACGGTAAATTTTATCCCAGTTTCTCCCGTCCGTACTCTGATACAGCAGATACCACTTATTCCTGCCGTCGGTCTGGCTCCAGGACAGATTCACCGCCCCCTTTCCCCCATTGGCCTGATAATTATCCTCCGCACGGAGAGTCAGATCCACCCACTGGGCATACAGCACCATATCCGCCACAGGTGTCAGCAGATCCCCCGCTGCCCCTGCCGGCCTCTCAAAGCTCTCGTCAAAATACCATCCTCCGAAAGAACTTCCCGGCTTCTCTGTGACAGGCAGCACTATGCTGTCATACTCATAACATGCCGTCAGCAGGTCGCTCTCCCCCTCCCCGGCCCCATAAGTATAGAACCCGTCCCTGAAGCTTCCATGAAAAGGCATGTCCAGCTTCCATTCCGTAAAGTGCATTGTCCCAACCCTGTCCGCCGCCCTGCTGCCACCGTTACATTCAAAGGCAACCCTGTGTCCCGCAGGGGCTGTCAACGCGTCCTCCTCCACCCTGTACACCTCTCCATGCCCCCGGGTAACCGCCGTAACGCCGGTACTCCCCTGATAGCTTCCGCCGTTGGGATCGATATATAACGTGCTGTCAACTGCCTTCCACTGAGCATAAAGCTCAACAGTACCTCCCTCCGCGTCAATATGGTAATCCCTGTCCGTAAGATTTCTGACTTCTTCTCCATCCGCATACCCTGTCCCCGTGCCGTCCGGCTCCGTATTCCATCCCTGGAACACATACCCCTGCCGGGCATAGCAATTGGGCGACAGATGCGTTGCGGGAGTCACTGCCCTGCCTTCATAAAGCTCCGCATTCTGATACATATGAATGCTGTCCCTCATATAACCCACATAACCATAACAATTGGCATGATACCGCACCCTGTATTGATTGTAGGAAACTGCCTTACAGAAATGAACTCCCCATTCACTTCCCTGTTCCAGATTGCTGCAGAAGGGGCAAAGATAATAGTAAGACATACCGTTTCCCAAATTGATTGTGCCTATGGTTCCGGCCGCCTCACGGCTCATATAAACAAGCAGATTGTCAATCTGGCCGCCGCAGTCCGCACAGTAGGGCACCCAGCCGGAATAATGCAGCCTCTGGCATACCTGCCTGCGGAAAGGGATTCCATGGAAGGTATTATCCCGGCCAGGATAGCTGTTATGGATGCACTGCCCCTGTTCCCACTGTACCTTCCAGTATCCCACCGGGACATCCCCCTGCCGGGCCGTTGCATAATAATGCTCTCCCCTCCCCGGCTCTCTCAGAGAAGGAATCTGCCCTGTGTCCACCGTCTCCCCGACGGGATACCAGCGGATATCCCTGTCTCCCGGATTGGTAGTCCAGGCCAGGCCGTCCTCTGTAAACGAAACATAGGGGCTGGTATAAACCGACCTCCCCGCCGCTTCCACAGAGACTCCCGAAAAGAGCAATGCGCAGGAAACCATACATCCCATAATAAATCTTCTGATCATCCCTCGCAATTCTTCACCACCCTCAAAGAGCCTGACGCCAGCTCCCCATAAAACCGCTCCACATCCTCCTGATTCAGGTAAACATTAATCCTCTGTGCCGCCGTCATTGTATCACCTCCTGCTATTGCCATCCCCGAGGCGTCAAATACCTGCTGTACAAAGACATCCTCCCATACCAGCGTCACTTCCTCCTCTTTGACGGAATAAATGTTGACCCTGTCCCCGCTCCGAAGGACCCCGCTGACCACCTGATACAGGTCTTCTGCCTTAAAACCGGCAATCACAGGATGTTCCATAGCCGCCAGTATCTCATCCACAGGTTCAAACATCCCCATGGTCAGAAGGACGCCCTGCTCAATGTCCGTTTTTGCCACCAGTCCTCCGACCTGCTTTGGAGTACAGATGGCCGTGGCCGGAATACAGCTGCTGTCAAGCTGCCGCTCGACAAAGAAGCTTGTATAATTATTCTCCGTCACACACTCTCCTTTGGGAATCTCCGCTGCCGCCACATAGATGATTCCCTTTTCATACTGTGTCAGTATGTTTTTTTCCATCTGTACCATAACGACAAACACGATCACCGCCGACAATAATGCCGCCACAATACCGCCGGTTTTCAGCCGCGCATCCACATTCCGATTTTTTGCTCCCATCCTTTTCCTCAATTTCACTTCCTCTTACCCTCCTGCTCTTAAATTTCAGTTTTTCTCCACCTGCTGAATCAATGTGTTCCTCCCTTTACAGCAATTCATACCTTCTGCTGCAGCAATATGTTTCTTCTGTGTGCAGCAATTCATTTCTGAACCATCAGCGTCGGCCGCGCTATTCATTTTCCGCAATGTCAGCCAGCTTACCCATATGGGCCTGTACCTCCACTCCCAGAATCCCCCTTACAGGACAGGTCAGCTCGCTGTATATACTGGTGTTTTCAATCAGCTGTCCGTCAGGCGCATACACATTCCCCATAGTGCCAACAGAGAAATCCAGCTGTCCGTTTTCGTTATACCGGTATATTTCCACCTGTCCCTCCTGCACGTTATAAACCGTGTAATCCAGCACTGTGACTTTCCCTCCGATCAGTCCCTTGGCCGGGCATTCCCACTCCTCATTGAGATTCAGATTCCCCCGCAGGGCATATTGATATATTTCATAGGCTTTCCAGGGATCCCTGATCCGGATGGTGTGGGATATCCCATATTCCTCCACGTCAATGACCGCAGAAGCGAGATTGGATGCGGCCAGGGCATCCTCCAGATAAGCCGCAGACGCCCTGAACACATCAAGCTGTAGGATCCCGCACAGCAAAATCCCCAGAAAGAGCAGGAAGAACAGTCCTGTTACCAGCTCCAGCTGTCCCTCCTCCGTCCTAATTCTTTGCCGTGGAAATCCTCTTTTCCTCAAAGTCATATTCTCCTTCCAGCCTGCCCCTGATCTCCAGTGTTATGATATCCCCGTAAGTAACCGGGGACATTGTGGTGCCTGAAAGCTCCAGCTCCGTCACTCCCACCTCATCCAGTTCCCGGCCCAGGCGGATACGGTCTTCCTCCGTCAGATACCCTACAGTCTCCATTCTTAAAATGTACTGCCTGGCAATCTGGCTTACCTCCGTCTTTCTGTGAATCAGCCAGACATTATCCATATAAGAGAGCATGAGCGCCGTCATGGCCAGCATACAGATCCCCGCCGACATAATATCCGCCATGCTTCCCTTTTCCTGCCTCATGGAGTCACCCCTGTCAGGATTTTCTGCGCTTCGGTGGTCATAGCCCCCACTATAGTCTCGATAAACACCTTCAGGCTGTCCTTCATGACCACACAGAGCAGCAGGGCAATGACGCACAGACCCACAGTAACCAGGATTCCGTCAATCCCCGGCTCCTGCCTGCGGCCAGACTCTGCCAGCCTCCTGGCTCCCTCTCTCATTTTCCGCATTACCCCCTTTATTCTTCCCCGTCCCATGTTCTGCAGTTTTTCCTTCATACCTTTTTCCTCCTTGTATTCTTTTCACTCTCATCCTTCACTCTCATCTTTCATTCTCATCTTTCCCGTCACGCCGCTCTCCGGGACGTAAACAATCCTGAAATCTTCCCCGGCTTTCATCCTCCGGGCCATGTCCTCAATGTCCTAAAATCCTGCTGCCGCCCCAAACAGGTAAGTCACACAGGCATACAGCGCCATTCCCAGAATCACCGTCAGTACGCCTAACTGGTAAAAGGTAATGCTCCTGTCCAGCGCTCCCTTTTTGCGCTCCAGGACGGTCTCCTCCATATCCTTGATCTGCTCCCCGATATCTCCCAAAAGCGCCAGTGCCTGCCCCGATTCCAGCGCCTGCAGGATTGTGATGCACAGGGAATCCACATACCGGTTATCGAAGCAGCTCTGAAACCTGTCCAACGCTTCATAAATATCCGCTTTCATCACAATGTCCCCCGCCAGATCCAGAAGCGCCCTGCGGAGCCTTGGCTCCTGCACGCTCCCATAACATTCCGAGAGGGCGTCCGTCACATACACCCCCGCCTGAAGCTGTATCTCCAGGGCGTGGTACACCAGCTTCAATTCGGGAAGCATCCTCTCATTATCCCGGCGGTTCAGGTAATCCAGCAAAAGAACCGGCAGGAAAAACAGCCCGGCAAAGCCGCCCAACCCGGCCCAGACATTCACGCCGCTCAGCGCCAGCAGCCCCAGCAGCGCCAGGATAAGCCGTACCGCCAGAAAGTGCGCGGAATCCATTCTCCTACCATAGTGGAAAGCAGCCCCGTTCTTCCGCAGCCATCTTTCCGTCCGCTGATACCAGGCGCTCCGCTTTCCCCGCTCCCGCAGAAGGCCCGATATTTCCCGGTATGCCTTCAGAAACAGTTGTTCCGGGTGATAAGCAGTGCGCAGTATGTAAAACAACAGTACCGTTATGAGCGCTGTTACTATGGGCAGGAGCTTCAGCATCCCTATAATCTGTCTTTCTTCCATCCCATCCTCCTTAACTGTGGACTTTCTGCAGCTGTGCCCAGAACAGCAGGAATATGACTCCCAGTGCTCCCAGCCCGATCCTGCCGGGAATCGTCCCCCAGGCCAGCTCGCGCAGGGTCATGTTGATCAAATGCCCCACCGTTAAAAGCACCGCCGCGGACATGATCAACAGCAGGGACATGTTTACCACCGCTTCCCGCAGCATTGCCTTTCTCTCCTGCGAAATCCGTAAATGTTCCCTGAGACTTCTCCGGCTGCTGTTCACCAGTGCGGTAAAATCCGCACAGTACCGGACACTGACCTCCATATTCCTGGCCAATTCCTGGAATTTCGGATGCTCCACCTTTTCCGCCATTGACAGGAGGGCCATACTGGTATCACCGGTAACCTGCGCCTCCATATAACACTCCTCCAGCGCCGTTTTGACAGGCTCCTCCATATACCGGCTGACCTGATCCAGGGTGGCTGTAACCTCCACAGCCGTAATACTGTAATTACCCAGGAAGTCCAGAAGCTTCATCAGGTTGTCGTTGACTTCCCGCAGATTTCTTGCCCGCAGATACCGCAGTACAAGCGCCTCCGCCGCCACTGTCCCGGCGGCTGCCGGTAATGCCGCCCTCATCCCTCCAAAGGCCATGGCGGTCACAAATACCGTTCCCACTGCCATCAGGCTTCCGGCCACCCAGATTTCAGCCGACATTGCCGGGAAACGCTGTCTGATGCCACTGTAATACAGCAGCCGTTCCACTTTAAACCAGAAAGAATGATTTCTCTGCAGCTCCATTAGCTGTTTCCTGTTTTCCAGCCCCCTCCGTCTCGCCGCCAGATCCATGTCCGTCTGCGTCTTCCTCAAAATCCTGCTGAGCCATACCAATATGCGCCCCTGATAAAACAACAGATAGAAGCCACCCAACAGACAAATAAAAATCACTGCTTTTAACATTTTCCCCTCCTGATATTAGATTAGCTGATCCGTTCAAAGATCAGATTGCCGTGTTTTTCGCTCCATCCCCTGCAGGCATAGATTTCCTTCACCCGGTAGTGTTCCATGAAAATAAGAGTCTGAAAACAGTCCATCATCCGCATCAGCTCATTCCGCGTGTACCGGCTCTCATACATGGCATAATCTACCAGCTTGTCCGGCGCCCGGTCCGCCGAAGGCGCATGGATGGTGGCGGCACACAGCTGCCCGGTATACGCGGCGTTGAGCAGGTACAGCGCCTCCGCACCCTTGACCTCCCCGATTATGAAAAAATCAACGTCCATTGTCAGCCCTGCAATACTGATATGCTCCAGATCATAGCTGACCTGCTGCTCCCCCGTCCCCGGCAGGGAATGCAGGAACATCATATCGGGATGAAACATGGTAGTCAGCTCATCCGCCTGCTGCGTCACCAGCACCGCCATATCGTCCGGGAGCGTTTCCTTCAGCGCGTTGAGCAGCGTGGTCTTACCGGAGGAATTCCCTCCACAGATCAGTGTGGAGCCCTGCCGGAATCTTTTTACCAGCAGCTCCGCCGTATCCCTGTCCATCATATTCTGTTGGATCAATTCTTTCATCTGGGGAAATACCCTGGGAACCTTGCGGATACAGAGATAAGGTTCATTGTAGGTATTGACGAGGGGCATGGAAAGCGTAAATCTCAGGATAAAATCCGGATGGCTTTCGTTGTCCGTAAATCGTTGAATGGCATTTAGATTTGAAATGTTTACCTGGTTCCTGGTGGCTATATAATCTATGAACTGACGATATTCCTTCGGGGACGAAAAACGTATGCCTGCCGTCATTCTCTGCCCCCTGCGTTTAATGCGGATATTATCGTAGCCCACCACCCTGATATCCGAGATTGTCTTATCATCGATCAGGACGGACAGCCTCGAATATCCGAAGATATACTGTTCAAATTCTTCCAGAAGCCGGCTGCTCTCTTTCTCATTGAGCCTGTAATAGGTCTGGATGTGGGCGGACGCTTCCGAAAGGAAAAGCTCCTTTGTCAGCTGTCCCTTTTTCATCTGCATCAGCGAATGCTGCTTCTGTGTGGTATAATCATCCACCAGCTGCTGAAGCAGGTCTTCCGTTTTCAGTTTTTCCTTTCCCGTTTCCTTACTCCTCCTTTCTACCGGTTCCGCATCCAAAATACAGTGCACTTGTACCCCGGAAATCACAGTATCGGTAAAACAAATGGAAATTGTGGCTGAATCAGCCGGATAAAACAGATACTTAGCTTTTGGCCTCTGCACTAAGTAATTGTCAATTTACACCAGCGGACGGTAAATGTCAAGACCTGATTTTTAAAAATTCGGGAGAAATTTTTGGAATTGTCAGTTGTGGTTTTCGGAAAGAAATGGTATACTAACCAGAAAGGGACATAACTTCCCAAAGTCTATATAGCAGAAAGGGGTGCCTATGTGGATATGAACGGAATGTTTTTTATACTGGCAGGAGGGCTTTTGATCATTATCATCGCCGTGGTGATCGCGGTTGTGGCTTCCGTTGTTTCGGCTGTTGCGGCGGAGAATTCTTCTCTGGACGAATAACTTCCCCGGGTGAATGAGCGGCTTTCCCATATCAAGGATCCGGAAATGGCAAGACAGTTGATCAATCTTCAACCATCTCGCCGTTTTCTATTCTTGCCGCCAGGTCTTCCAGGTACATCCAGCGCTCCATCTTTTCTTCCAGCGCTTTTTCCGCCGTTTCCTTCTGTCCGGTAAGCTCACCCAATTTTACAAAATCACTGGAATATGACAGCATTTCCTGATTCAGGCGCTCAACCTGCTCCTCCAGCGCAGCTATATCCCCTTCAATGGTGTCATAATCCTTCTGTTCCTGATAAGTAAATTTGAGCTTCCGTTTCTGCCCGCTTTTCCAGTCTTTTTTCCCGATTTTGTTTGCAGCCTCCGCGCCGCCGCTCTCTGACCTGTGACCGCCTTTCTGAACCTCCCCGGCATCATTTTCTGCCCTTTGACTGCCTTCCTGGGACTTCACGGTAATGTTCCCTGCACTGTGAGATTTCCGGGCGACATAATCCGTGTACCCACCCTCGTACTGTATGAACCTGCCTTCCTCCATGGCAAAGATACGGCGCACCGTCCTGTCCAGGAAATACCGGTCATGGGAAACCACGATCACGATGCCCCGGAAACGGTCAAGATAATCCTCCAGAACGCGCAGGGTGGCGATATCCAGGTCGTTTGTGGGCTCGTCCAGTATCAGCACATTGGGCGCTCCCATCAATATTTTCAGCAGGTACAGCCTGCGGCGTTCCCCGCCGGAAAGCTTTCCCAGAAGCCCGTACTGATCCTCTCCCGCAAAGAGGAAACGCTCCAGCATCCTCGCCGCGCTGACCTTTCCCTCGTCCGTATCCACAAACTCCGCTACATCGCGGATATAATCGATCACACGCTGAGTCGGTTCCATCTCCCCGGCGCCGATTTCCTGCGCATAGTAACCGATTCTGACCGTCTGCCCCAGCTCCACATGGCCGCTGTCGGGCGCGGTCTCCCCCAGGATGATCTTCATCAGCGTGGATTTCCCGCTTCCGTTGGGGCCGATAAAACCCACCCGGTCATTTTTCAGGAAGATATATGTGAAATCGTCAATCAGCCGCTTTTCCCCATAGCCCTTGGAAATATGGTGCAGTTCCACCGTGGTACGGCCCAGGCGGGTACTGGCGGAAGATATTTCCACCTCCCCGTCCCGCACAAAGCCTGGGGTGTTTTTCAGCGCCTCATAGCGCTCCAGCCTGGCCTTCTGCTTGGTGGATCTGGCCCTGGCGCCGCGCATGACCCAGGCCAGCTCGTTTCGCAGAATGCTCTCCCGCTTCCTCTGGCCCGCCAGCTCCATGGCCTCCCTCTGCAGCTTCAGCTCCAGGTACCCCGCATAATTGGCATCATAGGAATAAAGATTCCCCTTGTCGATTTCCAGGATCCGCCGGGTGACGCTGTCCAGGAAGTAGCGGTCATGAGTCACCATGACCACTGCCCCCTTCCTCTTTTTCAGGGTATCCTCCAGCCAGTCGCTCATCTCGTTATCCAGGTGGTTCGTGGGCTCGTCCAGCAACAGTATTTCCGCCTGGGAAAGCAGCACAGAGACCAGGGCCAGCCTCTTTTTCTGTCCCCCGGAAAGCTGGCCGCAGGGGGCTCCGAAATCCGTCACCCCCAGCCTGGTCAGCATGGCTTTTGCATCGGAGACGGTATAACTCTCGTTTGCCTCCGTGCGGTTGTCCCGGAGCACCGCCTCCAGCACCGTTTCCTCATTGTCAAAATATGGGTTCTGGGGCAGATAGCGTACCATACAGTGATTCGCCATGACGACCCGGCCCTCATCGGGCTCCTCCAGTCCCGCAATGATCTTCAGAAGCGTGGACTTTCCGGTTCCGTTGATGCCGATCACCCCGGCCTTCTCCCCCTCCTCCAGATAAAAGCCGGCGTGGTGGAATAAACTGCGTTCCCCATATGCTTTTGTCAGATTTTCAACTGTTAAAATGTTCATTGTTATGCCTCCGGCGTCCTGTATCTTTGGCGTTCTGCGAAGGCTTATTCCAGCGCCCCATAGGTAACTGTTTTCAGCTTCCGCAAGGCAGGAGTGGCCCCTGCGCCGCAGAGCTGGATAAAATACAAAAGCACCAGCTCCTCCTGGAAATCCATCGCTACATAATTTCCCGTCCAGCCGTCCCAGCCGAATTCTCCCAGAGAACCGTTGTAGCCCGCCGCGCCCTGATCCATCAGTACCCGCATCAGGCACCCGTAGCCGTAGCCTTTCACACTGTCCCAGGTAAGGTCTTCCCGCTGCCTGGGGTTCAAACGGTTCTGTGCCATGAATTCCACGGTCTTACGTCCCAGGATCCTTTTCCCCTTATAGGTTCCCTTGTGTACCAGCATGGAGGCAAAATGGCTGTAATCGTCCAGGGTGGAGACCAGTCCCGCGCCGCCGGACTCAAAAGCCACATCCTCCCCGTAATACTCTCCCAGATGGCTGTCCCTGTGTACCTGCAGCCCCTCCTGTTCCGTCCAGTCGTAATACTGGGCGAAACGGCAGAGCTTATCCGCCGGCACAAAAAACGCCGTGTCCTTCATATCCAGGGGCTCAAACAGCTCCTCCCGCAAAAACTGCCCGAAGCGCTTTCCCGAGGCCGCCTCGATGACGCCTCCCAGGACATCCGCAGAAAAACCGTACATCCATTTCTCCCCCGGCTGAAAGCATAAGGGCACGGTTGAAACCTGCCGCAGGAGCTCCCTGGTACTCACCATTTCGCCCCGGTTCCGGCGGGCGATCAAATCTTTCACCACCTCGTCCATGCGCCTTCCGGGCTCATGAGCCGGATCAGGATAAGGAATGCCGGAGGTCATATTCAGAAGATCCCACACCGTAATCTCCCTCTCCGCCGGAATCCCGCATTTCTTTTCCTCACTCCACACCATGGACTGACGAAACTCGGGAAGATAACGGGACACCGGATCCCACAGATCCAATATCCCCCGCTCCATCAAAATCATCGCGGCCGCCGCCGTGACAGGCTTTGTCATGGAAAAGAGGCGGATGATGGTATCCCGCTTCATGGACATCCCCTTTTCCTCATCCGCATAACCGAAGGCATTGTAATATATTTCCCGATTTCTGTGGATGACCAGCGCGCTGGCCCCCTTCACCCTGCCCTCCGCGACTTCCCGCTCTATCAGACTGTCCATTGTCTCTTTGTAATTGTACATGATAACTCTCCTATACTTCGACTGCCAGATGAACCACGCTGCAGGCGGGAATCGTAAAGCACACCTTATTTCCTTCCACTGTATAATCCGTAAATTCCACGGTATGTACCGCGTCAGGATCTTCAAAGGTATTATGAGCGCGCATATCCCCCGTCAGGATCCTGCCCTTCACCGACAAAACAGGGCTCTCTGCAAAACAGCCCTCGATTTCCCTGCTCTCCGTCAGGGAAGCGTTGGTCACTGTGACATGGAGCCTGCCGTCCTTCCCCAGGGACACGGACTCGGACAGGTCGGGAATCCTGTAGCCATCTTCCAGTCCCGCCTCCTTCGTCTCTATGGAGGATTCCACCAGCTCCCCGTCCTGATGATGCTGATACAGGTCGAAGACATGCCAGGTGGGGGTCTTGATCATCTTCTCCCCCTCAGTCAGGATCACCGCCTGGAGCACATTCACCATCTGGGCGATATTAGCCATCTTCACGCGGTCGCAATTCTTGTTGAACAGGTTCAGGTTGATGCCGGCCACCAGGGCGTCCCGCATGGTATTCTGCTGGTACAGGAATCCGGGGTTTGTGCCGGGCTCCACATCATACCAAGTGCCCCACTCGTCGATGATCATACCAATCTTCTTCTCAGGGTCATACTGATCCATGATGGAGCTGTGGCGCCGGATCAGCTCCTCCATTTTCAGGGTCGCCTTCAGGGTACGATACCAGTCCTTTTCATCAAAGTCCAGCGCGGAGCCCTTGCTGCTCCAGTCGCCTGTGGGCAGGGTATAATAATGCAGGGACATGCCGTCCATAAATCCGGTACCATGGTCAAACACCGTCTCCAGCACCTTGTCCGTCCAGTGATAATCGTCCGCGTTGGCCCCGCAGGCAATCCTGCGGACAGGCTTTTTGGAATCATAATTGCGCACATAGGTCTGGTATCTGCGGTACATATCCCCGTAAAATTCCGGGCGCATATTGCCGCCGCAGCCCCAGCTCTCATTGCCCACGCCGAAATAGTCCAGTCTCCAGGGCTCCTCATGGCCGTTTTCCTTCCTCAGATCCGCCATGGGGGAAACGCCGTCGAAGGTCATATACTCCACCCACTCGCTCATCTCCTGCACGGTGCCGCTGCCCAGATTGCCGTTGACATAGGCCTTACACCCAAGCTGCCTGCACAGCTCCATAAATTCATGGGTGCCGAAGCTGTTGTCCTCCACCACCCCGCCCCAGTGGGTGTTAATCATCTTCTTGCGCCCTTCCTTAGGGCCGATACCGTCCCTCCAGTGGTATTCGTCCGCAAAGCATCCGCCGGGCCAGCGCAGCACCGGCACCCGGATTTCCTTTAACGCCTCCACCACATCGGTACGCATACCGTTTTCATTGGGGATGTCGGAATCCTCCCCCACATAGATTCCCTCGTAGATGCACCTTCCCAGATGTTCTGAAAAATGTCCCTGAAGCTCGGGGTTGATATGCCCTTTGGTCACTTTGGGATTTACATACAGTTTTACCATGGCCGTCTCCTTCTGCAATCATGTATTTTGGAAAAAATAAGATTTCAAGACAAGTTTACCCGCATGAAAAATAAAAGTCAATGGGCAATGCTGCGGTTTGGGCAGACTGTGGAATTGCTGCAATTTTCTCCTCTATGATTCTTCCCCGTATGATACTTCCGGCTCTCCTGCCATCGAGAGCGTCTCCTGTCTGTCAAAATCATAAGTAATCGCCTTATGTCCCGACTTGGTAAAAAATACAGAACCTCCAATGCCAAAATATTTTTCAAAAAATGTCTTCAGCTTGTCAATGACACCCTGTTTCTTTTTTGTCCTGCCACCACCAAAGCGAGAAATTGGAGGCATAATTTTGTCTATATCTGTCCCGGCTGTCTTTATTTCTCCGTCCCGGAACGCATTTTCCATAAACTTCCGGGTATCTTCCGGCTTCAGTTTTTCTTCTACAATGATTGTATCAAGGTCATGGTCACGCTGTTTCTCTACATAACTATGCCATTCATTCATGATATCGTCCACGTCATTGATGCCTGCAATAAAAGTCTCAATGAGTTTTTTCTTACTGCGCAATTCTGGACTGGCATCAATTGCCTTATTGATGATTATCAGTGCTTCCTTATCTTTGCAGTGGGTATCATGATACTTCTTTACAAGCATCAGAATATAATCAATATTGATTTCTATCTGCCGAATCAACTCAATCTCAAATACTATATCATCTGTAATATCCGTAGTTTCCTGTCGTTTACGTTTCCACTCGTCACGTAAATCCTGATAACGGCCAAGATAATCCTGTAAATCACGCTCGGAAATCATTTCATTGCCTCTATACTCATCAAAAGATAGCAAAAGATTTCGCATACGGAGCATTGTTCCAAACAATGCAATAAAATCTTTCTGGTTCTGCTCTCCGACAATTTGTGGCTCTGACAGTGGAAACTTATGAATCAAGTCCTCCATCAAGTCTACATATCCCGGCATCTGCTTTCCGTCTACTGATTCGTATCCATAGTAATAATCTTTATAACTCTGCAACAAAACAATTCCTCCGGCATTCTTATCCCCAAACAGAGAAATGGCGCTGTCCACGCGCTTTTGCAGATTTCGGAAACAAACTATATTTCCAAAAGACTTAATAGAATTCAAAATACGGTTGGTGCGGGAGAATGCCTGTATCAGGCCGTGCATTTTCAGATTCTTATCTACCCACAACGTATTCATAGTTGTGGCATCAAAACCTGTAAGGAACATATTTACTACAATCAGAAGATCCAATTCCTTATTCTTCATCCGAAGCGACACATCCTTATAGTAATTCTGGAATTTTTCACTGGAGGTGTCGTAATTCGTATGAAACATTCCGTTATAGTCCCTGATAGCTTGTTCCAGAAAATCTTTGGACGGCTGATCAAGGGCAGAGGTATCCTCTGAATTTTCCTCATCCAAAATACCATCCGATTCTTCCTCATTTGCACCGTAACTGAATATGGTTGCAACGCGCAGATGCTTAGTCGGATCTGCTGCCATCTGCTTTTTGAATTCCTGATAATACAATTTCGCCAATGGTACGCTCGATACCGCAAAGATAGAATTAAACCCGCTGATACGCTGTTTTTGCTTGACTTCTTCCACCTCGTCACGCCCCGCAGACGCTACCTCCGCAATATTGATCAGCGTGTTATATATGTATGTTTTATCGCCACGATAGGTCTTTTGATCAAAATGCTCCAATATATACTGCGTCACGATTCGGATACGCTCAGGAGCCATCATCACCTTCTCCCGATTAATGTCCCAGACCATCTCGTCTGTGATTTCTTCATCCACATCCATCGTCTTGATGTAATCCACCCGAAATGGGAGGACATTTTTATCGTTGATGGCATCGACAATCGTATAGCTGTGAAGCTGATCTCCAAAGGTTTGTCCTGTGGTAGAGAACTCCGAATCCTTTGTCCTTCCAGAATTTATGGAGAAAACAGGTGTCCCCGTAAATCCGAATAGATGGTACTTTTCAAAGTTATTTACAATAGCTGCGTGCATATCTCCAAACTGGCTGCGGTGGCACTCATCAAAAATAATGACAATATGCTTTGTATATACTCCATGCCCCGGATTCCTCTTAATAAAAGTAGCCAGTTTCTGTATTGTGGTAATAATGATGCGTGCATCCGGATCCTCTAATTGGCGTTTCAGTATAGCTGTAGAAGTATTACTGTTGGCAGCCCCATTTTCAAAGCGGTCATATTCTTTCATGGTCTGATAATCCAGATCCTTACGATCAACCACAAACAACACCTTATCAATATAAGACAGCTTCGATGCCAGTCTCGCAGTCTTAAACGAAGTCAGCGTCTTGCCGGAACCAGTCGTGTGCCAGATATAACCGCCTCCTTCCACACTGCCGTACTTTTTATAGTTATTGGCAATCTCAATACGATTTAAAATACGTTCCGTTGCAGTAATCTGATATGGACGCATTACCATCAGCATATCTTCAGATGTAAAAATACAATATTTTGTCAGGATATTTAGAATTGTACGCTTTGCAAAAAATGTCTTTGTAAAATCAATGAGGTCAGGAATTACCCTGTTGTTTGCATCTGCCCAGAAACAGGTAAACTCAAAGCTGTTACTGGTCTTAGTTTTACTTGCGCCTTTTTTCTCATGCTCTTTTTCCGCATTCCGTCTGGTACTGTTGGAATAATATTTCGTATTCGTACCATTGGAAATAACAAAAATCTGAATGTACTCATACAGTCCGCATCCTGCCCAAAAAGATTCCTTCTGATAGCGGTTGATTTGGTTGAATGCCTCACGAATGGCTACGCCTCTGCGCTTCAACTCAATATGTACAAGTGGGAATCCATTGACCAGTACCGTAACATCATAACGGTTATCGTGTTTTGCACCAGCCGCACAGCCAATGCTGCCCTCTCTGCCGTCTTCTGCAGTATTCACCTTGTACTGATTGATGACCTGCAGTCTGTTATTGTGAATATTAATTTTATCAATCAATGTAATATTCTTGGTTTCACCACTATCACGCTTCAATACTTTTACACTATCCTCTTGAATGGTACGTGACTTCTCCACGATATGTTCATTAGAATTGGCAATGGTATTTTTGAGAAAAAAATCCCATTCCATATCGGAGAACCGATAATTATTTAGCTCCTCTAATTTTTCTCGAAGGTTGGCAATCAGGTCTTTCTCAGTGTGAACAGGCAGGTACTCATATCCCTGTTCGCACAGTAGACGGATAAATTCCTGTTCCAGTGCAGCCTCACTCTCGAAACTCTCTGACTTCTTTTTAACCGGCTCATATTCTGTAACAACAGTATTCTTCGACGTTTCTGCTACAATATTGAAATACGGCAAATTCTCGCCTCCTACTTTGGTAATTCTTTGAAGGATAACAGCTTATCCCTATAATATTCGTATTGCTTCTGACGTGCTTCGATTTCTGCTGGAAGTCCTGCGGATAAGTCATTGCAGAGGGCATGAAACTTATTCAGCACATCAACGATTTCCTGTTGCCTTTCTAAACTCGGAAAAGCAAGTTGATACTCTGCAATCGTTTTTCCTGTTAAAGATGCTCTGGTCGTAAATACACAATGGCTTGTAACATACTGTCTGAAATCTTTGGTGGTAAAACAAAATGCACAATATTCCGGCAGTAAGTAATTCGTTTTTGGAGTTGCTTTGATGGTAAAGCCATTAAAGACGCAATCCCCAATATCATCAAGCATTACCGATGACCAGCCGACATCTTCTGCTGTCTCCGATGTCCTGGTAAAAAATACATCTCCGCGATGAACTCCCAGTTTTTCAATTTCAGCTTGTGTGCATTCTACTAATGCAGTAACATCGTTTTTCCTGAGATATCTGTTTTTATAAACATCCGTGTATCTGATAAAAGGAATTCCCGTCCCAAAGAAACCCTTTCCCTTGCTCAATCCATTGCGGAAATCAAACAGACTTCCCATAGGCAATGTTACATACCCAAACACAAACTGAATGAGCTTAATTAAGCTCTGTCTGTCTGTCTGTCTGTCTGTCTGTCTGTCTGTCTGTCTGTCTGTCTGTCTGTCTGTCTGTCTGTCTGTCTGTCTGTCTGTCTGTCTGTCTGTCTGTCTGTCAAGAGTGTGCTGCCAGTCTCAGCAAATGTCAAGAGCAAATCACGATAATATTCATATTGTTTTTGCCTTGCTTCAATTTCGGCGGGCAGACCGATATTGAGGTCGGTACAGATGGCTTCAAAATTATCAAGAACTTTTACAATACGCTCTTGCATATCCATACTCGGAACAGATATCTGCATTTTTTCCAACGTTGACAAAGCAATCGTCTTTTGTGCTGCTCCCTTGGCTGCTTTATCAGCCTGCCTCCGAAAATCTGTGCTTTGCATTGCATGAAACAAATATCTTGATTTCACTACTTCCTGATTCGGGCGTAATATAGCTATATGGCGTTGAAATACAAATTTTTTATCTTCCTCAACACACACTGGTATTCCATATGAGCCTACTACTGTATAAAGAATATCGCCTGTTCGCGGTCTTCGCTTCTCTGCCAGTGAATCATAATATGATTCTGGCACATACATTGTATTTAAAAAATCAATATTATGATATTCAGTAATGTTAGAAATCGTTATAAACGGGATTCCGGCCTTAGACTTCGGCGGCGGCATATGGTCTCCATCAGCAACCGATTCACACAATTCAGATATTTTATAAACAGTTGCCTTATTTCCAAAATTCAGCATTTTGTCCCGGTAAAATATATACTGCTTCTTCCGAGCCGCAAGCTCAGCTGTCAGCTCAGCTGTCAGTAACGTGAAAGAGTCTAGCATACGAACTATTTCTTGTTGTATCTCCAGAGGAGGCACAGGAATCTGCAATTCCTTCAACGCATTTTGTGTAACATGTTTTAAAGTTGAACCAGTGAATTTTTTACTATATTGTTTATATGCTTCCTGCCCAGACAAAAAGTAAAATAAGAATTTGCTGTTAATAATATCATTCATTGGTTTTATAACATATATTCCTTCATTTACATTCCAATTTGTAGGTTTATCTAACACCAAAGCCATCTTTCCTACTGTACCAGTATTTGAAAATAAAACATCTCCTTTTTCAATGTTTGATCTTTTTTCTATAAAGTCAACGGCCTCCTTATTAATTTTATCTGTTTTATCATATTGCATTACTCCTTGCAATCCATTTAATTCTCGCACAGTAACATAAAAGCAATCCGCCCCCATTGAATTCAATTCAAAAAAACTTCTTGGATTTACACCTATTGTTATACTTTTTGTAATAGCGCCTAATGCTCTATACTCAACCCCATCCGGGCAAAACTCCTCAATCATTTTATCCAGCTTACTCACTCCCCGTCACCTCCCGCAGTTCGTTTTCAATTTCCTCAATTGTCGGAAGAGTGCTCTTGAAATCTTCAGGCATAAATCGATTGATATCATACTCGGAAATACCCATTGACTGAGCACTTGCCTCAAGTGCATATCGCGCTTTTACATTGTCCTTTGATTTGCAGATAATCAATCCCAGTGTCGGCGCATCCGTTTCTCCTTTTAACTGATGATTGACCGCCACCATATAAGTCCCAAGCTGTCCCATATCTTTTGAATCAAACTCCGTTATTTTTACTTCGACAACCACATAACAATGAAGCTTGATATTATAGAACAGCATATCCACAGAATTTTCCGTCTCACCGATTTCCAGTCTTACTTCCCGCCCCACAAATGCGAATCCGTTCCCTAATTCAAGTAAAAACTTTGTAATATTATCCATCAAGGCATCTTTCAGCTCTTTCTCACTATATTTCTCAGTCAGCATCAGAAAATCGAAATTATAAGGATCTTTTGTGATTGCTTGCGCTAAATCACTCTCAACAGCGGGCAGTGTCTGGGAAAAATTAGAAATTGCCTTTCCCTGTCTTTCATATAAACCCGTTTCCAAAAAATTCAACAAAACCGCCCGCGACCAATTATTTTCTATCGTTTTCCTCACATAAAAAATTGCTTTGTCATAGTTTCCTCCGCATTTATCTATAATCAGCTTATTATGCCCCCATGGAATGCTAAAAAATTGATTTTGAAAACCGTCCCCAGGTTGAGGACTGTTTTCGTTTTCCCTTAAATTGTCCTCAACTTGGGGACATTTCAAAGATTCCGAGTATAATTCATAAAAATACTTCATATATTTTAAATTAGTAACAGAAAAAGAATGCACTTTCGGAAATACATTTTTCAGATCATTGCTCACGTTTTTGTAAAATTCGGTACCATACCTGGCGTCTTGAATCATAGACGATATATCTCTTCCCAGAGAAAAATAGAAACGCAGCATTTCATCATTCACTTTTACTGCCGCCTTAATCTGGCTCAAACGAAAACGATTGCTTACCTCTTCAATCCATTTCTTATAAAATTCATCTGATTTCATCAAGCTATTCATAATTTTCCCTCCTCAAATTCTGCGATGATCTTATCAATCTCATCACGAAGCGCCTGTTCGCGAACCACGATTTTCTTAATCTCCCCGTTCAGCTTCACAATATCGATTTTTTCTCTGGTATCCTCTGCCTCAACATATGTGGACACAGATAAATTGTAATCATTACCGGACACTTCCTCGTAGCTTGCCAAATGTGCTAAATGCTTGACTTCTTCACGTTTTGAAAACACATCCACAATATGCTCTATATTTTCTGATGTCAGCTTATTATTGTTAGTGACCTTCACACATTCGTTTGTAGCATCAATAAACAATGTCTTGTTATCTGCCTTGTTCTTTTTCATTACCATTATGCAGGTCGCAATCGAAGTCCCAAAGAACAGATTACTTGGTAATTGAATCACACAATCCACGTAGTTGTTATCAATCAGATACTTTCGTATCTTCTGTTCTGCACCACCGCGATACATAATGCCTGGAAAACATACAATAGCAGCCGTACCATTTGACGCGAGCCATGACAGACTGTGCATGATAAATGCCATATCTGCTTTACTCTTCGGTGCCAGCACTCCGGCCGGAGCATAACGAGGATCATTGATCAGCAGCGGATTCTCATCTCCTGCCCATTTAATAGAATATGGCGGATTAGAAACAATCAATTCAAACGGCTCGTCATCCCAATGCTGTGGACTAATGAGTGTGTCCTCACAGGCAATATCGAATTTATCAAATCCCACGTCATGCAGAAACATATTAATCCGGCACAGATTATAAGTTGTAATATTTATTTCCTGTCCATAAAAACCGTTGCGAATAGCGTCTTTACCAAGAACTTTCTCAGCCTTCAAAAGCAGAGAACCAGATCCACAAGCCGGATCATATACTTTGTTGATTTCTGTTTTACCTACAGTCCCAAGTCTTGTGAGTAGTTCGGATACATCTGCCGGAGTAAAAAACTCACCGCCAGATTTTCCGGCATTGGATGCATACATTGTCATAAGGTATTCATATGCATCCCCAAAGGCATCAATGGAATGGTCTTTGACATCTCCAAGATTCATTTCGCCCACACCATTCAAAAGTTTTACGAGTTTCTCATTACGCTTTGCAACCGTAGAACCCAATTTGTTACTGTTGACATCATAATCATCAAACAGTCCCGCAAAATCACCTTCAGCCTCACTGCCTTTTGCTGATTCCTCAATATGGCGAAATGCGCGCTCCAACGTTTCATTCAAATTCTCATCATTTACAGCGTTAGCACGAACATTACAAAACAATTCACTCGGTAATATGAAAAAACCTTTTTCTTCTACCAGTCCGTCTCTTGCTTCTTCAGCATCCTCGTCCGGCATTTTCGCAAAGTCAAAATCGGTATTCCCGGCATCAACCTCTCCACTGTTTATATAATTGCACAGATTTTCAGAAATATATCGATAAAACATCGTTCCGAGGACGAAATTTTTAAAATCCCACCCATCGACTGCTCCCCGCAGTTCATCTGCAATTGCCCAAATTGCACGATGCAGTTCATCACGCTCTTGTTCCTTCTTGGTATCAACCATTCTCTTCTCCTCCGTTATGCTCCCTTCTTTCTTCTGTTTCAAAGGAGCGTGTCTCCGTTTTCCTACCAGTAGATATAAGAGAAGTATATCGCGCAAAAGAGAATTTTTCAATTCAAACTGCCTGCACTCCATTCATAAAAACCTGGCCACAGTAACGTTTCCCCTGCGGCGCTGCGGTAGGATTAATATAGCACTGCCGTTTGTTTATATTCAAAATCAGGTACACCGGATAAAAAGATATCCTGTTCCGGCATTTCTCCCGTAGAATGCAACAGGTTAACCACATGTAGCTGATAGTAGCATTCTCCAGTATCACAGCTTCGTTTACGCTCATTCCAGATGACTCGCCCATATTGTCCCAGTCTCAGTGAAAAAATTGTTTCGTTTAAAATATCATGACGATACAACGGGGAATCCATATTATTGTAATCCTTGTTGTGTCCCCGTCTGACCGGTTCGCCGCTGCGATTGATATCATAAAAGAACGTCACTTCATAACTCTCCGCATTCCAACGGATGGATAAATTAATCAGATTCAGCTCCTCAACGGAAGCATAAAATTGGCAACAGTATTCATCACTCATGGGTAAAACCTGGAACATGGATCCTCTTTGCCAAAAGCTGATGCGATGAACAGTTATATCCCCTTGATATGAACGGGAAAACTTATACAATGGAAATCCCATGGAAAATCCCGCACGCTTCCCGGCGTAAGCGGAACCCCCTTTCTTCTTTGCCCCAGGAAAGGCATATGTCCTGAATCAAAAGCAAATGAAAGCACCTCCCCGCACTATGCATATACGTATTGTAATCCTACATTACTTTTCACACCAACTCCACCGCGAGGCGTTTTCATGCGTCTTCAGACGGACGCTTTCTTTCCTGCCCAGGATATGCTATAATCATGTCGTAAAGCAGGAAAAATAATCGGGTGCGAAGCGCGGCAGACCCGCGGCAGGAGGACGGACTATGAAGAATGTTTTTGTAGAGGGAATACAGGGCACTGGAAAATCTACGCTGGTAAACCGTTTATCCGCCGCAGAGGCGGGGTTTCATGTCTACAGGGAGGGCGATTATTCGCCGTTGGATCTGGCATGGTGCACATGGATGACGCAGGAAGAATACGAAGCGGCCTTAAAACGCTACGGCACGATCCGGGACGAAATGATTAAAAATACCGTGAGCGAGCGGGGGCATTATATCATCTCCTATACCAGGATCATTACGGATATTCCGAATTTCCATAAAGAGCTGGAACAATTCGAGGTGTACAACGGAAGAAAAACGCTGCCGGAGCTGAAGGAGCTGGTTCTGACGAGATACAGGGATTTTTCGGGGACAGGCTGCCTGTTTGAATGCGCCTTTTTTCAAAACATCATGGAGGACCTGCTCTTATACCATATGCTGACGGATGACGAGATAGTGGAATTCTACCGTGAATTATATGGGACTGTAAATAAGGAACATTTCCTGCTGTTGTATTTGTACAGCGACAGGCTGGAGGAAACCATAGAGGCCGTTAAAAAGGAGCGCTGTGATGACGGGGGAAATGAGCTTTGGTATTCGCTGCTGCTTAAGTACCTGATTCACTCGCCTTATGGGAAGCAGCATGGGTACAGTACCTTTGAAGATGTCATTGCGCATTTCCGGCACAGGCAGCAGCTGGAAATGCGCGTCATCCGGGAAGTGATCGGCGACAGAGCGGTTGTGCTCCCATCGAAGGAATGGGAGATGGACGACATTTTGCCGCTTGTCCGATAATACCAGCCACCGGCAAAAGTCATCCAGATTCCAGATTGCTCCCGCCGTTTTCCTGAGGGCAAAATCCCGAAGGTAAAATCATAAAGCAGTCATTTCCCGAAAGGCTTTTCCAAAGTACACCGGACATTTTTCAGAAACAGCCTCCGGCTGAATCTGTCTCAACATAATATCTCCATGCAGCTTCTTAGAATAGTATAAGTCTCTTGATTCGACAATTTCCTTCAACTGAATACGGTTTATGTTTCGTAAACTGGACATATATTCCTTTACTCCTGTCTGAACGGCTCCGATGATTTCATCGCTCAGTTTTATGTATTTTCCTTCAAACCAACCATATTCTTCAATATTATCCGCATATTCTCTTAAAATATCATTTCTGACAAACTGCCTGAGATGGTAAGTAAACAATAGTCTTGCATTATGTGAAATATCCCCGACAACGCCGCTTTTCGTATAAAGAAATTCAAATCCATTTTTCCAGTCTGCAACAAACCAGCTTTCTATCTCAGGAGACGCATACATTATGATGACTGGTAATTTACTGTCCAGTTTCTCATGAACACAATCTGTAATACGCTTTTTATATTCACCTACATCTCCGGCGCTGTATCCGTTCAATTTGCCATCCAGGTCATCTTCTATCAGAATTGCCTTACACCGGTTTATTTCATCCCTGTACTTTTCCAAAATACTGTAAATCTTTTCCAGAAGGGCCTCTCCTGTCAATCCACTGAAATCACTATTGATATTTTTAGGATCACCCTTTTTCTTTCTTGTCTTATTGGGCAGGTATTGTTTATATTCATAATTTCCATTAATCTTCCGCAGAAAAGACTGCATAGCGCCGGCCTCTGTGTATCCACAGGTCAAAAAACATGCAATTTTTTCTACCATGGCCATCCCCCTAACGCAGGATCATTCGTTCTGTACAAGTCGCCTAATTCCCACTCACCCAACTCATCCTTAATATTCACATACTGGATTTTCTTTATCGGTTCATCCTTTCCAAAGACAAACACTGCTACCTTGCCTCGTTTAAATTCTTCGGTAAACGAGTCAAGAAAATCCGGTGAATGAGTGCTAATAAAACATTGGCTGTAAGTATCTGCCGTCTGTATCCAGTTTCCCACTACCTTCTGCCATGCCGGATGCAGGTTCGTTTCAGGTTCATCAATCGCAAGCAGGCTCCGCGGTTCACTCATTGGCATGTTTATCAGCAGATTCAGGATCAGCCCCTTTAGCGTTCCCTCCGAAACATCTGACAGGTCATACTGTTCCTCATTGTATACCAGTTTAAAAATAAACTTATCGTAAGCGGTTACGGCATCTGCAATCTGCAATTCCGGAATCAACTCTTTCAGCTTTGCCTCAAAAGCACTTTTCCATATAACATTCTCAGATTTATATCGATTGAACACGTTTGTAAAATTGGAAGCATCCTTGTTCAGGCTTTCATCCAAAACCTTTGCATTCACCGGCTCACGCATTTTTTTTGAGTCAAATTGCGCGCTGGTATAGACACTGTACCCCTCAAAATACTTTTGTAATTCGTATAATAACTGTGCAATCTCAACCCTTATCAATTCATTTCCATATATCTGCCGGTTATTCAGTAAAATATCCTTAAATTGCATCACCAAAGTCTCTTTGTTGTCCACGTCAAATGGCATACGGCGGTTTTTCCGTCCTCTCTGAGTGGCAACGGAAAAACTGCCCTTACCGATTTTGTGGTCATGACACCTGAAATAATTGAATTCCTGCGCATATCCCTCCCTTGGTTCCGCTGTTCCCAATTCTTCAAGTACAATATTACAATTTTCCACACTATTTCCAACCTGAAAAGATAATTTGTATTTTACATCCTCCCTGTCACCCAGGCAAATGTTCCACACAAATTCAATAGGTGCACCGTTTTCCGCATTTTTGCATAAAGAGTGATCCCATCCGTTTTGTGCAACGGCATTCAGAAATGCTGATTTTAAATTCCCATTCCCGCCGTTTTTAACCATTTCCGAAAAAAAAGTGATAGCTTTTATAAAATTGGTTTTACCGGAATTATTGGGGCCAATTAAAATATTAATTTTTTCAAATTCCAAATTATCTGCGTTGATATTCCTAAAATTGTGGCAGGAAAATTTATTGATCACTTAATTGTTCCCCTTTCCTGTTTATCGATTTCATACTACTGCATATTATTCAAATATGCAAATAAAATATTCAGAGCGATTTTGAACCTGCCTCATAAATACATCCCGGGATTAAAAATTTGCTTTATGCTAAAAAGACTAAATAAAATTTGTATTCGTCACAATCTTAGTGCCAAGCTTATTATCATAATCCTGGGCCATGGTCTCACAGTAGCTTCCCAGCTCCAGAAGCTCCCTGCAGTTCAGCGTCAGCTCATCATTCAGCCTGTTCAGCAGGTCGAGCACCGGTTCCGCGTCAATCCCCAGGTCATTATACAGCGCCTCATAGCTATTGATCAGATCATTTCCCGCCTGGGCGTATTCATCATATTTGAGCTTGATATCTGCCGCCATTTTCAGTAAGACTGACACGCTTTCTTCCGACAGATTGATTGTATTGTATTTAGCCATATCTCATCCCCTCCTATCCAAAAAGCTCCGTCATTCTTCTGTCCAGCGCCCTTTGCACCTCTATAACGTCCTCAAGGAACACATTCATCCTGCCCACGAAATCCCCCACTTTTCCACATAATTCCTCTGCATAATCATCATTCAGCGCTGTCTGCATCTCCGCCGTCTGGCTGAGCAGCTCGTCATTCACGTCCCCGATTGCACGGTAAAACCTGCCCAGGGCCCCAATCATATCGTCGTAAGCCTGTATGTCTATCATATTCCTCTCCTCCTTATCTTCTCACCGCATTCCCATCCTCATCCACCTGCCAGTCGCCCCACAGGATTTCCTTATGCAGGAAAGGACGGAACGTAAAGGTCTCTCTGCCGCTGTACAGACATATGCTGTCGTCTGCAAAATCGTCTCCTCCGCCGATAGTTTCCACTCCCCGCAGCCGCATAACGGACTCATGGGAGGGAATCCGGAAGGAAAGCAGATGCCCGTAATGATCCGGCGGCATCTTTGACCTGCCCGCAATATCCTGTACCGTTCCCACAACCGTAAACAAATGGACGCCTCTCCTGGAACCGTTTTGTTGAATACAGGTGATGTGGTTCCAGGCATTCCCAGCGGTATTGCCCTCCTGCCGGGCAGGCAGACGGTTCAAACCAAGCCCCATGGGGGAACTCCCTGCTTTCACACCTCCCGTCATGCAAGCGCCGTCGGAAATTTCCTTCGCACTTCCTCCATCCCGGCTATGCGGCGTTTCACAGTTGTCGTTTTGTTTCGCCCCGCATTCCTCTTTTTCGGATATGATATCCTCCACTATTTCACTGGCTCCCAGCAACACCACCAGCAGGGGCCCGCAGCTGCGATCCTGAATGGATTTTGCCACCTTCTCCAGCCACTCGTCCGCCTCCAGAGCATCGTCGGTACAGGTGAATTTCTCCCAGCATTTTCGGTATCTGGAATAAATAAGATTGCGCCTGTACCCTATGATCATGACAGAGCCACCCGCGCTTTGAAAGCATTTTGCCACGGAGAACACGATACTGGCCGCATAGGGCGTATAATTCTGGGGCGCTATCATACACAGGTTCTGATTCCTTTCCATAGTCAGCCACACCGGCTTCCGCGTCTCCATAGCCTGCAGATTTCCCAGATAAACGGGGATATCCTCGTCAAAATACACATCTCCCCGGTAAACAGCCGTTAATTCTTCCAATTGCGCGCCCAGCCCTTCAAAGGCATCCAGCCGTTTCCCGTTGATCACATTCGGTTTTTTGTCCGCATATTCGCGTATCTTCCCACTACTTTCTTTTCTTTTCACCGGGATAAAATATCTGTGGAGATTGTCCTGTAGATGAAGGAGCTCCCTGCCGTCGGGAAACCACAATGCTTTTAAACGGTGCACAACGGTCTTTGTAGCACCCGAATCTTTCTCAACGATCAGCAGCTGATGGGGCGGCAGATATCTCAGCTGATCGTCGTATTTGTCAGGCTGTCCCTGAAGATTCAGAACGGCTTTCATCTCCCCCATGCTCTCGTTCTTCATCGCAATGCGGATACCGATGTTGTTTTTGGCGTTATCTTCCAGGATATTGACGCCCGCTTCGTAATTCTGGCTGGCAAGCAGCACGCAGAACCCTGAACTCCTCCCCTCCTGCAGGAGGGAGGAAATCTTTTTTTTGTAAATGGACATATCCACATTGGAGGCACCGCTTGTAAGGATTTTCGACATTTTTTCAAATTCATCGATGATCAGGAAAATCCTCGGCAGCCCTGCGGACACCGGGACATTCTCGATATTGCCGTTCCACTCGGGATGCCTGGCAAAAAGCTCCGTCCTCCTGGCCAGCTCCGCGCTGACCCTGTCCAGCAGGTCGCACACCACCCTGGGGGAATAGTCCAGTACGATGTATTTGATATGGGGCGGGAGCTTATCGATATACTTGGCAAAGCCCATCATTTTAAAGTCAACCAGCCAAAGCTCCACGTCGTCGGGATGGTAATGGTACAGAATACCGGCTATCATCGTGTCAATCAGGGAGCTTTTCCCGGATCCGGCGCCCCCCATGAGGTAGCCCGCAAAGGTCATTCCTCCAAATGTAACCTCATGCAATCCTCCCTGTTCATCCACTCCCAGAGGAATCTTGATGGGAATACGCTTTTTCCTGCCCTGAACCTCCATATATTCCTGGTAAACAGGCTTCTTATGAAGATCGAACCATTCCGAATAATCCGTCTTTTGCGCAATATCCGCTTCCGTCGTCAGAAAGCGTTCCAGGATACGGGCGTCCACCTTTCCGCACGTTGCGGGTATGATATTGGCGGACGGGCAGTTCAGCTTCATAAAGCCCTCCAGCCCGTAGGAAGCAGTCAGTTTGTTCAGATCCATGCGTTCCAGCTCAAATTTTCCGGTATCTGTGGCAATCAGGAAGCTGATTCCCCATCTTCCGGCGTTGACGATCATCTGTCTGATCAGGTTCCTCTCCTCTGAAGAATAAGAGAACGGAAAGCCCTCCAGGATCAACAGCAGCTGTTTCTTACGTTCCCCCTTCGGGCGGCCTGCGTTCCACTCATAGACAGTGCCCACTCCCGCCCACTGCAGAAGCTTCTCCCTGGAACGGCACTGTTCCAGTACGCTTTCCAGACAATCCTTCACATCAGCGTCGCAGGCCGGAAGATTGAGAAACAGGGAATTCTTCTGATTCAGCAGATTCTGGAATCCTCCAAGCCCCTCCCCTGTGAGCCTTACGCGGTCAATATACTGCACCAGGAAATCCTCTCCCGCATCCACACATAAAAGGGAATAGAGTATCCCCTCCACCATTTCGTCCAGCTTTGCCAGCTCCCCGCTGCATTTTAACAAGATACGAAACCCGCGCGATACATCCATATAAAAAGGGATCAGCAGCCTGCCGTTCACCTCGTCAAAATAACTTCCAAAGTCCGCTTTAAGCCGGGCATGGTATTCTTTTGGGAAAGGGAAAGCCGTGTAGCGTCTTCCGATCAGAAGCTCAGATCCCCCCAGCATTCCCCGCAGGTTGGCCTTGCACCCGGCCATATATTTCACCAGGGCCCCGTAATTCTCCCCCTTGAGAATACCCTGATATCTCTGTTCCACAATTCCGGTGTACCTGTTTTTGTTTTGGACGTATTCCCGTTCCCTGTCCGCCGTCTCCTTGTCCTCCGATGCCGGGGCGGCGGATTTCTGCCTCTCCACATACCGCTGCATTCCCAAAGCAGTCTCGTACAACTTCTCATAATCCGATACGCGCCCGGATGCGTTTGCCTGCAGCGCCAGCCGGGATAACAGACCTTCATCCAGGGGCCTTTCGGCGCCCGTTCTTTTCATGTAAAAAATATTTGTGGGAATCTGGTTTAAATAGATTTGGATGGTTGCCGCCTGGCTGCCATATTCCGCCATGTACGCCGCGTTTTTGCTCTCCGCCCTCTGTCTGCTTTGTTCAATTCCCGCGCGGAGCGCCTCAGCTTTCTGTCTGTATGTCTCCCTCTCTGATTCGATCCTGCCGATCTCCTGCGCTATGAAATCACAGACTGCTTTTGCATTCATCCCGATCCTCCATGCATTTACCTTCTATGTTGGGCTTTCTACGATTTTTGGACTTCTTCGCTCTCTGCGCCTTCCCCGCAATCCTCGTTCTCCCGGGAATCCATCTTCCCGTTTTCATCTGCCGGTGTATCGTCCATATCGTCCATTTCCGAAATCTGCCTTTGCAGCCGCTCCCTTTCCGCCTCATACTGTCGGTAGGTTTCCAGGTACGCCTCCCTCTCCGCAATCGCCTTCTCCTCATCCGATCCGGCCGCCGCCGCGGATTCCCGCAGCTTCTCATAATCTCCGGCAGACGCGTCCAGCTCAGCCTGGCTTTGGGCCAGTTTCTCCCGGGTCTCTCTGATCAGTCTCGTCATTTCGGTCAGGGCGGACTTCTTTTCCTCGCTCTGCTCGTCCAGATGACGTCGTTTTTCCGAAGCCTTCCTTGCCTGCTCCTCCAGATACGCCTTTTTCCTGCTCATGGACTGGAGCTTTTCTTCCACACGCTTCAACCTGCCTGCCACCTGCAGCCGGGCGTCGTACTGTTGGAATTCCTTCACATAGCTCCGGCATCGCTCTACGTCAATAAACCCTGATATGGTGGTGTCGTCCCTGCTCCCCCTGGCGGACAGTTCTTCCAGGATTCCCGCCAGCTCCTCCTGCAGCCGCGAGATTCCGTCCTCGCACGCCCGGATTGCCAGCTTATGGCAGAAAGCATACGTCTCTTCCATAGTAGCAAAAGAATCATCCACACCGTCCGAAGCCAGGAAGCAGGCAATCGGATCCTGCGTCTCAACCGGTATCACCGCATACCGGCATGCGGCAACCGCATTCTCGTCACAGACAGACGTGACAATATTTGCAATGCATTTCTCATCCCACGGCACGGGCTCAACCGTATTCCCGCCGGAATCGATTACGATGCAGTGCCCGTCCCCCTGATGGAGCAGTAGCAAATACTTCTCTGTCAGAAGGCCGGCCAGCAGCGTTGTCCCATAAGCATGGGACACATGCTCATTATTGCGGTACCATTGGCCGCATTTGACGGCCGTGGCGATCTCCTCCTCAGTAAACGGGTTTTCCGCCGCGTCCTGACAGACCGCAATGTTCCAGCTTCCGATAATGCTTCCGATCAGCTTGCGCATCCGGTTCTCGACCTTTTTCGGATCCAATAATTCCCCGGCCAGGTCATTCTCCGCCACAACATGATAAAACTCCGTCAGTTTGTCGATAGACACACTGACCGCCAGTTCCGCGCCCCTGGCGCTTCTGACGCATTCCCGATCCCCATGCCCGTCCGCCGTCACAAAGACTGAAAAGCCATCGCCCTCCACAGTTCCCACCGCATCCTCCCTGGGCATCTCCCGCTCCCTGTGCATTGTCCCATGGACGGATTCCGCAAATAAATTTTTCCCCACTTTCGCCACCTGCCGCCAGAACGTGTCTGATAAATGCTCCGGCGCTTTCTCTTTGATGATTCAATATTCCCGTTTTCGGTTCAACTCTAGTCCCATTCAGAATCCCATTCGCCGGCAATATCGCCGATGGGCTCCGCCGGGAACTCCGTATTTCCTTTCTCCCCGGCAAACACTGATATCCCTGCCCTGTTAAAGTCACTGCGATCTCTGAACATATATTTGATTACATCTACCAATGCCAATATATCGTTTTCTGGGAAAACTGCTTCCAGATTATGGTCTGCCGCCTCTGCCAACGCGAGCCTGTCCGCATCCTCCCCGGCTGCAACGGCATACCGGACGCTGTCTCGAAACCATCTGTTCTCATTACAGATTCTGTATAGCACAGCCTTCCAGCCCTCCACATATTTGCCGCAGCTGATAAAACAGATGGCCGGATATAGCCAAAGGTAACAGGACTCAAACCAGCAGGATCTGCTCATCCTGGCATTCAATTCCTCCAACGCAGCCCCCATATCCGCAGCCCCGCCCGCTTCCACATCCCTCCACACAAAATCTTCAATCCTTTCCAATCCGTCAGAAAGCCACTCTGCGCCGTCCGAAAATGCCAGGACGCCGATTCTGACGTCCTCCCTCGCACCTGATATCGCCATGCGTAAGGAGTTGATCATTTCCGGCATCGACTCGTTTACTATTTGAATGGCTTTTCCTTCCATGTGCTCCGATGTGTCAAGGACAAAAATAACAGGGCGTATCCTTTTGGGTACCGCTTCCGTATTCCTCATATCAGGCATGTCCGTCCCCTCCATTCATCCAGGCGAATGTACTAAGGAACTGTCCATTAATAGCTTGTGCATTTGACTTGTCTAAATCCGCACAGTCTAGGTCTCCGCTCCGCTTCGGTCCGTGCTGGACGTGTGCCACTGGCACACAGCGCCATCCATCAGCGTACCTTAACCCCGGTACGCCTCCTTCTTCCGCCTTGCCTGTACGAATCTATCCTGCGTCCTCTGCACAAGTTATTTGCGGACAATTCCTAATTCCAGTCATCGTCATCCCAGCCGGATTGGGATTTACCAGTTGCAGCCGGCGTGGGAACAGGAGGTGCAGGATTCTGTACTCCGGCATCCCCCGTATCTCCCCCCATCTGCTTCCTGGTGTTCTCTACAATCTGGGTCGCCATACTTGTCCCTGTGTTGACTTTGGATACGCTGCCAATCTTACTTGCCGTCGCGCTCATTACCTTGATCAGGGTTTTCAGTGTTTCCAGATTGTTCACTAAAATGACTGCCTCCGGATTATTATCCACCACCTTCGTCAGGACGGATCTGTCCGCCTTCTGCCCCAGTGCGATGGCGATCTTCGTGCTGTTCAGGAACCACTTGTTCTGGATGTTCGCCGCATCCAGAGCCGCCTCCCAGTCATCGGTAGGCACGCCGTCGCTCATAAACAACAGCACGGGGAGCTTAAAGCCCGTGTCGCTCTGGAAGATTTCACTCCGGCTCATCTTACTGTTCAGCTCATTCAGCGCGGCCCCAAGCTCCGTCAAACCTCCCGCCTTGACGTCGTTCCAGATAAAATCGTCGATGTACTCCAGCCCATTGGAAATCCACCGGACGCCGCTGGAAAACGCCAACGCACCGATTTTGATTTCAGCGCTTGCGTTCTCCGACTCAACCTCCCGTAATATGGGGATCGTCTCATTCATCGCCTGATTCAATGCGCCAATGGGATTCCCTTCCATGCTTCCCGACGTATCGAGGACATAAATGATGGGTAATACTTTCCTTGCACCCGGTTCTGTTGTCTCCATGTTTGGCATAATACACTATCTCCTTTTCATATGATTTCAAGATTATAATCTTCTATCTTAAACGTAATCCCCGGCTTGATGGGAATCACCTCTTCCGGCTCCACCCTCTTACTCTTTCCGCTGGGCGTCAACGCCGCCCAGATCAGGCCGGACTTGTTCTTAATGCCAAGAGCGTCCCCCTTTGACACGATAGCCGCCACCGGATTCAGCGCATCCTTCAGATTACAGGTGCCCAGCTGACAGCGGTAAATCCGTGCGCCGGAAACCACCGGAATCTCATACAGGGGAAGCCTAACCCTGTTTGCCACAGGATACGGCGTGCCGCAGCAGTCGCATTTCGTGGTCGCAGCGCCATTGATAAAAATTTCATTGCTGCAATTGGGATTCTTACACCGGACAATATCACTGCGGAACCTGCAGAGTGCCTGCAGCCAGTCGATCTCACTGACACGGCGGCTGGGATTTTCCAGGGACTGCCTGGAAAATGCCTTGATAAAAATATCCTTCATATACTGGGGCAGGAACCCCCATCTTTTCAGTACATTTTTATGTATCTCAACAACGGGCTCGTTGCTGCAGTCTTCCGGATCGTAGATAAACAACGGATCCGTGCCGTACAGTCTCATCTCGTCCGCGTCCGTCATACAGGTGATACGCTGCCACCGTCTCCCTTCTAGGGGGTGATTTGCGCACAACAGCATGAAAAACATGACCGCCATGGAGAATTGATCCGACCGTTTGTTAGGCAAGTTTCTTCCCGAAAACACTTCCGGAGCCATATATCCGGGGGTTCCCACAATACCCGTACTCACACCGTCGGGAGCCACATTGTCATTGTCGCAAATCAGGACATTCCCCTTGACCGGATCCACGATAAAGTTGCCACCGTTTATGTCCTGATAAGCATACCCCGCCAAATGCAGCGTCCTGAACGCGGAATTAATCTGGATACAGGCCTCCACCGCAGATTTAAAGGAAGAAAATTTCACCTTGGCAAGGGCGTATTCATCTACTTTATAGTACCCGGCGGGGATTAAATCCATGACATAGCCAAAGGAACCAAGACACTTTTCCGTGACTGCCAGCGGCCACAAGAATTCCCGGGCAGGGGATCCAGAATCCATATTGGACTTCAGATTGTCGTAAAACCCTTTTTCGTCCCGAAATTTGCACGTGTACCACTTCAGGGCCTTCTGTTCGCCGCGAAAGGATACCCTGTAAACATCTCCCTGCCCGCCGCCGGCCAGATACTGATCGACTTCAATAGTCTCTCCGTCAATCGTTTTGATCTTTTGTCCTTTTTCCAGTAACATAATTATCCTCCTGAGATTCTATATATTTCTTTTGGGTACATAGTTGGGATTGACGCCGGTATAATACAGGGAAACGCTGGCGTCATTATGACTGATCTTTACCTGATCGTTGGGATATTTCTGCTTCAGGCTTCCCTTGATAACCCTCGCCAGGGCCTGCGCCAGAGCCTCGCACTGCAAGCCGGACTGCAGGGGGTTCAGCCTCTCCTGCTCAAAATCAATGACAGAATGAGACAAATAGATAATCCTGTCACAGAGAACAGAATAGTCAAATCTGACTTCCACTACCTTCTTTGTGGTATCCCGCCTGCCCGTATGGATCATCTGCTCATATTGATGCTCCATCTTTGAGGCCAGCCTGGGGGCTTCCGTGCCGCCGCAGTATTGATCGGCCTGTTTTTTCACATTTTCCTCATAATCCGCATACCACGCATCCAGCTGCTTCATTTCCTTCTGATAATCGCTCTCCGCCCTGCTGATTTCCCTCCTTTTTATCTCTCTTGCACTATGAATGCCGCTTTCTGCTTTGGCCTTGATCTTATGCTGGCTGACTGCCCCGATGGCCGTCGTCGATACGAGCCAGAGGACAAGGAGTGCCGCCAATATCCCCAGTCCGACAGGGCCCAGATTGATAAAAAGCGCCATCCCGATCAGGCCAAGAACCACCCAGGCAGCCGGGAACACGAAAATACCGGCCCCCAGAATCAGGCCTTTGTTCTTTGCCGCTCTGCCCTGCTTCCCTGCGCTTACAGCATTATCGCACTTTACGGTGGCATCTTCTATCCGCTTTTTCTTCCGTTCCTCAATGATCTGCTTTTTATCATCATACATTTTGCTCGCCATGACGTCTCTTTCCCCCAGAATTTACTGACTACAGTATACTTGATTTCGGACTGCGTTTCAAGCTGTCGGACTCATTATATACCCTATCCTGACAAAGCCTTTCCGGATCGTAAGTATGTAAATTGGATGGTTCGATCTGGCTATAATCTGTACCACTGCACTGTGCTCCTGTTCGATCCGTACCGGAGACGCGCCACTGGCGCACAGCGCCGTCAGTCAACAATGCCGCCGCACCGCCTCCTTCCTCCGCCTTGCACAGGAAGTGATCATCCTTCATCAATGTATCAGTTATGAATTATTAAGTGTTGTATGCGAAGTTACTGAGCGACCACATATAGCGCATGTCACTCCACATGCGATATACGTCCTTTGACGCGACCAGGCCCCCACATGTCATAATCCAGATACTGTCGCCTTCCTTCCCTTTAAAATCCCTGTGGACTTGTACGGATTCTCCGTTTTCCAACGTCAATATTTTTACTTCTTTCTTATCGTTTTCCATATATTTATAGCTACATTTAATGATCATTAAAATCACATACGTCGGAGTTTCTATCGAAAAGGTACCGTCTTCGCGGTAATCAAACATAACCATTTCATTTTCTTTCACAAACCGCATGGAAGCGTCCACATCCTTTTCAGGAACTTCCACCAGTACATGACTTCCAGGAGCCGTAAAATGATAAATTCCATTTTTCTTATACAGATATTGCATCCTTTTTCTGTCAGTAAGCAAGTCTACTACCTCCTCGCTACACTCTGTTGGCGCCTTGGAATTGTTTGATCCGGAAAGAAGATATAAACCATTGCGATGTACCCATTCTATTTTCCCTCTGTTTTTTGTGATATCCCGCCTGTTGACCCACCATTCCGGAAGCCTGTTCGCAGAATGATAATAAATATATATTCCGTTATAATATATAAACCTGTCTACGGGTTGAAATATTTCTTCCGTTATTTTATTCTCGACGCAATCTAAAAGCCGAACCTTTATCAAGACAGACGCATCCGTTTTTTCACCATATGTAATGTCCTTAATTCTATAAACCCTGTATGCACTTTGAGGCTGAATAAATTCCCCCACCTCCAGCTCGTCTCCAAATATGATTTCCTCCCGTGGTGGCGGCAAAAGTTTTTCCTCCGCTACGTTACTTCTTGACAGGCTTTCCGGTTCGCCGCGCAGATTTCGGTTCATTATCCCCGGAAGCCTTTCCGCCTCCTTTTTACCCAAAAGAATCGCAAAAGCATCCACAATATATTTTGCGGAATCCGGATTCATGAACATATTTTCCTGAAGGCTTCTGGACGCCCTGCACAGCTGTCCCTCGGACAGGCCCTGCGCATCCTTAAAGAATTTCTGCGTCTCATTGCCGTAAAAAAGCTTCAGCAGCTGGTATTCTCTCTGAAGGCCCTTTGTAATATCCAGAAAGATCCCCAACACCTTCGATGGCTCATTGAGCAGGAAACCTGCTCCCTTCATCTGAACCACCGCTCTCATCGCCTCCATAAAGTCCGTATATATGGCCGTACTTCTCTCCATTAATAAAGGCTTGCCGCAAAAAGGGCAGTTTGCCAGCCTGGTCTGCCCCTCTCTCACCGTCCACTGTGCGCCGCATGACATACATTCCATGGCTTTACCCTCCAATCGGCTCCGCGCCGTTTCACTATCCGCCATCCTGCCTCCATTATGACAGGTTTCCTGACACCGATAGATGTGGATTCTTTAAGACCGGGTGCAGTGTCATACGCCGTCAATACCCGGAGGAAGGCTCCACGGCAAACGCGTTCCCACCGCGGAAGCAAATCTTGTACATATCGTTCATGTTCATGAATTTTGCGGCCTGTCCAACCGTTTCCGAAGACAGCGCTATAAATTCATAATTCTCCGGATCCATAAAATGATAACACCCATCCGCATCATCAAAATACAAGTATTGCATTTCACGTTTGCTGACAGCCTCTCTCTCGGCTTTGGCTTTTGCCGCCTCAGCTTTGGCTCTTGCCGCCACGGCTTCCTCATTCCATATTACAAGCTGCTCCTGGGGCCTGAAAACCTGTTCCATTACCCCTCCGCTGTTCACATTCTGCAATTTTACCCTTACAAAGGCAGCGCCTCTCGGGGGCCTGACAAGCTGAAATTCAGCCACCTGATATTTCATGTTATCCAATTCAATGAGAGCACCCTTTTCCAGCCGCTCCGCAAATACCCTCCCCTTCTGCAGCGGAGGCTGAGCGTCCTCCCTTTTCACCGGCTCAAATACAGCCTGATTCTGTTTTACCTCCCTGCTTTCCTGTGCCAGCGACTGCCGATTGGGCCGCATTTCTCCGCCAATAGGACGCGCAGGCGCCTCCTTTTTCCCCAACAGCACCGCAAAAGTATCCACAATATATTTTGCGGAATTCGCATCCATGAACATATTCTCCTGAAGGCTTCTGGCTGCCCTGACCAGCTGTCCCTCGGGCAGGCCCTGCATGTCCTTAAAAAATTTCTGCGTCTCATTGCCGTAAAAAAGCTTCAGCAGCTGGTATTCTCTCTGAAGGCCCTTTGTAATATCCAGAAAGATCCCCATCACCTTCGATGGCTCATTGATCAGGAAATCGGCTCCCTTCATCTGAACCACCGCTCTCATCGCCTCCATAAAGTCCGTATATACGGCCGTACTTCTCTCGATAGTTAAAGGCTTGCCGCAAAAAGGGCAGTTTGCCAGCCTGGTCTGCCCCTCTCTCACCGTCCACTGCGCGCCGCACTGCATACATTCCATGCCTTTATCCTCCCTCATCCTCCGCCATATTCAGGCTGTTTTCTGAAAATTATTTCCCTTTTAACATAAATCTGCGGTTCATGATTCCCATTTACCACTCATTATATCATTTTTCTGAAAATTTCGCAATCTTCTGCCCACTTGAATCAGGGTCGTCTCAGCAAAATAGGAAAAAGCCCGGACGAATCCGGGCTTCAGGTATAAAAAGACCTCTGTATTTAAATATCTCTGCCGCAGGCAATCTTTCTGTGAAACATAAGCTTCACCCTGCCTACAGCTCCTGCCCCTCAAAAATCCGGCAGCTGATACGGTACATCACATAGCTCCATACCAGGGCAGCTGCAGGGGAAGCGCATAACAGCGCAAATACAAGACTTTCCGTCCACTCCACCCCCAGCAGGGCAAGCAGCCGATAACCCCCAAAGCAGGCCCCCGCCGGAACCAGGAACGATACCAGCATCAGCACCCGCCCTTTTTCCGCTCCAAATTTAAATACAAGAGGAATCGACATGCTGCCGGTGACAAGTGCAATTGCCCACGCGACCAGGGCAAGAAGCAGCAGTGTCCCAATTCCCACAGGGTCAGGGGAAACCTTTTTCATGGCCAGCCCGCCGATCAGACTGACAGCCAGACCGAACAGGCTCCCGATGACACAGAAAATAATTTCCACAATGAATTTCCCGGCAACCAGCTCCTTCTTCGACACCGGCATTACCATAGCATACCGCGTCCATTTAGAGTTGTCGTCAAAAGCAAAGGTGGTAATAGTCATCATGCTGCACAAAAGCGCGCTGGCAATGATGTATCCCTCCACACCGGATGTAGGAATCAGGAATACGGCAAGCGCCACCAGTATAAACAGCATGGATTTCGCATTGTGTGCAATATTGTATAAATCCTTCAGAATCAGACTTTTCATACTTAACCTCATTTCTGCGCTGCTTTCTTGCACAGATTCATAAATGAATCACGAGTTTGTGACAAGTCATTTATGACTTTACAGCGCGCTGGCACAAATCTCTCAATTGAAAATTTTATTTTCAATCTTCTCCCTTCACATACAAAAGCAGGATATCGTCGATGGTGGCATCGTCCACCACCGCATTCTTATATTTCCTCACGGCTTTTTCCTTGTCGGCCACCAGCACATTCCACTGATAATCGTCCTTACGGTACGTCAGGATATCCTCCTTATCCAGCCCCTCGAACTGCGCCTTACCGCAGCGGATAATGCCGTAATGATAACGCAGTTCATCCTTTGTCTTACAGAAAAGCACTCTGCCCTGATGGATAAAGGTAATGTAATCCGCCACCTTCTCCAGATCGGTTGTAATATGGGAGGACATCAGTATGGAATGCTCCTCATCCTGCACAAATTCCAGAAAGACATCCAGGATGTCGTCCCGCATCACCGGGTCGAGCCCGCTGGTGGCTTCGTCCAGTATCAGCAGCCTGGGCCTGTGGGAAAGCGCCGCGGCTATACAGAGTTTCACCTTCATCCCCTTGGAGAAGGTTTTGATCTCTTTGTCCGCAGGGAGCTGAAAACGTTTCAGATAATCCTGATACAGGCTTTCCTCCCACTGCCGGTAAGCGGCGGCGGATATTTTCCCGACTTTGGCCGGGGTCAGGGTTTCGTAAAAATTGATTCCATCGAAGACCACGCCGATATCCTCCTTCAGCTGCTTCGACGATGCCAACTCCCGCCCCCAGAAGGCGATCTGCCCTTCGTCCCTGTGGATCAGGTCGAGAATGGCCCTGATCGTGGTACTTTTCCCGGCCCCGTTTTCACCGATGATCCCCATGATGCATCCCTTGGGAACCGTAAAGGAAACATGATCCAGCGTAAAGCCGGCATATTGTTTTGTCAAGTTTTCCACCTGTAAGGCAGCGTCCATTGTCAATCCTCCTCCTGATAGAACATCGCCAGAAGCTCCGTCAGCTTTTCCAGCGATATCCCGCTGGCCCGTCCGATGTCAGCGGCTTCCTGCAGATGTCCTTCCGCCAGCCGCTGCTGCTCCTCCTGGTAAAAGTCCTTATTCTGAGCCGATACAAAGCTCCCCCTGCCCACAGTGGTCTCAATGAAGCCGTCCCGCTGTAAGTCCTCATAGGCTTTCTGAACCGTAATGACGCTTACATGGATGGATCTCGCCAATGCCCGCATGGAAGGGACAGGGTCTCCCGTCCGCAGCTCGCCGCTCATGATCATGGCTTTGATCTGTGACGTTATCTGCTCATAGATCGGCTTGCTCGTATTACTGCTTATGATAATCTCCACAATGCCTCTCCTTTTGTCATTAAGTGTACTTATTGTTTAAGTACATTATATTCATATAAGATATGTTTGTCAACAGGAAAAAACAACATCCAGGCCGTTTCAGGCCTGGAGAATGATTTTTCAAACACGCTCTAGTATAATCCACCTTAATTATCCCTATGTTTCGCTGGTCTAAATTTCCACCTGGCGGCGTTGGCTTCACTCAACGATGCCACCGCATCGCCTCGTTCAGCCGTCTTGCAGGCTGAAATCATAAAAGTCACAGATTTCATTCATGCTGCTGTTTGTCAAAATGAAGAATTCTTCATGACGTTTCATCAAATCTGGTTTCTGATAAATGACAGTATCCGGGTTCTGCATCAGCAGAGCCAATTCATCCAGCTCTCTCAATTCTTCCCGGCTCAGAAGCCGGAATCTGTCACGGAGATATTTCGGTTGATGGGAGTAAAATATTTCGTTGTTCATCAGCGAGTGGAAATCCATAAACAGATACCCGCAGACTCCCTCCAAAATATCCTGTCCGGCAGTGTACAACTCTAATTTTTCCGTTAATGTGTTATTCCTCATTCCCAGCCAGGCATCTGAGGCGGTAAGAAATTTACGGCGCGGCAGATCGAACTGGCTGTAGCCAAAACGCCGTTCATATTCGTAATACCCATCCACATCAACCAGTATCCATCTGTCTTCCGAAAAACTCCAGTATTCGTTTACCCAATGCTCTACATAATCGGTTCCGTCGTTTCCGAAATCCAGGAAGCCTGCCCTGGATCGGCAGGGAATTCCTTTGGCTTTCAGGATTGCGCTGAATAATACGGAGGCGTGGCGGCAGGACACGGTAATCCGCTTCGTCACATCTTTACCGGAGACAAAGCCGTTTTCATCCAAACGGAAAATTTCTGCCGCCATAGCCGCTGCGGTGACAAACAGCTCGTCCTCGTCCTTAAAACGTTCCTTGGGATAGGAAGCAAATTTCCCGAAGTAGGTATCCTCCAGATAAGCTGAAGGCGGCGTATACAGCAGCGTAGGATGGGTGAGCTGGTCACAGACCAGCCTGCCAAGAGCTGGGACGTCATCCGGCAGCGAGGCCACACATTCCCTGTACGCCCCCAGGAAAGTATAAACACTGGTTTCCAGATAAGGCAGATAAATAGTTTCGTACATTCCTTGTTTTCCTCGCTTTCCCTGTTTAAGACGCTTTGACCGGCATCCAGATTTCCCATACATAGCCTTCATCAGCGGCATTCCCTCCCGGAAACACTTCTAGGCTCGGCGTCCGTTCATCCCGCTGATAACGGCTTGCCGGAAACCACTCTGTCATTATTTTGGTGTAAGCGGCAGGTACATATTTTATCCCCGTTGGGGATGTGAAGGAAAAGACAGCCCACGTAGCCGCCGGTATGGTTTCCACTGTGGTTCCTTCCGGCTTCCTCCCTTTATATTCCGCCCCGATCATGGTTTTTATCTTTCCGTTTACCGGTTCAAACCAATAGGCGCCTACCTGCCAGAAAGGCGCTGTATAATAGCTGTCGGCGCCGCCTCCGTTCCAAAAGGATGTATTATAATTTTCCATAAAAGTACGCCACAGGGGTGTAAGGCAGTCACCTGCCTGGCTGTCACCAGCCTGGCTGTCATCTGCCTGACAGTCGCCTGCCGGGCAGTCTTCGTCGCAGCCTGCCAGTCCCGCAATCTGAAACACTTCCCTTTTTTCGATTCTGAAGTTTAAGCTGTGGGCGCCTGTCATCGTAAGGGAAAAGGACATGGGAGGATAGGTCTTTAAGGCGATTCCTGTTCCGCGGGCAGACTGAGGCGTGGTGCCATGCAGCTCTTTAAAGGCTCTGGTAAAGGCAGCCGGGGATTCATAGCCATATTTTAAAGCAATGTCCACAATCTTCTCCCTGCCGCCCTGAAGATCGAACACAGCCTGCGAGAGACGTCTGCGGCGGATATATTCCGACACGGACATTCCCGTCAGATAGGAGAAAACTTTTGAGAATTCATAGATGGAACAGCCCACCATACGCGCCAGAATTTCCCTGTCCAGTGGTTCCGTCAGATTTTCCTCGATATATCCCATAACGCGGTTCAATCCATTCATCCAATCCATAACTGCTCCTTTCCCGACAGTCCTGATGCAGGACACTATAAGTATAATACATAATAAAAAGATTTTCTTTGCATTTCCTGCCAGGTTGAAGCAAAAGCCGGACGTCTGTGCGCACAAAAAAGGCAGCCGGTTTCCTGCCGCTGCCAAAATAGAAAATATTCCGTTTAATGTTTTGATCTCCCTTCCACGTCCAGCGCTGATAATCCTGTGTATCGCCCCATTCCCCACAGCCTTCAAACATATGTGATTTCACTTTCAGATCAATACTATAATCCGTATTCATGTGCACCGAATCCGGCGCCACAGAACCAAGGATAAATTCCGCGGCATTTGTAATCTGCGGCATCCGCTTTAACAGCCTGTATGCAATTTCCATATGTATCATCTGATACGCCATGGATGTTATCCCTCCGTAAATCCCAGTTGTACAAGCTTTATAGATTTCGTCCTTGATACTGTATTGTTACTACATAAACTGTTTTGCATGATTCATCGATGCGAAAAATGACGATATAATTATCAATCAGTAACTGGCGGTAGCCTTTTCCGGCATATCTGCCCTCGTTACGTTCTTGATGGGACTGTGGAAATGTGTTCTAATTCACGGATTGCCCCGGGGTTGACTTTTACCTTGTATTTATCCAAAATGTTTTTTCTCCAATTCCGCAAAAACTATCTCTGCGTCAACTGCTTCTGCTCCGCTGGCAATCTCCTGCTCGGACTCAAATATAGCTTGGTCAAAGCGGTTCATTCTTGCAAATTTATCATATAATTCACTACTCATTACAACCAAGTCGCTATATCCGTTCTTGGTAATAAAGATAGGCTCCTGTTCCTTGTGTGCGATATTAGAAATCTCGGTTGTATTGCGTAAATCCTTAATAGGCATAATAAGCGGCATATTGCTTCACTCCCTTCTTTAGCACAATTAAAGCATAATTATGCCCAGGCAACAACAAAAAATGCAATATTGTACACACGACCTGCCTTACCCGGACGTCCGGCAGGAGGATTTGCGGATCACAACCTGTCCTGAAATCTCTATTTTTTCATAGGGGGCGTCCGGGTTCTGCATCCTCCGGCACCCGTATCCCTTTCCTGCGAAGCGCCTGGGTCAAAAATTTGGCGATCTCATCGTTCCCGCACACCACCGCCTCCGGCAGCTCCCGGTACCCTTCCACTATCCTTTCAAAAGTCCTGGCATTATAAAAGTCAGCGTCTGCCGTTTCCTCATTCGGTATCACATGTCCCGGAACCGGTTTGATCCCCGCCATGGCCATGGCATACAAATAGCCGTCGAACCGGTCATGCATGGTCTCATAGATATTGCTGTTTTCACTCAGGAAAGCAATCTTCTGCATCCCCTGCCCGATCAGATGCCGTGTCAGCTGTACAATGGGCTGGAAGCTCTCCGTCTTCACAATATCCCCTAACATTTCGTCGCCGGCGTCCTTATAGGTATCCAACAGAATTAGTCGGATCCCTCTCTGCCGGATCAGCCGGATATAATCCCGATCCAGCATCTTCACACAGAAAACCGCCTGAATTTCTTCCGTCAGCCCCGGGGAAGCCGTTTTTCCTCCTCATCCTCCCGGGTCACCACCACCTGGGTCTGGCAGTGATTGCGGCTCGCTTCCTCGGATATCCCATTGATGACCTTATCCCAGTAGACGGCCACATCCGGCCTCCGCAGAATCATGATGTGGTACAGAAGGTCAGGCTGTTTTTCCCTGTGCATTTCCTCCCGCGGCGTGCCCGTGGTATATCCCACCTGTTCGGCATAACGCAGTATTCTCTCCCTGGTTCGGGGCGTCACCAATTCATTCCCCTTTAACGCCATGGAAACCGTATTCCTGGACAACCCCAGATCCTTTGCAATACTCTGAATCGTAACCTTTCCCATGGTCTCCTCCTGCCCCTTCATATCCCTCCCCTGCCGGAAACGCTTCCCCCAGGGGGATAACAGCATGTCACAGACTGTCATGCTGAATATTATTATACTTTACAGGCCCGGATATTTCAACAAACAACCAGATATCGCATTTGAAGGCACTTTACATCTTATGGGACACAAACCTTAATTTAGGCAATTTCAGGGATTTCCCGGAGCTTTTCCGCATCTGCCGCCGTCTTTCGGATTTAGCACTATAATCTTTTGGAGTTTATTTTAATACGGAATGACTGCCGTCAGCATAACTGCTGGCTTTTTTTATTTCAAAAAATACATAGAATTACACATTGCAAAATTTTCAAAGGCAATTTATAATCAGCTTATACAAAAATTGCTTTTATACAAAAGAATAGAGCAAAACCATTGTCAAAAAGGGATTGCAGAAAGGAACATAACCATGGACACCGTCATTGATAAAAATTCTGTCGTAGCGGACACAATTCATGGGCCGATTGCCATCAGTTCTTTTGAAAAGGATATTATTGCCACGACTCTGTTCAATCGTTTACACGGCATTCATCAAAATTCAACCGCTTACATGACATTTCCCACAAACCGCACAAAAAGGGTAGAACATTCTTTTGGCACAATGTATTTATGCGGAAATATTTTCAGTAATTCTATTTGTAATGCTTCCCCAGATGATAACCAAAATTTCTTTAAAGAAGCCAAAATTAAAATTACAGAAATAATCACATCCATTCAGGAATGTGACAATTATACTCATAAGCTTGGGATGCTCATCAAAAAAGCTTACAAAAATTATTCCGATTTAAGTGTTAAAGGCGGCATATATGATCGAATCATGCCCGGTAATATAGAAAACGAACAACAGACAATGTTTGTCATTCTGTTTGAAGCAATACGTGTATCAGCCCTTCTGCATGACATAGGGCATCCGCCATTCAGCCACATTACCGAATTTGCTTTAAAAAATGTATATGACCGGGTGCTGTCAGAACAAATCAGCAATGAAACAATTGACGAGTTTAAGGAAATAATGCAAGACTTTTTTGATACTAATCAGGAATTGCATGAACAAATGGGAAATAGTATTGCAAAAACCCTCTTAAAAGACGCCATCGAGGATATTGACGACACCCAGGCAAAAGATGACTCCATTTACAATCGGCAGCTATTTCGATCAATAGTCAGTGAAATTGTTTTAAACATCTTAAAGGAAAAAGACAGTTTTTATCAGGATTTACACAGTATCATATCAGGAACACTCGATGGAGACCGTCTGGATTATGTATCCAGAGATGCAATCAACTCAGGCTTCAGCGTGGGAATTATAGAATACGAAAGACTGATTTCCAGCATGAAGCTTGTTTCAACTGTGGTCGACCAGATACAACACTTTGTGTTTTGTCCCTGCACAAGCGTAATCAATACCATAGAAGACTTTCTGCTCAGAAGATGGAATCTGTATTGTAACATCATCTACCACCATCATGTTGTGAAAACAGACTTTTTCCTACAGCAGAGTATTGAAGATGTTGCATATGCATATCTAAAAAACAATGAAGGGAAATCAGCGGCGGAAAAGAAAGATGATTATCATTATATCCTGCCTTACGATATCTCCGGACTTTGGAAAGCTATCCGTCCCCAACCCTCCCCGTTAGAATGGGGGTACTCCATTAATCAGTGGGATGATGCCTGGCTGACAGCAATCCTGAAAAAAGAATATTTTGAGAAAATCATAAATGAATCTTCCTGCTTAAATAAAATGCTTACAGAATTGCTGACAAATAAGAGAAGATTCGTATCCATAATCAAGCGAAAAGAAGAATTTGGTGCAATAGACAAAGCTGTTGCATGTGAAATAGTTAAAGTGAAAAATGATATCCTATACGCTATACAAGAGCTTAAAGCAAAGCAAATGAACCATCATAAAAAATCAACCATTGATATAGAGGGATTTTTGCAAAATATAGATATACTATTATGTAAATCTCAGAATTACAGCCAAAAAGGTAACCTGACAGACAATGACGGGTTTTTGCTTATTTTTATACGTAATAAACTATTGTCATTCAAGCCGGATTGTGATATATTGCAAGATCTCATTTCCGGCGCTATTGCAAAACAGTATGGTAAAGAATGCCTTGTCGTATTCAAAACTCTCAAAACAGGCACCAACAAAGCCTTATATATTTATAAAAAATATTACACGGATCCAAACGAACAGTTAGTTCATTTAAGCGAAGTTTCAGACATCAGCAGAAAATTAGAAAATAGTCTGAATTTTAATCCCTTCTTCTTTATATATATGGATATAGACAGGGTATCCTCAAGTCAATTTGACTTTGCCGCTGAACGGGAAAAAATAGGAACTTATATCGCACAAGAAATCTGCAGCTATATTATTCATTTCATTAACGATATATAGTATATGCCAATTTTTGAGATACAAAATATTGACTTTGGTAAGCGAAACCATTATAATCTAAGCTAATACAATAGCAGGAGGAAATTTTATGTGTGTCGTAGAAATAGATTTATCAAAAGATGAAAACCTGGACTTTGCTATCTATAATCTGATTCTTCAGCAGGGAAAAGAAGAATTTACAGAGGATAGCCTGATCAGACAGTTAAAGTCATACCGGGGAATTCCCGATGAAAGAAAGTTAGAGGCAAGCGTAAAGAAATTTTTGCGTTTTTGGGTAGAAAGAGAGCTTTTACAGCAGTGCTGGAATCATTATTCTCTTGTTTAAATTACCCATGCTGTCGCAGAACATTATACACTTTCCCATGTATCGCCTGCAACAGCACAGGTAACTTACCAAAATCCGATATAATATTCTCAGTCGCAACTGTCCCCTTTAGAATCAGCGCCTTGGCAGATGTGTGCGAAATCCCATTTTCGGTAGTTGAAGGGTTTTCCCGGAGCTTCTCCGCATCTGCCGCCGTCCGATGAGCGAACCGCTCTCCGCGGCCTCCTGCTCCTCATCTTCAGCCCCGGCCCGGCCGTTCTCCCAGGCCAGCCGCTTCTCCATCACCCGACGTACATGGAAGTACGCCGGAATCAGAAAAGCATCCGCAAAAATCCAGGCGATGGGGCTCCCCAAAGTCACGCCGGTAAAGCCCAGAAGCGGCACCAGCACAAATCCCGCAAGCCCCCTTGCCAACATCTCAAACACTCCCGCCAAAATTGCAAAAGTGGGAAAGCCCATTCCCTGAATCAGGAAGCGCACAATATTCACCAGAGCCAGGGGGAAGTAAAATACCGTGTTCATGATCAGGAAAAATCTCACATCCCCGATAATGGCCGTCTCCCCCGCCTCCAGGAACAGCATCGCCAGAGGGCGCCCCAGGAAAATACTGGTCAACAGCGCGATCACCGAGTATCCCGCCCCCAGCATAACGCAGGATTTCAGCCCCCTGCTGATGCGGTCCAGCCTGCCAGCGCCCACGTTCTGGCCGCCGTAGGTAGCCATGGTGGATCCCATGGCGTCAAAGGGGCAGGCCAGGAACCCGCTGATACGCCCCGCCGCCGTCACCGCCGCCACAGCATCGGAGCCCAGGGTGTTGGTGGCGCTCTGCAAGATCACGCTTCCGATGGCAGTGATGGAATATTGAAGCCCCATGGGCACGCCCATCCCGCAGAGCGTCCCCATCAGATGCCTGTCGGGAGCCCACTCATCTTTCTGAATCCGCAGGATCTCAAATCTCTTAACGATAAAGAGCAGGCAGCATACGCCGGATACTCCCTGGGAGATCACGGTGGCCCAGGCCGCCCCCTGGACGCCCCAGTGCAGGTTTACGATAAAGAACAAATCCAGCCATATATTTAAAAAGGACGACATCAGCAAAAAGATCACCGGCGTCCTGCTGTCACCCAGGGCGCGGATCACGCCGGAGGTCATATTGTACAGGAAAGTCACCGGTATGCCCAGAAAAATAATCCAGATATAAGCGTAGGACGCCTCCAGAATATTTTCCGGGGTCTTCATCATCACCAGTATGGGACGGCATAACAGGGTCGTCAGTACCGTCATGACCAGCCCGAATGCCGCCGCCAGCCACACACAGTTTGCCACCACCCTCCGCATCCCTTTAGGGTCTCCCGCGCCGAATTTATGGGACACAGGAATCGAAAAACCGCTGCATATGCCCATGCAGAAGCCGATAATGAGGAAATTGACGGAGCCAGTAGCGCCCACCGCCGCCAGATTCTCCTTTCCCAGAAACCGCCCTACGATCAAAGTGTCTACCAGGCTGTAAAACTGCTGAAATAAAAAACCGAAAAACAGGGGAACCGAGAATCCCAGTATCAGCCTCATGGGCGTCCCCTTTGTCATATCCTTCGTCATTGTGCTCATCCTCCCTGCAAAAGCCCTTGGCTTCATGCTTAAGAGAGTATATTCGCTTCTGATAAAAAGCACAATGTACTTTTTTGCCAAAAGTAAACGGATTTCATGTGTTTTTTTGCACATCTGTTGACCCTCGCGGCATTCGTCAAGATCCCATGGTTGCAAAGCATCCAGGACTTTGACTCATTGTCCGCGGGAATCGAGAACGGGATGCGTCCCCATCGGCAACGCATCCCGTTTTGATCATCACTTTTTTATATTTTCCCGCCGCTTACGCAAAAGGGTTCTCCGTAGGGTAAGGAAGGGATTTGGGCTGGTTGTAATTCAAATCCTCCACAGGCACGCCGATGTATTTGAATACCTCGAACAAAGCCTTTCCGAAGTGGCCGAAAGCCACCGCGCCGTGATGAGGATAATTCTTCTCGATCAGCACATGGCGGTAGAAGCGTCCCATCTCAGGGATAGCGAACACACCGATGCCGCCGAAGGACTTGGTTGCCACAGGCAGAACCTCGCCCTGCGCAATGTATGCCCTCAGCTTGCAGTCTGCTGTGGACTGCAGGCGGTAGAAGGTAATGTCCCCGGGCATGATATCTCCTTCCAGGGTGCCGTTGGTCACCTCGATAGGAAGGTTCCTGGCCATGATCTTCTGGTACTTCATCTCGCAGAACGCCAGCTTGCTGGAGCAGGTATTCCCACAGTGGAAGCCCATAAAGGTATCCTTGTGGGTGTAAGGGAATTTGCCCTCGATGGCTTCCTGGAACATATCCGCGGGAACGGAATTGTTGATATCCAGCAGTGTAACCGCATCCGCACTGACGCAGGTGCCGATAAACTCGCTCAGACAGCCGTAGATATCCACTTCACAGGATACGGGAATCCCCATACCGGTGAGACGGCTGTTCACATAACAGGGAACGAAGCCGAACTGGGTCTGGAATGCGGGCCAGCACTTGCCTGCGATAGCTACATATTTGCGGTAGCCTCTGTGCTCCTCCACCCAGTCTAACAGCGTCAGCTCGTACTGCGCCAGCTTCTCCAGCACCTCGGGCTTCTTGTTGCCTGCGCCCAGCTCCGCAGCCATCTCCTGAACCTTTGCAGGGATTCTCTCGTCCCCCGCATGTTTGTTAAACGCCTCAAAGAGATCCAGCTCGGAGTTTTCCTCAATCTCCACGCCCAGATTGTAAAGCTGCTTGATGGGAGCGTTACATGCCAGGAAATTCAGGGGTCTGGGGCCAAAGGAAATGATCTTCAGGCTGCTCAGCCCCACCAGTGCTCTTGCGATGGGAACAAACTCGTTGATCATGTCGGCGCATTCCTCGGCAGTGCCCACAGGGTACTCGGGAATATATGCCTTAATGTTGCGGAGCTTTAAGTTATAGCTTGCGTTCAACATACCGCAGTAAGCGTCCCCACGGCCGTCGGACAGGTCGTTCTGGCTCTCCTCCGCCGCTGCCACAAAGATGGAAGGGCCGTCAAAATGCTTTGCCAGAAGCGTCTCGGAGATCTCAGGGCCGAAGTTTCCAAGGTACACGCAGAGCGCGTTACAGCCGGCCTTCTTGATATCCTCCAGCGCCTGAACCATGTGGATTTCGCTCTCCACGATACAGATGGGGCACTCGTAGATGTCCGCCGCGTCGTATTTGTCCGTGTAAGCCTTCACCAGCGCCTTCCTTCTGTTCACAGACAGGCTCTCCGGGAAGCAGTCACGGCTGACCGCCACGATACCGATTTTTACCTGGGGTAAATTGTTCATAGTAGAATCCCTCCTGAATAATATGTAATATTTTTAGTTGATAGTTTCCTGCTGATTTCTATTATAACTGTTTGGGAACCGAATGGCTACCGGAAGATTTTCACCCGGCCCTGTTTTTACCGCTTACTCGTTTATATCCAGGTTCTTCCCCTTTAATCCAAGGAAGCTGCCCTCGTCCAGCCCGCCCTCCGCGTGGCCGATGAGCCACTTGTTTACCGCGGTGATCAGGCAGTCCTCGTTGTCCGTTGTCGTGCCGGAAGCCTTCCCATGCTCCTTTTTCAGAGGATAATTGGTTCCTCTGGGCAGCACCACGCAGACCTGGAAGCCGTTGCCGTCCACGCCGCAGGGCGCATAATGAAGGGTCGTGGCGTAGACCTCCACCGCCGTACCCGCAGGCACCAGGAAAGCTTCCACCTTAGAAGTGTCGTAGGTATGATCCGCCTCCACGTCCTGGAGCAGCCCCAGCATCAGGATGGCATCCGTAGCCGCCACATTGATTTCGGAATCCCTGTGATACTCCAGCGCGTTGAGCTTTGTGTTGTGCCCGTTACAGTAGCCGATCTGGATGGGCATCTCGCCGTACGCCGTATCAGACAGCGCCCGCATCACAGGCAGCGCCTCCAGCGCTTCCACGCTGGGCTCATACACCACGCCCTCGGGCACAGGGGTCTTCTTCATCCCCTGCACCAGCTCCGTGAAATCCACATTTGTCACCACTCTGCCGTACTTTTGAAAGGCGGCGTCATTCACTGATAAAACTTTCATAGTATTCCTTTTCTCCTTCCTGATTCACACATTTCCGGGTTATTGCAAAACGCCGTCTTCGCGGCATGTCCCGATTCCAATTTTTCCACAACGCTCCTTACTGCCGGATCAGCTCAAATAACGGTTTGCAGGCGGGATAAATCTCCTTAAACTGAGCGTACCGCGCCTCATACTTTTCCACCAGCTCCGGGTCGGGCTCCACGGTGTCGATGATCTTGACCACCTTCCGGGCAATCTCCTCCACGCTCCCGTACTCGCCGCAGGCAACCGCTGCCAGCATGGCTCCGCCCATAGCGGGGCCTTCCTCGCTCTCGATGATATCCACCTTCAGGTTCAGGACATTGGCGATGATCTTCTTCCAGAGAGGGCTCTTTGCGCCGCCGCCGCAGATCTTGGTGCGCTTTAAGTCGATTCCCAGGGACTTCGCCACCTCCAGGGAATCCCGAAGGGCAAAAGCCACTCCCTCCAACACCGCCTGGGTCATATCCGCCCTGGAGGTATCCATGGTCATACCGATAAAAGTCGCCCTGGCGTTGGGATTGTTGTGAGGGGAACGCTCCCCCATCAGGTAGGGCAGGAAATAAACATGGTTCTCGCCCAGCTTTTCTATGGGCGCCTGCTCCCCGGCATAATCCTTCGTTCCGATGATCTCATCCATCCACCATTTGTTGCAGCTTGCTGCGCTGAGCATACAGCCCATCAGATGGAAGCTGCCGTCCGCATGGGCAAAGGAGTGCAGCGCGTTATATTTGTCCACCCCGAAGTTCTTGGAGGAAATAAAGATCGTGCCGCTGGTTCCCAGGGAAATGTTGCACATATTGTCGCCCACCGTGCCGGTTCCCACAGCCGCCGCCGCGTTATCCCCCGCTCCTGCCGCAACCACAGCCGTGTCGGGAATCCCAAGCTTTGCGGCAATTTCGGGAAGCACCGTGCCCACCTTCTCATAGCTCTCGTAGCAGCGGGCAAGCTGGGAAGTGCTGATACCGCAGATCTGGCACATCTCCTCAGACCACCTGCGGTTCTTTACGTCAAACAAAAGCATCCCGGAAGCGTCGGATACGTCGGTACAGTGGACTCCCGTCAGCTTATACGCGATATAATCCTTGGGCAGCATGATTTTCGCAATCCTTGCAAAATTCTCCGGCTCGTTCTTCTTTACCCAGAGAATCTTAGGCGCCGTGAATCCGGCAAAGGCAATATTGGCCGTGTACTGGGACAGCTTTTCCCTGCCCACTACATTGTTCAGATAATCCGTCTCCTCCGTGGTACGTCCGTCGTTCCACAGGATGGCGGGACGGATCACCCGATCCTCCTTATCCAGGATCACCAGCCCGTGCATCTGGCCGCCGAAGCTGATCCCCGCCACCTGGCTCCTGTCCACGTCCTTTATGAGCTCGCGGATTCCCTCCAGGGTCTGCTCATACCAGTCCTCGGGCTTCTGCTCCGACCAGCCGGGCTGGGGGAAATACAGCGGATACTCCTTCGACACAATGTTGACGATCTTCCCCTCACTGTCCATCAGCAGCAGCTTCACCGCCGAAGTCCCCAAATCAATTCCTATGTACAGCATTTGTAACCTCCTTTATTTCCAGAGCGCTTCTAAAAACAAATCCGCACTCTTAATTTACATTCCCGCCTGCATCCCTTCCCGGCGCCGCTGCCGTCCAAAACGCCCCAAACGCCGCGGTATTTCCGCTCTCTGTGCCGTTGGAGGAGGCATACATCCCCAGGGTGCACCCGGTAAAGCCTCCTGCCGTCTCCGTGCTCAGCAGACGCATATCCACATCTTCCGCGACACTCCGCACTCCCTGCGCCGTCTCGCAGTAGAAAGAGGCCCTCTGCCCCCGGTTCACAATCCGCAGCAGAACTTTTCCCTCCGGGATATCGCAGCTTCCCGCCGTCTCCTCCTGTCCGCCCCGGCACAGCACCACGCGAACCTGTACCCGGCCGTCCTGCCTGCACTTTCCCAGACGCACATTGTAGAAATTATTCTGTACCACGGCAAGTCCCCCGCACTCCCCGTCGGCTTGGGGTTCAAATTCCATGACCGTCCCCAGCTCGTAATCCTGCCGCCTCTGCCGCACGCACAGGTAGGAAGGATTTGTCTCCTCTCCCAGGGTCTGCGGCCTCAGGCGCAGATACAGCTTCCCCTCCTCCAGGCGGTAGAAGGATTCCTCGGGAGGATTCCGAAGCATCAGAAATTCCGGCGGCAGCTTCTCCTGCAGGAAGTGATAAATCCCGCTTCCCGGGGAAGACGCGTGGCCCTCTCCCGCCTGCGTCTCTGCTTCCGGCGCAGCGCGTTCCGGCAGCTCCAAACATTCCTCCAGCCTGCCCACACCCGGATTTACCACCGGCCAGCCATCCTCCCAGACGACCTTTGCCAGGAAAGTCTCCCGTCCCATATTAGTATGCCCCTCGCAGGGCCTTGATGCCAGCATCACCATATACCAGTTGCCGTCCCTGTCCGCTGCCAGATCCCCGTGTCCCACATTGACCACCGGATACCGGCTGCCCAGATGTCTGTGGGTCAGGATTGGATTGGCGGGATTGCCCTCGTAAGGGCCGAACACACTGCGGCTCCTGGCCGCCATCACGCTGTGATGAAACGACGTACCGCCCTCTGCGATGAGCAGGTAATAGTAACCGTCCTTTTTGTACAGGTGGGGGCCCTCCGGCCAAATGGCCCCGTTCATGGCTCCCTTCCACAGCATATGGCTCTCCCCGGTCAGCTTCATAGCTGACGTGTCCAGCTCCTGAGCCCAAATCTCCCAGTCGCCGTTGTACCTCACCCCCTGGGGATTGGGCCTGGTGCCCACATAATAGCAGGCGCCGTCCTCGTCAAAGAAAAGGCTGGGGTCGATCCCCGGAGCCTCCTCCCCCAGGAAATACGGCTCCGACCAGGGCCCGGCGGGATCCTCTGCCGTGACGACAAAGCTTCCCCCACCCGAGACATTGGTGGTGATCACATAAAAGATACCCTCGTGATACCGGATGGTGGGGGCATATATGCCCTGGGAATGCCTGCAGCCCTCAAGATTTACCTGGGAAGGCCGGTCAAGCACATTACCGATCTGATGGAAATGAGCTAAATCCCTGCTGTGGAAGACCGGAATCCCCGGAAAATACGCAAAGGTGGAGTTCACCAGATAGAAATCATCCCCCACCGCACAGATGGATGGATCCGGATAAAAACCGCTTAAGATCGGATTGTTTACTGTCATGTTTTACTCCATTAAAAATTTTTAATCTTCCGCCTCTATGTGCACGAGCACGCTTTTTTTTATCATATCCGTTTTCAGGGAAAAAAGCAAGGGATTTCGAGTTATTTGTTGTCAGAAGTAAACAGCCGCGATATAATGACATCAGAACACATTTTTCAGACGAGATCAGCCTATTTTCGGAAGGTAAGAAACATGCAGAAAAAGACCCCGGATTACGATAACGTATTCAAGACCATGAAAAGTAAGCACAAACGGCTTTTTATTTCCGTGATCAACGATGTCTTTGGAAAAAAATACCCGTTGGACACAGAAGTGACCGTACTGCCCTCCGAGGGATACCTGACAGAGGGCGAAACAGCGGAGGGCCGCAAGACAGTCCGCGGTATGGGATATCGGCCATGCCGTCATCCCGATGCCGGGATTCTCCATCATTTATATCAAGAAAACAGACAAAACGCCTGCAACCACCACCATTACATTCACTTTTCCAAACGGGCAGGCTGTGGATTATGAATCAGACAATGTGATTCTGGAGAACCTTACAAAGGAATATATTGTTGAAAAAAGGCTGTTCCCGTATATTCCTTTCTATATCGCAAGATATGAAAAAGTTATCCTGTCAGGAAAAGACGTAAACCCGGCAATAGAAGATCTGACCTATTTCAGAGATGAAATGCTGCGGCTGCGGGAAGCAGGCGAATTGTCCGATGCAGAACTGATAGATTTAATGGGATTTGTAAATACAATCATTACGCACATCACAAACGGGAACAAGTGTGAAGAAAGGCTGGTGAAGGTTATGGGCGGGACTATCATCGAAACGGAATCCGAAAAATGGATGCGTCAGGGTATACAACAGGGCGTACAGCAGGGCATAAAACAAGGCGTACAGCAGGGCCAGGCAAAAATGCTTATCGAATTAGGACAGGAAGACGGCTTGGAGGATGAAGTAATCTTGCAGAAGCTTCAGAAAAGGATCGGCCTGTCTCTGGAAGAAGCGAAAGCCTGCATGGAAAAATTTGGCAAACAGCTTGTGTAATCATCCAATCCTCCACTTCTGCCCGTATGCATTTCCTTCATTTATGGCAGCACAGTGATCATCAAGGAGAAGAATCATGGCAACCATCAAAGAAATCGCATTGCTGGCGGGGGTGTCCCGGGGGACGGTAGACCGCGTGCTCAATCACCGGGGCAGTGTCAATCCCGAAACAGCGGAAAAAATCAACCGGATTGCAAAGGAACTGGAATACAAGCCCAACCGCGCCGGCCTGGTTCTGGCCGCCCAGAAAAAGAAGCTGAAGCTGGGAGTGATCCTGTTCTCACCGGAAAATCCCTTTTATGTGGATGTGCTGGCGGGAGTAAATGAGAAAGCTGAGGAGCTGGCCGGCTACAACTGCTCCGTGATCGTAAAGCAGATTCCCATGGATCTGGAGGCGCAGCTTATGGCGCTAGATGAACTTGTTGCAGAGGAGGTAAACGGTATCGCCCTGGCCCCCTACAACGACGACTGCATCCGGGAGCGCATCAACAGCCTGGCCGGGCAGGGAATCCCCGTGGTGACACTGAACACAGACATTGAAAATTCCGAACGCATAGCCTATGTGGGAAGTCATTATGAAAAGAGCGGTTCCACCGCCGCAGGGCTGTTGAAACTGATGACCACCGGGCAGGTCAACGTAGGGATTATCACCGGCTCCTCCCAGATTCTCTGCCATACGGAGCGGATTGCGGGATTCCGCAAGACACTCAGCCCCTGCCGGAACCGCATACATATTACAGATATCATAGAAGCCCACGACGACGAGATTGAGAGTTATGAGAGAACCTTCCAGCTGCTGCGGGATCATCCCGAGATCAACGCCCTGTATTTCGCCGCCGGCGGGGTTTACGGCGGCTGCCGCAGCGTTACCGCCCTGGGACGTCAAAACCGCATGTGCATCGTGGCGTATGACCTGGTTCCCACCACCAGGGAACTGGTAAAGAAAGGCATCATCTCCGCCGTCATCTGCCAGCAGCCCAAAGTACAGGGCAGCAGGCCGCTGGAGCTGCTCTTTGCTTATCTGACCACAGGCGAATACCCGGAGAAGGAACAATACTATGTAGCCGTTGACATCCGCATCCGGGAGAATCTGTAAGAAAACCGGAGAAAGAAATGCTGCAGGGGCCGAAACACAATCCCCTCACCGCAGATCAAACAAGTCATAAGGCACAATGATCTCCCGATCCCCTGCCGCATAGCTGTCAATCTCATACACATCAAAATGCAGGCCAATCCCTTCCTCGGAAAGGTAAAAGCGCCCCTCGTCCAGTATCATCTGCTCCCAGCCCTCCTCATCCGTTCCCCAGGCCGCCACCGCCTCCACATATGGCGCCATGATCGCACAGATCTCCTCCGGGGAATCCTTAACCACATCCGTAATGGAAATCCGTCTGCCAGAAGCCCTGTCAAACATATAATAATCGCTCCCATGGGAGCCATGGGCCGAGCCCCACCAGTACTCATAATCATTAATGCAGACTCCCACATAGGTTTCGTCCATATAGCATACGCCGGCGTTCCTGGAAATCTCCACATAATTGATTGGCCGTTCTCCATCCCCGCTCCACTCACTGTCATTCCTGCGTATGGTTTCCTTATATTCCTCCAGGGAAGCATACTGCTGCCCATACCATTCATCGAGGAAATCATTGACCCTTCCAAGCCCCCCTGTCTCCTCCGTAAAATGGATTTCCGTAATCTCATAATTCACCTGGCTGCCGGTATACTCATCCGTCCAGCTACAGGTAAAACGCTCCCTGGACGTGCACCTGCTGTAAGAATCCCTGTCATATTCGGCCACAGTCACCGGTTCGTCTGCCGTCTCCATCCCAAGCCTTTTGACCGTCTCCACACCGTTGGCAGCGACGGTATAATAGTAAGATTCCCCGTCAAAATAGTCCACTGCGGAATAGAAAGTCCTGGGAAAGCTGTTCCTCCAGCTGCTGTTCCCTTCCCAGTCCATAAAAACGATCTCTGCCCATTCCTCCTGGCCCTCGCAGACAATATACAGTCCATCCTCATCACAGAAGACAAACCTCTCCTCCGTGGGGCCCTGCCCAATCTCTTCCACCTCCTCTATCTCATCCAGGGATATCCTGTACCAGGTAAAGCTATCCCCATCAGCAAGGCTGTCCCGGAACAGAATAGCATCGTTCGTAATGACCGGGATGGTAAAGCTCTCATCCAGGGCGGTAAAGCTCTCCTTGCGCTTACCTTCCGCATCCATGCGCATCAGCCTCCTGTCCTCATCCATGACAAAGAAATAGCCGTAATTCCGCATGGAATAAGGCAGTGACATCATACGGCTTCCGGCACGCCAGCCGGAATACCCCGCCGGCAGCCTACCATACAGAGTCTCACTCTCCGGCGCCCGCGAAATGTCGCCCTTCTGATTCAGACGGAAGTACAGATTTTCCGTATCATCCTGCTGGCCGATCAGATACAGGATATCATCATAGGTATCCAGCGTGTAATACTGATAATATCCCGCCCAGTCTTCCTGTCCCGGCATTTTTACACTGGTCAGGCAGACTGCCTCGTCGCTGCCGTCACATCTCACCCGGTAGAGAGAACCATGGGCCTTGCCCACAAAACTGACATTGGGGACTACCATGAAATAGACATAATCGCCCCAGATACAGAAATCACCGTGCTGGGAGGATGCCGCCTCATACAGCACAGTTTCCTTCAGCGTATCGGGATCATATCTGCAAAGGCAGTTGTCCCAGTATGTGTACAGATAACCGTCCGCCATCTGGATATTACTCCCCGCATCATCCCGGAAGGGCTCTGCGCTGCCCATGGAAGGGCTTTCCCGCCTTTCTGATACCATTTCCGGCTCTGAATGCTGCTCCCCGAACCGGCATCCCGATACATTTTTGTCTCTTTGAAAAGAAGAAGGGCCTCCGCCGTCCTCCCTCTGTATTACCATGCCTGCCGCAAGGACCACCAGCCCTGCCGCCATCACCCGGAAAATCTTTTTCGTCATTTTTCTTTTCCTTTTAATAAATTTAATTTTCAATCTTGTCCCCCCAGCCCAGGCTTCCGGCACCGCCGATTTCACCTGAAGTTATGCTGCATCACTGCATATTGTCTCTAGTATAATCCACCTTAATTATAGCATGGCCGCCCTGAAAATCAAATTCCTTTCCACAACAGCCGCTCTAATTCTTAATTTTATGCGACAGCCTTGTCATTTACTAGATATTGTAGTATAATAAGTCAAGTTACTACGAAATGTTGCTTCACAGGCAGGGCGAAATAGTAGATGAATCAATCCGATCTGAATAAAAATTCATATATGCTGCGGGGTTCCCTGGCCCGGAAGGGCTACATGCGCTGGTTCCACTCCTTTACCGGGGTGGAGGCCCAGACCGGGGAAACCCGCACATTTTTTGTGGAATTTTTCATCATTAATCCGGGGCTGGGAGGCGAACAGCTAATCCTGGGACAGCACCCCTATTTCAAAAAAAGAGGGATGAGGCCCTCCTATGTCATGATAAAAGCCGGGGCATACCCGGACGAGAACGGCGAGGGCGGCAGGCAGCTTCACGCCTTCTACCCCATAGCCTCCCTGAAGGTGACCGGAAGCCCTATGGTGATACAGCTTGAGGACTGCTTTTACAGCGAAAACCGCATCAGCGGATTTGTAGAGGTAACGCCTTCGGAAGCAAGGCACCGCTCTTTCATGTCCGACGCCGGATGGATGGAATGGGACGTGGAGGTTCACAAGGCGGTAGCCTGTAATACAGGGCTCCTGTCGGGAAGCTTCTTCCGGCTGATCAACGGGCTGGAAAACTTCTGGCACGGGGAGGGCATCCGAAGCTTTTTCCGTGGAACGGTAACCCTGGATGACATTACCTACCAGGTATCCCCCGATACCAGCTGCGGTTATGCGGATAAACACTGGGGACGCAGCTTTGTCAGGCCCCTGTTCCAGTTTGCCTCCGGCAGGCTTACCAGCTCCCGCACGGAGAGGGAACTGAAGCATTCCGTACTTGCTGTCAACGGCTGCTGCCCCAGGTTCCTGTTTTTCCCCCTCCGCCGCAGGCTGATGATACAGCTGACCTACATGGGGGAGGATTACGAGTTTGGTTTTGTAAGGCCGTTTCTTTTTTCCAGGCAGAATTGGGAGGTAAAAGAGACAAACAGGCGGTTCATATGGCATATCACGGCGCGGAACAAGACCGCCGTGATCAAGATTTCCTGCAGCTGCACCAGGGAACAGATGATGCGCCTGCGGTATGAGACCCCCGAAGGGCGCCGGTTGGACAGCCCGCTGTGGGCAGGCGGGGCCGGTATCGGCAGCATACAGCTCTACCACCGCAGCAAGGAAGGAAAAGAGCTGATCGACACTCTGAAAATGGAAAACGCGGTATGCCGTTGGCGTCAATAGCCGGCAGACCGCGTTTTGTTGACTTTATATGCTGTAATCCAGATTGTCCCTCCGCCTGCGGCTCCTCTCCACTAAATCGGCGATGGTAACATGATCGATGACCCCATTGATGGCAGCGTAGAGCTCCTGCCAGACCTGCAGCGTCTCGCAGGTGCCGCGGCGCCCGCATTCCTCTGCATCCCCTTCCAGGCAGGCCACGGGGGCCATGGAACCCTCCGTCAGCCGCAGGATCATTCCCACCGTATACTCCTCCGGTGCCCTGGCGATCTTATAGCCGCCCTGGGCGCCGCGGACGCTTTTCACATATCCCGCCCTGTTCAGCACGGCGATGATCTGTTCCAGGTATTTCTCGGAAATACCCTGCCTGGCGGCAATGTCCCTGGCCTTGATGCATTCTCCCGTGTGATTCAGCGCCAGGTCAAGCATGACCCTCACCGCGTATCTGCCCTTCGTTGAAATTTTCATTTCCTTACCCCTGCCGTTTCCGCAGAATCTTTTTACTTATAGGGAATGACCCCGCCGTTATAATTCTCGTTGATATAATCCTTGATCGCATCGGATTTGAGCACATCGACCAGCGCCCTGATCTTGTCTGAATCCTCATTCCCTTCCTTCACAGCGATCACATTTACATAGGTAGCCGCCGCATCGGACTCGGCGCTCTCATACAACAGCGCATTCTCCGCTACAGTATAGCCTGCCTGAAGGGCATAATTCCCGTTCATGACGCCGAAGGAAACATCGGGAAGGGTCCTGGGAATCTGTGCCGCCTCCAATTCGATGATCTCAATGTTATAAGGGTTCTCCACAATATCCAGCTTGGTAGCTTCCAGGCCTGCGCCTTCTTTCAGCGTAATATAGCCGTTATCCTGGAGCAGCAAAAGCGCGCGGGCCTCGTTGGTAGTGTCATTGGGAACCGCTATGGTAGCGTCCTGCATATTTGCCACGTCGGTTTCCTTACCGGGATAAAGCCCGAAGGGCTCGTAATGAATCCCTCCCGCGTTTACCAGGTTCATATTATGCTCCACGTTGAAGCTCTCCAAATAGGGGATGTGCTGGAAATAATTGGCATCAAAGTCGCCGGAATCCACCACATTGTTGGGCTGCACATAGTCTTCAAAAACCTGAATTTCCAATGTATAGCCCTGCTCCGCCAGGATGGGCTTTGCCTGCTCCAGGATTTCCGCATGGGGAACAGCGCTGGCCGCCACCCTGATCGTCTTGTCATCCTTTTCACCGCCGCAGCCGGTCAATACCCCCGCTGCCAGCACTGCCGCGCTTACAAGCGCAATCCATTTCTTTTTCATAACGTATCCTCCTCTGCCTTTTACGGCCTTCTCTATACTAAACAGCCCTGTATCCAGCCTGTCAGTACCAAATATCAGCGTACCCGCTTATCCGTCTTCTTGGAAATCAGAGTCCCTACATACTGCATCACCTGCACCAGCACTACCAGCAGGATCACCGACACCCACATGACATCCTCCTCCCGGCGGTAGTAGCCGTACTGAATGGCAATATCACCCAGGCCGCCGCCGCCCACAATTCCCGCCATGGCGGAATATCCGAGAACGGTTCCCAGCACGATGGTAGCCCCTACGATCAGGGAAGTCCTGGCCTCCGCCAGAAGCACCTTCCAGATGATGGTCCAGAGATCCGCCCCCATACTCTGCGCCGCCTCGATCACTCCCTTATCGACCTCCTGCAGGGAGGATTCCACCATTCGCGCAATGAACGGGGCCGCCGCCAGCACCAGGGGCACGATGGCAGATGTAGGCCCGTAGGCTTTTCCCACGATGGCCCGGGTCAGGGGTATGACCAGGATCAGCAGGATCAGAAACGGGACGCTTCTCACAATATTTGCCACAAAATCCAATATCCTGTATGTAACATGATTGGGCCGCAGCCCGCCCGGCGCGGTCACCACCATGGCAATCCCCATGGGAAGCCCCAGGATGTAAGCCGCCACCGTGGAGACCACCGTCATATAAAGGGTCACCAGGACACTTTCCAGCAGCAGGCTCACCATGGGGGTCATAACAGAGCCCTCCTGCTGCCAATAAACCATTATCTCATCCCACATAGGAATCCACCTCCTCCACCGTCAGCTTTCTCTCCTCCAGGTAATGGATCATCTTTGCCGCCACAGCCTCGTCCTCGGGCAGCTGCAGGATCATCTGCCCATGGGCAATCCCGTTGATATCCTTGGTATCGGCCAGAAGGATATTCACCGGGGCCTTGCACTCCAGGATCATATTGGCGATCACCGGCTCGAAGGAGGAATTTTCCACAAACACAATGCGGATACACCTCTTGCTCCGCATCTCCGCCATCTGGGGATTGACCATAAATACCAGCTTCTTCGCCGCCGGGGTTTTGGGCGAGGTGAATACCTCCTCCACCGTCCCGTGCTCCGCCAGCTCGCCGTTGTCAATGATGGCTACATGGGAACAGATTTCCTGCACCACCGCCATCTCATGGGTGATGATCACGATGGTGATGCCGTAATCCCTGTTGATCTGCTGCAGAAGCTGCAGGATTGCCTTTGTGGTGGTGGGATCCAACGCGCTGGTGGCTTCGTCGCACAGCAGGATCTTCGGGTTGTTCGCCAGCGCCCTGGCAATGGCCACCCTCTGTTTCTGCCCGCCGGACAGCTGCGCCGGGTAGCTCTTGGCCTTCTCGGACAGCCCCACGATCTCCAACAGCTCCATGGCCCGTTTCCTGGCAGCCGCCTTTTTCATACCCACGATCTCCATGGGGAAGCATACATTATCCAGGACATTCCTCTGCATCAGCAGGTTGAAATGCTGGAAGATCATGGCAATCTCCGTCCTGGTCTTCCGCAGTTCCTTCTCGGCCATGGCGGACAGATCCTTATTTTCTATCAATACCGTACCCGTTGTAGGCTTTTCCAGGAAATTCAGACAGCGCACCAGGGTGGATTTCCCAGCGCCGCTCATACCGATTATGCCGTAGATATCGCCCTTTTCAATGTCAAGGCTGATACCCTTCAGCGCTTCCACCTGATTGTCCTTTCCCAGGAATGTCTTGGTAACCTTTTGTATCTGAATGATGGGTTCCATATATTCATACCTTTCCGTATCTGACAGTCGTTCCTCCTGTTATCGACGCGCATTCTTTGCCTTTACAGGGGATGCCTCCAGATTGTATTTCAAACACGCTCTTAGGCAGTTTACCATAATTTCAGCCTTCTGTAAACATGGGCGTGGAAAGATATCTGTCCCCAGAGTCGGGAAGCAGTGCTACAATGGTCTTCCCCCGGTTCCCCGGCCGCTTCGCGATCTGGGCCGCCGCATGCAGCGCCGCGCCGGAGGTGATGCCGGCCAGGATCCCCTCCCTATGGGCAAGAAGACGGCCTGCAGCATATGCTTCCTCCGTAGTCACGGTAAAGACCTCATCATAAATCTGTGTATTTAAAATGGAAGGCACAAAGCCTGCCCCTATGCCCTGCAGCTTATGCGGCCCCGGCTGCCCGCCGGAAAGCACAGGGGAATCCGCCGGCTCCACAGCCACCACCTGTATCCTGGGATTCCTGGATTTCAGGAATGTGCCGATGCCGGTGATGGTGCCGCCGGTGCCCACCCCCGCCACAAAGATATCCACCGCCCCTTCCGTGTCCTCCCAGATCTCAGGGCCCGTGGACGCGGCATGGGCCGCCGGGTTGGCCGGATTATCAAACTGTCCCAATATCACTGCGCCGGGAATTTCCTTCTGCAGTTCCTCCGCTTTGTCAATGGCGCCTTTCATTCCCCGGGAACCCTCGGTGAGCACCAGCTCCGCCCCGTATGCCTTTAACAGGTTCCTGCGCTCCACACTCATGGTTTCGGGCAGGGTCAGGACTGTCCTGTAGCCCTTCGCCGCCGCTGCACATGCCAGGCCGATCCCCGTGTTTCCGGAAGTCGGCTCGATAATGGTCGCTCCGGGCTTTAAAGTCCCCTTTTTCTCCGCATCCTCGATCATGGCCAGGGCCACACGATCCTTCACGCTGCCCGCAGGATTTAAATACTCCAGCTTAGCCAGCAGTACAGCTTCTGTTACCCCCTGTGCCACGGCATAACGATTGACCTGAAGCAAAGGGGTATGCCCGATAAGCTCTGTTGCGCTTGTATAAATCTTTCCCATAATAACCTCTTTTCTGCATTGCGGTATCTGCTGCTGTTTTTATTTCCTACTTTTTTAATAGGAATATTATGGATTGTATAATACTCCGCCATTACACTATTGTCAAGTGCTATTTTTTATTTTATACTGATTTTGCAGTCAATTTTTGCAGTCAATTATAGTAAGAAAAGGAATTTACCTATGAACAACACTTATTCTGTTCCCGAAATATATCAGACATTGCAAAAACGCCGGAAAAGCGAAAATTTCCCTGTCCCCCTGCGGGTATCCGTCCCCGGCTCCAAGAGCATCACCAACAGGGCCCTGCTGCTGGCCACCCTTGCAAACGGTACTTCCACGCTGAGAGGCGCCCTGTTTTCCGACGACTCCAGGCATTTCCTGAAATGCATCCAGGAGCTGGGCTTTGAAGCTGCAGGGGATGAAGCCTCTAAAACCATCACGGTAAGAGGGCTTGGCGGCGCCGTGCCAAAGGCGGAGGCAGGACAGTTTGTGGGAAGTGCCGGCACGGCGGCAAGGTTTCTTACCGCTTATCTGGGTATTTCCAATGGAATCTATCATATGGACGCCTCAGAGCAGATGAGGAAACGTCCCATGGCGCCCCTGCTGGATTCCCTGAAGGAGCTGGGCTGCGAGGTGATCCATGAGCCTTCTGACGGTAAGATCAGGGAGGGGCATTTCCCCTTTACACTGAAAGGCCACGGTTTCTGCAAAGACCGCATCTCTGTGAACATAGATTCCAGCAGCCAGTTTTTGAGCGCGCTCCTGATCGCATCCTGCCTGTCGGAAAGGGACTTTACCTGTTATATAGAGGGAACCCACGGGCGGTCGTACATTGATATGACTGTAAAGATGATGGGACAATTCGGAGTGAGGGCCCAGCCGCTGTATTTCTGCGGCGGGGGAATGAATCATGGAGACGGCAGCGCCAGTGAGGCCTCCCACTGTGACGGCTGCGTAAACCGCACCCTCCCCATGGCCTACCGCACGGCGGCAGGGCAGTCTTACCGCGCCCTGGATTATCCGGTGGAGCCCGACGTCTCCGCTGCATGTTACTTTTACGCCATGAGCCCCCTGCTGGGGATTCCGGTGCAGGTGCCCCATGTACACTTCGACTCCCTGCAGGGAGACGTGGCGTTTATCCGGATCCTGGAACAGATGGGGTGTTCCGCTGCCGGCCTGGCTGAGGGAATCCTGGTAGAGCCTCCTGCGGATGGTGTTTTCCACGGCGTTACGGCCGATATGTCGGCCTGCTCCGACCAGGCCATCACGCTGGCGGCCATTGCCCCCTATGCGGACAGCCCCACCACCATCACAGGGATCGGGCACATCCGCTTCCAGGAGAGCGACCGGATTACCGCGATCGTCACCGAGCTGCGGAAAATGGGAATCCGGTGCGGGGAAACGGAAAACAGCGTCACCGTTTTTCCCGGACAGCCCAAGGCAGCCCTGGTGGAGACTTATGACGACCACCGTATGGCCATGGGCTTTTCCCTGACCGGACTGCGGGCAAAGGACATCGTCATCGACAACCCGGGCTGCTGCAGGAAGACCTTTGAAGAATATTTTGAGGTGCTGGATCAGGCGATCCGGCACCTCACGATAAACTGATCTGCCAATGCTTTCACAATGCGCCAAACCCGCTGTTCTTGCGGGCTTGTGCGCATTTTCATCCCTGTGAAAGCACCGCTGCCCCATACCCGGGCAGCGTAAATGTTCCCTGTATTTTCGTACCAGTCAGCAGATCCATACCCTCCGCGCCCTCTATCTCCACCTTCCCGGAATTCCCGTTCAGGTAAAACGCGTAAGTGCCTTCTTCCCCTGTCCTGACATGGCATTCCACGCCGTCCGGAAGCCTTCTCACGGGGATTTTGGCCTCTGTCAGCAGCTGCACAAACAGAGATTCCATTTCCTCCGGCTTCACCCTGGCCGCCATATAATACGCCTTGCCTCTGCCGTATTCCCTGCAGGTCAGCGCCGCTGTGCCCGCATAGAAATCCTCCGCATACCTGGCCAGCACCCAGGCGTCCTTCACCTGCAGGATCTCCGCGTAATCTGTCACCTCCCAGGCCCTGCCGTCCTCAAAGCAGATGTGGTTCCGGTCGGAGGGATAGTAGGTATCTATCTCCTCACTGACAATGCCGAACAGCTCCGCAAGCCCGTCCCCGGGGAATCCTCCCAGAAAGCACAGCTGATCCCTGTCCACATAACCGGTAAAGTAAGTGGCCATCAGCTGCCCGCCCCTCTCCACAAATCGCTTTAAATTCTCTGCGGTGCCGGGTTGCAGCATATAGAGCATGGGAGCGATCACCAGGTCATACTGGGACAGATCCTCGTCGGAGCCGACCACATCCATCTCCACGCCAAGCTTCAAAAACTGCTTCCAGATGCCGATGCAGGTATCCTCATACTTTTTCGTCTCATCCGCAAGGGCCCTGACATCCCGGATAGCATAACGGTTATCCCAGTCAAAGAGCAGCGCCGCCCTGGCCTTTACCAGTGTCCCTGCCACAGGCGCCAGCTTTCTCATGGCCTCGCCCACTTCCGCCACCTCGCGGAATACCCTGGTGTCATCCGTCCCGATATGATCCAGCACCGCGCCGTGGTACTGCTCGTAGGAACCCCGGCCTTTCCGCCACTGGAAGTACTGCACCGTGTCGGAACCGCAGGCCACCGCCTGCATACAGGACAGCATATGCACCCCGGGACGCTTTAATTTATTGAAGGTATGCCAGTTTACCAGGCTGGGAGTGCTCTCCATCATCATAAATGGCTTCCCGCGCTTCAGCCCCCGCATCACAGCGTGATGGAACGCCGTCTCCGCCAGAGTCTCTGCCAGGGGTTCCCCGTCGTTATGGAACGGGGGATAGTTGTCCCAGGAAATGGCATCCAGCTCCGGCGCCATCTTCCGGTAATCCAGCCCCTCAAACAGCTGCATGAAATTAGTCGTCACGGGAATATCCGGCGTCACGCTGCGCAGCACGCTGATCTCATGCTTCATAAAGTCATTCATGTTCCAGGTAGTGAAGCGCTTCCACTCCAGGTTCAGGCCCATAACGCTGGTCTCACCGTTCTGGAAGGGAGGCTCGATCTGTTCAAAGCTGTTATAATGATGGCTCCAGAAGGAAGTCCACCACGCATGGTTCAGCTTTTCAATATCATTTTCAAATTTTTCCGCCAGATACTCCTGGAACCTCTTTGCACAGAGAGGGCAATAGCACTCCCCGCTCAGCTCGTTGGATATATGATACATGAGGACGCCGGGATGGGAACCGAATCTCTCCGCCAGCTTTCTGTCAATGATGCTTACCTTCTCCCGGAATGCGGGGGAGGACATGCAATGATTATGCCGTCTCCCATGATGCTCCCGAAGCCCCTGGCTGTCCACCCTCATGGCCTCGGGATAAGCCGCGTCCAGCCATGCAGGCCTGGCACCGGAGGGGGTCGCCAGGATGGTATAGATCCCGTTCTGATAAAGCTTTTCTATGATCTCCTCCATCCATTCAAAATGAAATTCCCCTTCCACAGGCTCGTAAGCAGACCAGGAGAATACGCCCAGGGTGGCGCTGTTGACTCCCGCCTTCTTCATCAGCCTGATATCCTCCGCCAGAATGTCCGGCCTGTCCAGCCACTGGTCGGGATTATAATCCCCGCCGTGAACCAGGCCCTTTACTTGTGAAAAAAGCATATTCTTTTCCATATGTAGATACCTCTTTATCTGTTTTGGTTATAGCATACCTTTCCCCGGTCAGAAAATCAATAGGTCTTTGCTTTTATTCCTAATTATGTTACAATAGGGCTGAAAATCCACAGGGAAGGGTTTGCAGAAAGGATGATTGATATGAGCAGGAAAAAAGTTGTCGTTTCTCTGGGACATGACGCCCTCGGCTATACTACCAAGGCACAACGGGATGCTGTCGTAAAGACTGCCAAGGCGCTGGCGGATCTGGTGGAGGCAGATTATCAGCTGACCATCACCCACAGCAACGGCCCCCAGGTCAGCATGATACACAAGGCCATGACCGAACTGCGCCGGGTCTATATTGACTATACGCCCGCTCCCATGTGTGTCTGCTCCGCCATGAGCCAGGGCTATGTAGGCTATGATATTCAGAATTCCCTCCGCGCGGAACTGCTGAGCCGCGGCAGAGCTGTACCTGTCAGCACCATTCTCACACAGGTAACGGTAGATCCCTACGACGAGGCCTTCTACGAGCCCACCAAGGTGATAGGCCGCTATATGTCCAGGGAAGACGCAGAGACAGAGCTTAAGAAGGGCAACTATGTAAAGGAGGATCCCGGCCAGGGCTACCGCCGTGTGGTTGCCGCGCCAAGACCCATTGAAATTGTTGAAATCGAGGCCATCCGCACCCTGGCTGACGCCAACCAGGTAGTCATCGCCTGCGGAGGCGGCGGGATTCCCGTGATCGAACAGCAGCACGCCTTAAAAGGCGCTTCCGCCGTCATCGAAAAAGACGCCATTGCGGGAAAACTGGCTGCCGAACTGTCCTGCGATGAACTGATCATCCTCACCGGCGTGGAATGCGTGTACAGTGATTTCGGCAGGGAGTCCCAGTCACCTGTCACCAGCATGGACACTGAAAAGGCCCGGGAAATGATCGCCGCAAAGGAATTCGGGGAAGGCACCATGCTGCCCAAGATCGAGGCCGCCCTGGAATATCTGGGGAAGGTTCCCGGGGGCAAAGTGATCATCACCTCCATAGACCGGGTAAAGGACGCCATCCGGGGAAAGGCCGGCACCGTGATTACGGCGCAGGCCGGACAAAGCCTTTGACACGCCCTTATTCATCCGGAGACGCCAGCGCCGCCAGAAACGCGCCGATGGCAATGCAAAAGTCGGATAGATTAAACACGAACCGGCGGAGCGGGCGCCACTTTACCTGGAAGCTTAAGTAATCCACCACATATTTGCGTTTCAGGCGGTCATATGTGTTGCTGAAGGAACCTCCCAGCAACAGCGCCAGCCCCACCCGCAGGGCATTGTTCCCACGCCGCCCCAGGCTGAGTACAAACGCGGCGCTCACCAAAGCCGTAAAGAGGACCGATATGGCCGCCACCGCCTTCCTCCTGGACGCTCCCAGATTCAGCATGGCGCCGGTGTTGTGATACTTTTTCAGTATGATCCTGTTCCCGGCGCAGGACAGAGGAAGGCTTTCCTCCTCCGCCTCCTCTATCCTGTTCTTTATCCACAGATCGCCGAAAAAAATCCCCGCCGCCAAAAAGATACTGATGCCGATTGCCATTCTACACCTCCCTGTTCTTATTTCTCTCTATTACCGCATTTAAAATGATCCTTATCACCGCATAAAGCAATGCCGCCACAACCCATATCATACCGAACAGGATTCCGGGGAATTTCGGTTCTCCGTCAAAAACAAGCCATTTTTCCCGGGCAAATACCACCAGGAATATGATCACCACAGTGCACCAGTATGCCCCTGAAAAAGCCCCCAGCTTCCTTGCCGCTGATTTCTGCTCCGGTGAGAATTCCTCCGCCTGCAGCAGCTTTTTAAAGCTGTCCTGGATCAGCCCTGCCCAGACAAACAAAAATACGGCAACGGCTACCAACACCAGCAGCAGAGCAACACAGCAGAGCAGGATAAACTCGTCCTTCCCCACGGATGCGTAGAGCAGCAGGGGAACCGCCCCCAAAATACAAAGCGCCGTTCCCGCCGCCACACAGACGGAAAACTTCCGCGTAAAGAGCTCTTTATTCTTCCTGGCAATCCCTTCCACACCGTACTGTAATGTAAATATTTCTTTCTCCAGGTAGCCGTACTGTTCCATACGCACGCCGCATAAGACCAGGATCGTCACACCCACCGCCACGATCACCAGCAGGATGACAACGCCTATCCCGCCTGCCATATCTTCCGTGATAGACAGCCTTCCAGTTTCCGCCATCCCGGCTGTCAGAATCAGGGGGATGGGGCAGAGCACGAACAGCATCACTGCAAAGGCCATGGGCGCCGCAAGCTTCCGCGTCAGGCCCATAAACCCGTTCGCCTCCTCCACGGACACAGTTCTCCGCTCCGGCTTCTCCGGCATCTCGCCTGCCGGGGCCATTTTGTCCGTCTCCTCCATCTCATCCTTCAGCAGATAATCTGTGCTGACCTGGAAGATCTGACTTAACAGGATGATCTTATCTATATCCGGTATAGACGCTGCCGACTCCCATTTGGAGACAGACTGCCTGGAAATTCCCAGTTTCTCCGCCAGCTCCTCCTGTGACCATCCTTTTTTCTTTCTCAACAATGCAACCTTTTCCGCTAAAATCATTTCTTTTCCTCCTCGCACTCCGTGCTCCTGATCTACGGCCGATGTCAGCCTGGCCCTCGAGTAACCAATGCATCCGGCACATGGAAGATCATAGCAAAAATACCGGTTGACAACTACCAAGCGCGCTTGGAAATATGTCAACCGGCGGTTGCAACTTGAATTTTCCCATAATTTTTCCTGTCAATAGTCCACACTCATCAGGCACAAGCCCTGGGCAGGAGCGGTAGGGCCGGCCTTCTGCCTCTCCTCCGATTTCAATGCCGCAGACACCTGCTCACAGGCCATCCTGCCGCAGCCCGCCTCCAAAAGGGTGCCCACCATAATCCGCACCATATTCTGCAGGAAGCCGTTCCCGTGAAAGGTAAAGGTAAGGTAATCCCCCTGGCGCATGATCTCAATCCGATCCACACAGCGCACCGTGGACTTCTTCATCCTGGGATTGACACAGAAATTCCGGAAATCATGCTGCCCCTTCAGGAGCTCCGCAGCCTGCCGCATCCTGGCGATATCCGGTTTCTCCTCCAGGCGGGTGACATATTTTCTGTCAAATACGGATTTAACCTCACCGTCATAGCAGGTATAACAGTATGTCTTACCCACTGCGTTATAACGGGCATGAAACCTGGGAGAGGCCTCCCTGACCTCCTTCACGGCAATGTCATCAGGCAGATACCGGTTCAGATACTCACGGATTTCCTCCCCGGTAAACCCTGTATCCATTGCCGCATTTGCCACCATTCCCCTGGCATGGACACCTGCGTCCGTCCGCCCTGCGCCGATGACCTCCACCTCGGCCTGGCACATCAGGGACAACACCTTTTCCAGCTTTCCCTGAATCGTCTCACGGCCTGGCTGCCTCTGCCATCCGTAATAGCGGCTTCCATCATATTCGATCAGCATCCTGTAATTCTTCATACAAAATCCCTCCGTACCGGAATCCTCCTGTACAGGCACAGGCCGGCTGCCACGGAGCCTGTCATCCTGCCTTATTACTCCTGGCTTAAAAACCTGCAGAAATTCAAGGAGAAGAAAGGGCGGTATACAATAGTCACACCTTCTATCTTCCTGTGATCGCGCAGGGGGTTCTCAAGGACGCAGATATTCTCCCTGCGCCTCACCAGCTCAAGCATTTCCTGTTCCCCCTCGTAAAACGCTCCGTGGTCTGTAAAGAGATAATCCACCGTCATCCCCACATCCTGCAGGATATCATAGGGGATGAATGAAATCTTATACATGTTAAACAGGGCCATCAGCGCTTCCTCCCGGTACGGATTGCTGAATTTGGCGCTGGCCTTGGGTACCCTTCTGTTCTCAGCAAGCTTAATGGCCGCACCGAGCGCGGGATCCTCTATCTTCTGCTGAATGGAAAACCAGAATTCACTGCCCCTGCCTTCCTCACTCTTTACATGGATCTCACCGCCCATCTTCCGAATAAGACACTGGGAGACAAACAATCTGTCCACAGCATCCTGCTTCTCCTTCTCCCGGTATTCCTTTCGGGAAGAGAATATGCGTTCCAGCTTCTCCTCGTGGAAGCCCTTGCCCGTATCCTTGACTGACACATGCATCTCCAGCAATTCGTTCTCGGTCACAGGATATACCTTGATCAGCAGCCTGACATATCCCTTTTCCGCAAACAATATGGCATTTTCCAGAAGGCTCATAAGTACCTGGCGGATTCGTCCCTCGTCTCCGCACAGCTTTGCAGGCAGATTTTTGTCAATGTCAAATATCAGTTCTACCGGTTTATTCCCTATCTGGCGAAGGCAGCTCTGTCCCAGGCTCTCCAGCATCAGCAGAGGGGCATAGGTGTCCTCGGTAAGTTTAGGCTTTATAAAACGAAATCTTGCCGCCTCCGGAAGCCTGGCAAAACGCCATGCCAGAAAGCCACAGGCCGCTATGATTCCGACTATCAGTAATCCGAGCCACAGATTTCCCATTCGTATTCTCCCGTTTATTTATTTCAGTCCCTATCCTTAGTTTACTTAGGTCGTTTCCAAAAGTCAATAGTGGCAGTATGTGGCAAAAAAGAATCATGACATATATTCTGCCATCCGTCGGCGGATGACTGCGAAAGCCTCCCTGGTTTCAGGGTTTTCCGAGGAAAAGTCCATTAATCGTTCCAGATACCCCTGTTCTGCCACCATTTGCAGGCTGACAGGGAACACCAGCTCGAATACCAGGGAAATATGCCCCACCACATTATCCACTGACGTCTTCTTCAACGTTCTGAAAACCGCATGTCCCTCCAGAAATGCCTCCAGGACCTGAGGCGTAACCGGGTCGCTGCGCAATACCTGTGTGGATACATTATAAATCTCCTCCAGCGGCGTCTCCACATTTACCCGCAGAATGTCCGTCTTATCCGCGTCTCTCAGTATATTGGCAAACAATACCGTCCTTTCGTCATACTCCGGGGGAATCCGGTAGGCGCTGTGGCAGGATACCACCCTCCGCAGGAAAGCGTCCTCGCTGTCATTCTCCACATAATCCCGGATCCTGCCCTGGTCAAAAAGTATTTCCGCTCCATACATGGCGTGATCGATGGACTGTGCGTCTATAAAAGTCCCGTAATTGCGAAGCTGCTCGAAGCGCCCCACATCATGAAGCAGCCCGCACAGCCACGCAAGGTCAATGTCCTCCTGCAGAAGCCCCAACGATCCTGCTATCCTCTGGCAGAAGCCCGCCACCCGGTATGTATGGTCAATCTTTAACTTTACCTTTGGATCCTCCGCGTCATAAGCCGCCACATAAGCCGCAAACGTTCTCAGTGCCCTTTGCCTGTCTATCTGCATGATCATCTCTCCGTTCCACACTCTGTATATAGCTGTCCTCTATTATATCCTTAAACCCTGCCCATTGTAAAGAGGCTGTCCGAAACGGACAGCCTCTTTACACAGCTGCTCTTTTTATACTAACACCATTTTATAGCTTTAAAGATATGCCCTTAAATCCTTTACCAGCGTTTCCTCCGCCTGAGCCACATCCTTTGTAAGCCTCTTAATCTTTTCTTCCGCCGCGGGATACTGGTTTAAATACCGGTACAGGCTTTTGACTCCCATATTGCAGCCGTCCGTGATCAGATCCGCCGCTTTTTGATCCGCGTTTTCCTCATTCAGCGTCACATTGGACTTAAATTTGGACATCACCCTGGCCATCATGGCGGGCTCTTTCCCGTCGTCATGATATTCTTTCAGGTAATCGTGAGTGGTATTACCCAATTTTGTATGTGTTTCCTTACTTTTCGCAAGCAGGCTGCGCAGACTTTCGCTCTGCACATGCTCTATGACGTCGTCCAGGGAGGACACTCCCATTTTAATGCCTGCATTACACTCTCTCAGTAGTTTGATGGTATCGTCTTCCATATGCTACCTCCTTTTGAAAGGTAGTCTGCCCGGCAGAACAAGTTTTTATTCCCACAGGCAATGAGCCGGGCGGATGTGCCAATGCTCCAGAGCGTGTTTGAAAAATGCTCTAATAGCGGGACAAAAACTGCCTCGTGCGCTCCTCCCTGGGGTGGTCAATCACCTGATGAGACTCTCCCGCCTCCACGACAACCCCTCCGTCCATGAAGATCACCTGATCCGCCACATCCCTGGCAAAGGCCATCTCATGAGTCACAATGACCATGGTAGTCTTCTGCTGTGCAAGGCTGCGGATTACCTTCAGTACCTCCCCGGTAAGCTCCGGATCCAGTGCAGAGGTGGGCTCGTCAAAGCAGAGGATATCCGGCTTTAACGCCAGGGCCCTGGCAATCGCCACCCTCTGCTGCTGGCCGCCGGAAAGCTGATGGGGATAATGATCCATCCTCTCTTTTAATCCCATCCGATCCAGCAGCTCTGCGCCATGCCTGCGGATTTCCTCCTGGATATCCCGCTTATTCCGTTTGTAGCCCTCCCGCTCCCTCGCCAGCAGTTCCTCCGCCAGCATCACATTTTCCAGCGCGGTATACTGGGGAAACAGATGAAAGGACTGGAAAACCAGGCCGAAATGCAGGCGTTTCCTGCGAAGCTCCTTTTCCTTTCCCGCATGAGGCGCGGAACCGTCGAACAGCACCTCGCCTTTTACAGAAATGGTTCCCCTGTCCGGCGTCTCCAGAAAATTCAGGCAACGCAGCAGCGTAGTCTTCCCGGAGCCGGAAGAACCGATAATGGCAAGGGCCTTCCCTTCTTCCAGGGAAAAACCCACATCCTCCAGAACCTTTGTATTTCCGAAATGTTTTTCAATATTCTTTACTTCTAAAATTGCCATGGGAGCCTCCCTTAATTCCAATCTCCATCTGCCGCAGCACAGCATGATCCTTCCGTCTACTTCCTCCGGCTCACCCATACGGACGGGTGTTTCTGAGCCCGCCAAGTTTCCCAACCGTGATCATACGCTTACTTACTCCTGTCAGCAGTGCCTTTTATCGGAAATACGACAGTTTCTTCTCAACAAAATTAAACAGGAGCGTCAGAAGCCCCACAAATACCAGGTAGAACACACCCGTATAGAACAAAGGCCAGGTAATACCGGCGGATTTCATGAAGGAATAGCCTGCAAAGGTTAGCTCATATGCCGCGATGATCCTGGCAAGGGAGGTATCCTTCACCAGCGTAATGACCTCGTTTGACAGGGGCGGGACTACCCTCTTTACCATCTGGAGCAGAGTTACTTTAAAAAAGATCTGGCTCCTGGTCATGCCCAGCACCTGCCCCGCTTCCCGCTGCCCCGCGGGGACACCCTCGATGCCTCCCCGGAAGATGACCGAAAAATAGCAGGCATAATTGATGGAAAACGCCACTACCGTGGCAGTAATACGTCCCGCCTCATTGCCCTTCCAGATATTATGCCCAAGCCACAGCCCCGGGCCGTAGAAAATAATGATCAACTGCAGCATCAGGGGCGTACCCCGGATGACCCAGATCAGCACCTGCAGCAGGAAGCGCAGGGGCTTCCATTTATTCATGGTGCCCAGGGCCAGGAGCAGGCCCAGGGGCAGCGCAAAGATCAAAGTAAAAATAAAAATCTGAAAAGTCGTGGCAAGGCCGTTCAACAATTCCAGTGTTACCGTCCAGAACATAATCCTCTCCTGTTTCTGCCAAAGTCAGTCAACACCCCCGCCGCAAGCAACGGGGCATCCAGCTTGCAGCGCTGCAAGCAGCGGGGTATGTGACCCTCGCGGCATTCGTCAGCCGTCCATGCGTGTACGGCACATGGCTGTCTGCATCGAACCGCTCACCGCCTGCATGAATCTGTTTTACTTGGCAGGGATCACCACTACCTGCGCATTTTTACAATAAGCATTCGTACATTCCATGGATTCCGTTACTTCCGAAGTCAGTGTCATGCCGTTCCATACCACGTCGATATTCTGGGATTCCAGCTCCATGATCTTATTGTCCCAGTCGATCACAACAAACTGTGCCTCCACTCCCAGCTTATCCGCCACCACCCGGGCCAGATCCGCGTCAAAGCCAATCCACTCGCCGGAAGCATCCCGAAAGTCCATGGGTTCAAACTCCGTGATGCCCACGATCAGCGTCCCTTTTCCCTGGATATATGCCACGTCCCCGTCCGCAGCCACGTCATAGGAGCCTCCCTTCTGCTCCACCAAAGCCGCCTGTACGCCGTAGGTCTCGGCAATCTTCTGCAGGGAACCGTCCCCGTAACAGTCCGCCAGCACCGCGTTAATATACTCCGCCAGGTCGGAACCCTTGCGGCAGCCAATACCGTACTCCTCGGAAGTCAGCTCCTCCGTGTGGATCAGATTCGGGTAACTGGTGCCCTCCCCGATCATTGCCCCCGCCATCAACAAATCAATAATGGCCGCATCGGAAGTGCCGGATGCCACCTCCATCAAAGCGTCCGCCTGGGATGCCACAGAGTTGATGGAATACCCTTTCTCCTGTGCAACCGCTTCCCCTGCGGAGCCTGCCTCCACCGCATAGACCATGCTCTTTGCCTCTCCTGAAGCCGCACTGTCCCCGCAGCCCGCCATGGAAAGCCCCATGGCCAATACCAGTGCCAATGCCAGTTTCTTTTTCATAATATCCCTCGTTTCTGCGCTGCTATATGCTGCATATCCGCAAATGGATTACGGGCCTGTAACAGGCAGCGCACAGAACAGGGCCCGTAATGGAATTCCATCCACATCCCATAGCACTTTTTCTGGGATGCCTGCTTTTTGGATTTTAGCACATTAGCAGAATAAAGTAAAGCAGGAAATCTCACCGGCCTGTCACCTCCCGGTCACTCCTGCCCGCATCCCGGAAAATCTGCAGCAAGCTTCCTGATAAGCCCCCTGTCCGCAGGAAGCCAGTCAACGCCTTCCAGCTCCTCCACTGCAAGCCAGCGTGCCGCCTCATGCTCCTTCAGAACCAGGTCTCCCGACCTGACCCTGCACAGAAAGCAGTCCATGGAAAGATGGAAGGCAGGATAGTCGTATTCCACCCTGTCCACCAGCTCTCCCACCTCAATCTCCGTATCCAGTTCTTCCCTAATCTCACGGATTAACGCCTGCTGCGGTGTCTCCCCTTCCTCAATCTTTCCTCCGGGGAATTCCCAGCCGTCCTTGAATTCCCCGTAACCTCTCTGGGTTGCAAATATTTTATTGTCGTGTACAATGATTGCCGCTGCTACACGGATTGTTTTCATGATCTCTCTCCCCATTAATTGTTTACTATATACTGATAAATATCTTCCCGCACAGGAGTATCAAGAATCCATTCTATCTTCACTGCTGTTTTCTCTGTATTGGGCATTACAAACTCCTGTGTAAATCCACTGGCAGACATACTGCCTAAATAGTAAAACTCCTTTGATATTTTATCATCTTTATTTTTACGTACAAAGAGTTGCACTTCTATTCCTCTTTCATGGGCTCTTAGAAAATTTTGCACGTCCTCTGATGCAATACTGCGTCCACTCTTAGAAATAGCAACCAACTTGCTGTTACTTACAAAATGATCTTCATATTTCGTTGTATCACTAATATCATTTGATTTATCATAATTAATAAACACCGGAAAAGTTTTTGTTTTTTTATCATACTTATACCCGCCTATGTTAAGCGGAACCTCATTATTTTCCCAGTTTAACAAACGGCAGACATCCTCGTAAGTATACTTCTGATATAAAACAAAATTAGTATTTCTATAACATTTGCTGTAATTAGCCTTATATCTTGCTATACCAAAATCCACCAATTCTTCCAATATTTTATAAAAATCTGGATTTTCCAACATCTGTTTCATACTCTTTGAAATTTTATAATCCTGCAAATTTTCCTCCTCTTCCAAGAAAACGCATTCTTGATATGTCTTTTTACCTGAACCTGCAGGGAATTCATTCGTCATAATATTAATTACATTTTTTCTGCTTTCTTCACTCAAAGACTTCCCATATTTATCCCGCAGCGCCTTCTGCAGATGCCTCATTAAGCCACTATTATATGTAAGCATTCTCTTTATAAGCTCCAGCTCATGAATTCGTTTTCCATTGGAAAGTTTTTTTGAAACAAATTCTATTACTTTTTCTTCAACAGGAGAAAGACGAATATGATATTCTCCTTCATATTTTACCAAAAACTTATAATATGACCCTAAACTGGGATTATCAAAGATACGCTGGACATCCATTTCTCCATATCGGTCAAAATCCTGCAATTCCGGAATGCGACCTAATTTATTTTTTAAGTTCTGATAGTTGTCTTTAATTAATTTAATATCACTAAAATTCGCTGCATCTATCGCTGAGAATATCCTTTTTTTAGATATTTCATCAAAATGTATTGTTGAAGATCCTGGAATAATTCTTTCTCCTTCCAATACAAAGCGACGTATATTATCTTTGTTATAACTGCGGTCTCCTGACAGCGCAATAGGTATCATAAAATTATTTTTATAGTTTCCTATAAAATCCAGAATAACGACATATTCCTTTCCCTCTGCTCTGCGTAGCCCTCTTCCAAGCTGTTGTACAAATATGATAGGAGATTCTGTAGGACGCAGCATAACCACCTGATTTACTTCCGGGATATCTACCCCCTCATTAAAAATATCTACTGTAAAAATATAATCTAATTTATCTTCTACCTTCTTCTGCACCAATCGTTCAATAGCTTTCTCTCTCTGTTCCTGATTATCATCACCAGTCAAGGCTAAAGTCTGATATCCTCGACAATTAAATTTTCCACTTAATAACTTTGCCTCAGCTTTTGAACTACAAAAAACTAAGCCTTTCACTCTGTCCCCACAATAACCATAATATTTTATTTGTTCAATTATGTAACTTACACGATCATCTGACGTTAATCTATTAAAATCTTTTAAAGTGGTTTCATCACTTATATCTTCTCCATCAATCTGTAAATCTGTTATGCCAAAATAATGAAATGGACATAACATATCTTCTTCCATAGCATTCTGTAAGCGAATCTCACACGCTATATTATGATCAAATGCCTTGTATACATCATAACCATCAGTCCTTTCTGGCGACGCGGTCATACCCAGCCATAGCTCTGGTTTAAAATAGTCCATAATTCTTTGATAACTGGATGCTCCTATTCTATGAGCCTCGTCAATCACAATAATCTGAAATTCATCTTCAATAAATCGTTCCAGAGTTTCCCTTTTGGACATCATCTGCATCGTAGAAAAAAGGATATCTGCTTCATATTCTTTGGAATTTCCCGACAGCAATCCTAATGTTTTCGTATTGCCAAAGACTTTTTCATAACTGCGAATAGCCTGCTTAGCAATCTGCTCCCTGTGTACCAAAAACAAAGCCTTTCGCAAATTACGCTCTCTTAGTGCAAAAGCGGACGCGTAAGTTTTTCCAGTTCCTGTTGCTGAAATAAGCAACGCCCTGTTTTCCCCTTTTGCAAGCAATTTCTGCAGGTTTGTAATAAAATCCATCTGCATTGAATTAGGCTGTAACTTATATGTTTCCACAGAAGGGATAACGGTTTGTTTTACTATTTGACGCTGTTTTCGTATTATATCATATCGCGTTTTATATTGTTCAATAAAAACCTCATACTCTTGTGCAAATGGTGAGTCCCACAATTCATCGAATTCAGCTACCACAGAAAGTGCGTATTCTCCATTATCTGTAGAAACCACCTTTGTATTCCATTCTCTGTTTTTTGTAAGCGCACTCATTGTCATATTTGAGCTGCCTACAATGATACGATAAATTTCCTCTTTTTTGAAAATATATCCTTTGGTATGAAAACCTCGTTGTGCTTCCTCTGTCTGATACATTTTTATTGAAAGATTCTTTAATTCTGCCAGCTTCTGTAATGCCTTCGGTTCACTAAAATTTAAATAATCTGTCGTTAATATTTTCCCGGGAATATTCCTTTCTTCCAAATTCTTCAAAATAGACAATAACGGAGTTATTCCACTCATAGTAATGAATGCAACACTGATAGCAAATTCATCACAAGCCAACAACTCATCTTCAATAGATGAGAGTACTTTTCTTCCTTTTTTATAGTTATTTGATATAAACTGTGGTTTATACGCAAGATTTGACGAAGACTCCACATCTATAAATGCTGTATAACAGCCTTGCTCTAATTGAGCTATTTTATCATTTGGCATAAATAATATCTCCTACTCTTTCCTTGGAATAACCCTTCTTCCATATTATCAGTCACCTCCCGATAAGTCAACAAGGCGCAGGGAAACAGATTTTGCGGCTCTCCCCCTTGCGTCCCCACCCAAAATCCCCTATAATCAAATAGTCAAAAGCTGCTGTATAAACATTTCTCATCCTTAACAGAGGGAACGCGCATGATAATAGAAGAAGTCCGTACCATCGATGAATTGCTTCAGTTTGTAAACGGTCTGTACCAGAAGCACGGCCTACGGCTGTGGTACAGGGGGGAGGAGGACGCCGGGCTGGCGCTGCTCCCCTCCATCCAGCGCAGCCAGAAGCGGGTGGACACAGAACGTTATATCACAAATGATTTCTATATCCGGGCCAAACAGATTCTGACCAACCCGCCGGAAAAGCACAATTACGCGGCGTGGGTGGCCCTGATGCAGCATTACGGCCTGCCTACGAGGATGCTGGACTGGAGCCAGTCCCCCCTGATTGCCTCCTTTTTTGCCACGGAGACCTACGAGGATACCGCCGACAAGGACGCCGGAATCTGGGTGCTGGCGCCGGATATCTTTAACGAACAGGAGGGCTTTGGCCGCTGCATCTATCCCATTGACGCGGATACCAGCCAGGAAATGCTGCTGCCCGCCTTTAAGCACTCCCATCACAATCCGGCGCTGCGGGACAAGATCCTGGCCTGCCACTCCACGGAAAACAATCTGCGGATGTACTACCAGCAGGCAAGCTTCACCATCCATAATTCCCTGCGGCATCTGGGGGATATCTGCGACGAGGACACCCTGTATAAGATCATCATCCCCCGTGACCGGAAAAAGTACTTTATAGACAGCCTGCGCGTATTCGGCATTACGGAGAGCTTTATCTACCCTGACCTGGATCATATATCCAGCGACTTAATACATTCTTATGACATATAGAATCACAAGCGATTCCAGGAGTCTGTTAACACAGAAATGGAGGAAACCATGAAAATCGTATTAGAACATCTGACAAAGAAATTCCCCAGCCGCAATAAAAAGAGCCGCGGCGAGGTCATCGCCGTCAATGATTTCAGCTTTGAGATCCCCGACGGCAGGCTGATCGGCCTGTTGGGCCCCTCCGGCTGCGGTAAGAGCACCACCCTGAACCTGATCTGCGGCCTGCAGAAGCCCACGGGCGGTAAGATATTTTTCGGTGAAGACGATGTCACCGATCTCCCCCCGGAGCACAGGGGCGTGGGGCTGGTGTTTCAGAATTATGCCCTCTACCCCCATCTGACGGTAAAGCAGAACATTACCTTTCCCCTGGAAAACCTGCGGGGGGCGGAGAAACTTACAAAAGCGGAAATGGAGCGGCGCGCTTACGATGCCGCCAGGCTGGTACAGCTTGAGGAGCTGATGGACCGCAGGCCGGGGGAACTCTCCGGCGGGCAGCAGCAGCGTGTCGCCATCGCCCGCGCCCTGGTGAAAACGCCCCGGGTACTCCTGCTGGACGAGCCCCTCTCCAACCTGGACGCCAGGCTGCGGCTGCAGACCCGTGAGGAAATCCGAAGGATACAGAAGCAGACGCAGATCACAACCATCTTCGTTACCCATGACCAGGATGAGGCCATGAGTATTTCCGATCTCATAGTGGTCATGAAGGAGGGCGTGGTACAGCAGATTGGTATGCCCCAGGAGGTCTATGACAATCCCGTGAACCTGTTTGTGGCAAAATTCCTGGGGACTCCCCCCATCAATGTCTTCCGCGGTACGGTCAGGGATGGGATGCTCTATATTGGAAAGGACGCTGTCCTGGCCGTAAAGGGAGCTGCCGACCAGGAGGTCTTCGCAGGTATACGACCCGAGGGCTTCCTGCTGCAGGAGGACGGCCCGCTGCACTGCGCGCTAAACAGGATCGAGGTCATGGGGCGGGATATCAGCGTGGTTTCCTCCCATGAATGCTGCGAAGCGCCCGCCGTCCGCTCCATTATCAACGCAGAAAATATTGTGGATACTTCCTCTAAGACTGTCCGCTTCGCGGTCAGGCCACATAAGCTGTTTCTCTTTCGCAAGGAAACCGGGGAACGGATTCCTTTCACAGTCGAATAATGTTTTCCTGCGGATCACATTGCAACAGTGGAAAAGATTTGTGCCGGAGCCACAGATTGAAATCCCACAGCCGAATCTGGCATTCGGCTGACATGCCTACAAGACGCTCTGGAATGGAGGATCAATATGGAAAAACAAAACAGAAAAGGATGGCTGTACCTGCTGCCCGCCTTTATATTCCTGGGTGTATTCATGATATATCCCCTGGTGGACGTGTTTGTCTACTCCTTTGAGGAGGGATACAATTCCGCCTCCCAGACTTTCTATGATACCGGGATGTACAATTACTCCTATGTCCTGCACGATCCGTATTTTCTGCAGGCAGTAAAAAACACATTTATACTGGTGGTGATCACAGTGCCTGTCTCCACAGGGCTGGCTCTCCTGATCTCCCTGGCGCTGAGCTCTATCAGGCCCCTGAAGGAGCTGTTCCAGACAGTCTACTTTCTTCCCTATGTCACCAACACGCTGGCGGTAGGCCTGGTGTTTATGATCCTGTTTAAGAAGACTGCCTATTCGGACGGGCTGGTGAACCTGCTGATCCACTGGTTCGGGGGCAGCTCCGTAGACTTTATCGACGGCCCCTACTGGGCGAAAATGTTTGTCCTGTGCTTTTACACCGTTTGGGTGGTCATGCCCTTTAAGATCCTGATCCTCACCAGCGCCCTTGCCTCTGTGAACCAGGTATATTATAATGCCGCCAGGGTGGACGGCACTTCGCGCTTCCGCATTTTCCGGAAGATCACCCTGCCCATGATCTCCCCCACGGTCTTCTACCTGATCATCACGGGCTTCATCGGAGCCTTCAAGGCCTACAGTGATGCAGTGGCGCTGTTCGGCACCAATCTGAACGCGGCGGAGATGAACACCATTGTGGGCTATGTCTACGATATGCTTTACGGCGACAGCGGCGGCTATCCGTCCTACGCATCGGCGGCGGCTATCCTGCTGTTCGCCATCGTCCTGACCATCACATGCATCAACCTGCTCGTCAGCCGCAGTCACGTACACTATTCCTGATATGCCGGTCTCACCGGTTCAGGATTTCAATGCCGCCGGAAAAGGGCGGCAGAACGGAGTATCCTATGGAAAGACAACCTGACTATAATCAGATTCGAAAATCCGCACATTTACGGAGGATTGCCGGGAATGTGGCCATTTACGGCCTACTTGCCCTCTGGGCAGTGATCGTGCTGTTCCCCTTTTACTGGATGGTACTGACCTCTGTAAAGAGCTACAGCTCCTACAACGCGGAGCATGTGCCCTCCTTCTTTACCCTGTCGCCTACATTGCAGAATTATGCGGATGCATTCACCACCGTACCCCTGGGGCAGTATCTCATCAACACCCTGATCTTCACGGTGATCACCACCCTGATCATGGTGGCTGTCATCACTCTGGCCGCCTTCGCCTTTGCCAGGCTGGAATTCAGGGGGAAGAACCTGGCGTTTACCCTGTTCCTGTCCCTGATGATGATTCCCAACGAGCTGGTGGTCATCACCAACTTCACCACCATAACCAACCTGGGCTGGCGCAATACCTTTATCGGCCTGATCCTGCCCTCCGTGACCTCCGTCTTCTATATCTATCTGCTGCGGGAGAATTTCGCACAGGTCCCGGACGAGCTGTATTATGCCGCCAAGGTGGACGGGACTCCTGACCTGCGTTATCTGCGGAAGGTGATGATCCCCATCTGCAGGCCCACTCTGACCACCATTGTGATACTGAAGGTCATCGAATGCTGGAATTCCTATGTATGGCCCCGGCTGATCACTGACGATCCCGATTACTACCTGGTCTCCAACGGGATCCAGGAAATCCGGGAAAACGGCTTTGGCCGCGAAAACATCCCGGCCATGATGGCAGCGGTGGTTGTGATATCCGTTCCGCTGATCCTGTTGTTCCTGATCTTCCGCAAAAAGGTAATGGAAGGCGTGGCAAGGGGCGGAACCAAGGGCTGACAACCACCCCTGTGGATTGCCGCGTAAAAGGAGGCTGCCCCCGGGGCGCCTTCCGCTTATACGGCGGAAAGGAAGGATAGATGAGAAACCAAAAGCAAAAGAAACGATCACGCTCAGCCGCAGTCTCCCTGGGGGCCTTTCTGCTCGGCACCCTGCTGCTGACCGGCTGTCATGGTTCCAGGGGGATGGCGGACTTTGCCGTGCCGGAGGAATTTGACACCTCCCGCAGCTATGAGATCACCTTCTGGGCCAAGAACGATACCAACAAGACCCAGACCGATATCTACAGACAGGCCATCGCCGACTTTCAGGAGCTGTATCCCAATATCACGGTGAACCTGCGGCTGTATACCGATTATGGCCGAATCTACAATGATGTCATCACCAATATTGCCACCAACACCACACCCAACGTCTGCATCACCTATCCTGACCACATTGCCACCTATCTGACCGGGAACAATACCGTGGTGCCGCTGGATGAGCTGTTCGCGGACACAGAATACGGGCTGGGAGGCAGCCAGGTGCGCTTTGACGCGCCCTCCCAAGAGGAGATCATCCCCCAGTTCCTGGAGGAATGCTCCTTTGGCGGACATTACTATGCCATCCCCTATATGCGCTCCACGGAAGCCTGTTATATCAATAAGACCTATGTGGAGGCCCTGGGATATACGCTGCCGGAGACCCTGACCTGGGACTTCGTCTGGGAGGTGGCCGACGCGGCCACGGTTCAGGACAGCGAGGGGAATTATCTGGTCAACGGACAGAAGGTCATGATCCCCTTTATCTATAAGTCCACGGACAATATGATGATCCAGCTGTTAAGGCAGCGGGATGCCGGCTATTCCACGGAAGAAGGGGAAATCCTGATCTTTAACGACACCACAAAGGAGCTTCTCCACACCATTGCGGAGCATGTGAAGACCGGCGCTTTCTCCACCTTTAAGATTTCCAGCTATCCCGCCAACTTCCTGAACGCGGGCCAATGCATTTTCGCCATTGACTCCACCGCGGGAGCCACCTGGATGGGTACGGACGCCCCTCTCTCCGATATCAGTGAAGACGCCCTGGTGGAATTCGAGACGGAGGTCATGATGATCCCCCAATTCGACCCGGGAAATCCAAAGATGATCTCACAGGGCCCCTCCGTCTGCATCTTTAACAAGTCAGACCCCCAGGAGGTACTGGCGTCCTGGCTGTTTACACAGTACCTGCTGTCCAACGAGGTACAGATTGCCTATGCGGAGACGGAAGGATACGTGCCCGTCACCTCCCTGGCCCAGTCCTCCGCGGAATACCAGGATTATCTGTCCCGCAGCGGGGAGGATAACAGCACCTATTACGAGGTGAAGATCAAGGCCGCCACACTGCTCCTGGACCATGTGGATCACACCTTCGTGACCCCCGTCTTCAACGGCTCGGCTTCCCTGCGGGACGCCGCCGGGCAGCTGATTGAAAACGTAACAAAGTCCGTACGGAGAAAAGAGGAGGTGGACAGCCAGTACATGGAAAAGCTCTTTGACGATGTGACTTCCCTGTACCGCCTGGGCCAGGCCAGCCAGGCCGCCGCAGGGAAACAGGAGCTGGGCAGGCTGCCTCTCACAGCCGCAATCCTGCTGGCGTCACTGGGCGTTGCATGGTTGCTGATCCTCCTGTACGTGGGCTGCAAACTGATAAAACCCTTGATTTCTTCTAAATTTAAGGTATAATAACATTGTTTCTATTAACCGCCCTATCATTTATTTTCAGAAAAGAGGAGAAATTATGAAAAAAACTGTAGTTTCAGCGTTAGCCCTGGCATTGGCACTGGCCTTTACCGGCTGTGGCAATTCCGGAAACGGCGATAACGGCGGCGCAAACGCAAATGCCGATGTGAAGTCAGAGGGTGTGATGACCTATGCCGAGTATGTTGCGGCGCCCCTGGACAGCGAGGTTGTCATCGAGACCTATGTACAGGCGAAGCAGTCATGGTGGGAGGATAAGGCCACTGTCTATACCCAGGACAGGGACGGCGCTTACTTCCTTTACGATATGGCATGTTCCCAGGCGGATTACGACAAGCTGATTCCCGGCACCAAGATTAAGGTGACGGGCTTCAAGTCCGAGTGGTCCGGCGAAGTGGAGATCACGGACGCCACTTTTGAGATCATGGACGGCGCTACTTATATCGCATCCGCAAACGATGTGACCGCGCTGTTAGGCACCGACGACCTGATCAATCATCAGAATGAGTATGTTGCCTTCAAGGGCATGACGGTAGAGCCCGCAGATGACAGCGGCGCCGCGTTCCTGTATAAGTGGGACGGCTCCGGTGAGGACGGGGACGACCTGTATTTCAACGTTTCCTTAAACGGCAATACATATACCTTCACAGTAGAGTCCTATCTCTGCGATAATACCACGGATGTCTATGCCGCGGTCAAGAACCTGCAGGTGGGCGATGTGATCGATATGGAAGGCTTCCTGTACTGGTACGAGGGCGTCAACCCCCATATCACCTCCGTAACGGCGGCAAAGTAAGATACGGCGGCCAGTCCGCTGCGCAGACAGCAGTTTCATCTGTGCACTATGCACTGCGCCCCTGTGCACTGAAAAACAGCCCGGATGCATTCATTACGCATCCGGGCTGTTTTTTCGCCGAGCCGTATCTTTCCGGGCCTTTACCAGGCCGTACTTTCTCACCCTGTGATGCCCCTGTCCTCCTTCAGCAGCTTAAAGAAGTCCTCCGACGGCATGGGCTTTGCATAATAGTATCCCTGCACCAGGTCGCAGCCAATCCCCCGCAGCGTCTCCACCTGCTCCGCAGTCTCCACTCCCTCCGCCAGCAGCCCTAATTCCAGCTTCCGGGCCATGGTGACCACCTGTTCCAGGATCAGCTTCCCCTTGTCAGACACCATCATATTCTCAATGAATTTCTTATCCAGCTTGACCACATCAAAGGGTGTCTCCAACAGGATATTCAGGGAGGAATACCCGCTTCCGAAATCATCCATCAGAAGCCTGTAGCCCTCTCCCTTCAGCTCATACGCCTTCCTGCTGATCTGTTGGTCATTCACCGTCTCCGTGATTTCAAGCTCCAGAAGCTCCTTTCGGATCCCATATTTCCGGATGACCTCTTTCAGCACCTGCTGGCACACATCGTCCTGCAAATGGATCCGGGACACGTTTACGGAGACAGGGCAGTCCTTAATCCCGATTTCGTCGCAACGCCTGATAAACCCTGCGGCCTCCTCCCAGATAAAGTAGTCCACCTGGCGGATAAAACCGTTTTCCTCCAGCACGGGAATAAACTCATTGGGATAGATCATCCCCCTGTCGGGATGGATCCAGCGCACCAGGGCCTCCGCGCCTACGATCCTGCTCTGCGCTATGCTGTACTTGGGCTGCAGATACATCTTAAACTGCCGTTCGTCTATGGCAGCCTGCATCCCCTCCTCGATAAAGCTCCTGGAATACAGGAGCTCCTTAAACTGCGTCTGGTAAAAGACAATGTTGGAGACGATGTTTTCCTTGGCAAGCTTCCGGGCCATGGCTGCCCGGTCTTCCATCTGGCGCTGCTCCATATTCCTGTCTTCCACGCTGTATATACCATATGAAAACTGCAGACGCACATTTTTAAACTCGCTGATGGAATCATCCACCATATGGACAAACGCCAGCAGTTCCTCCTCGGTACCGTATTCCGTCACGATCAGGAATACGTCGCTGCGCAGATTCAGGAAATACTGTTTCCCACTGCAGATAGCCTTAAGCCGGTTTCTGATAAAGTACAGGACCTCATCCCCAAACCGTTCGCCGTACAGGTCGTTTATGATCTTGAACCGCTGGATATCAAACTGGATAAATGCGATGGGTTTCCTGGAGGAAAAGATCAGCTCGCCCACATTCTGATGAAACCGATGCTTCTTGTTGTTCTGTTTTATCAGCGTATGTATTTCTTCCTCGTCTGTCAGGTTTTCCAGTGCCCATTCCTTCTCGCACTCCGCATCCTCCAGGTACTCCGCCAGCATCTCCTCGAGGATATCAATACTGTGATTGATAGGGCGGGGGCAGTTTTTCAGGATCAGTCCTGCCTGCTTGATGACCTGCAGGCCCTCCTGCGTGGCGATATCATGCGCAAGAATATCCCGGCAGGTCATATTGCCGCCCATGCGCTCTCTGAATTTCTCCATAAATTCACGTGTCTTCTGATTACCGTACATCTCCAGCTCT
>CATKXX010000003.1 GCA_949840935.1 uncultured Acetatifactor sp. | reverse complement strand
GGGACTGGTCCCTTGTGGGGTTTGGGGCAAGGCCCCAAGGTCTTAAACCACCTATATCTGCAGTTTTCAAGGTTCGTTCGAGCCTATTTTTTTCGGCTCGGTTTTTCATAGACTACTTGACACTACCTCATTTTATTGCCCTGTTCGTCCCGGAGCTTTATCCTCTGACCATAGAGCCTGACCACAATTGCATTTTTTCTACGATAAAAACAGCTGCTTTAAGTAAATATTGACCGTCAGCTTAATGTAGACACAGGCACCTGGCAGATTATCTTGTGAATTTACAGTTGACAATTGTGATATGTTTTGCTAGAATGTATAGATGTTCAAGGACTGTACCTGAAAATGATTGAAGTCAGTTAATCATTATTTTCGCAGATTATAAAAATCTGTGAAGGTAGAAGTAGAAAATTGTATTATAAAGCCCCCCAAAAGTATACCTCTGCGATGCAGACACTGTCGTAAAATATATCAGCCGTTACCTTGGCATCCTGTTATTGCCACCTCCCGCATCCCTTTTCCTCCGGAAAATCCCTGAAAACATTTCAGGATGACTCGTTATTACGGTCTCTATGCAAGGCACCGGGATTGTAACGGCGGCGGATTCTTTCGTCCTGTTTTTATGCCCGCCTCTGGCGGGTTGTTTTAATTCAAGCTTCCTCCAACAGGAGGAATTTCTTATAAGATAAAAAAGCCCCGCATCCCCTGTTACTCAGGAGCCGCGAGGCTTTTTATCTATATATGCCGTTTGCAGATAAGCTTATTCTCCAAACACTGCCTTATAATCCGCCTGGAACTTGGCAATACCCGCATCTGTCAGAGGATGCTTTACCATCTGCTCAATCACAGAATAAGGCACGGTGGCAATGTCAGCGCCTGCCAGGGCGCAGTCCGTTACATGTACCGGATTGCGGACGCTCGCACAGATGATCTGGGTATCCAAATCGGTCATCGCAAAAATATCAGAAATTTCGCGGATCAAATCCACGCCTCTCTCGCTGATATCGTCCAGACGGCCAAGGAAAGGAGATACATAGGTTGCGCCTGCACGGGCTGCAAGCAATGCCTGGTTCGCAGTAAATACCAGGGTTACATTGGTCTTAATCCCTTCCGCTGTCAACGCCTTGCAGGCTTTCAGCCCTTCCGCTGTCATGGGAATCTTAACGACCATATTGGGATGAATCTTAGCAATCGCCCTGCCTTCCTCAATCATTCCCTCTGCGTCCACAGTAGTAGCCTTTACTTCTCCACTGATAGGCCCGTCAACGATGGATGCAATCTCCGCAATCACTTCCTCAAACACTCTTCCCTCCTTCGCGATCAGGGAAGGGTTGGTGGTAACGCCGCAGATCACGCCCATGTCATTTGCTTTCTTAATGTCCTCTACCTTTGCGGTATCGATGAAAAAACGCATAACCAAAATCTCCTTTTCTATGTATTTTGATGACAATAGCACTGTGCTCGTGCACATACGCCTTCTTTCTTAAGTATATCAAATTAATGGCAAACTGCAAGAGTTTTTATAGCTGCTTTCCCAAATATTTTTTTCACACAGGATCCCTTCTGTGTTTTTCCTCTTTCCGGTGAGTATACCGGATATAGCTGCCATATCCTGGGGCCGCTGTTTCCAGTCCTCACGGACGGCTCCCTCTATCATGCGTTCCAGCCTCCTCCGGCATCGCTTTTCCTCCCTGCGCTGTCTCCGGCCTTTGCTGTGCGGCTGCCTTCCCGCAACCCCGTCCCTCCCTTTGCTGTACGGCTGCCTTCCCGCAACCTTGTCCCTCCCCGTCAATATGCTCTGTATCGTTCTGGCCAGCCCGTAGACATCACTGTAGCTTCCTGCTGTCCCATCCCCATCCTTTCCCAGCTGCTCCGGGGGCGCAAATCCAGGCGTGCCCACTCTTGCCCCGCACTGCACGTCCTGGCGGCAGGCGCACCCAAAGTCAATCAGCTTCACATGCCCGTTCTGGCAGACTATGATATTATCCGGCTTCAGATCACGGTACAGGATTGCCGGCTGCCTCTCATGGAGATATCGCAGGCCCTCCGCCAGCTCCTCTGCAATCCTCATTGCCTGCCGGGCGGATATTCCTCCCCTGAGCCCTGCCATCCGCCCCAGGGTCATTCCCGGGACAAACTCCATCATAAGCCTTCCTTCCTCCCGGCTTTCCTCATAACCCACGAACACTGGAAAGAGTGGATGATGCAGCCCGCCCAGCAGCTCCGCTTCCCTCTCCAGCAGCCTCCTCTCCCCGCTTACCTTACAGGCATATCGCTGCCCCTTTCCATCCTCTGTCAGATATACCCTGGAAAATGCCCCTTCCCCAATCACAGACACAAAGTGATACTCATACCTTCCACTCTCACCCATACACCCCATATCCTTCCTTTCCTGTTCAAGTCCTCTCAACCTCACTTTCCCCTGCCCGCATATCCTCCCCCCTCACCTTGCCTTATCTCGCCGGATCTTTCCTTACCTGACCTCCACCAACACCGCTGCCATCCCCCTCCCCCCGTTCCTCTCCGCCGCTCTGCCAAGCTCCAGAAGCCTTCTCTGGGCCTGCCCCGGATCCCGGATATCCTTCACCGCAAGGCATTCCTGCATATCCTCCTGCGGAATGCTCTTGTAAAAGCTGTCCGAAGCGATCAGGATACCAATCCCGGCCTCCATGGCTCCCCGCTGAATCCAAAGCCTCCCTTCCTCCCCCTCTCTCTTTCCCATCCCGATCTCCTGCAGTGCCGGGCGTCCGAAGCCGCTGTTACAGAGGGAAAACCTTACCTCTCCCATGGCGAAAAGCAGAAGCCCCTCTCCCTGGCACACAATCCCCGCCGTCCAGAACCCCGGGCATGTCATACCGCTTCCGCCGCATCTGTCCAGCCGCCTCTCCATTTTCTTCAGAAGCTTCTCCCCCCTTCCGTCGGCTCTGGACAGCTCAATCCCTCGGAATTCCTCCAGCAGCTGCCCCGTAAACCATCCTCCTGTCATTCCCGCCCTGCGGCCTGTCCCGCCACAGATGCATCCAAGGCAGACCGGCACGCCGCGGCACACATACTGCTGCAGCAGCAGGGCCGTAGTAGCCTCCTTCTGCCTGTAACTGCCTGTCATATACTCCATAGGCAATCCTCCTCATTATTTGATTCCCGCGGGCAATAAGTCACCTTGACGAATGCCGCGAGGGTCACATACCCCGCTGCCTGCAGCGCTACAAGCTTGATGCCCTGTTGCCTGCAGCGGGGTTGTTGACTTTTTCCTGGGATTTCATATTGACTCAATAGAAATGTTCAGCCTGTCCGGGCGCCGGGTGCCCCTGCGAATCATCAGAGCCCCCAGCAGACTAAAGGGGACTTTGACCCTCGCGGCATCCGGCACATTGGCCGCAGTACTCAATGCATAAAGATATTCACCAGATCGTTAAAGAATATAAACACCATCAATACCATAAAGAACACCAGACCGACAAAATGCACCATGCCCTCCTTCTCCGGCGGCACGGGCTTTCCCCGTATGACTTCCAGCAGCAGGAACACCAGCCGGCCTCCGTCCAGTGCGGGAACCGGAAGCAGGTTCAGGATTCCCAGGTTCACGGACAGCATCAGGACAATATTGAGCATACTGATGAGTACGCTCTGCCAGCCATAGTTTTTGGCTTCGTCATAGGTCTTTCCCACCACATTCACGGCAATACCCACAGGCCCCGCCACATCTTCCCTGCCTACCTGGCCCCGCAAAAGCATCGCCAGGCTCTTATAGGTCGCCTTGACGGAATAGCGGATCTCATACCACGCATACCTCAGGGTATCGAAGCCCTCCGGCTCCTGGAATTCCCCGTTCATCACCCCCAGCAGATAAGTTCCCATGCTTTCATCATACCGGGGCGTCAGCGTTGTGGTATAGCGCTCTCCGCCCCGCTCATACACGATCTCCAGGTCACCGCCTCTGTAGGTAGCCTGCATATACAGCGAAATTTCCTGGTACAGCCTGACCTTCTCGCCATTGATAGAAAGTATCCTGTCCCCGTCCTGCAGGCCGGCTTCCTCCGCACCGCCGCCCTCCGAAATCTGTGTCGCCACGGAATCCCGGATAGCGAATACATCGCTCATATTCACCATGACAAACGCCACCGCAAAGGCAAGGATAAAGTTAAACAGGGGGCCTGCCACCACCGTGGAAATCCTTCCCCAGACGCTGGCCTTGTTAAAGGCACCCTCACTGGGATCCCCCTCCTTTTCATTCAGGCCGTCCTCACCCTCGAACATGCAGGCGCCTCCGATGGGAAAAAGCTTCAGGGAATACTTTGTCTCGCCCCTATCCACCGAGATCAGATTCGGCCCCATTCCCACCGCAAATTCCACTACATGGATCCCATTAGCCTTGGCCAGCAGGAAATGTCCGAATTCATGTGCAATGACCACCACCCCGAATATAAGAATAAATAATATCAGAGTCATTTTACCCCTTCATCCTTCCTGAAATATATTCATAGGTCTCAGCCTCGGCGTCTAAAATCTGCTCCACTGTAGGAGACTCGATCACCTTATGCCTCTCCATCGCCTCCCCGATCAGCTCCGGTATCTGCAGGTAGGAGATCCTGCGCTCCAGGAACAGGGCTACCGCTTTCTCATTGGCCGCATTATATACCGTGGGCAGGCTCCCTCCCGCTTCTGCCGCCTTGTAGGCAAGCGCCAGACCGGTAAAGGTATCCGTATCCGGCTTCTCAAAGGTAATACGGGCCAGATCATAAAAATCCACCCTCTTTCCCTCCAGGGGACGCCTGTCGGGATAAAACAGCGCGTACTGAATGGGAAGCTTCATATCCGGCGTACCCATCTGGGCCATAATGGCGCCGTCCACAAACTGCACTGCGGAATGGATGATGCTCTGGGGGTGTACCACCACCTGGATCCTGTCAAGCCCCACCCCGAACAGCCATCTGGCCTCCATCACCTCCAGCCCCTTATTGACCAGGGTGGAGGAGTCGATGGTGATCTTCCTTCCCATGGCCCAGTTGGGATGCTTCAGGGCGTCTTCCACCCGGATATCCTGAAGCTGCTCCCTGCTCCTGCCCCTGAAGGGCCCGCCGGAAGCAGTCAGCAGTATCTTTTCTATTTTATCTGCGGGCTCGCCGTTCAGCGACTGGAAGATGGCGCTGTGTTCGCTGTCCACCGGCAGGATTGATACTCCGTGCCGCTCCGCCAGCGGCATGATGATATGGCCCGCCGTCACCAGCGTCTCCTTATTTGCCAGCGCAATATCCTTTCCCGCCTGGATTGCCGCAATGGTGGGCCTGATACCAATCATCCCCACAATAGCGGTGACTAATACCTCACTTTCCGGCAAAACAGCAATTTCCAGCAGCCCTTCCATGCCCGACACCACTCTGACTCCCGTATCCGCTACCCTGATGCGCAGCTCCGACGCCGCTTCCTCTGACCACATGGCCGCCAGCACAGGACGGAATTCCCTGATCTGCTCTTCCATTTTTCCCACGCTGCTGCCCGCTGCCAGAGCCGCCACCTTCAGCTCCGGATTGCTGCGCACCACCTCCAGAGTCTGTGTGCCGATGGAGCCGGTTGAACCTAAAACCGCTATCCTTTTCATAAGCTTCCTCTTTCCGTTCCTCTAAAATCCGTTAGGCATTACAGAAACAATATAAATACGTTCCAGAAGCAGCGTCATAAAATAAACTATGGGAGCCGTGACGATCACGCTGTCAAAGCGATCCATAATACCGCCGTGCCCTGGAATCAGCTTCCCATAATCCTTGATGCCCTTATTCCGCTTGACCGCCGACGCCGCCAGATCGCCCACCATGCTCACCACCGCACCCATGGCGCAGATCAGTGCCGCCAGCCACGCATAGATAACGTTAAATGTGGGAAAGAGCATCACCATCACCCTGCCGTACAGAAAGCCCAGAAGCGCCGCTCCCAGCACTCCGCCAATACAGCCCTCCAGGGATTTTTTCGGGCTCAGGACGGGAAATATCTTCTTCCTCCCGATCAGCTTACCCACCGCATAGGCGCAGGTATCGCATCCCCATGAGCTGATGAAAATGAGCCATACAAAGAGGATTCCCTGGGGCATCATCCTGGTCTGTACGATAAACGACAGCATCACAGGGGCATACAGGAAGGAAAAGAAGCCCGCGGCCACCTGTTCCACCTGGTACTTCGGGAAGGCAAAGACGTACACAAACAACATCGCCAGAAATACCAGCACAATACAGGCCAGAAGCCAGACCGAGCCCTCCGACCCAAGCCACATCGCAGTATTTTTCCCGGTTCTCCTTATCAGGAAGTACATCGCTCCGTAATAGAGCACTGTCCCGGCCATCCCCACGATCTCTACTGCAGTCATCCCGGGCAGCACCAGGAAAAACGAGCTTTTCAGCGATTTGCTGTCCGCCGTGGCCGTCTTCTTTCCGGAGGACACCCCCAGGGCCTTTGTCAGCTCCCGGTACCCCACAAGGGAAACCACAAGCATCAGCGCCGTGAGCACAGGATCGCCCAGCCAGATTGCGCCGATGACGATCACCAACAATATGATTCCACTGATCAATCTGGTCCAAAACATGGAATTACTCCTCCTTCACCCCGCCGTATCTTCTGTCTCTATGATTATATGCTTCCACAGCTTTTATCAATTCTTCCTTTGTGAAATCAGGCCAGGGCACGGGAGTAAAATAAAATTCCGTATAGGCCAGCTGCCACAGGAGGAAATTGGATATCCTCTGCTCGCCGCAGGTCCGGATCAGCAGATCCGGGTCGGGTACTCCGGCAGTATCCAGGTAGCCGTCTATCGTCCCCTCCGTAATCTCCTCGGGCTTTAATCCCCCTGCTGCTGCCTTCTCCGCAATCCTTCTGACTGCCCTGACGAGCTCATCCCTCCCGCCATAGTTAATGGCAATCTGGAAGTGAAGTCCGTCGTTATTCCTGGTAGCCTCCTCCAGCTCCTGAATCCTGGTACGGATGTCCTCATCCAGGCGGGATTTTTCCCCCAGGACGCGGACGCACATACGATTCTTTTTCGCCGTCTGGAGACAGGTCTTCATGTAATTGCGCAGCAGCTTCATCAAGGCGTCCACCTCGCTCTGCGGGCGGTTCCAGTTCTCCGTGGAAAAAGCATACACAGTCAGGTATTGTATCCCCATCTTATACGCTTCCTCACAGATGACCTCCACTGTCTTTGCCCCCTGGACATGCCCGTAATTGCGGGGCATTCCCTTTGCCTTTGCCCATCTGCCGTTGCCGTCCAGAATAATCGCCACATGCCGCGGCATCCTTAATTCATCACTCATACTGCCCACCCTTTCCGCCACAGGCAAAAGGGGAGCGGATTTTCTCCACTCCCCCGCTTTTTCACCGCTTCCGGTTTCAGACTGTCATGATTTCCTTAGACTTCTCCTCCATCAGCTTGTCAATTTCTTTAATATAATTATCTGTCTTCTTCTGCAGCTGATCGCACAGCTGTTTGATCTCATCCTCGGATACATCCTCTTTTGACAGCTTCTTAAAGGCATCATTCCCGTCACGGCGGATATTTCGGACAGCTACCTTGCCTTCCTCCGCTTTCTTCTTGATCTCCTTGGCCAGATCCTTTCTGCGCTCCTCTGTCAGCTCAGGGAATACCAGCCTGATCACATTCCCGTCATTGGAGGGATTAATCCCAAGCTCAGAGGTCAGGATTGCCTTCTCAATTGCCTTCAGCAGTGACTTCTCCCACGGGGCAATCTGGATAACGCGGGGATCAGGTACTGTCACATTACCCACCTGCTGAATCGGCGTGGGCGTGCCGTAGTAATCCACCCTGATCTTATCCAGGACATGGGGATTGGCGCGGCCTGCGCGAATGGTCGCATAGTCCGATATCAGGAAATCTACCGTCTTCTTCATCTTATCATCGTACTGCTGTAATCTTGCGTCCATAGTCTGTTCCTTTCCTGTCTCTTTATACCAGCACTTTTGTTCCGTTGAATCTGCCCCTGACGGTATTGACAATGCTGTTCTCCTCACTCAGTCCGAATACCCACATGGGCATTTTATTATCTCTTGCCAGGATGGAAGCCGTCATATCCACTACCTGAAGATTCCTGGCGATCACCTCATCGATAGTGACCTCCGTATATTTCCTTGCGTCCGGATTCCTGTTGGGATCATCGTCGTAGACGCCGTCCACAGCCTTCGCCAGAAGGATCACCTCCGCCTCCACCTCTATGGCGCGGAGCACCACTCCGGTATCCGTTGAAAAGTACGGATGCCCCGTACCCCCCGCAAAGAAGACCACCTGGCCTCTTTCAAGATACCTGACAGCCCTGTCTTTTGAAAACAGCTCGGTAAAGGTACCACATGCAAAAGGTGTCAGGATGCCTGTCTGCATTCCCAGGGATCTGAAAATCTCTGATACATAGATACAGTTCATGACCGTTGCCAGCATACCGATCTGGTCAGCCTTGGTGCGGTCAATGTTCTCGCTGGTACGCCCTCTCCAGAAATTCCCGCCGCCGATGACGATCCCCACCTGGATTCCGTCTTCCACAAGCTGTTTTACCTGGACAGCCACCTTTCTGACGGTCTCCTCATCGAAGCCCGTCTTCCTGTCGCCTGCAAGCGCCTCGCCGCTTAATTTCAAAAGGATCCTGCGCATACCGATAAATTCTCCTTATTTTGACTTTGCTTTACGAACGGGCTCCGGCTTATATTCATCAAAGAAAGTAGTAGGGCTGACATCCGCGTAGCACTGGGAGCACATACCCTCAATAACCGCACCGTTGTTGATCTGAACGGATTTGGATTTGATATTACCCATTACGATTGCGGAAGTATCCAGTATTACGGGGCCATGTACGTCGATATCCCCTTTCACGGCTCCTGCAACCACAGCGCTTGCAGCAGAGATATTTCCGATGATAACAGAGCTCGCACCAATCTTTACAGCGCCCTCGCTGGTAATCTCACCATTGATCTTAGCGCCTTCCGCATAGATTTCAGCTGCCTTTGAATTACCCACAATGTGACCGGTGATATTTAACTTGCCGAATGCCTCGATATTGCCGTTTACAGTACCGATCACATCGATCGAGCCCTCTGTGTTAATGTCACCCTTGATGACCATCGCCGAAGTAATGACTGCTGTCTCGTCCGCAGCAACTCTTCCGCCTGCGGTCTCCGCGGTGTCCATAGTCTCCATTGTTGTTTCCATTGTCTCCATAGTCTCCATTGTTTCCTCTGCTCCTTTGTTTTTTTCTTCCTGACTGTTTTCCGTCATACTGAATGCGTCCATACTTTCAATACTCTCCTTTTCTTTATTCTCCTTCTGATCCCGGGCAGCTGCCGATGCATTCCCACCTGCTGCGCCATCCTCCGGCGCCTTCCGCGCCGCAGTCTCTCCTGCCGTTTCCCCGGCCCCTTCTGCTGCAGCTTCCGCCGCCTGTATCTCCTCTTTCGCAGCCTCTCCGGCTGCCTGTTCCTCTGTGGTATCTTCTGACGGCTGCTTCTCTGCAGATGCCCCCGTCTCCTTTGTCCCGTCCTGCCCTACGGCGCTTTCCGGTGCTGGCTGACCCTCTGTGGATGCAGGATCCGCCTCCTTTGCGGCAGCCCTCTCTATCCCGGATTGCTGCGCGGCCTCCTCCTTTGGAGAATCCGTGTCAACGCTTTCCCCGGATGCAAAGCCGCCTTTCGGAGCAGATGTTTCCGGCTTTTCCTTATCTGCGGAAGCATCCCCGGATTCAGGCGTCCCGGCCTTCTCTCCGTCTGCGGGAGCATCCCCGGATTCAGGCGTCCCGGCTTTCTCTCCGTCTGCGGAAGCATCCCCGGATTCAGGTGTCCCGGCCTTCCCTCCGTCTGCGGGAGCATCCTCCAGTACAGCGGCTTCTGTCTTATCCTCGTTTCCGACAGCGTTTTCCATTACTGCCGCATCCGTCTTTTCCCCGTTATCAAAGACGCTCTCCGGCGCGGCGGGTTCCGCTGTTTCTTTGACTGCGGAAGCTCTTGCCGGCGACGCCAAAGCGCCCTTTCCTGCCACATAGCCCTTTAACAGCCTTTCCTGTACAGATACCTCTTTAATGGGCTCTGTCCGCGGCCAAACCTCCGGCGGCTCGGCATCCGCCAGATCAGGCTCCGGGGCAGCGCCCCCCGCCTCCTCGTCCTTTGCCGGTTCCGGCTCACTGAGCAGGGAGCTCTCCGTCTCATACAGCTCTGCCCCGCCCAATCTGACACTGTCAATATTCTCCAGCATTTCCTCCAGGGAATATGCCGGCTTAGCACTCACAGTCTGCTCTGGCGCTTTTTCTTCCGCCGCCTTGCCGGCAGCGCCCGTCCCGGCGGCAGCCTTTGCCCCGGTGGCGGCTTTCGTCCCGGCAGCATGTCCAGATGTATTCTGCCTGGCTCCGGGCCTGATCTGCTCATCCGGCATCAGCTCGCTGACTGCCTGCGACAGATCCTCTTTTAAATCTGAGAAAAAACCCATGTTGCTTTACTCCTCCGTTCATTTGTTTATCATTGTATATGTTGAACAGGCTCGGTGTCCTCCGTAATCGGAAGAATCACGGTATCCTCCATTGCCAAAATGTTCTCAATAATCGTGGGCAGCGCCTCCACAGTTGTGGGCTTATCACCGGAATCGTGGAAAAGTATGATTGAAACGTCATTCTGCCTGATTCCTCTCGTACTGTTCCTCACCAGCGCATCGGCGGACAAGAGCACACTCCCGGCATCCCCGGAAGAAATATTCCAGTCAAAGTACTGCACGTCCTGGCTCTCCAGGTAATCGGCAAATTCCTGCATATCAATCCTGCTGACCGTGTTTGATGATCCCCCGGGGAAGCGGTAGAACCTGCATTCCACTCCCGTCACCTCATAAAGATAACTCTGCAGTTTTACAAAGTCATCCGCAAAGTCCTCTACCGACTGATACAGCTCCGCATACTTATGGCTGTAGCTGTGCATACCCAGAGTATGCCCGCCATCCACGATCATAGTCAGAGCTTCCCTGTCCGATTCCGATTCTTTTCCCACTACAAAAAAGGTAGCCTTTACATCATACCTGTCCAATATTTCCAGAATATCATCCGTATAAATACTGGGGCCGTCATCAAACGTCAGATACACCCTGTGCAGAGGCTGCTGACCGGACTCCTCAACCTGCTCCGGCTCTCCCTGAACGGCTCCGTCCTGCTCCGGGGACACAGCCCCGCCCTGTACCGGCACGACCTGCCTGCTGCCCCGGCCTGTGACTGCAGGGCCCGCCTTTATGCGCACGTGGACTGCCGCGGTCAATTCCTCCAGCTCCTCCTGCTGCCCTGCAACAATCCAGGTCAGGTCGTTCAGCTGCTCCGACATCATACCTATCGTTTCTTCCAGGGCAAAAACCCTTGTAAGCAGGATAATACAAAGTACAACAGGTATCACTGCAGCCAGTAACAGCATCAGAATAATATATTTTTTCAGCCGCCGGACATTCCTGCTCCTAATGTCAGCGCTACGTTCTTCCTTTTCCGGCATAATCCTCTGTAAGTCCTTTATGCTATTGCCTGCGGCCCGGAAAGCTTTTCCCGGGCCCTTTGCGGACATTATAACACATTCCGCCTTTTTCGCAAAGGAAAAAATGAAAAAAGGGCATATAAAATACAACTTTTAATTTCCTGCCTTCTTTACCGGCGCCTCGCAACAGCCGCAGCAGCCTGCGCTGCAGCCTTCACAGCTCCCAATACACCGGCCTTTCCGCAGCCTTCCAAGCTGGCTCCTCGCTATGAAAAATACGATGACAGCCAACACCGCAATTATAATAATATCTGCCACTACCCCATCCCTCCTCATAAATGTACGGCCTCCGGAGTCTGTAACTGCCCTTCCGGCAGCCCATGCGTGTCTTAAATATCTTATGCCGGTATTTGATTTTTGTTACCGGTGGATTGGTTTGAACCGGCCAAGTAAAACTTGCACCTTTTCGGCACATGTACTATAATAATGTCTCAGATTGACCGGAACCGGTCTTTGCAAATAGATAAGGAATTGTTTATAAAGAAAGGACTGAACCAAACATGAGCTTTACCTTCATCCAAAAGCTGCCCTCCCCAGAGGAAATCAGACAGCAGCATCCGCTCCCTGAGAGCCTGTGCAGGCTCAAGGCGCAGAGGGATGCCGAAATCCGGGATGTCCTGACCGGAAAGAGCAGTAAATTTCTGGTCATCATCGGCCCCTGCTCCGCAGACAACGAGGACTCCGTCTGCGACTATATCAACCGACTTGCAAAGGTGAACGAAAGAGTAAAGGATAAGCTGATCCTGATCCCCAGGATCTATACCAACAAGCCCCGCACCACAGGCGAGGGCTACAAGGGTATCTTCCACCAGCCTGACCCGGAGAAGAAGCCGGACTTTCTCGCAGGCCTCATCGCCATGCGCAAAATGCATATCCGGGCCATCTCCGAAACCGGCCTGACTGCCGCGGACGAAATGCTCTACCCCGAAAACTGGGGCTATGTGTCCGACATCCTCTCCTATGTGGCCATCGGCGCACGCTCCGTGGAAGATCAGCAGCACCGCCTCACCGTCAGCGGCTTCGATGTGGCCGCAGGCATGAAGAACCCCACCAGCGGAGACCTGTCCGTGATGCTCAACTCCGTCTATGCGGCGCAGCACCCTCATTCCTTCACCTACAGGGGCTGGGAGGTACAGACTTCGGGCAACGACCTGACCCATACCATCCTGCGGGGAGCGGTGAACAAGCACGGCAACAATATCCCCAACTACCATTATGAAGACCTGAACCTGCTGCTGGAAATGTATGGGAAAATGGATCTGAAGCACCCCGGCTGCGTCATCGACGCCAACCATTCCAACTCCGGAAAGCATTTCGAACAGCAGATCCGCATCGTAAAAGAGGTCATGCACAGCCGAAAGCTGAGCCGGGATATCTACAATCTGGTAAAAGGTGTCATGATTGAAAGCTATATTGAAGAAGGCTGCCAGAAGATCGGCGACGGCGTCTACGGCAAGTCCATCACCGACCCCTGCCTTGGCTGGGATGCCTCCGAGAAGCTGATCTACGATATCGCAGAATACGAATAATCTGCATTTTCAAACACGCTCTAAAATATTTTCAGCAGGCTTAAAAATACCGCGGGATTTACATACCCCTCCAGGGCGCAGCCTGCCACGGTCATCCCCACGACTGCGGCAAGACGCCCTGCTTTTTTTAACAGGATATTCTTCTCCGTCTCAGTCCCGTACCGGTGGTAAATACATCCGTACACATCCTCCCCCCATGCCAGAAGCATAAAGATGACCGGGAAATAAATCAGATAATGGGGGAACAGGCTGGCCGCCGCCAGCAGGATTCCCTTTAAACCATATCGGATCACCATGACCGCCAGCAGCCCCCCGGCGGCAGCCCCATACCAGAGTGCCGCGCCCACACAGACCGCCAGGCCCAGGTAGGTGGTGGACAATACGGCCAGGATCAGGATTGCCATCAGCCTTTTCCGCAGCACATAGTAAAAGAGCTCATTGCAGTCAACCGTCATATATTTCATATGATACAGCACTTCTTCGTCAAACAGCCCCGTCTTTGTCAGCAGGATGCCTTCCCCGACCTTCACGATCAGGATTCCCGCCAGAAATCCCGCTATAAACAGCTGCAGCACCGGAACCCTTCCTGCCCCGAAGCTTCTCCCCATAATGCGCATATCCGTCCCCACCCCTTCTTACTGACGCCATTGTCCGTCCCACGCTATCTTATGCGCAGGGAGGACGGGATATGCGCGCTTTGTCCCTCCATCTCCACAGTAAATTTTCCGTCCTGCAGTAATAGATGGATTTATCCACTTTTGCAGGAAGCATTTATATATCGTTGCGTATTTTTATTGATATATTGTGTATTATTGTGTATAATATTCTTATAAAGAGACTGAAAATGCCTCGCTTCCTGCATGGCTGGCAGCCACCCATGCAAGATAGCAGCCGCATACAGCAGCCAGGAAGGGAAATGTAACATGACACCAGCATTAGCACAAGAAAAAATATATACCATTAGCGATATCTACAATCTGCCAGAGGGCAGCAGGGCCGAATTGATCGATGGCCAGATATACTATATGGCGCCGCCCAACCGTAAACACCAGGTAATAGCACGGGAACTTTTTTCTTTTATAAATTCCTACATAAAATCCAAATCCGGTTCCTGTGAGTCCTTTTTTGCAACTTTCGCCGTATTTCTGAATAAAGATGACACAAACTATGTAGAGCCAGATATCAGCGTGGTCTGTGATTCCAGCAAGCTCAATGATAAAGGATGCATCGGCGCTCCAGACTGGATCATAGAAATCGTATCACCCAACAGCAGGCGTATGGACTATTTCACAAAACTCTTTAAATACCGCGCTGCAGGCGTCAGGGAATATTGGATTGTTGACTCGGAGAAGAACCGTATCCTTGTTTACAACTTTGAGTCAGAGGATACCGGAGATTATACCTTTGCTGATTCTGTAAAGGCCGGCATCTACGATGATCTGTTCATCAACTTCTCTGAAATTGCAGATTTGCTGAACATTTAGCAAAAACAAAAGGCATATTCCCCTGATATGTCTTTTTGTTCTGCCTTTGGCCCGATTCATTTCCCGCGGGAGTCATCGGCATTTTCCTGAAAATACAGACTTCCCCTGTTTTCGATCACCTGCAGGGTCTCATCCAGCGTCTTGACCCCCTCAAAATAGAATTCCCCCTCTTCTGTAATAATTCTCAGAAACGGCTTGGTGGAAGAAGGATATTCCTGGGCCATGGCGATCAGCTCCTCCAGCCATTCCTTTATCATGGCAATCTGCTCCTCATCCATATCATCTATCCTGTGCAGCCTCCGCTGAAGATCATCCTCCAGCTCCCACTGAAACTCCTCCTCCAATTCTCTCCTGTGGGTAGGGATTCCGCTTGCCTGATAAAACGGTCCCGTCTTCTCCCTCTCCCTGGGATCCAATTCCCCCGCAAAAAAGAATTCCAGAAATGCCCATGCGCCTTCTTTATTGGGAGCATTGGAGGGAATGGCATATAAGCCGTTGGCCGGAGACAACAGCGCTCTCGGTGCCCCGTCCAGAGTGGGATATCCTATGGGAATTAGCCCGCCCTCCTCCGCAAACTCCTGGAGATACAGTAAAGTCTCTAATTTATACACATACTGCTCTGTCAACAGGGCTTCTCCCCTGCTCACCTGCAAACACTCCTCATCCCACCGCGATTGATCAAACTGCGTGGGATAAGACGCTGCCTGCTCCAGCATCTCTTTCAGTTCCTCCTTCGCTCCGCCGTCCGGTTCCAGCCAAAATGTCTCAGGAACAAAGGTTGTGCAATAATCCATAAACTGCCACCTTACAAAATGGCCAGTTACGGGAAACTCCGGATACCTCTCCGCCAGCGAAAGCATTTCCTGCACTGTCCAGCCGGGGGTATCTCCCACGACTCCAGGATTGCCCCACAAAGTCTGTATGGTGATCCACCTGGGAAGCGCAATCCATTTCCCGTCATAGGTGTAGGAAGCAGTCACATTTTCCAGGAAATCCTCCTGATCCACCCTGCCACTCCCCGCAAAATAGGGCGTTAAATCCTCCAGCATTCCCTGTTCGGCCAGAGCATCTACATCCAAAAACTCCACAAGCACGATATCCGGCGCCGTCCTGCCAGACAGTGCCATCTGTAAACGGAGCAGGGCATCCTCCCAGGACACGTTCTGTTCTTCGCTGTAGCACTCATGGATCATCACCCGATACCCATGATCGCCCCTGTTGAAATTTCCGACACATTCCTTCAACATAGGAGAAGCTCTCATCACCCATAAAATGACCTCCTGCTTCTCCTGAGACTGCGCCGGTTCATCGACTGCCTGCCCCTCCTGAGACTGCGCCGTCTCCCTATTTTGCCCTGTAAAAACAATCAGGCTGATTCCTGCGGCAATCACAATAACTAGCCCTGCCACTCCCACTGCAATCCTCCGAAATCCCAGTTTCTCACCCTTCTCTTTCATTTCCTGCCCTTCTTTCACATATCCCCTGTCCTGTTATCCTATGTACGGAATTTTGTATTTCCCGCATTTTGTTCTTTCCGCCCTTAGACCTTCAAAAAGGTATAACCAATGAATCATCCTTTCGATATCAAGTTGTTGTAATATTGTAATTATATAATATATCAGGGTGCTTCGCAAGTCTTGCTTTCGATTCCTTATTGTACTCTATGAAGTGTTATCCATGCCGGCATTACGGCCACAACCTCAAATAACCACTCTGGAGCAATATGAAGGGCTCCCGGAAGACGCCAGGGCCGAGGTATTTGACAGGCAAGTATATTACATGTCCAGCCCGACATCATGATTATGTGCGATAAAGACAAGCTGGACGAAAATCGCTGTAATGGCGCCCCGGATTTCATCATTGAAATTGTTTCTCCCGACAGTCCGTCAGATGATTATATTCGGCAGGCATACTACTATAAAAACTACGGTGTTCGGGAATACTGGATTGTGGATCCGAAGCGCCAAATGATAACGGTCAACTATTTAGCCAAAAAGAAAAGGCATATGCTCCCTGAAGTTTCATTGTGTCCCGATGGTCTCCACCACACTCATCCTCCGGATCTGCTTCGCAGGCCCGCGTACTGCCAGGCAGACGGCGCAGGCCATGACCGCCAGGATGATGAGAAGCTCCCTTCCCGGCAGCTCCCAGGCATCACCCCACCTTTCTGTGACAAGGGCGGAAAACAACAGCCTGTTTAGAGGAAGCCCTGCCAGGCATCCCAGCAAAACACCGCTGATCGTATACGTCACCGCCTCCCCCCGCACCATCCTGACCAGCTGGCGCGCCGTCATGCCCACTGCCCGCATGGCTCCGTATTCCCGCATTCTTGCGGACACGCTCATGGCAATGCAGTTCATGATATTGAAGAAGGCGATCAGGGCGATGACTGCCAGGAATCCATACAGAAACACAGCCAGGGAATAGCCTGCCCCCTTCACCTCCCGGTTACTGATCCTTTTATCGGAGAAGGCAATCCCTTCCCCGCAGCCGGATTCTATCCTGCGGCGCAGCTCCAGAACCTGGGCGTCCGTAACCCCAGGGGTGAACTGTACATCCAGCACCGCATACCCCTCCTCCCCGAACAATTCCCGGAACAGGCCTTCGGAGCAGATTGCGAGCTCCCCGCCGCTTCCTGCATTCCTGTCCGCCCCGTAGGAAAAGGGCACATCGCCCAGGATTCCCGCCACAGGTATCTCAAAGCTGCGTTCCCCGCAGACTATGGAAACACAGTCTCCCGCAATGGCTGGGCTTCCCTCGTGATAGGCAAACAAAAGCCCCCTGCCCTCTGCGGCGTCCCGAAAACTCCCCTCCAACAGATCCCTTTTTGCCCATTGGAACTGCTGCCCGTCATAGGAGATGACCGTCAGAGGCCGCTGTCCGTCTTCCGTCTGCCAGACAGCTTCCCCGCAGCTTCTCCCGAAAGCACGTTTCACATAAGGATATTCCCCAAGCTGCGCCGCAAGCTCCCCGGGAATGGAGTTGGAGGTATCTGCGCTGTATACATAATAATCCGGCGCGGAGGGCCGCAGCGGCGTGATAGCATGATACATAAAGTCAATGGCCGTGCTGAAGGACAGGAACAGGATGATGCTGAATGCAAAAGAACCTGCGACCAGGAGGAAATTCTTCCGGCTCCCGGCGGCATGATGCACCCCCAGGGCCGTATCCACCTGGAAGAAACGCGTATTGGCAGCCCTCTTTGCCGCCTGTACGGTTCCCGCATTCCCTGACACTGCTGTCAGAGGAGACACCCCCGCCGCACGCCTGGCGGGCCTTTTCGCTGCCAGGAGGACGGTAGCCAGGCCTGTGACGGCCCCCGCCCCCATTCCCGGGAGGCTGAGCCCCAGGACCGGCATCCCGTCAAAAAGGCCGGGGCTCAGGATCCGCAGCATTCCGCACAGGCTCCAGGTCACGGCCACTCCCACCAGAGTCCCCGCCGGGACAGCGCTTTTACACCAGTCCAGGGCTTCCTTTCGCACAAACCGGACGACCTGTTTTCCCGTTGCCCCCAGACAGCGCAGCATTCCGAAGAATTCCGTCCGCCGGGCAATATTGCTGTTCATGCTGGAGGTGATCATTAAAATCCCCGCTATCATGACCAAGGCCGCCAGAATCGCCGCCACAAAGTAAAAGCCCATCATATACGGATCCCGGCTCTGGAACATTAAAGCAAGCACCTTCACATTCTGACGCACCATATCCTGCCCGATGCCAAGCCTCCCGCAGATTTCTTCCGTGGCCTTCTGGATATTGCAGAAAGGGTGGAAGACTACGAAAGCCACCAGTTCCCTGGCCTCCCCCGTATCCTCCCGGTACAGCTGCCCGAAATCCTCCAGATTCAGAAACATCATGCAGGCGTCATGCTGCGCCGTCAAAGCCGTATCCTTCGCGATCCCGGTGATCCGATACTCCCGCTGTTCTCCCTGAGGCGTTGTAAGGGTCACCGTATCCCCGATTCCCAGCCCCAGCTTGATCCCTGCCAGCTCATTTATGACTGTTTCGCCTGTATTTTTCGGGAAATCCCCTTCTATGATCTCTGCCGCCGGGAAGATATCCAGAAGCTCCCTGTCAAACCCGCAGATCCCCGTTTCAAAACTGCCCAACAGATAACCGTCCTGCAGATGATAATTCAGGGAGCCGTAGCGCGCCATCTTCTCTACCTCCGGCCTGGCCGCCAGCAGCGCCCCCTGTTCTTCGTCCACACCAAACCCCACATGCCAGCTCCCGTCGCTTTTCACAGCCTGGGCCATCTGGGAACGCATTTCCATATCCGCCATACTGAAGATCACTGTGACCAGGAACACCGCCAGGACAATACAAAGCCTGGTCATCCTGCTCTGTCTTTTATGCTGCTTCGCGGAAACCTTAACTAAATCCAGATAATCTCTCATTGCCGCGCACCTCCCAGCTCCTCCAGCGTCCCGTCCGTCACCCGGAACACCCTGTCCGCCACGAAAGTCAGATCCATATTGTGAGTGATCATCAGCACCGTCTGCTGGTAATGCCTGGACGCTTTGCACAGCAGGTCCATCACGTCCTGGCTGCTCTGGGAATCCAGATTTCCCGTGGGCTCGTCGGCCAGAACCAGGGAAGGCCTTGTGATCAGCGCCCTGCCAATAGCCACACGCTGCTGCTGCCCACCGGAAAGCTGCCCCGGCAGATGCCTGCGCCTGTTCTGCAGTCCCAGCACCTCTAGGATTTCCTCCAGGCGCTCCCTGTCCGGTTTCCGATGATCCAGCAACAGAGGGAAAATAATATTCTGCTCCACATCCAGCTCCGGTATGAGATGAAAGGACTGAAAAATAAAGCCGATATTCTGCCTGCGGAAAACGGTGCGCTCATTCTCTCCCATGGCAAGGATATCCCTGCCGTTCAGGAATACCTTTCCGGAATCCGCGTCGTCCAGGCCGCCGATGCAGTTCAGCAGCGTGCTTTTCCCCGAACCGGACACCCCTACAATGGCCCCGAATTCGCCCTTTTGCATGGAAAAGCTGACGCCCCTCACCGCTTCCACCTTTGCCTCGCCGCTCCCGTAGGCCTTTCTTAAATTGTCCACCTTTAAAATTTCCATTGTTTATTACCCTTATCCTTCCTATACCCTGCATCTGTCTGCCGTGTACAGGAAAAGCATATCATTCCGGCCTTACATCCCGGTGAATTACAGCTTACAGTTTCGTAAGGGTGGGAGAGGATACTTTTCACACCCACGCCACCGCGAGGCGTTTTCACGCGTCTTTTGCGTGACAAACCCGAGGCCGCTGTGCGCGAAACCGCTGTTTTGGTGATCCATAATTTTGTCATCAAAATAGGCAGCCAGATCAAAGACAGCTTGTGCCGTGTATTTGGAGGCAGTGTGCAATATCAGTGGCGCGAAAATGATGATAAAATGGTCATACCTGATGCATCTGTCATCTGCAATATGCGAGACCGGAATGAGAAAATGCAGGTATATTGTAAAGTCGGCGTTTCTGAATATTGGATTGTTGACTGGCGTAAAAAACAAGTCGAAATTTATATGTTTGATTGAGACAGTGACGATACTGCTTATCCATATCTTTATAAAACCGTCACAGAACAAAATAAAGATGATTTACAGCTTGTCATGTTCCCCAACTTTCAAATCTCGTTTGATGAGCTCTTTGACATTGAATAAGGGTGTTCAAAGATCAAAAAAGGAAATATGAAAAGCGCTTCCCTTCCCCGGGCTGCTTTCCACGGACAGGTTTCCACCCTGCCCCTCGATAATAGCCTTTGCAAGGGAAAGTCCCAGTCCTGCCCCCTGCCTGTCGCTGGAGCTTTTGCTGCGGTAAAACCGCTTGAATATGTGATGAATGTCCTCCGGTGCAATTCCCCGCCCGTCATCCGCCACCGTCAGGCGCAGAAAAGCCGGCGAACGCTTCCAGGTAACACGTATGATCCCACCCCTTTTTGTGTGGTCAAGGGCATTCTTGACCAGGTTTTCCACCGCCTCCTTTGTCCAACCCGGATCGCAGGAAATCTCTTCCTCCGGTGACCCTTCCACCAGGATTTCCTTTTCCTCCCGCCCGGCCCTCTCCCGCAGCTCTCCCAACGCCAGTACCACAATCTCCCTCACCGGGCATCTCCTTTTCTCAAAGACAATATTCCCCGTGTCCAGACGCGCCATTTTCAGCAGGGACTGTATCAGCTGTTCCATCCGTTCCAGGGAAGCCATGGATTTTGCGGAAAATTTTCTCACAGTCTCCACATCTTCCGCATCCTCCGACAGGATTTCCATATACATTTCCAGGGCCGCCAGCGGTGTCTTCAGCTGATGGGAAATATTGGATATCATTTCCTGTAAAAATTCCTTCGACCTGTGCTCGGCCTCTCCCCTGGCCTGAAGGGATAACGCCAGCTGTTCTACCTGACCAAACAGGCGGCAGAGCGCTCCCGACTCTCCCTTGGGCAGGCAGGCTCCGGAGGCCGGCCCGCTCTCCCGGGGATGGCTGCCCGCAGACGTCCCGCTCTCCCGGGGATGGCTTCCCGCAGACATCTCCCCTCCATAAAGCCGGTTCTCAAGCCGTCCCTCCGCATACTGCCCCACCACCTGCTCTGCCTTCTCATAAACCCTCTCCCGCCTCTGTAGGAAGATTCCCGCGGCAGACAGAAGTACCGTGGAAAACAGTATCCCCTCCACCGTCAGAAACAGAATAGCCGGAACAGAGGTCTGTCCAGCAAGGAGCAGTAAATAGCTGCAGTTTTGCTCCGTATGCCCGATCCTTTCCAGTAATTCCCTGCCTTCCACCGTAATCTCTGTCTGGTTCCAGGCGGCGGCGATCAGCCCGGGTGGAATTTCCTTTTCCAACAGATAAGATGCAGCCCCTGCCTCACGCTCCGTCAGAATCCGTCTGGCACTCCAGGCCTGAAGCATTCCGGCGCAGGCCATCGCGCAGACCTGCACGACGCAAAACAATACCAGAAAGAGCCAGAATCTGCGAGACTGTCTTTCATATAAAAAATCCATTAGTATTCGGCCCCCTTCTTTATAAATCCCACTTGTACCCCACTCCCCGCACCGTCTTTAAATACTCCGGCATGGACGGATCCTTCTCCAGTTTCTCCCTCAGGCGGCGCACATACACAGAAAGCGTATTGTCATCTACAAAGTTTCCAGATCCGTCCCACATCTTATCGAGGATTGTCGTCCGGGTGAGCACCCTGCCCCTGTTTCTCATAAACAGACAGAGCAGCCGGAATTCTGCGCCTGTAAGGTCAACGCTCCGGCCTTTGAGAGTGACCCTTCCCTCCGCCAGGTTTATCATTATCTCCCCGCTTCGCAGCACATCCTCCTTTGCATTCTGTCCGCTGCGCCGCAGAAGCGCCCTGATACGCGAACACAATTCCCCCAGCTTGAATGGTTTCGTAATATAATCATCCCCACCACAGTCCAGCCCCCGGATCACACTTGTCTCTTCATCCGATGCCGTCAGAAATATGATCGGCGTACTGTCCCCCGCCTCCCGCAGCTTCTCGCACAGCCGAAACCCATTTCCATCCGGCAGAGTTACATCAAAAAGGTACAGCACAAAATCTTCCCGGGAAAGGAAATTCTCGGCCTCCCTTATGGTCCTGGCCACCTCCACCCCAAATCCGTTTTTTTCCAGAGAATACATCAACCCGTCAATCAGGCTGATATCGTCTTCGAGAAGTAAAAGCCTTTGCATTTTTAACCTCATTTCTGCGCTGCTCAAGAGCGTGTGTAAACACCCCTCCCTGCCGGATGAGAGTAGTATACCACAATATCTCCCCAAATTGTCCCTGCTTACAAAATTGTAAGGATGCAAAAAAGCTCCTAAAATGGCCCTCCCATTTCAGAAGCTCTTTTCTGCCGCTCTGATCGCAGTTATTTCCCATAATCCGGCACAGATAATCAGCAGTCTGTCCCATACTTTGACGCATAGGTAAGGATTCCACAGATAGTCTTTGAATCCTGGATTTTGCAATCGTAGATCATCTGCTTCAGCTCCTCAAGAGAATGCGCCTCCACATTGAGATATTCATCCTCGTCCAGATGCTGCCTGCCCTTCTGCAATCCTCTAGCCAGATAGATGTCAATCTTTTCATTGCAGAACGCTACTGTGGTATATATGGAATTAAGCAGCTCCATGCTGCCACAGGTATAGCCTGTTTCCTCCTCCAGCTCACGCCTTGCCGCATCCATGGTGGGCTCCTCTCTCCCGTTTAAACCGCCTGCGGGAATTTCCAGAGTCTCCCTCTCCAGCGCGTTACGATACTGACGCACCATTAAGAGCTTTCCGTCCTCCCTTACGGCCACCACTGCAGCAGCCCCCTTATGGTCTATCAGATCCCACTTTGCCGTATTCCCATTAGGGATCAGCATGGTATCCTGATAATAATCTATGATAACACCCTTTGCCACCAGATCCCTTTTCAATCTCTTATATTCTGCCAAAGCAATGGCCTCCTTTTCCTTTATGATAACCCCCCCGGCATCTGCCGCCAGAGTGTGTTTGAAAAATGCTTTCCTTGGGCTGTGTGTCACAGCATCTCAATTTCGGATGAGAAATGCCGTGTTTTGGACATTTCCCGGCTATTCTTCTCACACTATGCGTTTAACAGTTTTTCAATGCTCACCAGCTTCACGCAGAGTACGAACAGATCCGTAGTCATTGCCATCTCCTCAGGAGTGGGGAAAGAGGGCGCAATACGGATATTGCTGTCCTCCGGATCCTTCCCATAAGGGAAGGTAGCACCTGCGCCGGTCAGCACCACGCCTGCTTCCCTGCACTTTGCCACAATAGCCTTTGCGCAGCCCTCCATGGTGTTAAAGGAGATAAAATAACCTCCGTTAGGCCTCGTCCAGGTACCGATGCCAAGCCCGCCCAGCTCCCTGTCCAGTACCGCCAGTACCGCCTCAAATTTAGGCCGGAGCAGTTCCGCATGCTTTCTCATATGTTCTCTGATTCCGTCTATATCCTTAAAATAGCGGGTGTGGCGGAGCTGGTTTACCTTATCATAGCCAATGGTCTGGATCGTCATACTTTTCTTCATAAAATCGAGGTTTGCCCTGGATGCCGCCACCGCTGCAATCCCTGCCCCGGCCAGGCTGATCTTGGAAGAAGAACAGAATTCAAAAACCATATCGGTATTACCCGTCTTCTCACATTCCGTAAAGATTTCCAGCAAATTATCCCCGCCGTTGTCATACAGATCATGCACCGCATAAGCATTGTCCCAATATATCCTGAAATCCTCAGCCGCGGGCTTCAACGCCGCAAATCTCCTCACGGTCTCGTCTGAATAGGTATAACCCTGGGGGTTGGAATACTTGGGCACGCACCAGATACCCTTAATGCTGGCATCCTCACTGACCAGCTTTTCCACCAGATCCATATCCGGCCCCTGGGGCGTCATGGGTATATTGATCATCTCAATGCCAAAATGCTCTGTGATTGCGAAATGCCTGTCATATCCCGGCACAGGGCAGAGGAATTTCACCTTATCCAGCTTGCACCAGGGAGTACTGCCCATTACGCCATGCGTCACAGAACGGGAAATAGTATCATACATGATAAACAGGCTGGCATTGCCACAGACAATCACATTGTCCACCGGTACTCCCATAATATCCGCCATCAGCCTCTTGGCCTCGGGAATACCGTCCAGAGCGCCATAGTTACGCACATCCACTCCGCTCTCATCCTTCATATCGCTCTCGGAAGTCAGTACATCAAAAAAACCGCGTGCCAGATCCAGCTGTGCTATGGAGGGCTTACCTCTGGACATGTCCAGCTTCAGTCCCTTCCCCTTCGCATCCTCATACTCCTTTTCCAATTCCGCCTTCAATGACAGCAATTCTTCCCTGCTCAATTCCTGATACGCTTTCATTTTACAACCACGCCTTTCCCTCCTGAACCCTCCCTGACGGGACATCCAGAGCTGTTTTCATCCATTGGATTATAGTATACAATCATACACCTGAAATATAATACTATAACTTCCCGCAAGAAACAAGAGGGAAATTAAAAAAACCGCTGTGCAATCACACAGCGGTTTTCATCCATATGAAATTTTCAAGCAAAAACATCAAAACCTACTTCGCATAATCAATCACGCGGCTCTCACGGATCACATTTACCTTGATCTGTCCGGGATATTCCAATTCAGCCTCAATCTGTTTTGAAATATCACGGGCAAGCAGAACCATATCGGCATCTGTAATCTGCTCCGGCACTACCATTACACGAACCTCACGACCTGCCTGAATAGCAAAAGATTTGTCTACACCCTTGAAATTGTTTGTTATTTCTTCTAACTGTTTTAATCTGCTGGTATAGGTCTCCAGAGTCTCTCTTCTGGCACCCGGCCTTGCAGCAGAAATAGTATCTGCGGCCTGGACAATACATGCGATAAGGGATGTGGCTTCCACATCGCCATGATGAGACTCTACAGCGTTGATGACTATAGAATTCTCCTTATATTTCTTACAAAGCTCCACACCGAGCTGAATATGAGATCCTTCCATCTCATGGTCAACAGACTTACCGATATCATGAAGCAGGCCTGCACGCTTTGCAAGTCTGACATCCAGCCCCATCTCGGCAGCCAGCAGTCCTGACAGCTGTGCTACCTCTATGGAATGCTTCAGCGCATTCTGACCATAGCTTGTCCGGAATTTCATCTTGCCCAGAAGCTTCACAAGTTCAGGATGGATACCATGCACACCGACCTCCAGTGTAGCGGCTTCACCTTCCTCCTTGATCATAATCTCGACTTCCTTCTGAGCCTTTTCTACCATTTCTTCAATCCTGGCAGGATGGATACGTCCATCAACGATCAACTTCTCAAGAGCAATTCTTGCGACCTCACGACGGATGGGGTCAAAGCCCGACAGAATAACTGCCTCAGGGGTATCATCGATAATCAGGTCAACACCCGTCATGGTCTCCAGTGTACGGATATTGCGTCCCTCCCTGCCGATAATCCTGCCCTTCATCTCATCATTTGGAAGCTGTACGACGGAGATGGTCGTCTCAGACACGTGATCAGCAGCACATCTCTGGATGGCCGACACCACATACTCCTTCGCCTTTTTGTCTGCTTCTTCTTTGGCGCGACTCTCCATTTCCTTGATCATCACAGCCGTTTCATGTTTTACTTCATCTTCAACAATTTTCAATAAGTAGTCTTTTGCCTGTTCAGAGGTCAACCCGGAAATTCTTTCCAGTTCCTGCAGCCTTTGCTCATTTAATTTGGAAACCTCATCCTTCATCTTGTTGATGGACTCTTCCCTGGACGCCAGGCTGGCTTCCCGTTTCTCAATTGCATCTGCCTTCTTATCGATGTTTTCTTCCTTCTGCTGGACTCTGCGCTCATAGCGCTGGGCTTCCGCCCTGCGTTCCTTGATTTCCTTGTCCAATTCATTCTTTGTGCGAATGGACTCTTCCTTTACCTCAAGCAGCGACTCGCGCTTCTTTGTCTCCGCAGCCTTCAGAGCTTCATCAATAATCTCCCTTGCCTTCTCCTGCGCATTCCCCACTGTCGATGCAGCTGCCTTTTTCTGATAAGCAGATACAATGAGGGTGGTAGCAACAGCCGTAACAAGGATGCTGACCAATGCAACAATTACATAGATAAGCATCTTACAGGAGCACCTCCTTATTTAATTTTCATTGTACACTTTGACCGCATTCTGCTGTGCAGCCCGCGGCCTTCATAGAATGTATGTACTTGTCCAAAAGGACTGAAAACATTCTAACAAGCAATTCACAACACTTAAATTTTAAACTTAATTCAATGTATTGTCAAGTACAACTCGCAATTCCAGGTTATAAAAAGGTTATAAAAGGTGTAAACCGTAAAAGCCGCATGAAAACGCCTCACGATAGCGCGGGTGTGAAAAATATCGTAAATCATCAGCAATCCTGCGTCTGGAAACAGTCGGCCCGGAGCGCCCTGCGGATGGCATCCTGGGAAAATCCCTTGCGCATCAGGAAACCGTATGCCTTCTGCTGTTCCTTCCTGCCCGCCGTCTCAGGGTCGTAATGCCGTTTATCCAGAAGACGCCCGATCATCGCTCCCTCGTCCTGCACACCGCCTTTCTGCTCCCACTGCCGCCATGCCTCTTCCAGCGTAAGCTTATCAATCCCCCTGTTCAGGAGATCCTGCTCTATCCTCATCCTGCTTCTGGATGCCTCATGGTCGGATATAAAAGCTTCCGCATACCTGAGATCATCCGTGTAATGATACCCTGCAACATAATCTAACGCCTGTTCAATAATTTCCTCCGGGTAGCATCCCTCCCGCAGCTTATCCCGCAGCTGTTTTACCGTATAATCACGACCCTGTAATAAATGCATCGCACGAAGCCTGGCCCGTTTGGGAAGCACCCTTCCCATAATCTCATCGTAATCCTCCCGGGCAATTTCCTCACCCTCCCGTATATGATAAGCGCGCATCTCGCCCTTGTATAATACAAATGCGGGTTCCTGCTCTATATATACCCTGCTGCGCGATCTGGTTAATTCTTCCAGCCTCGTTACTCTCATACCAATCGTCACTCAGCCTCCACTTTTCCGCAGGCTTCTTTTCCCTGCGGGTTTATTTGCCCTCTTTACTTTCTTTTGATTCCTTAATTTCCTTTGCTTCCTTACTTTCCTTTGCTTCTCTGCTTTCCTTTACTTCTTTGCCCTCTTTTCCTTCCCTGCCCGCTTTTGCCGGAGCCTTTGCCGTATCCTGCTTCAGGGCCGTCTCATCCGCCTTAGCCTCCCCGCCGAAGCCGTAATGTGCCCGCACCTTCTGGCTGACCGCCTCACAGATCTCAGGATGCTCCCGCAGGAACTGCTTCGCATTCTCGCGCCCCTGGCCAATCTTATTCCCGTCATAAGCATACCATGCGCCGGACTTGACGATCACATCTATCTGGACGGCAAGATCCAGGATGTCTCCCTCCCTGGAGATACCTTCACCGAACATAATATCAAATTCCGCCTCTTTAAAGGGTGGCGCTATCTTATTTTTCACAACCTTCACACGGGTGCGGTTCCCGATTACTTCACCGCCCTGCTTCAGAGATTCTATACGGCGCACATCCATGCGCACAGAGGAATAGAATTTCAATGCCCGGCCTCCGGTGGTGGTCTCAGGGCTGCCAAACATAACACCCACCTTCTCACGCAGCTGGTTAATGAACACTACCGTACAGTTGGACTTACTGATGACAGCAGTCAGCTTGCGGAGCGCCTGGGACATCAGACGAGCCTGGAGCCCCACATGGGAATCACCCATATCACCGTCAATCTCCGCCTTGGGAACCAGGGCTGCAACGGAGTCCACCACTACAATATCGATGGCACCGGAACGGACCATGGTCTCTGTGATCTCCAATGCCTGTTCCCCGTTATCCGGCTGGGAGATATAAAGATTGTCAATATCCACGCCTATGTTCTTGGCATACACGGGATCCAGTGCGTGCTCCGCGTCAATGAAACCCGCAATACCCCCTGCTCTCTGTACCTCCGCGATCATATGCAGTGTTACGGTGGTCTTACCACTGGATTCCGGGCCGTAAATCTCCACAATCCTTCCCTTGGGGATACCGCCCAGCCCCAGCGCTATATCCAGGCTCAGGGAACCGGTGGGTATTGTCTCAACATTCATCTGGTTGGCAGGATCCCCCAGCTTCATCACCGCCCCCTTGCCATACTGTTTCTCAATCTGACTGAGTGCCGCATCTAATGCTTTCAGTTTTTCGTTTTTTTCCATGTTCAATTCTCCTTTTTGCAGGAACAGACGTTCTGATTAGTTATAGAATAAAACATCCGTTCGTTTTTGTCAATCATTTCTTACATTTTTACTATAACATTTTATATGCACCATAAAACTCCCTTAAAGAATCCCTCCTCCATTTTATATTTTCCGCTGAAACCTGTGGCGATATGCCGGAATATCTTAACGGCGCCTCACGGGCGGCGCCTGCTCTGGACTGAGCAAAATATCATACGAAGATTCAGACAAATAAAGTGTACCATACAAAATGTCTTTCCGCAAGGAAATCCGACCGTAATTTCATAAAATAGCATTATGATTATCTCATATGGCCCAATCCATCCTTTACACTCTGATTCAAGCTATCCGTTCCCTCCCCCGGAGATACCCGGCCGTAAAAACAGCCATCATAAGAATAAGGGAGATTACCTGCAGGGCAGTCATGGCGGCCTTCCCGGCGTAATCCGGCCTGGCTTCAAACAGGATTGCCAGCCTGGCGGTCAGATAAGCCGGTGCGGCAGAGGCATACATCTGCGAAAGTCCTGCCAGGGCCAAATTCCTGGTCTCATCACTCTGGATCCAGAACTGCCAGAGATACAGCGCCAGGGACAGAATCCCGGATACGCTGCCAGTCAGCACAGACCGCACCGCGCCCCAGCCCGTTTTGGCATAACAGCCTCCCAGCCAGAACCAGAAAGCCAGGACGATCAGCGGTATCACATAATATGCCAGTGCTCCGACCATCGGGACAGGGAGGAAAAGGTTCACCAGATACCCTGCTGGAATCGGTACAAATGTCAATAACACCAGAATAACCTTTTTCATACGCCTCCCCCGTCCTGCCTTTGCGGCCTCATGCTTCATTTCTCCTGGATCACAAAGTAACTGTCATAGAAGGAAGTAATCTCATACTTCTCCCCGTCGAAAAGAGACAGGGATTTTGCATTGATCAAATACACTGCCCGCTTCCCCTCGTTTTCCGCCAGAAGCTCCTCCGACACCTCCGTAAAATGGTATCTCTCCTGAAAAGGCAGGTATTCCACACCCTCCTGCTCATTGCTGATCCCCTGATAATACAGGGCGTCGATCTCATGGCAGTACAGGGTCAGGATTTCGCCCACGGCATTAACGCCCTCCCCCTGGGGATCCGGGGTAATATAATAAGCATCACATGCCAGCTCCTTTGCATATTCCAAAGCCTGCACATAAGGATCAAAATAGTAAATCCGACTGACATCCGCCCATGTGCCGAAATACGTTCCGGCAAAGAGCAGGGCGGAAATGCCATAATATGCTCCTATGGGCAGAAACAGCAGCTTCCACCTGTCCAAACACCACCCAATCCCCAGGGCCGCCGCAGCGAGAACCGCGTAAAAGATCACATTGATACGGTTGATCGTCACTTCCCTTGTGATCAGGCCCACCCAGATTCCCATGATAAGCCAGAACAGAAGCAGCGCACAAGCTGTTTCCCTCTGTTCCGGGACGGCAGCCTGGCTGTCATTCCTCCGGCTCTTTCCGGCGTCTTCTTCCCCGCCGCAACCCGGTCTGGCAGTCGCTGCTTCCCTATCAGGCCGCCAGCCCTTTCCGCAGGTAGCCCTGCTCCCCCGCAGCCGCCCGGCCAGCATCCCCATACCAATGAAGAAAAAAACCACCGTCAGATAATAGACCGGGCCGAAACGGACTATGGTATTGGTGGCGCTCCTGTCACCGCTGCCCCAGACCACCGTGACTGTGGATACTATATTCTTCCAGAGCTGTTCCCAGGAAAAGTTGGTGAGCAGGATATCATTTCCGCGAAAGCTCTCCAAAAAGGAGGGGATGGTAAATAACGGCGTCTCAATGGAATCCTTTCCCAGCATAGTAAGCAGCATGGACAGATATTCCGGCAGCGCCAGCGCCGTAAAAATACAGAAGCAGATCATCAGCTCCCCCAGCCGGAGCAGCTTCCGCCTCAGCAGCCAGACTGCCGCCACCAGCAGGAAAAGAGGCACGGAATAATCTGCCACTCCATAGCTGTAACAGCAGAGCGCGAAAAAAGCCATGGACAGATAGAGCATCCATTTCTTCCTCAGTCCCCCCAGCAGGAAGCACACGCCGAACAAAAACATATGGGGGAACATATTACAGTCAAAGGACCATCTGCTCTGCATATAGTGCCAGGGGCAGATTACCCCCAAAGCCTGCAGGATCAGCCCCGTCCTGACGCCGCCCAGATTTTTCCCCAGAAAGTACAGCGCCAGAAGCCCCAGGCTGCTCACTACCAGCATAGGAAGCCGGATCGTCACCGTCGAAAAGCCGAAAAACCTGATAAAGGGCACCATACAGTAAGCCAGCAGCGCGCTCTGCTGGCTGCCTGTCCACGCCGTAAAGTGCACGGGAAAGCGCATCCCGTACCGGTCTGTGCCGTATCTGGAAAGCGCCAGTGCGTCCACCGCGGTCATGGCCTCGTCCTGATGGATTCCCACCGGCGACATTCCAAAGTGGAACGCCCTTATAAAGATGCCGGCTGCCAAAAGGAACAGAACCAGAAAAAACTCCTGCCTTTGGGACAGCCCGATCTTCTGTCTTCCGGTTTTCTGACCTCCGGTTTTCTGGCCTCCGGTTTTCTGTCTTCCGCTTTTCTTCATATGTTACATGGCTTCCTTTGCTGTGATTTCCCGTACCTGTAACATCTCGGGAATCTGTCTGATTGATCCGCCGGTTTAATCCTTTTTCCCGAAAGTCACTTTACTGAAGTATTCCAGTATGCAGCCCCGCATCAGGGACAGCGCCGCAGACACCGCGGATTCCCTGATCTTACTGCGGTTTCCGCTGAACTGATACCCCTTCACCGTAGTCTTTCCCTTTACGCAGCAGGCTATATACACCAGTCCCACGGGCTTCTCCTCCGTGCCGCCGTCGGGCCCCGCGATCCCTGTGACCGCCACGGACACGTCCGCCTTGGCAGCCAGGGCTGCTCCTCTGGCCATCTCCTCCGCCACCTGCCCGCTGACAGCGCCGTGCTTCTGCAGGGTAGACTTTTTCACCCCCAGCAGCCTCCGCTTTGCCTTGTTGGAGTATGTGACATAACCTGATTTATAGACCTCCGACACCCCGGGTACATTGATGATCCGTCCCGACAGCAGGCCCCCTGTACAGGACTCCGCGCAGGTCAGAGACAGGTCATTGGCGACCAGCAGATCCGCCACCGCCTTTTCCAGGGTCGTCTCCTCCTCCGTAGTGTAAATATCGTTCCCAAAACGCGCTTTCAGCTCCTTTACGGTAGGCTTGATCAGCCTTCCTGCGGCTTTCGCATCCTCCGCCGCGGCAGTGACGCGGATATGAACCTCCCCCGTCTTGGCATAGGTGGCGATGGTGGGATTGGTCTGCGCATCGATCAGATCCTTCACCATGGTCTCCACCCTGCTCTCGCCCAGCCCGCAGATCTTCACAGTCTGGGAACAGATGACCTGGGGGGTCAGGGCCCTGAGATAAGGCTCTACACTCTCCTCAAACAGGGGGTACAGCTCGTTGGGCGGGCCGGGCAGAAGGATCACCCTTGCCTGCTCAGTCTCAATGATCACGCCGGGAGCCGTGCCGTTACGGTTTTCCAGTACAATGGCATCCACGGGCACCATGGCCTGCTTCCAGTTATTCTCCGTGGGAACCGTCCCCCGCTTCTCGAAGAACTCCAGGATGCAGAGCCTGCTGGGCTCATGCATGACCAGCTCCCTTCCGCAGACCTCCGCCGCCACTTCCTTCGTCAGATCATCCTCCGTGGGCCCCAGCCCGCCCGAGAGAATCACAATGTCCGAACGCTCCATGGCAGTCTTTAACACCATGGAGAGCCTCTCCGCGTTATCACCCACCACCGTCTGGAAGTAGCAGGAAAGCCCCAGCCCCGCGCATTTTTCCGCCAGATAGGCCGCATTGGTGTTTACAATATTTCCCAGCAGCAATTCCGTGCCCACACAGATCAGTTCTACCGTCATCATTCCCTCTCTTTCCCGCAGACAGGCTCTCCGCACAGGCCCTCCCTGGCGGCGCCGGACAGATCACGCCCCTGCGTTTCCCTGCGTCCCGTATTTTCTTATTTCTGTTTATTCTTATTTCTGTTCCTTCATGACATCCTTATTCTTGATCAGATAGTCCACCAGCGAGATCACCGTCAGGGCCAGGGCGATCCACATGACAATATTGGTTACCAGCTGCAGCTCCTGCGTATTACCGGGCAGGAAATGGCCGTTATTCACCAGCATCAGGCAGATCATCACCATCTGGAAGGTAGTCTTAAATTTCCCCCAGTAGCTGGCGGCGATCACTACATGGTTGTCGGAGGCAATGAGCCGGAAGCCGCTGATGATAAATTCCCGGCTGATAATGATGATCACCACCCAGGAGGGGATCCTGCCCATTTCCGTCAGAGCGATCAGAGCCGCGCAGACCAGCAGCTTATCCGCCAGGGGATCCATAAATTTCCCGAAATTCGTCACCAGATTATATTTCCGGGCAATCTTGCCGTCTGCCAGATCCGTCAGGCTGGCGATCACAAAGATTGCCAGGGCAACGTAGTCCGCATACTCCCTGATTCCGCCGAAAACAGCCGTAAACCAGCCCCACCCGTGATAATTACCCAGAAGGAACGCCACAAAGGGCAGAATCAGTATCACTCTGAAAATCGTCAGTTTATTGGGCAAATTCATCTTACTCATGATATACCTCACCTATCAGATCATATTCGTTGGAATCCGTGACAAGGGCCTTCACGAAATCCCCTGTCATCAGATTCGCGGTTGTATTTAAGAACAGATACCCGTCCACATTCGGCGCATCCCGGTAAGTCCTTGTGACGTACACGTCCTCCTCCGCCACCTTTCCCTCCACCATAACGTTCATCACTTTGCCGATCATATCCTGCGCCCTGTCACAGGCCACGGCCTGCTGCAGCTCCATCAGCTCATCCCTGCGGGCCTCCTTCACGGCTTCCTCAATCTGATCCGGCATATCCGCCGCCACCGTGTCCTCCTCCTGGGAGTAGGGGAACACCCCCAGCCTGTCGAATTCCATCTCGTTGACAAACCGGTACAGCTCCTCGAAATCCTCCTGGGTCTCCCCGGGGAACCCGCTGATCAGAGTCGTCCTCAGACAGATATCCGGGATACGCTCCCGCAGCCCCTTTATCTGCCGCCGCAGCTCCTCCTGGGTAGTGCGCCTTCCCATGCGCCTCAATACGCTGTCGGAAGCATGCTGGATGGGAATATCCAGATAATGGCAGACTTTGGGCTCTGCAGCGATCGTCTCCACAAGCTCCTCCGTGAGCTCCTCAGGATAACAATACAGAAGCCGGATCCAGTAGATGCCGCTTATCCGCGCCAGCCTGCGCAGCAGCCCGGGCAGGCGCTTTTCCCCATACAGATCCACACCGTAGAGGGTAGTTTCCTGGGCCACCAGGATCAGCTCCCTCACGCCCCGGGCCGCCAGAATCTCCGCCTGGGCCTCCAGCTCCTCCATGGGGATACTTCTGTAATCCCCTCTTACCCTGGGAATGATGCAGTAGGTACAGCGCTTGTTACAGCCTTCCGCAATCTTCAGATAGGCATAATGGCCGCCGGTGGTAAGAATCCTGTTCCGGTATGCCGGAGGTGCGACGTCCAACCCACGGTAATGGTTTTTGGGATTCCCGTCCAGCGTTTCCTCCAGGGCATCCGCGATATCCTCTATGGCCATGGTTCCGACTATGGCGTCTACCTGGGGGATTTCCTCCTGGATCTCCTCCCGGTAGCGCTGCGCCAGGCATCCCGCCGCTATCAGCGCCTTAAGCTGGCCGCTGTCCTTCCGCTCCGCCATCTCCAGCAGGGCATGGATGCTCTCCTCCTTGGCGTCCCCGATGAAGCAGCAGGTGTTAACGACCACAGCCTCCGCCTCCTCCTCGTCATCCGTAAAGGAATATCCCCTGTCCCTAAGCATCCCCAGCATCATTTCCGTATCCGCCAGGTTCTTGTCGCAGCCCAGCGATACAAACAGTATTTTCATATATGGGGCCTCCTGTTGTCATGAAGGAAGCAGCTGGCAAAAACCAGCTGCCCCCGTTTATTCCTCATCGCTTATTATCTTGATGGCGCCCTGATTCAATTCATCTATTGCAACAGAAAGAGGCTTCTTCCCGCCCCTGTACGGCACCAGGGGATCCTCCCCCGCAATGATCTGCCTGGCCCTCTTGGAGGTCGCCATGACAATGGAATAGCGGCTGTTTACCACAGGCGCCTCACCGGGCTCCACCTCGCTGTTTACTACCTTTATCAGATCGGAATAAGACGGATGTAACATTATTGCTCTCCTTTCGCAAACGCTTTTAATTCATTTCTGATTTCTTCGATAAACACCCTGCTTCTGACGGGCGCCCTGCGGGAAGCCTCCACCAGCTGATGGAGCTCCTCCACACAGTCTTCCAGCTTATCATTCACTACAATATAATCATAGGACTCCATGCCCTCTGATTCCTCTGCCGCGCGGGCGAGACGCTTTGCGATCACATCATCGCTCTCCGTCCCCCGGCTCACCAGCCTGCGCTTCAGCTCCTCCCCGCTGGGCGGCGTGACAAAAATCAGCAGGCTTTCGGGGAATTGTTCCTTAATCTTCAGTGCCCCCTGGATCTCAATCTCCAGGATCACATTGTTGCCCGCCTGCATCTGCTGCTCCACATACTCCCTGGGGGTGCCGTAATAATTATCGCAGTACTGGGCGTACTCTATCAGCCCGCCCTGCCGGATCGTCTCCTCGAAACGCTCCCTGTCCGTAAAGAAATACTCCACGCCGTCCCGTTCTCCCTCTCTGGGCTTTCTGGTGGTCATGGAGACAGACAGGGCGTAATTGTCATATTTCTGTAAAAGGGCCTTCACAAGCGTACCCTTACCGGCTCCTGAAAAGCCTGAAATCACTGTCAGTATTCCCTTTTTTTCCATAATAAGTATATCTCCGCCTGAATTTATATTTCATCCTCATCGCCGTCCCCGGCGCTTTCCGGCCCCTGCCCCGTGTGGACGCGGCCGGCAATGGTCTCCGGCAGCAGCGCGGAGAGCACCACCTGACTGTTCTCCATGACCAGCACGGCTTTCGTCTTGCGCCCCTGGGTGGCGTCGATCGCCATGCCCTTCTCCTTGGCGTTCTGTACCAGACGCTTAATGGGAGCCGATTCGGGGCTTACAATGGCGATGATCTTGGATGTGTTTACAATATTCCCGAACCCGATATGAATCAGCATAGGATGCTCCTATTCAATATTCTGGATCTGTTCCCTTACCTTTTCGATCTCCGTCTTCAGCTCAATGGCATAATTGGAAATTTCCAGGTCATTTGCCTTGGACAGGATGGTGTTTGCCTCCCGGTTCATCTCCTGGGCGATAAAGTCCAGTTTCCTGCCCACTGCGCCGCCCTCCTGCAGGGAGCTTTTGGCAGACTCAATATGGCTGTGGAGCCTGACAAGCTCCTCGTCCACACAGGCCTTATCCGCAAAGAGCGTTACCTCTGTCAGCAGCCTTCCCTCGTCCACACAGGCATCCTCCAGAAGCTCTTTTACCCTGTCTTCCAGCTTCTTACGATATTCTGTCACTATTTCCGGGGCCCTCTCCGAGATTCGCCCCACAATCCCAAGCATCCCGTCCAGCTTGCCGATAAGGTCTTCCTTCAGGCGCTCCCCTTCCGCGATACGGGTGTCCGCCAGCTGCCTGGCCGCTCCCGCCGCCGCCCTCTGCAGCTCCTTCCAGATTTCTTCCTCGTCCAGCTCCGCTTCCTCCATGGTAAATACCTCGGGAAGCCCTGACAGGACAGAGACAGTGACATCGTTTTCCAGCCCAAGCCCCTCCGCCATCTGCTTCAGATACCCTAAGTACCCCTCCGCCACGTCCTTATTATAATGCAGCGTGGAGCGGCCCTCCGAGAAGTCTTCATAGCGGACGAACACATCCACCTTGCCGCGGGAAACGTAATCCTTCAGCTCCGCCCGGACCGCAGCCTCAAAAATCCCCAGCGCCTTCGGCATCCTGATATTCACATCCAGGTACCGGTGGTTCACCGATTTTATCTCCACTGTGATCCTTCTGTTATTTTCGGCCGTCTCACACCTGCCGAAGCCTGTCATACTTTTTATCATGAATGCTCCAATCCCGGAGCGTGTCGCTCCGGCAAAAACTCTGCCATGATTTTCATTTTACCACAAAGATAAATTTTCATCAATAAAATATTTTATTCCCTTTCTCCGGGAATTCTGGTATACTTAACTCCATATGAGCATTAGAGCGTGTTTGAAAAATCATTCCCTCGGTCTGCACGTTCCACTTCGCGGCCTGCGGCGCCCCAATTTGGTCAACGTAGCCCCACTACGCCTCCCAAATCGGGGCTTGCATCCCACAAAGTGTGACGCACATCCCAAGGAAAGCATTTTTCAAACACGCTCTGAAGACTGAACAGGGAATCGAGGGCTTACCATGGCATTTGACGGAGTAACCATAGCAAACGTAGTATCGGAAATGAAAAGGGAGCTGATCGGGGGACGGCTCTACAAGATCGCCCAGCCGGAGGAGGACGAGCTTCTGCTCACCATAAAACATCCCACCGGGCAGAAAAGGCTGTCCATCTCGGCGGGGGCGTCGCTGCCGCTGATCTATCTGACAGAGAAAAATAAGCCCAGCCCCATGACCGCCCCCAACTTCTGTATGCTGCTCAGGAAGCACCTGCAGAACGGGCGGATCACGGACATCTCACAGCCGGGCCTGGAGCGCATTGTCCGGATCCAGATAGAACACCTGGATGAAATGGGCGATCTGTGCCACAAGACACTGGTGACAGAAATCATGGGCAAGCACAGCAACATTATTTTCTGCGATGATGACGGCACTGTCATCGACAGTATCAGGCGTGTCTCCGCAGCTGTCAGCTCTGTCAGGGAGGTGCTTCCGGGAAAACCTTATTTCATGGTACAGACACAGAATAAGCTGGACGCCCTGTCCACGGATTACGACACCTTCCGCACCGTCCTTTCCGCCAGGCCGCAGCCTGCCTTCAAGGCGCTCTACGGCAGCTTTACAGGCATCTCCCCGGTGCTGGCCCAGGAGCTCTGTTACGAAGCGGGGATCGACGGGGAACAGCCCACCGCCGCTATGGACGAGGCCGGTTTCAGGTCTCTGTTTGAGGCATTTACCAATATGGTCAATATTGTTCTGGAAGAACGCTTCTCCCCCAATATCGCTTACACCGGCAAAAAGCCCGTAGAGTTTGCCGCCCTGCCCCTGACCATGTACAGCGGAGGGGAGGACTCCCTTGTGCCCTACACCTCCATGTCCGCACTGCTGGAGCACTATTACGCGGAAAAGAGCACTCTCACACGCATCCGCCAGAAGTCCTCCGACCTGCGCCATGTGGTTCAGACGGCCCTGGAGCGCACTGTGAAAAAATACGATCTGCAGCTGCGCCAGATGCAGGATACGGAAAAGAGGGATACCTACCGGGTCTACGGAGAGCTGTTGAATACCTACGGCTACGGGGCACAGCCCGGCGCAAAGACCCTGGAAGCGCTGAATTATTATACCGGTGAAACGATTGCCATCCCCCTGGATCCCACTCTCACCGCCACAGAAAATGCAAAAAAATATTTCGACAAATATAACAAACTGAAACGCACTTATGAGGCCCTGTCTCAATTGACTATGGAAGTCAGGTCAGAAATCGACCACCTGGAATCCATTTCAGCCGCTCTGGACATCGCCCTCCACGAGGAGGATCTCGCGGAGATCCGGGAGGAGCTCACGGAAAGCGGTTATATCCGCAGAAAGAGCGGCGTTAAGAAGCAGAAGCATGTCAGTAAGCCCTATCACTATATCAGCAGCGACGGTTTCCACATGTATGTGGGAAAGAATAATTACCAGAATGACGAGCTCACCTTCCGGTTTGCCACAGGAAACGACTGGTGGTTCCATGCGAAGAAGCTGCCCGGCTCCCATGTGGTGGTAAAGCTGGGCAATGCGGAGGAGCTGCCCGACCGGACCTTTGAGGAGGCGGCGCGCCTTGCGGCCTACTATTCCAGGGGCAGGGATCAGGAAAAGGTGGAAATCGACTACATCCAGAAAAAGCATGTGAAAAAACCCGGAGGGGCAAAACCCGGCTTTGTAGTCTACTACACGAATTTTTCCATGGCGATCGACAGCGATATCTCGGGGATACAGCAGGTAACGGATCAGGGCGCAAACACGCTCTAATCCGTCACACTGATATTGACATAAATTTGCAGGATTGTTAGAATAGAGACATCAGACAATTTATACAATTATGGAGGAAAACAGATATGTACGCATGTCACCTACATATATATCTGACAGGCTGCCCGTGCCGTGCCTTTGAAATCATAAAGGAACAGCCCCCGCTGGAGCATTTTACTCATTCCTTTTCTGAAAGCCCCAGACCGGAGGCGTCAGCGGTCTCAGCGGCAGATGTGATCATTGTCAGCCTGTCGGATAGGAATGCGGCGGATAGGAAGGAGACTCTGCAGCTTCTGGCATCAGCCAGGAAGAAGGATGCCCAGGTGATTCTGCTGGCAGATGAGGAGCAGCTTAGGCTGCTTGCAGAAACCCTGCCGGCAGCAGCCGCGGAGGCTGCGGACGGCACCGACAGCATATATCATCCTCATAACATCTACGGCATCTGCGATATCTGGAATACCCCCATGCCGGACGCTGCGGTGAGGTTCCGCTTCTCAGGCTGGCAGCGGACATGCAAGCTGAGCAGGGACTTCTGGCAGACCAGCCAGTATCTGGAAGCCACAATCGACAACATCCCGAATCTGGTCTGGTATAAGGACAAAAACGGCATTCACGAGAAGGTTAACAAAAGCTTCTGCCGGACAGTAAACAAGACCAGGCAGCAGGTGCAGGGACGCGGGCACGCCTATATCTGGGATGTGGAGCAGGATGACCCCGCCTGCATAGAATCGGAGAATGAGGTCATGAGCAAAAGGCGGACCTTTGTATCCGAGGAAACCATAAAAGCCGGCGACGGCATGAGGACTCTCATGACCTATAAGTCACCCCTGTATGATCTCGACAACAGCGTGATGGGAACCGTGGGAGTGGCTATCGATGTGACACAGGAGCGCGCTTACGAGCAGGAGATCATTCAGAAGAACCAGACGCTGGAGACCATACTCACCACCATCGACTGCGGCGTAATGTGCCATTCTATGGACGGCTCCCGCATTATAAGCATAAACAGGGCCGCGCTTAAGATCCTGGGATACGAAACACAGGAGGAATTGATAGAGGACGGCTTCGACCTGATTGCGGCATCTGTGATAGAGCCGGACAGGGATAAGCTCATGGAATGCATCAGGACTCTGAAAAAGGCAGGGGACAGCGTCAGCGTTGAATACCGCATACAACACAAAAACGGGGAGCTCCTTCATGTCATGGGGAATATAAAGCTCTATGAAGAAAACGGGGAGCTCTTTTGCCAGCGCTTCCTTCTGGATATCACAGCCCGGAAAATCCAGGAGAAGGAAAACGAGCGGCGGCAGAAGGAGCTGGTTCAGGCGCTGAGCATAGATTTCAATCTTGTGTGCTTTGTGAATCCCGATACTGGCAGCGTGACGCCCATCCGGAACGACGGGAAGGGGATCAACAGCATCTTCAACGGTGAAATCCCGCTGAAGGAGAGCATGGAGCAGTACATCCAGGAATGGGTGCACGAGGAGGACAGGGACATGCTGCGACAGGCAGTTTCCCTGGATTACCTGAAAAGGGAACTGGCAGTCAAAAAGCTGTTTTACATAAATTACCGGAAATGCAGGGGCGATGAGATCATCTATTTCCAGATGAAAGCGGTAAGCGTGGGCACAGGCGACGGCGGCCTTGGGATTGTTCTGGGCTTCCGCAGTGTGGACGGCGAGATCCGCAGGGAAATGGAACAGAACAACCTGCTGGAAGCTGCCCTTTCACAGGCCAACAGGGCCAGCAAGGCCAAAAGCGTATTTTTATCCAATATGTCCCACGACATCCGGACACCCATGAACGCCATCGTAGGCTTTACCAACCTGGCCATCACGCACATTGACCAGAAGGAACAGGTGCTGGAATATTTGAAGAAGATCATGACCTCCGGCAACCATCTGTTGAGCCTGATCAATGACGTACTGGACATGAGCCATATTGAGAGCGGGAAGATCCATCTGGAGGAGAAGCCATGCAGCCTCCCGGATATCCTGCATGGTCTGCGCAATATCCTCCAGGCGGATGTCAATGCCAAGCAGCTTGACCTGCAGATCGATACGGTAGATGTCCTGGACGAGGACATTTGCTGCGACAAGCTCCGGCTGAACCAGGTGCTCCTGAACCTTCTCAGCAATGCGGTAAAATACACCGGCGCAGGCGGCACCATCAACATGCGCATCACAGAGAAATCCGGCGCCCCGGCCGGTTACGCCAATTATGAATTCAGCATCAGGGACAACGGCATGGGCATGAGCCAGGAATTCGTGGATCATATTTTCGAGCCTTTTGAAAGAGAACAGAATTCCACCATAAGCGGGATTCAGGGAACCGGGCTGGGGATGGCCATCACGAAAAATATTGTGGATATGATGAACGGCACCATTGAGGTGGAGAGTGAGCTGGGCGTGGGAACGGAATTTACCGTTGCCTTTACCTTCCGCCTGCACTCCGAGACAAGGGAACTTCAGGACATACCGGAGCTTAGAAACTGCAGGGCTCTGGTAGTGGATGACGACTTTAATACCTGCGACAGCGTTTCCTATATGCTGGGCCAGCTGGGTATGCGTGCCGAGTGGACGCTGTCCGGAAAGGAAGCCGTGCTGCGCACCCACCAGGCGATTACCCGGGGCGACGATTACTCCGTGTGTATCGTGGACTGGATCCTGCCCGATATGAACGGTGTGGAGGTCACCCGGAGAATCCGTAAGGAAATGGGCAGCGATGTGCCGGTGATCGTCCTCACCGCATATGACTGGTCGGACATTGAGGCGGAAGCCACGGAAGCCGGAGTCACGGCCTTTTGCAGCAAACCGCTGTTTCTGTCGGAGCTGAGGGCATGTCTGCAATCCGCCATACATCCGGAAGAAACAGCAGGCACACACACAGAGAAGAAGCCCTCAGGGCATCACAGCGGACGCATCCTGCTTGCGGAGGATGTGGAGCTGAACCAGGAGATTGCAGTGGCAATCCTGGGAGACGCCGGCTTTACCACTGAAGTCGCAGAAAATGGCAAAATCGCTCTGGATATGATAAAGCAGTCCAAGCCAGGATACTATCAGATTGTGCTGATGGATGTCCAGATGCCGGTGATGAACGGCTATGAAGCCACCCGGGAAATACGGAATCTGCCGGATGTGGAGCTGGCTTCCATCCCGATCATTGCCATGACCGCCAACGCCTTCGAGGAAGACAAACAGGAAGCGCTGAAATGCGGCATGAACGGCCATATTGCCAAGCCCATCGACATTCAGAAGCTGCTTGAGACTCTGGACAGCGTGTTGTGACATGACCAGCCTGCTCTGGACTTCTCAGCAAAAGTATGATATACTGAATGCATATCAACAATTGATTTCATAGACAGGGAGGTGTTCGGATGCCCAGTAATGCGGAAATTGCAAAAGATACTATCGAACAATTTAAAAAAATTCAAAGGTATATGACATCGGCCAAAAAGGAGAATGCGACAGAGACATACGCCATTCTAAAAGAAGAATATCTCTCATTAAAAGCATTGCTCAACGTCATCGGAGTAAACATGATTGATATCGATCAGATCAAGGAATAAACCGCGGGTAGTGAAAACACAGATTATCAGGGGCGCAGGCCAAAAAACATATGGACTGCGCCCCTGCTTTATCTGTTATCTGAATCCTCCGCGCCCCCTCTTACCGTATCAGCCTGCACTTCCTTGCCACCTTCACCAGCAAATGCCCTTTGGGAAAGCTTCTCAATTCCCTCTCCGTCACGCCCCTCATCAGGATCAGCATCACAAAGTACACCACCGCGCCGATCAGGATAGCGGGGATAACCGATATTCGCGGGGATTTTGTCAGAAGCAGCAGCCCCTCGTACACCGCCCATGCGGCAGCTCCCATAAACGCGGCGGCAAGGCCGGGGATCAGGAAGCTGTGCACAAGCTCCTGGCGGTATCCCACTGCCCTGCGGACAGCGATCTGGTTCAGCACACACATGATAAAGGAATAGGCGGTGTTGGCAATGGCAATGCTGTACAGATCCAGCTTCGTCCAGTACAGAAGCCCCATGGAAAGCCCCGTCTGTACCACCAGTGCAGCTGCCGCATTGATAATGGGCGTATTCACCTTCCCAAGCCCCTGTAAAATGGAACTGTTCAGGGTGGACAGCGCATAGAAGACCACGGATAAAGACAGCGCCATCAAAAGCTTTGTAGCCAGATCCTCGTCGGCTTCTATCTTATTGGTGAACAACAGCCCCGTGATCGGCCTTGCAAGGATCAAAAGCCCCGCAGCACAGGGAATGGAGATGATCATTGTGGTCTTCACGGACAAGCCGATCTTCTCTCTCGCCCCGTAGCCATCCCTTGCGGCTGCCAGCTGCGCCACAGAGGGGATCATCGCCGATGCCATGGCAGACGCGAACGCGATGGGGATATTGGAGATTGTCAGGGCCTGGCCTGAAAAGATCCCCCATCTGGAATAGATATCCACCGACCCTAATCCCTTAATATCCAGATACCACTTTGTATAAATTGTGTTGTTCACCGTACTGCTGAGATTATAGACGGCCGTACTCAGTATAAACGGCATAACGACAAAAGTGATCGTCCTGATCATCTCTCCGTAAGAATCTATCCTCTCATGCCTGTCCCTGGAAATCCTCTTCATGAACATGCCGCGGTTCAATCCGTACATCCCCAGCATGAACAGGAGCGCAACCAGGACGCCCACACCGGTTCCCAGGGCGCTGCCCACCGCCCCTTTGGTCGCCCGCACCACCCTGTCCGCCTCCGACACGGGAATCTCCATGGTTCCCATGGCAGTATTGATCAACAGGTACGCCGCCCCCACGCTGACCACGGCATTGGCAATCTGCTCCAGGATCTGCGAAACAGATGTCTGGGCCATGCTTTTGTGCGCCTGGAAATACCCTCTCAGCACTCCCAGAATTCCATAGATAAAGATTGTCGGGGCAAAGGTGCGCAGCACCGGCACAGCTTCTTCCCCCACAAACAGCCCCGCGCCGAAGTAGAGGAACAGGCTTGCGGCCCCTCCCACTGCCAGCACGTAAAAAAGGGCGCAGTGAAACAGCCTGTGGGCATTCCTGAATTCCCTTTCCGCCAGCTTCTGGGCAATCACTTTTGATATGGCGGAAGGAATGCTGTAAGAGGATATCAGCAGGATGATCGTATAATAGTTATACGCCGACTGGTAATATCCAAGCCCCAGGTCGCCGATGACACGATGTAAAGGGCTCCTGTATAGGAGCCCTATGATCCTGCTGATGATACCGGCTGCCGCCAGTATCCCCGCCTGCATAATGAAGCTGTTTTTGCTGCTGCCTTTATTAGAACTGTTCTTCCTGCTGCCGTTGTCTGCCATACAATCCCTATCCTATGAGCCAGTCGTACATTTCCTGATATTTCAGCGCGGATACATGCCATGAGAAATCTGCCGCCATGGCCCGATCCACCATCTTGTTCCACTCGCGCTTCTTATCATAATAGATATGCTCAGCATAGCGAATTGTATTCAACATTTCGTGTGCATTATAATTTACAAAGCTAAATCCCGTCCCGGTATTTTCAAATTCATTGTAAGGCTGTACGGTATCCTTCAGGCCGCCCGTCTCACGCACAATGGGGATTGTGCCGTAACGCAGGGCCATAAGCTGGCTCAGCCCGCAGGGCTCGAACAGGGAAGGCATCAGGAACGCGTCGCAGGAAGCGTAAATCTTATGGGAGAGATCCTCGGAATAATAAATATTCGCGGAAATCTTATCCCCGTACTTCCAGTCAAAATGACGGAACATATTCTCGTAACGCTCCTCGCCGGTACCCAGGATCACCAGCTGTACATCATCCCGGCAAAGCTCATCCATGATATAGGCGATCAGGTCGAAGCCCTTCTGATCCGTCAGGCGGGAGACGATCCCTATCATCATCTTCCTGTCATCCTGGTACAGCCCCAGCTCCTGCTGCAGGGCGCGCTTGTTCTTTACCTTCTCCTTGCGGAAATTCGACGCATCATACTGACGCACGATACGCCTGTCTGTCTCCGGGTTAAAATCCGTATAATCGATGCCGTTCACGATACCTCTCAGGCTGCCGCTCCTGGCCCTGAGCAGGCCGTCCAGCCCTTCACCGTAGAAAGGAGTCTTGATCTCCTCCGCGTAAGTATTGCTCACGGTTGTCACCGCATCCGCATACACAATGCCGCCCTTGAGCAGGTTGGCATCCTTATATGCCTCCAGCTTGTCGGGAGTAAAATAGTGCGCGGGAAGGCCGGTAATGCCCTGGACTGTCTTCGTGTCCCATTTCCCCTGGAATTTCAGGTTATGGATGGTGATAACCGACTTTATGCCCCGGAAGAAATCCCCTCCCTGGAAGCGCTCCTTCAGATATACGGGCACCAGCCCAGTCTGCCAGTCATGGCAATGGATCAGGTCAGGCCGGAAATCCACCGCCGGCAATGCTGAAAGCAGCGCCTTGGAAAAGAAAGCGTATCTCTCAATCTCCCACTTGGGATCGTCGGTATATACCTTCATACCGCTGAAATAGTATTCATTATCAATAAAATAATAATGAACGCCTTCCTCAATGATCTCCATCACGCCCACATACTCATTCTTCCAGTTAAAATCCATGTAAAAATGAGTCACATACTGCATTTTGTCTTTCCATTCCTGCTTCATGCAGGCGTACTTGGGAATAATGACCCTTACATCAAAGAATTCTTTATCAATACATTTGGGCAGCGACCCCACCACATCCGCCAGACCGCCTGTCTTGATAAACGGTACACCCTCTGATGCTGCAAATAGTATTTTTTTCATCGTAACCTTACCCTCCACCGAAATATATATGTCCATTATACATCATTCCCCATTCAGTGGAAAGTATTTCTTTCTTAATTTCGCTGAGATTTCGCTGAGCGCTGAGTGAGAATCCTGCGAATCCGGTGTGCGGACGATACTGATGTGCGGCGGGTTTACTGGTTCCGGTATGACAGGCGGATCCTGTCCGCGATCAGGGCAATAAATTCCGAGTTGGTGGGTTTCCCTTTCCCGGTATCGATGGTATATCCGAACAGAGCATCCAGTGTCTCCATCCTCCCCCTGCTCCAGGCGACTTCAATAGCGTGGCGTATCGCCCTCTCTACCCGGCTGGGTGTGGTCTGAAAGCGCTTTGCTATGGTAGGATACAGAATCTTCGTGATAGAGCTGATCATCCCCGGATCCTCCACCGACATCATAATCGCTTCCCGCAGGTACTGGTATCCCTTGATGTGGGCCGGGACACCGATTTCATGTATCATGTTGGTGACGTCTTTCTCCAGATCGCGGATCTCCTGTTTCTCCTTTTCCGCGCTCTGTATCGTAGCCTTGGCAGATTTATTCTTGGCAGAAGGAACCGTGATCATGATTTGAAATTCCTTGTCAGCATCCATCAAATCTCCCAAAATTTTGTATATTCTCTCGTTATCCTTCGCAGCGGTAATGTTCAATTGTTCCATAATGCTACCTCCAAGAATAAAAACATCTAAATTTCGTGCCTTCATTATTATAAAAGATAAAAGATTGCCGAATCAACTCAAAGCCATCGCAAAAAAGCCTTATCTTCCCCAAAAAACATGACAATATATTAAATTCCCGCCTGATTTTGCATTATTTGGTGAGAAATACTATCATATCCTGTCGTATTTTGAAAAAATGTTAATGCTTTCGCGGCACACTTGCACGGCAGTAAATAATGAGGTAAAATGAAACAGATTCCATGAAACCATACGCACACCAGGCAGGGCATTTTTCAGACACGCTCTGGGAACGGAGCGCAAAAAGCAGCGCAGAAATAAGGTGAAAAATGAAACAGATCAACGAGGATATCAAACAGGGCAATTTCAAACAGGCATACCTCCTGTTCGGGGAGGAGCGCTATCTCCGCAGGCAGTACAGGGAGCGCCTGCAAAAGGCTCTCTGCAGTGAGGGCGACACCATGAATACCCACTTCTATGAGGGTAAAAACATCTCTGTTGGCGAAATCATCGATCTGGCGGAGACCCTTCCCTTCCTGGCACAGCGACGCGTCATATTCATCAGCAACAGCGGCCTGTTCAAGTCCGGAGGGGAAAAGCTGGCAGAATATCTTACCGCTCCTAATGAGACTGCCTTTTTCGTCTTTACGGAAAGCGAGGTTGACAAGCGCAGCAAGCTGTTTAAGACGGTTCAGGCCAGGGGTTATGCCGCCGGCTTTTCCGTTCAGGACGAGAAGACCCTGAAGCGCTGGGTGGCGGGACTGCTGGGCAGGGAAGGAAAAAAGATCACAGAGGGCACTGTACAGCTCATTCTCACCAAAACCGGAACCGATATGGAAAATATCCAGATGGAAATGGAAAAGCTGATCTGTTACTGCATGGACAGGGATGTAGTCACAGACGAGGACGTGGAAGCCGTCTGCACCACCCGCGTAAGCAGCCATATCTTCGACATGATAAACGCTATCGCAGACAGGAAGCAGAAGCAGGCCCTGGAGCTGTACTACGACCTTCTCGCCCTGAAGGAGCCTCCCATGAGGATCCTGTTCCTTATCGCCAGGCAGTGTAATATGCTGCTGCAGGCCAAAGAATTAAAGGCCAAGGGACACGACCAGCGCTCCATCGCCTCCAAAATCGGTGTCCCCCCTTTTGCCGCCGGAAAATACCTGGCACAGGCGTCCCGCTTTAAAACCGAGACGCTGCGAAATGCCGTGACGAAATGCGTGGAGGCGGAGGAAGCTGTAAAGAGCGGACGCATGAACGATATCATGAGCGTAGAGATACTGATACTGTCCGTGCTTTGAGGACAGTACAGCACGCTTATCTGGCTGCCTCCACTCTGAGCCTTCCTCTCTTGTCCAGATACACCCTGAAAGCGCCCGTTTCGCTGGTGATTACCGTATCGCTGCCCGCCCCGTCCAGGCGTTCCAGCAATTCCCGGTGAGGATGCCCGTAGCGGTTATTTCTGCCGCAGGATATCACTGACAATGCAGGCGCAATCTGCTCCAACAGCTCTTCGGAAGTAGAGTTTTTTGATCCGTGATGGGCTGCCTTCAGCAGGGATACTCCCCGTATGTCCCTGTCCCGCAGCTGGGCGAGAAGGGCATCCTCCCCGTATCCCTCCACATCCCCCGTCAACAAAAAATCAAACTCCTTCTCTCCGTCCTTATTGTTAAAAACCCCGTAAACACAGACCGAGCAGGCATTTGCTTCACCACTTTCCCATCCATCCCGGGGATGCAGGCAGAGAAATTCCGCCCTGTCGCAGCAAAAGCTCTCTCCCGCCGACAGATAGCCTGTGGGAATCCGCAGATCCGGCCCCTCCCGGGGCAGATACTGTGCCAGCTGTTCCAGCATTTCCGCCTTCCCCGCCTCCGACAACTCCGGGAGCACCAGCTGCCTTATGCGCACCCCGCTGTCCTGCCCCATCGCCAGCAGTTCCAGCGCCCCGTTTACATGATCTGCGTCTGGATGGGACAATATAACCGCATCTATGGCCTGTATGCCGTAATACCTAAGACATGGCAGCAGCACATACTTCCCAATCTGGCTCCGGCTGCTGCTCCCACAGTCAAAGAGATAGTTTTCCCCGGAAGCCGTCCGCACCAGTATGCCGTCCCCCTGCCCCACATCCAGGAAGAGTATCTGGTTCACCGGGGCCGGCTTCCATGCGAAGATCACCGGAGCCAGGGACAGCGCGGCAAAGCACGCAACAGTGCCTGCCCTGCATCCCTGCAGGCGCTTCTCCCCGCCTGTGCCCCTATCCCGCAGACGCTTCTCCCCGCCCGTGCCCCTATCCCGCAGGCGCTTCTCACGGCCTGCGCCCCTATCCCGCAGGTGTTTCTCCCCGCCTGTGCCCCTATCCCGCAGGCGCCCCACAGCCCACAGCGCTGCCGCCAGGGCCAGATAATAGGCCGCTGCCTGCCAGGGCCGGGGCTTCCCGGGGTTCCACGTGTGGAAGGGAAGCATATCAAACAGGGAACACAGCTCCTCATACCCCCTTAAGATCAGCCAGGCCGCCCATCCAAAAATGCCCAGGCCCGGTATCAGCGCCAGAAACCCCGCAGCCATCAGGAGCTTCACAGAGGGAAGCACCAGCATATTCAGCAGTACGGAATAACCCGGCACCTGATAAAAGAACCACAGCTGCACCGGCAGCGTGGCAAGGGTAATGGATACCCCCGACAGGAACGCGTCCTCCAGTCTTCCCGCGACGGCAGAGAGCCTTTCCCTGACCTTTGGGAGACTGTCGGCGCCCCGCCCCGCTCCCTCCCTTCTGCAGGCGTTTCTCAACACAGGATATACCACCCCTATCCCTGCCAGGGAGGTAAAGGAAAGAAGGAATCCCGACTGGCGCAGGCAGAAGGGATTCCCCATTACCAGGGCTGCCGCCGTTACCCCTGTGGCCGTAGGCATATCGTATGTCCTGCCGGCCATCTCAGCCGTCATCCTGAGCGCATACATTCCCACCGCCCGACATGCGGATACGCTGAACCCGGTCATCATACCATATAAAAGGAGCAGCCCGCAGCCTGCTGTCGCAGCAGGGCACACAGGAAGCCTGCAGCGGCGCAGCAGCCGATATACCGTCATTCCGATCATAGTAATATGGAGCGAAGATATGCTCAGGATATGCAGAATGCCATTCCTCTGATATAAGTCCTTCAGCTCCGGATCCAGCCCCTCTCTGTCCCCCAAAAGCAGGGCACACATGACTGCAGCCTCCCTCTCCCGAAGCACCTGACCGAGACGCCGCTTCAGCAGGGCACGTAACTGATGCATGGACTCCCGGAGCCTCCAGAAGGATTCCCCCTGCGCCAGCACCACCGCACCGCTGACCCTTCCGCCAATCCCCAGGCTCCGGTAATATTCACGAAGGTCAAACTCCCCGGGATTGGTAGCAGCGGGAAAGGGCCGGAAAGTGCCTGTCAGCTTAACCGCGCTTCCCAGAGGGATATCCGTCCCCTGTTCCAGGATACATATGAGATTGTCTTTACATGGGATTGCCGATGAAAGCTCCCCGGCAGAAGAAATGATATGAACACATTGAACATAAAGCTTTTCAGAAGCTCTCTGGTATACCTGCCCCGTAAAGGTCAGAGGTTCCCCGGCAGCCAACGCATCCGCATTGATCTGCCCTTCGGGCACCCTGTCAAACACTCCCGCATACAGCAGGATGCACATGACAAAAACCAGACACAGGGCAGCCAATAATAAAGGTCGCCTCATAACAATGTCCTTTCGTCTTTTGTACAACTTCGTATAATTTTACTCATTTTTCAGGGAGGTCACCATATCCAGGTTCCTTTCAAATGTGGAATTCTGAAAGATAGAGGAGGTAGTCGGCACCTCTCCGTTTACCAGGATCTGCACCTTGTTGATATTGCTCAGCTCCACCAGGGAATTCACAATGGAATACACGGCCGCTTCCATGGATACCTTGTCGGGCACAGTCAGGAAATTCTCGTCCAGATTGACGTAGCAGATCCCGTCCTTGGTCGTCACATTGACGATCTTTGTGTTGGGATTGATCGTGGGGTTTAACCCCTCCACCTGCCCGCTGGGGCCGGCGATGAGCTCCTCCACAATAAACCTCTCTATAGGCGTGTTGGAGGAATAATGCTTCTCCCGGTATGCCGCGATGAGCTGAGTGCCGTCATCGCTGGCAAAGTACAGCTTCACTCTGGCAAGCTCATACGTATTGATCTCATTGCCGTCATTGTCGATGAACTGATCGGCGCTCATCCTGCCTATCACATTTTCCATGCTGTCAAGCAGCGGCTCTCCCTCCACCGTGATCTCCACATAGCGAATCTCCGGAAGCTGTGTCAGTGTCCGCACAATGGCGGCCCTCACCAGCACCTCCGTAGTGACCGACAGCTTCTGGTACTCCTCGCTGACATCAATGGTCATCTTTTCCTCTTCCAGCTTGATTTCCCTTATCTCAAAGCCCATGGCAAAAGGGGCCTGGTACTCCAGCTTCTCCGGGTTGGACGCAAGGCGCTGCATGAGCTCCCGCAGGACTGCCTGATGGCTTTCCGTCTGCGTCCAGTAAGGATGCATCTCCACCTTCGTCTCCGATTTGCTGACATAATAGACCTGATATTCCGTCCCCTCCGGCGTCTCCTCCCTGCCGCAGCCCGCAGCCGCAGCCAGGAGCAGGAGCAGCCCTGCCAGACATACTAATCTTTTCACCTTCCAACCTCCCTGGGGTCATTCATTACAGTGTCACTGGGAAATATATGTCAGCGGTATCCTCACCGTGAAGCAGGAGCCCTCCCCCTCCACACTGGTAGCCGTGATGGAACCTCTGTGCATCAGCACGGCGCTCTTGGTGATGGCAAGCCCCAGCCCCGTACCTCCAATCTCCCTGGAGTGAGATTTGTCCACGCGGTAAAACCTCTCATAAATATGGGGCAGCTCCTCCTCCGGGATACCCAGGCCCGAATCGCTGACCCGGAAGGTAAAGAACTGATGATCCGCATCCAGCTCCACCTTTACCCAGCCGTGCTCCTTGTTATACTTGATGGAATTTTCCACCAGGTTCGTCATCACAAGCGTGATCTTGACCTCATCCACCTCCGCCACCACAGTACGCATACTCTCGAACACCACTTCCACATCCTTCTTCCGGGCAATGGGGCGCAGCCGTTTCAGTATCAGCTCCGTGAGATCGTTGATATTCAACGCCGCAATGTTCAGCTCCTGGGCCTTCTTGTCCATCTTTACCAGCGCCAGGAGATCCGTGATGATCCTGTTCTCCCGGTCTATCTCCGATACGATATCCTCCATGAACTCCCGGTAAAGCTCTGCCGGGGCATTCTCCTGCATCAGCAGGGAATCCGCCAGCACCTTGACAGACGCCATGGGGGTCTTTAATTCGTGGGACACATTTGCCACAAATTCCTGCCTGGAATCGTCCAGCACCTTCATCTGCCTCATCAGCTGGTTAAAGGCATCCACGATCTGGGAAGTCTCCGTGTAATCCGGCACTGAAATCTCCCTGTCGCTGTAGCCGGCGCTCATCTCATTGACCGCCTCCGTGACGCGGGCAAAGGGCTTTGTCAGGACAACGGACAGCACCAGGGCCAGGGCTACGATCACAACGATCATCAGCTCCTCTATCACCAGGGAATTCCGGTTTAAGCTTTCCATCATTTCCACAATGGAACCGTTGGAGATACTGGTCAGCATTACCCCTGCTACCTTACCGCTACTTTTCTCCTCCCCGCCCGCCGCAGAGGAATCCACAATAGGCGTGGTCATCTCGATATAGCCGTGCTCCTGGTCATAATTGTAGGTGTTCTCTCCCCGCAGGCACCGGATCACCTCCTCGGAAATGATTGTCTTCCCCTCGCTGATGCCGTAGGTATCCTTGATCACCTTCAGACGGGAATCTATGATCATGACACGCCCCTCATAAAGATTGGAGATCATCTCCAGCTCCGCGTCAATGACCGCCCTGGAGCTGATGTAGGCCGGCTCGTCCGACTTATACGTGACCAGATAATTATTGTTGAGAAGGTGGTTACTCACCACCAGAAGCTGGTTCTGGACGGAGGAAATCCTGTAATCCACCGCCCGCTCCTCATAGTTGTCCACGATGGCGGCCCGCATAAATACGCTGGGGATGATCCCTACGATGAGGATGATCACAAAAATACGCACCTTCAGGCTGCGCAGAGTCAGGAAAGCCTTTACCTCTCCCCAGATTTTCGCAAATGTCTTTTCTCCCATATCACCCGGCCCTGTCACGCATTCATAAAGTAGTAGCCTACGCCCCATTTCGTATGTACGTATTTGGGCTCACTGGGATTCTGCTCCACCTTTTCCCGCAGGCGGCGGATATGCACATCCACCGTGCGCACGTCCCCAGGGTAATCGGCGCCCCAGACGATCTGAAGCAGATTCTCCCTGCTGTACACCTTATTGGGATTCAGCATCAGAAGCTCCAGCACCTCGAATTCCTTTGCCGTCAGGCCAATCTCCTGGCCGGAAATATAGGCCCGCCTGCCCTCGCAGTCCAGGCGCAGCTCCCCGCTCTCAATGGCCTTGGGAGCCTCCCCGGCAACGCGCTTGGGCTCGATACGGCGCATGATCGCCTTGATGCGCGCCTTTACCTCCAGGATATTAAAGGGCTTTGTGATATAATCGTCCGCCCCGTACTCCAGGCCCAGGATCTTATCCATGTCATCGCCCCTGGCTGTCAGCATGATAATAGGCACATTGGAAAATTCCCTGATCTGCTGGCAGACCTCGAAGCCTGTCAGCTTGGGCAGCATAACATCCAGCAGAATAATGTCATACGGGTTATTGCGCGCATATTCCAACGCTTCCTCGCCGTCGTAGGCGCAGTCCACCTGCATGTCATCCTGTTCCAGGCTGAAACGGATTCCCTTTACGATGAGCTTTTCGTCATCTACCACCAATGCCCTCTTTCCTGCCATCTTAATCTCCCTCTCTGCTATCAATCTCCCCGGGGCCTTTCTGCCCCGCTATTTCACCGTGATCTTACCGCTTATCCTGTTGTACACACTTTCCTTGATGCCTGACACCTGCATGATCTCCTCACAGGCGGCAAACCCTCCGTGGGCCTCCCTGTAGGCGATGATATCGGCGGCCCTGGACTCCCCGATGCCGGGGAGGGTACACAGCTGTGCAGCGTCCGCCGTGTTGATATTGACCAGCCCGGATGCGGCATCTTCCGCCGCCCGGGCCTCTACCGCGTGCTCCTCCCGGGTGGGAAAATACAGCTTCTCCCCGTCGGAAACCCTGGCGGCCAGGTTCACCGCTTCCTCCGCCGCCTCCGGCCCAAAGCCGCCTGCTGCCTCCAGGGCGTCAGCGGCCCTGCTGCCCGCAGGCAGGAATACCACACCGGGAGCCGCCACAGCGCCGCAGACATAGACACAGATTTCCTGTGCCGCCTCCTGGCCCGTATCGTTCTGGCCGGGCAGTAATGCCTCCTGGCCTGCGCCTCCCCGGGCGGACAGCAAAGCACCCTGCCCCGCATCTTCCCGGCCGGACAGCAAAGTACCCTGCCCCGCATCTTCCCGGCCGGACAGCAAAACCTCCTGCCGCGTATCCCCCTGGCCGGACAGCACAGCCTCCTGCCCCGTATCTCCCTGGCCGATCAGCAATACCTCCTGCCCCGTGCCGCCGCACGCAGAACAGCCCATCACGAAAACAAGACTGCATACTGCAGCCAACCTTTTATTTTTTCTCATCATAGCCCCTTTCCGGGCTGCCTCTCTATGCTGATGTATTTTATTGTAAAGGAATCATGCTTTTTTTACAAGTGCTATTTCCATTTAAAAATGACGATACCGACAATGGCCACAGCCATACCCAGGGCCTTCCTCCACTCCCAGGGCTGTTTCTCTGTGCCAAACCATCCCAGCAGCTCGATCACGTAAGCCACCAGCAGCTGCGCTACCACGATCAGCATTACCGCCTTCGCCGGCCCCAGCAGATCCATGCTCTTTATGACCGTGTATGTGATAAACGCTCCGATGGCGCCTCCCAGCAGCATATATTTAGGCTGCACCTGGAACACTCCCAGCAGATTACTCCTGTCCGTACAGACCCAGGCCCCCAGGCAGACCATCAGCGCCGTCAGCTGCACAAAGGCGCTGGCCGCCCATATACTGGAAGCCTTAGTCACCTGCGTATTAAATACGCCCTGTACGCTCATCAGCGCACCGGAAATCAATGCAATAAAAAGACCAATCATAAGATACCTCCTGTTTTATAGAAAGTTTATCCTATGATTGGCAGATTATGCGTCCCCCGGACGTTATTCCTCCGAAACTACCTGGGAAATGATCTGATCCGACAGCTCTTCCACCATAGCGGTGACATCGGCGCCGTTCCATACGCTGGAAAAGAGCCGTTCCAGCTGCAGCCAGAAATTCCCGGTCTCCATCATCTTGGGCAGGGGGATGCTCTCGCCGTATTCCAGCATGAAGATCTGCAGCGCCTCATTGTCCAGCCCGGCGTTTTTGTTCGCGGATACCTTCCCGCTCCTCTCATACAGCAGATCGGCGCATTCCGTAACCAGATAGGCAGCAAAGCGGTTGGCCAGCTCCCTGTTTTCCGAATAGCCGTTTACCGCCACCGCCTTTGTGACCGACATGGAACGGCTCTGCAGCTGAGGGCTGACATCGGGCATCATGGCAATGCCGTAGTCAAAGGAAAGCTCCCCGTTTTCCGCCGCCTCCGCCAGGCGTGCCGCCGCATCGGTGGTGACAATGGTGAAGACCGTCTTCCCCTCGATAAAGTCCTGCAGCACGGATTCATATGACACCGTGTCGGACTCAATGGAAAAGAACTGGTTCAGCGCCTTATAGACCTCAAGACACTGGATCGTCTCTGTATTATTGATATTGATCCGCCTCTCGTCGTCTCCCGCGTCACCGCCCACGACCATATAATTTCCCACGATCCAGTAATTATAAAAAATGTCCGAGACATCCCACTTCAGGACGCCGTCCACGCCCTCCGGCAGGTCAAAGGTATTTGCGATATTCAATATGTCGTCCACAGTGCCCGGGACTGCCGTCCGGAAATACTCCTCCGTCAGCGCCGCGTGCTGCGCCTCGTCTATGGGGATGCCGCTCTCGTTCTCCTCGGAGGCCAGGTCTTCCCCCTCGTTGAGCAGATCCTTCTGGGCAAGCTGGGCCGCCCATTCGGCAAGGTAGGTCTCATTGTAGGCCAGGGCGCTGGTCTCATAGGAAAGGGGGTAAGCCACAGTCTTTCCCTGGTACTCCACCGCCCACAGGGCCGCCGCCGGGAAATTCGACTCGTTACAGATCTCCTCTCCGTCCTCAATCTCCTCCGCCAGCCCCGCCAGATACGCCTTCTCCAGGGAGTCGTTGCTGATGATGTAGGCATCCGGCACCTGCCCGGAATGAAGGGATGCCTGGTTTACAGCCTCCAGATACTCGCTGTCCGCAGCCAGCACCGGTATGACCCTGACGTCTTCCTTTTCCCCGAAGGTAACGGCGGCGCTGTTGATAAAGTCCGTCATAGCCTCGTCCGTGTACCAGAAATATATAGTGTCCGTCTTCTCAAACCACAGATGGCTCCTCTCCCCATCCTCTTCCTCCGCTGTCCGCATCTCCAGAGTACTTCCGTAAAAAAGCGCGGCAGCCATAGCCACTACAGCTGCCACTGATACTAATCTTTTATTTAACTGCATACTTTACCTCAAATCCGCTATGCACGGCTCCAAAATGGATATCATTTCATCCACATTTTCCCTTGTAATGATAAGAGGCGGCACGAAACGGAGGATATCCGCTCCCGCATTAATCAGGATAAGCCCCCTGTCCATGGCTGCTGCAATGATATCCCGCACAGGCCGGTCAAACACCAGTCCCTGCATAAGCCCTTCCCCGCGGCGCTCCGTGATACAGGGATATTTCTCCTTTAATTCCTCCAGACGCTTCTCCAGATAAGGGGCGACCTCTCTCACATGTTCTATTATATGGTTCTTTTCAAATAAATCAAGCACTTTTTCCACGGCAGCGCAGGCAAGCGGATTGCCCCCGTAGGTGGTTCCGTGATCTCCCGCCGCCAGGGAATGCTGAGCCACCCGCTCCGTCATCAGGAAGGCTCCCACAGGCACGCCGCAGCCCAGTGCCTTCGCCGTGGTCATGATGTCCGGCTTTACGCCGTACTTCTGCCATGCATACATGTAACCGGTCCTTCCCATGCCGCACTGTACCTCGTCGAAGACCAGAAGGATATCCCTCTCGTCGCAGAGCTCCCGAAGCTTTCTTAAAAATTCCTCCGACGCGGGCTGCAGGCCGCCCTCCCCCTGCACCGGCTCCAGCAGAATGGCACAGGTCTTGTCCGTCACCTGGGCGAGCACGCTCTCAAAATCATTGAAGTCCGCAAATTTCACATTGCCGATCAGGGGTTCAAAGGCCTCCCGGTAATGAGCGTTCCCGGTGACTGCCAGCGCCCCCATGGTCCTTCCATGGAAAGAATGATTCATGGCAATGATCTCGTGATCCGTAGTCCCGTCCTTTAAAAAGGCATACTTCCTGGCCGCCTTAATGGCACCCTCGTTGGCCTCCGCCCCGGAATTTGTGAAGAACACCCTGTCCATCCCGGACGCGCTCTTGATCTTTTTGGCAGCCTCAATGGCGGGGACATTGTAGTAATAGTTTGAAGTATGGATAAGCTTATCAATCTGGGCTTTCAGGGCATTGTTATACTCCTCGTTATGATACCCCAGTGCAAACACTGCGATACCCGCGCAGAAGTCCAGATACTTTTTTCCTTCCAGGTCATAGAGATATACCCCTTCGCCCCTGTCGAGGACGATCTGGTAGCGGTTGTATGTGTGCAGCAGCGCGGCCTCCGCCTGCTCGATATATTCCTTCTGTTCCATTGTCTGTTCTCCGTTTCCGTGCGGCCTCCCGCACCTATCATTAGCTGCCCTTTACTCCATACAGAATTTATCCCGCTTCACCCCTACGGCAAGGTTGTCGTCGTCAGAAATGATGGCGGTGCCGATGCCCTGCTTGGTAAAGATTTCCAGAAGCAGGCAGTGGGGCACGCGGCCGTCCAGGATATGCACCCTGCTGACGCCGTTCTCAATGGCGGAGGTGCAGTTGTTCAGCTTGGGCAGCATACCGCCGCCGATAATGCCGCTGTGGATCAGTTCTTCCGCCTCCGAGGCGGTGATCCTGGAGATAAAGGTGCTCTTGTCGTTGATATCCCGGTAAAGCCCCTCGATATCCGTCAGAAAAGCCAGCTTCTCCGCGGAAACCGCTTTGGCAATGGCACAGGCCGCGTCGTCCGCATTGATATTGTAGGTCTGAAAATGTTCGTCCAGCCCGATAGGGGCCACAATGGGAAGGAAATCCTTCTCCAGCAGGTCGTAAAGTACCTTGGGGTTCACCTCCGTGATCTCCCCCACATAGCCGATATCCTGCCCGTCGGCATACTTCTTCTCCACCTGGAGAAGCCCGCCGTCCTTGCCGCTTACACCCACCGCCTTGACGCCAAGCTCCTGTACCATGGTGACCAGGCTTTTGTTCACCTTGTTCAGCACCATCTCCGCAATCTCCATGGTCTCATCATCGGTGACACGGAGGCCGTTGACAAACTTCGCCTCCTTGCCCACCTTGCCCACCCAGCGGCTGATCTCCTTGCCGCCGCCGTGGACAATGATGGGCTTAAAGCCCACCAGCTTTAACAGCGTTACATCCTTGATCACATTCTTCTGCAGCTCCTCGTTGCTCATGGCGCTGCCGCCGTATTTGACTACGATGATCTTGCGGTTGAAACGCTGTATGTAGGGAAGCGCCTCGATCAAAACCTCGGCCTTCTGTAATACCTTTTCCATATCTTTTTCCATAATGGGATGATTCCTTTCTATCTTTCTCTTTGTACAGCGCAGATGCGTTAGATCAACCTTAAAAGTTGTATCAACTCATACGATTCCACTGTGTCTGATGCAGTTTACCTGGTATCAAACTGCGAAAAGCGATTGTCCTGATAAAATGATAACAACTTTTCCTCATTTCAACTCCTGTAATCCGCGTTGATCTTCACATAATCATAGGTCAGGTCGCAGCCCCATGCGGTGGCCGTCTCCTCCCCCATCTTCATATCCACAAGCACCGTGACCTCCGGCTGGGACAAGATCTCGGTGGCTTCCTCCTCGCTGTAGTCCGCCGCCGTCCCGTCCTTATAGATCAAAAGCTTCCCCGCGCTGCTCTCAAAGTACAGCTCCACCTTTTCCGGGTCGAAGCTTACGCCGGAGTAACCCAGGGCGCACAAAAACCTGCCAAAATTTGCGTCATGCCCGTAAATCGCCGCCTTGCAGAGATTGGATCCAATCACAGATTTCGCCAGGATCCTGGCCTCCTGCTTGCTCGCCGCATGGATCACGGTGGTCTCAAACAGCGCCGTGGCGCCCTCCCCGTCCCCCGCCATCTTTCTCGCCAGATACCGGTTCACAAAATCAAGGGCCTGGCAAAACTTATCATAAGCCTCGCCCTTCTGCGTAATCTCCACATTGCCCGCCAGGCCGTTGGCAAGCACCAGACAGGTATCGTTGGTGGAGGTGTCCCCATCCACGGAGATCATATTGTAGGTATCCACAATGCTGTGGCTCAGCGCCTCCTGCAGAAGCTCCTTACTGATCAGCGCATCGGTGGTGATGTAAGCCAGCATGGTACACATATTGGGATGTATCATGCCGGAGCCCTTGCTCATCCCCCCGACAGTCACTGTCTTACCGTCCAGCTCGAACTGCACGGCAATCTCCTTGTTCACTGTGTCCGTAGTCATGATGGCCCTGGACGCGGTGGTGCCCGCTTCCAGAGTGTTATCCTTTGCGGCGGCAAGCTGTTTGATCCCTTCCTGAATGCGCTCCAAGGGAAGCTGCATCCCGATCACCCCGGTAGAGCCCACCAGCACAGAATCCTCGGGGATATCCAACAGCCCCGCGGCAGTCCGGGCCTCCTCGCGGCAATAATCCATGCCCTGCTTCCCCGTGCAGGCATTGGCAATTCCCGCGTTCACGATCACCGCCCGGGCGTAAGGGCTGTTTTTCACAATCTCCTGATCCCAGAGAACAGGGGCAGCCTTTACCACATTGGTGGTAAAAGTCCCCGCCGCCTGGCAGGGCGCTTCGCTGTAGATCAGCGCCATATCCATCCTGTCTTTGTATTTGATATTTGCCGCCGTCCCCGCCGCGTAAAAGCCCTTTGCCGCCGTCACTCCGCCTTCAATCTGCTTCATCTGCTTATCCTCCTGTTATCCTCGTTACTGTCCTGATACCAAATCTTCATTTCAGATCCTATTTGAAAAATGAAACCCTTCCGGCTTTGCTTTAAAGGTTATTGATTAAATGCCGTAATATTCGCCTCATTCAAGGTAAAATCGTAATAATTCAGGTCTTCCCTTCTCGTCCAGCCGATGCAGTTCCAGAATGCGTTACCCACGTCGTTTTTCGTGAAAGCAATCAGGCTTACCTTGTTGATTTCCTCCGCTTTCAGCGCGTTCATGCAATACACTACCATGGCTTTACCGATACCCAGCCGCCTGTAGTCCTCCCGGACGCAGACATGGTACAGGCAGCCCCTTCTCCCGTCGTGGCCGCAGAGGATCCCTCCCACAATGGCTCCGTCCTCCCCCACCGCCACCACGCTGGTGTCCGGATTTCTCTTTAAAAACCTCTCCACCCCCTCCCGGGAGTCGTCTATGCTGCGGATGCCGAAGCCCCGGATAGTCATCCACAGGGCCTTCAGGCCGTCGTAATCCGCCGCCGTCATTGTCCTGACGGTAAATGCTTTTGTACTCATTTTCTGTTTTATCCTTTCATGCTTTAAGGGAAGCAGGGAACCAGCTCCAGCCCCTCACTCTCTTTCAGGCCGAACAGCAGGTTCATATTCTGTACCGCCTGCCCCGCGGCTCCTTTTACCAGGTTGTCCAGGGCCCCCATCATGATAATGCGGCCGGTGCGCCCGTCAATGACAAAATTAATGTCCACATAATTACTGCCCTCCACCCACTTCGTCTCGGGACAGACGCCCTTCTCCAGGACACGGACAAACTTTTCGGCGGCATAATATTTCTCATACACCGCCCTGATCTCCTCATTGGAGGGGAGTGCGCCGTCGGCTTTCCTCTTTAAGGAAGCGTACTCCGTGACCAGAATGCCCCTGTTCATGGGAACCAGATGGGGCGTAAAGCTGATGGTCACCTGACAATTCCCCGCATAGCCCAGCTGCTCCTCGATCTCCGGGGTGTGGCGGTGGCTTGCAACGCCGTAAGCCTTCATATTCTCGTTGACCTCGCAGAACAGATTGGGCACCTTTGCCCCCCTGCCCGCACCGGAAGTACCTGATTTGGCGTCCACGATGAGGGTGTCCACATCAATCAGCCCTTCCTTCACCAGGGGATATGCCGTCAGGATGGAGCAGGTGGTGTAACAGCCGGGGTTCGCCACAAGCCGCGTTTTCCCCGTGATCTGCCCCCGGTTGATCTCGCACAGGCCGTACACCGCCTCGGGGATAAACTGAGGCGACTTATGCTCTATGCCGTACCATTTCTCATAGACAGCCACATCCTTGATGCGGTAATCCGCGGACAGATCCACGATCTTTACCCTGGAGAGGATTTCTTCTGTTAAAAGCCCTGCCAGGAACCCCTGGGGGGTGGCGGTAAAAATGACATCCACCTGTTCCGCCAGCTGGGCCAGATTGTCGTCCCTGCAGACATCCTCCACGATCTGGAACATATTCTGGTACACCTCGCTGTACCTCTTATCTATGTAGCTTCTGGAGCCGTACCATACGATCTCTGCTTCCCTGTGATTCGCCAGAAGGCGTACAAGCTCTCCTCCCGCATAGCCGGTGGCTCCTATAATTCCCACTCTGATCATAATTTCCTCCATTCAGACTGCGCCCTTTATGGCAGTGTCTTTTGTAATCATATCACTTTTTATGCAAATGTCCACTGTTTTTTTATCTTTATGCATGTTTTATAAGAGTTTATGCATAAATATTCATTTTGTATTGAATATTTATACTTTTATTGATTTTTTATTCAATCATATTGTATTATGTCCCGAATATCCCATCGGCAGCAATCATCAGCACCGTCCCTGCCACAATCAACAGCAGCCCCAGAAACGCCCTTTTGGAAAGCTTCTCCCGAAAGACGACATAAGAGAACAGGATCGTCACCAGGATACTCAGCTTATCCACAGGAACCACCACACTGGCCGGCCCTTCCTGCAGCGCCTTATAATAGCACAGCCAGGAGCCGCCTGTGGCAAGCCCCGAGAGACAGATGAAAAGGAGCTCCCGCCCCGGGATTTCCCTGACAGTGTGCTGTTTCTTCGTGACGAATACCACCACCCACGCCATGACCAGCACTACCGCCGTGCGGATAGCTGTCCCCAGATTGGAATTCAGGCCGCTGATGCCAACCTTGCCCAGAATCGCGGTAAGGCTGGCAAAGACCGCGGAGAGACAGGCATACAGGAACCATGCTTTCCCTGGATGGCCTGCCCCGGGGCCTGCAGGTTCTCTCCGCCCGGACGTTTCCCTTCCGCCAGAAGCCGCCTCTCCGCCGGGCGCTTCCCTCACGCCTGCCGCCGCTGTCCCACCGGACGTTGCTTTTCCGCCCACCGCCCTCTGTATCATCAGCCAGGTTCCCGCACCAATCAATATAACGCTGGCTACCTTCAGCGGGCTGACACTCTCGTGCAAAAACAGGAACGCGAAAAGGATGGTCAATATCGTGCTGGACTTATCGATGGGCACGACCTTGTTCACATCCCCTGTCTGCAGAGCCCTGAAATAGCACAGCCAGGACGCACCTGTGGCGAGCCCCGACAGGATCAGGCAGAGCCATGTCCCTCCCTCCACAGAGGCGATCTCCCCCTGGGCCCCCACCAGGAAGACCATGATCCATGAGAAAACAAGGACTACTATAGTGCGGACTGCCGTAGCCACATTGGAATCCGTCCTCCGAATTCCGCACTTTGCAAGAATCGAAGTCACTCCCGCAAAAAAAGCCGACCCCAAAGCGTATATCATCCACATTTTACCCGTCTCCTTCCCTGCCGCGCAATGCGTCCTGTCATTTCCTTCTTAAAAATAATATTTGCCAAAGGCCCTTTCTTCATACATGTTACGCCGATGCCTGCCACAGCCCGATCTGATGCCGGCTGCCTGTCCAGCCTGATCTGCTGTCTGCTACCTGTCCAGCCCGATCTGCTGCAGCAGCCTGCTCCTGTCCCCGGCGTTGCGCAGGATGTCCCTGGCCCTGCCCCGGTTCAGCTTCCGGTTGTTCCGCAAAAACACCACCAGCGTGACCACCCACAGCGCAGGCCACAGGATGACATGGGGCGAGGCCTTGGGATGGTTCAGCTTCATCTGATAATGAAATTCCTTCATGTATGCCCACAGGCTGTTTTCCTGCACAATGACCATGCGGTCCTTGTCCGCCTTTCCGAATTCCTCCGCGGCAAAGACATCCAGCAGGAATTCTTCCGCCAGCCTTCTGTCGCGGCTGCGCCCCATGGGCAGATCCCCTCTCAGGCCCAGGAATTCCCTGCAGACCATGGTCACTGTATCCGAAAATTCCCTGACATGGCAGTCTTCCGCCAGCCGCAGGAATTCGGGGACGATCCCCTGTACCTCCTGCCGGTTCCAGAATACCACCCAGTCACAGAGCAGCTTCAGGCCGAACCCGGCGCGCAGGAAATGCTGCAGCATATGAAGCAGCAGCTGCAGCGCCTGGTGCGCCTCCCCGGGAACAGGCAGACGAATCCCCATACAGTCCCTGTATTCCCTTTGGGCAAAGTATTCCGGCGCCAGCCGCTTCATGCACTGGTTGATCCCGTTGTCCCGGAAGGGCTCCGCCAGCATGGTATGAAGCTCCAGGTCTATCCCGTCCCCGGAGCGGAAGGCGAGATGATGATTGGCATGCTGGCTCTGCTTGACCAGGAAGTCCTTTCCCGCCAGAAGCTCTGAGGCATCCTCCAGCCTGTCCTCCGGTATCAGCAGATCCACATCCCCCGATTTGCGCATCTCGGGCACCGGGTACAACGCCCCCACACCGGCCCCCTTCAACACCAGCACGGGCACTCCCGCCTCCTCCAGCGCCTCCGTCAGGCTGCGGGTCAGAAACAGCAGGCGGTAGCTCTGCTTCGCCGCAATGCGGGAGCCCCTCTCTGTCAGCTTCCTGTCCGCATCCTTCAAAGCCCCTCCCGTCCCCTCCTCGCACAGTACCTCATACAACAGCGGCAGCACCTTATGCTGCTGCGCCGTCTGTATGACCTTCCCCATATCCGCCTGCCGGAAAATGCCTGCCGGAGAAGGAGAGCGCTGTCCGGTCAGGGCCTGGCAGAGGAGCAGGCAAAGGGCTTCCTGTTCCTTGTTCAGCTTTGTACCCATCGTCATTCCCCCCGCTTCTCCGGTTCACACTTCGTCCTGTCCCTATTGGCATCACATCCTGCATCGTCCCTATCGATATCGACACCAGGAGTACCCCCCGCGCTTCTGTTGCGGGATTCCGTGATCCTGCTGTCCACCCGCAGCCTCCGCAGCAGCGCAATCCCCGCTGTAAACAGGAAATAAGCGCGGATGTGGAACAGGAAGGACGCCCCCCGGATCAGGATGCGCCATGACACGGCGGAAATCTCTCTCAGATACCGACCCCCTGCAAGCGCGGCCATAGCCTCCCTGACCAGGGGTTCTTCCCCGTACCTGCGCATCACACGGACGCCTTCCCGGATCCCGTGCTCCTTAAACTGCAGCTCCTGTTTCACCAGGAAGAAGCTGCCGAAAAAGAAGTGCAGGGCCGTCCAGTCCCCGTAGTCTTCCGGAATCCCCCGGCTCTCCATAAAGGCATTAAAATCCGCCGCTATGGCGATCCAGACAGGCATCAGGTTCTCCTTATAGCGGAATGTCACCGACTCCTCGTTGACCCGGTACAGATAGATGCTGTCCTCAATAAAGGCATATTGGGGATGATACACATAGCAGTCCATATTGTGCGCCTTGTCCTGGGTAAAGGGATAAGCCCGGCATCTGAGCCCATGCCTGTCCAGGAAATCCCTCCGGTACAGCTGTCCCCAGTTATGGGCCAGATGCCCGTACATATAAAAACCCTTAAAGCGGAAATCCACCGTCCTGGTATACGCTCCCCCGTGAAGGTGATGACGGTTCACCTGGCGGATGCCGGAGGCGTTGAACCTGCGGTAGCAGCCCACCGTAATGTCCGCCCCTTCCTCCTCCGCCTTCTCCACCAGCAGCCGGATCGCGCCCTCACCGTCCAGGCAGTCGTCCGAGTCGATAAAGAAAATATATTTTCCGCGGGCCGCATCCATCCCCGTATTGCGGGACAGCCCCAGCCCCTTATTCTCCTGATGGATCACCCTGACGTTCTCCCGGGCAGCCGCATAGCCCTCGCAGAGCGCCGGGCAGTTGTCAGGCGAGCCGTCGTCGATCAGCAGGATCTCAAGCGCCGGATAATCCTGCCGCAGGATACTCTGCATACATTCGTCCAGATATTTCTCCGTCTTATACACCGGCACTATAATACTGACCAGCACTTCCCTATCGTCCATTTCCACCACGCTCCCATCACAAATTATGCCTGCGGACTCCTTCCGGAATCATTCTCAGGCAATCATAACACGGATTTTACTAAAAGTCAGCAGATTTCCGCCCAGGCTGTACCCAAACTCCCGGTTTTATGGTATCATCAGGGAAAATCACAAAAACAGGAGGACATCCCATGCAGTCATCAGAAGCCAGGACAGCGCACCCCATGCCCGAAGCAGGAAATCCCCTTCCGGCCAACACCATACTGATATACGAAAAATCGGACGCCTACTTCTTCCCCCTCTATGCCGGGAGCGTCTTCTCCCCCTTCGGCGTCCCGCAGCCAAGCTTCCGCTACCTGCTCTACCAGCTTCTGCGCCTGTTCCACCTGCCCGGCCTGAGCCTGTTCTGGGGACGGTGGAAGGCAGCCGCCAGGAAAGCGGAGCGGGTGATCCTGTTCGACTACGGCTACCAGCGCGGGATGGAACGCTACATCCGCCGCGTAAATCCCCGTTGCCAGGTCTGCCTTTTCTTCTGGAACAGGGTCAACCGATACAACAAAGCGCATCTCCACTTCCGGGACAAGAGCGCCATATTCTCCACCGATCCCGTGGATTGTGAAACATACGGCCTGAAATACCAGCATATTTTCTATCCCATGGAATATTACACCCCTTACAGGGCCCCCGCCGGGCCGGGCAGGCTCTTTTTCCTGGGCGCCGACAAGGGACGCGCCCTTTTTATCGCCTCTCTGAAACCGCTCCTGGAAGAAAGCGGCCTGACCTGCGATATCCGCATACTCACCTCAGTGGACGACCCTGCCTACCGGGAACGTTACCGGGATATCCTGTCTGACAGGAGACTCTCCTACAACGAATACCTGGCCCTGGTGAAGTCCTGCGACGTGCTGTTAGACATCAACCAGGCAGGGCAGAGCGCCCTTACCATGCGGGTCATGGAAGCGCTCTTTCTCTCGAAAAAGCTGATCACAAACAACGGCAGCGTCCTGGACTGCGATTTTTACGACCCCGGGAATATCTTGGTGATCTCCGAAAACCGCCTCCCTGACCCGGAAGAAATACAGCGTTTCCTGCTGGCGCCCTTTCGTCCCTGCCCGGCCTCTGTCCTGGAGCGTTACAGCCTGGGGCACTGGCTGGAGGGCTTTGCAGGACAGCCCCCGCACTCCCCCGGACAGCCGGGGCGTCCTACATGATCTGGCAGAGTAGCGCCAGCGCCTTCAGGGGAAAGCTCAGATACGGGTTTGAGAGCGCCGTCCTCCGGCTCCTCCGGATCTCCCTGCGCAGCTGCCTGCGCAGGGTCTCCGCCCTTTCGTCCCTCTTAAGCCTGCGCAGGTTGACATAGCACCACAACAGGCTCCTGCAGTACTTGTACTCAGCGGCGGGAATCAGCTCCGGCGCCGCCTTTTTTACAAATTCCAGGTTATCCCTGCTGTTGTAAAAGCAGTCCACCATCTTCACCGAGAAAGCCGATGTGGTAATACTGTTGGCCCTCTTACGGTAAAAGTATGTGCCGCAGTCCAGAAAGACAATCTTCTCCATGCGCTCATAGGCGCGCAGGATAAAACACTCGTCGTCGTTCACTCTGTCCAGGGGAAACCGCAGCCCCTCCAGCATCTCCCTCCTGCAGAGACGGTTCCAGGCCGCAGAGGCATCCAGGAGCACATGCCGCATGGCATCCCGGGACGTCTCAACGCGCTCCCCCCTTCGTGCGTCCGGGGTCTTTCCGCCGACCGGGGCTTTCCCTTCTCCGCCTCCGCCGTCCATCACAGTCACACAGCCGCCCACACAACAGTCCGCCCGATGGCGCTTCAGCCCCTCATAGAGCTTCTCCAAGGCGTCCTCTGCCAGCCAGTCATCACTGTCCGCAAAGAACAGATACTCTCCCCCGGCCACATCCATACCGGTATTCCTGGCGGCAGCCTGCCCCGCATTTTTCTCCTTGTGTATACACCGTATCCTGTCGTCACGGGCGGCATAGCTGTCACAGATTTCCCCGCAGCCGTCGGGGGAAGCGTCGTCCACCAGGATGATCTCCAGCTTCTTATAGGTCTGATGCACCAGGCTGTCCAGACACGCAGGCAGATATTCCTCCACTTTATAGACAGGGACAATAATGCTGATCAATTCTTCCACAATTCCTTCCTCCCTTTCCGCACAGCAGCTCATCCTCAGCGGCTTCTCCCGCGCAGCAGCTCATCCTCAACGGCTTCTCCCGCGCAGCAGCCGTCCCGCCGTCTCCAGAAGGCTTTTCCATTTCCAGCTGCGGCAGTACGGCAGAAGGCTGCATCCCAGCGCCAGGAACGCCACCAGCAGGGCTGTCAGGAGAAAGCCTGCCAGACCGCTCCGGTAGACCCTGCCCGCCAGACGGTACAGGATCACCGCCTCCGCCAGCGTGACCGCCCCGTACTGAGCCAAATCCGCCAGATACGGTAACACCGACCGCTTCGCATACTCCCGGAAAAAGACCCCCATGCGGCAGCCGATCTGCACCAGATAGGCTGCGATCGTGCCGATGGTGATCCCCACCACCCCCAGCCTTCCCACCAGGGCCAGGGAGATCACCAGATTTACACTGGTGGTGAGAATTGCGATATTGCGCTCCTTATGAAACAGCCCTGTGACCCCCATGACGATTTCCAGGGGCAGCCCCATGGAGGTGACATAGAACTGGGCCGTCATGGCCGCCACAAAGCCCATATCCATAAGATATCCCTCATTCAGCCACAGATCCCTCACAAAGGGCGTGACCAGGCAGAAGACGCACACCGACGCCGTGGAACATGTGATAAAAAACAGGAAGGTAATCTGCCGCAGCACACGGATATCCTTCTCCTTATCCCCCTCCAGGAACAGATTCCCCAGCGTGGGTTTCAGGGCGTTGGCAAAGGCCACCATGATATTCAACACCGACTGGGTCACCAGGCAGTAATTGGTATAGAGGCCGGCGATCACCGTGTTGATCATACCGGAGACAATGATCTTGTCCGTGGACAGGAGCAGCTTTGTGAACAGCCTCATCACAAAGATATTTTTGATATTGTCGATCACCTTGCCCACAATGGACTCCTCCAAGGGAACCCTGCGCAGCCGTAGCAGATAAGGATATTTCCGGTTGACATACGCGGCGAGCCACAGGTTGCTGGCCACCTCCACCGCGATATTCACCCCCAGCGCCAGCACATAATTCCTGGTCAGCTCCAGGATCAGGATGGTGGAAGAATAATTCAACACGTTCACGATCAGGGTGACAATGCTGATCAGATATTCCCTCTGGTCGGCGATCAATATGGAGCGCTTATAGGAAAGCAGATACGACAGTACCGTCCTCACCAGCCACAGCAGGAACACCAGGCGGATATACCCCAGGGAAAACGTCACCTCGTTCAGTATCAGATGGATAAACGGCATTACCGCCATGCCAAGCCCGAAGATGGCCGCCGCGAAAACGATGTACGCCCTCCGGTACAGGTTCATCAGTCCCGCAATCTCCTCCTCCTTCTGACGGGCCATGGCCGAATACAGGTTATAGACCACCGCCGTGGAGATTCCCAGCTCGGAGACGGACAGGATGGCGATCACATTGGAGATGACCCCGTTCAGCCCTACCAGCTCCGCCCCCATGAGCAGGTTCATTGTCCTCTGGCAGAAAAAACCCACCACAATCAGCACCAGCTGACCAAGCACCCCGAAAAAGCTGTTTTTAAACGCACTCTTTATCCGCATAAGCTCTCAAAAACCTCATTCCAACTCTTAAGGATCTGTTCCAGGTCAAATTTCTCCATGTCCAGCTCCGCATTCCGGGAAAACTCCTCTCTGAGCCCCTCATCCGATGCCAGCTCCACAATCCTCTCCGCCATTTCCCAGCAGTCGTAAGCCTCCACCAGATAGCCGTTGACGCCGTCCCGGATGATTTCCCCGGGGCCGGTCTGAATGTCAAAGCTGACGCAGGGCAGTCCATGCCCCTTAGCCTCCAGGAGGCACATGGGAAGCCCCTCGGAATGGGAAGTCAGGACATAGATCCGGGCCCTTTCATAATAAGGCCACAGGTCGTCCACCCTGCCTAAGAGCACAAGCCTTCCCTCCAGCCCGTGATCCGCGATGTATCGCTCCAGCCATTCCCTCTCCTCCCCGTCCCCCGCCACCAGCCATTTCCAGTGGGGCAGCCCGCGCAGCACCCTGTCCGCCGTCTCCGCAAGATAGTCCACGCCCTTGATCTCGGTCAGCCGCCCCACCCAGAAGATGAAATCCTCCTTCTGTACGGCCTTCTCCCGCTTCTCGGTCACCGCAGGATTATAGATGACTCTCAGGGCACTGGTGCGGTGCAGGTGTTCCTGATAACAACGGTAATTCTCCCGGCTGATGGTCACACAGTAATCCGCCAGCCTTGCCCCCAGGCGCAGTATCAGGCGGCGGTACAGGCTCTCCTGTTCAAAATAATAGCTGAAATGCCCCCAGGAGATTACCTTAGGCCCGCTCCGGCCCCTTACGGCCAGGGACAGGCTGTCCAGCACAATATCGATATCTACCAGTATGTCCACCTGCCTGGTTTTCAGGAAACGCCCAAGCTTTGGCAGCAACGCCAGATACCCCGGCCCGGGCCGGATCCACCGCTCCGCCAGATGGTACCTCTCTATTCCGGGGCGCAGGGGGAAGAAGGGCGTATCCCGCTGCTCCACCAGGCTTAAGAACAGGATTTCATATTTCCCCTGCTCCCACAGCGCGTTGGCCAGCAGTGTGGCAACGCTCTCCGTACCGCCCCCCCTGGTAATATCTCCGGAAAAGAAGCATATTCTTTTCACACCATTTTTTTTCTGAGTCATCAGGCGCCTCCCCATTCCATTTTTCGGTTGCAGCTTCGCGGCATTCCTATTATAATTATGACCATAACTGATGAAAGGACAGAAAGGAATCTCCATGAAGAATCCCATTACCGTCGCCGCGCTGATCTTTTCCTTCCTCGCGGCAAACATACAGCAGCTTAACGCCTTAAACCTTACCTACACTCCGGCGGAATACATCGAAAGCACGGAGTACCTGGATAATCCCTATATCGGCTACTATCATATCTACGGCTATGTCTTAAAGGATGAGGTTGCCTACGCCTCCCCCGAAGATGTCCCCAACGTACCGGATCCCGAAACCTCCCAGACGGTGGAACGGATCGTGCAGGTACAGATCAACCTCTGCCGCTTCCGGGATCAGGAGCTCACCGAGACTGCTCTGTCCCAGCTGGACACCATCCTGTCCGCCTGGTGCAGCACGGATTACAGCCTGCTGCTTCGGTTCATCTACGACTGGGACGGCAGGGCGCTGGAGGCGGAACCCGGGGACATCTCCATGCTTCTCCGGCATATGGAGCAGGCCGCTCCCGTCTACAATCAGTACGCTGACCATATCCTGATGCTGCAGGGCCTTTTCACCGGGAATAACGGGGAGATGCACCATACCAATTATGCCTCCCCCGAGGATATGCAGCAGCTGGCCGCGAAGCTGGCGGAGACTGCTGACCCTTCCATCTATCTGGCCGTCCGCACGCCCTATCAGTGGAGAACCATCACCGGCGCGGACAACTACGAGGAACTTTCGCAGCTTCCTGAAAGCCCCTATCTGCACCGCCTGGGGCTGTTCAACGACGGCATGTTCGGCACCGGCAACGACACCGGAACCTACAGCCGCCCCCGGGAGGAAGAGCTGGCCTTCCAAGATGTCCTCTGCCAGACGGTGCCCAACGGCGGCGAAGCGATCATCGATAATCCTTATAATGACCTGGACAACGCCATTGCCGATATGAGGCTGATGCATGTGTCCTATCTGAACAGCGTCCACGACCCGGCGGTGCTGAATAAATGGAAGGAAACCGTTTACACCGGGGATGACGCCTTCTATGGCGTGACCGGATACGATTATATCCGCAACCACTTAGGCTACCGCTTCGTCCTGCGCTCCTCGGAGCTGGTGCGGGACTATATCGAAGGGCGGATTTTCCTTCGCGTGGGCATCGAAAACACAGGATTTTCCCGTAGCTACAGGGGCTTTTCCCTTTGCCTCACACTGCGGGAGACGCAGACAGGGGAAACCGTCACCATCCCCCTGGAGGAGGATTCCTCCTGTCTGGCAAGCGGTGAGACCACATACCTGGATGTGCCCCTGGCTGTAGAGGAGTATCCCGCCGGCGCCTATGAGCTGTACTGGCAGACCACGGATGAAACCTTTGGCGAGACGATCCTCTACGGAAACGACCTGGAACCGGCTGAATACGGTTATCTGCTGGGGACTCTTTTGATCAAAGCCCCTTAACAGCAGCCCCTAGGAGAAGCTCCCTAACAGCAGCCCCCGGGGATCGGCCCCCTGGTTGGCAAAGCGGATTTCCCTTTGATCTCTCACACGCTGCAGCTTTCCGTAGAGGCCAAGCCCTTCCCGCCGCTCCTCCAGGGGAATCTGCAGCGTCATGCTTCTGCCGCTCTCCAATTCCCCCAGCCCACAGTCCCGGACGATCAGACTTTCCCCTTCTTTCTGCCGCAGGCATAAAACAAACTGCAGGTCTTCTCCGCAGCAGGCAAACCCACGGTTAACAATCTTCACCATCAGGGAGACTGCCTTCCCCTTTCTCTCACAGGATACCTTCTCCACCACAAAGCGATAGCCCAGATGGGCCCCTATATAGTCATACAGGCTCACGCCGGGAGCGTATTCCGTTTCCCGCCACCGGGCGAGCCTTTCCTCCTCGTGGACACAGTTTAAATAACTGACATGAAGCCGTCCAAGCCGCCTCACCGTATCCTCCGCCTTCATGCCTTCCTCCCCGCTCAGGGCCTCGCCTCCGAAGGGGACGCTCTGTGCAAGCTGCTCCAGGAACAAAAGCTCGTCCTCCCGGCGCCAGGGCTCCCCCCAGCCCGCCTCCCGCTTCTCCCGGATACCGAAAGTGCCCATGTGGGTCTCCGAGGAAAAGATGGCATCGTCAAAGCAGCCAATGCCCCTCTCCACCGTTCCCTCACAGCGCTGCACCAGGCGGCACTGCACAGGCTTTCTCAGCGCTGTCCGCAGCCTTCCCTCCGTCAGGGTACAAAAAGTCTCCCACAGCTGCCGCAGATACTTTTCCGACACAAACTTTGAGGTATGCAGCTCTCCCCAGCTTCCCACCAGCAGCCCCTGGTATACAAATATGGATCGGCTATACTTTAACAGAAGGGGGGAAAGCTGCTCCATATGCCGCCTGACCTGGGAGAACAGGGACGGCTCATGCTCCATTCCCTTTCCCTCAGTGTCGTATACGATCCGCAGGATCATCTCCCTGCCGCCTTCTGCAAAGCTGCCCAGAATCCTGTCCAGCAGGGCCAGCCCCTCCTCGTCTATGTCCTGCTCCCGGTATCCGCCGATATCGATCCTCACCAGCGCAAGGGATTCCCCCTCACAGAAAACCGGCGGAAGGTCGCAGCCCGTGCCCTCCTTCAGGTCATAGGTATAAATATGATACCAGCCTCTCCCGGGGTTTTGCACATCCCCTGGCGCCTCCCGGAAGACGCCCTGCCGGAAGGCCGTCCCGCTCCGCCTAGAAAAAAATATCATCCTTCTTCTCCCCCGTCCCGATGTGCAGCACCTTGATGCGGAATACTACCGCCAGTATGGAAAACATCATGCGGAACATATAGACAAAGGGCTTCAGGCCGGAATGCATACTGACGCCATAGCCCCTGTTGTGCATGACCGCAGGCATCTCCACCACATGATACCCCAGCAGAAGCATCTGGATCAGCATATTGGCATCGGGATATTTATTGTCAAAGTTGCCGAATTTGGAATAATACAGCGCCGCCCTGCAGCTGAGCCCCTGTAATCCCGTAGTGGGATCCGATATCCTGCGCCCCGTGGCTATCCTGATGCAGAGCCGGAACAAGGCGTAGGCCACTCTCTTGGACGCCGACACGGGAAATTCCCCGCTGCCCTCCATGAACCGCGAACCCAGCACAATGTCAGGGCACTCGCCGTCCTCACCCGGCGTCATCAGAGCCTCGTACATCTTTGGGATATTGCAGACATCGTGCTGGCCGTCGGAATCCATCTGGATGATATACTTATACTTCCTGCGGATCGCATACTTATATCCCAGCTGTATCGCGCTTCCGTATCCCAGGTTAAACACATTGGTCACAAGCTTAAAGCCCCGCTTCTTCACGATCCAGTTTGTGGAATCCGATGACGCGTCGTTCATCACCAGTATATCCGCTATCTCCCTGATTTCCGGCGCCGAGAGCTGTTTCAATACCTCCGGAATATTCCGTTCTTCATTGTACGCCGGCATGATGATCAGCAAATCCTTCTGTTCCCCGTATTTCACACCCATCTCTCCCTTTTCTGATACAGCGTACAGGGCCCGTGCCCATCCGCCGCCTGATTCCCGGCTAAGGAGCTGTCTCTAACAGCTGCGTCAAAAGCCTGAGATCCTCCTCGTAAGCAATCCTCTTGCAGGCTGCGGCAGCCTTAAGCCTGCCCCGCAGCTCCCCGTCGCCGAGCAGCTCCAGGACTGCATCCCGCACAGCCCGGGGAGAAAGCTCACATAAGATCCCGTCCTCCCCATGGACGATCTGTTCCCTGTTGCCCGTACAGTTGGAGGCTATGATGGCACACCCCAGTACCTGGGCCTCCTGGATGGCAATGCTCTTTCCCTCAAAGCCTGTGGCGTGGACATACAGATCCGTCTGGCGGTAATAAGGGAAAGGGTTCTCCACCGCTCCCATCAGGATAAAATCCTCCTCCAGGCCGCACTCCGCTATCTTTTTCTCCAGGGCGCGCCGCTCCTCCCCCTCTCCCAGCACATACCATCTGGCCCTCAATCCGCTGTCCTTTAACAGCTTCATCGCCTCAATGGCCACAGGGTAAGCCTTCTGCCTGGTCAGCCTTCCCACAGTCAGTATCCGCGTGCCGCTGTAGCCGTCCGTAAAGCCCCCGCCCTTTTGCGCCTGCTCCAGGATCATGTCCCTGTTGATCATATTGTGGAAGACCGCCGTCCTGTCCGCGCATTCCGGATAGGCCTGCAAAAACCTCTCCTTTATTTCCTCCGCCACCGGAAACAGGGCGTCAAACTGCAGATAACAGTCCCTGTCAAGCCGCCTGGTATAGCCTGCCTGCTCGTAATCAATATGTATAAAGGCTGCCTTCTTTCCTGCCTTTACATGATCCGCCACATAGTAGGAGGCCCCTCCCTCCAGGAAGGCCACCGCCAGGTCGTATTCCTTCCGGATCCGCAGCCCGCCGTCCGACAACACCCTCCACAGCAGCTTATCCGGCCTGACCCTGCCCTTTTTCAACATTTCCCACAGCCCCCGACACAGATAAGGGAACAGGCAGATGCCCGTGCCGCGGCGGACAAGCGCCCGTAGAACCGTCCCCGCCATACACAGGCGGCCCCTGCCCGAGAGCACGGAGCTGCTGTTAAAACGCCGGTTCAGCAGGTGAACCCCGGGAGGCAGCTTATCCACCAGCTCTCCCTGCCCCATCAGCACATAGAGATCGATCTCACAGGAACCCTCCAGCCTTCCCAGCAGCTCTAACAGGGCTGTCTCTGCCCCCGCATGCCCCAATGTGTTCATCACAAAGAGGATACTCTTACTCATGTGCTTCCTTCTCCTTCTTTGATGTAAGCTCCTGGAGAATCCCTTCGTTCTCCTGGTTTAAGAGCGATACCTGCATGGCCAGCTCCTGGTTCTTCATGATCAGTATGGAGATTGCCTGGCTGAATCCGAAAAGCCCCGCCACCAGCGCCACTCCCAGTAAAATCGCGATCACGGACACCGCTGTCAGGCTGTCCCCCGCCACATTCAGTATAACACCCATGGCCAGAAGCCCCACCGACAGGACTGCCCAGAGCATACCGAAATTCTCCGTAAGCCTGTGCCTGGCATATGCCAGAAAGCTCCCCGCCAGAAGCAGCACACTCAGCACGATCATGACTGTCCCCACTATCCTCACTGTTTCCATCTGAAACCCTCCCCTTTCCATCTTCCGCCCAGGCCCTGTTCTCAGGCTGTAGCGTTCTCCTCCTTCTTCGGCACCTTCCTGTCAAAAACCTTCGATTCGGGCCGCTTCCCCTTGTTCATGGGGAACAGGGTACCCTTGCAGAACACGTGCTCGTCCAGATGCTTCTCCACCCAGCGAAGCCGGAAATACGCCAGAGTAAGCCCCGTAAAGCTTCCGACTACCAGCCCCATCCCGTACCACAGCTCCGACAGGTTCCTGGACACCAGGCTTCCCAGGAACGTAACTGTACAAAAGGACACCGCCGTCAGGACGGCCCCGTTCAGATCGTTGAAATAATACAGGAAGATGACCTCCGCATACATCACAAACAGGATAAAGTATCCCGCGGCAAGACAGGGATATATCCTCAGAGTCGTGCCGGAAAATCCCAGCCGCGGCAGGAAAACGATCATCACCAGATACACTACTACGGATATGATAAACTGGATCCGCACCAGGTTCAAAAGCTCCCTGGAAAGCTGGCGGAACATCCTGTCCTTGGTGTTAAGGATATCCTGCCACCTGCCTCCTGTGACCGCCTCGGAATACAGCTTGTATCTCTCATGGAAATACATTTCCACCCGGGAAATGAAAATAATAGTAGCGGAAATATTCGTAAACATGGCCAGACAGGTAGCCATATCGTATATGGGAGCCATCACAAAGGAATCTGCCACGATCATCTGCATCCTGGTGTCCCAGAACACAAAATTGTGGACATAGAGCCCCAGTGTATAGCCGGTGTTTACCACCACCAGCTTCCAATATTTTTTAAAATAGAGAAATACCTTTCTATACCGATTACTGTTCCGCTTAAAGTAACGGCGGACAGTGGACATTTCCAGCACCGCCGTCAGTAAAAAGCCAAGGCTCAGCGCCAGCAGCATACTGTAGGTCAGCTCCACATTGAATACAAGGACAAGCACTGCAGCGACCAGAAAAGCAAAGGCCATCCCTCCGAAAAAATATATGGATATCTTAGCATAGTCCTTACAGATCGACAGATACAGCATAGAATAAAATACCAGCACCAGCGCGATATACCCACAGTAGCCGGTAAACACGAAGTGCAGCTCCACATCGCTCACCAGATACTCCCTTATACAGAAGGGAATCCCCAGCAGGCAGCTTAAGGCGATATTCATCATCAGCCCCGTATAGTAACAGGGCATGATGTCGTCATACTGCTCCTCGTATATGACATCAGACATATACCGGGAGAGCACTGCGTTAAAAGGGGCCGCAGTCAGCAGGGCAAAGATGAAAATGTACAATATAGTGGCAGAGAACAGGTTCCTGTCCGCATACCCCAGCTTATCATATCCCAGATAAATACTCATCAGCATAATATTGCCAATGACCACCACCATGGGCGCGATGGTTACCATCATGCTGTACCCGAATCCCAGCAGGTTCATCGCAATGCTGCCCTTCCCATATATTCGATTCAGTCTGACGCCTATTCCTGCCATGCTTCCTCCCCGGCCTGCTTACTTCCAGTCCTCGATATCCCGGTAAATCTTGTGATACGCGGCCTTCATGTCTTCTATTTTATATCTGGACATCATACGCTTATAACCGTTTTCTCCCATTTCCTCGCGCTTTTCCCTGCTGTAGGCCAGCTCCAGGATCGCCGCCGTGATCTCCTCCACGTTCATCACATGGGTCAGGATCCCCGCGTCCCCAAAGGAATCCCCCTCCCCGTATATGAGCCCCCTGCAATTCCCCACATCAGTGGCGATGGCCGGCTTATGCGCCGCATACCCTTCCAGTATGGTCAGCGGCTGGCCCTCGCTGACGCTGGTGAGGATCGTCATATCCATCTGCCACAGGTACTCTGTCACATTGATCCTGCCCGTAAACACCACATCCTTTACCTCCAGGGTCTGGACAAGCTCCATACATTCCTCCGCGTACTCCGGATCCTCGTCCGTAGGCCCCATGATCCAGAGCTTCAGCGAGGGAACCTTTTCCTTCGCAAAGGAAAAGGCGCGGATCAGAGTCTTTACATCCTTGATCGGTGTGACGCGCAGCACCGCGCCCACATGGATCATATCCGTCTCCAGCGTGCGCTTCATATCCTCCGTCACCACAAACCTGGAGGCGTCAATCCCGTTGGGCGTCACCAGGGTGATATCCTTCGGGCAGCCCAGCTCTATCTGCAGCTCCCTTGCGTGCTCATAAAGGCTTGTCACCAGCTCCGCCTCGCTGTAGGCCAGCCTGGACATCTTTTTAAACTGTTCGATCCAGATATTCTTATAAATGCCCTCAACCCACTTCGCGCGGATCAGCTCCTCCTCGCGCTCCCTGGTGTAGATACCGTGCTCCGATATGATAAGGCTGCATCTATGCCTGTACTTCGCCATGCATCCAAGAATCCCCGCGTAGCCCGTAGCCACACAGTGATACAGATCCGCCTTCGGCACATCCATCCGCAGGGTCAGGAATAAGGGCAGATAGATAGAACGCATGGTCCACAAAAAGTCGGAAAAGACCACCTCCGGGTAGCGGATCTCATAACACTCTTTTACCGCCCGGAAGAAATCAGGCCCCATCAGTAATTCATTCATGGATATTTTCTTTGTTGCAAACAGATCGAACAGGGGCTTCCACTTTACATTCTGGTTCATCAGAAGGCTTTTCAGTGCCTCATACTCCTTCTTCTCCAGCCTCTTCTGTCTCTTTCCGGCGCCCTCCCTGACCCAGTCGCTGTCCTCCAGATACAGCTCATGAACCTCTGTCAGATTATCCGGCAGCTCATATGCAAATTTCCCCCTGAAGGATCTGTTCGCCACAATCGCCATGATAATAAATTCATGATCCGGGAACGACTTGATCATACTGTGTATCCAGCTGGACACGCCGCCCACCACATAGGGATAACAGCCCTCCGCAACAATACAAATCTTCATCTTAATCCCCTTTTCTGCACTGCCCTTTGCGCATAAGCGACTTTGTGAAAGGCAGCGCGCAGGCACAAATCGCGTGTCTTCCTGCCGCTCATCGCACTCTTAATAATAGTACTCCAGCTCCACACTCACCAGGCTGATCGCCACTTCCGTCTCTGTGGCCTCCAGCAGGTAATAGCCTCCTCCCATCTCCTGAAGGGTACCGCCCTGTACCTCCCCCGGCTCCCCCCAGTTCAGCTTTACCAGGAACCACACAGTATCCTCAAAGTCATTTATGTGCAGCAGTATCTGATCTCCCTTTTGCTCCGTCCGGTAATCCAGCGCCAGGAACCTTCTGATACGCGCATCGCTCTCCGCCAGCGTGGTCTGGGAAAATACCTCAAAATCCTGCCAGTAGGTACAGATATTCTGGGAGATCACGCGGGTCAGGTTCTGCCAGTAATCCTTCTCGTTCCTGGGATAGGATACATCCTTCATATCCAGTACAATATTGGAATAGCCAAGAGCAGTCTCATAACCCATGATCGCCAGATTGGCGCTGTAGGGATGTTCCCTTCCGATTGCCGTGGCCCTCTGCAGCGTCACATCCCGGCTGATATAATCAATGGGCGGCTTCGTGCCATCCAGCGCCGTGGCAATGGTGCGGAGCTTCGGAAAGTAATCCGTCAGAGGGGCTTCCGCCGCCTCCTCCAGATCCCCCGCATACAGGGACAGGATCGTGTACTTACCCGCACCCTCCTCGTAAAAGGATGCGTCCCTGGCCAGCTTATCCTCCAGTGAGATTTCCGAGACCCGGCCCATGGAAGCGCCGATCTCACCATGCCCCTCATTTACCAGGGACATATACCTGGGAAACAGCCCGCTGTCCGGCTCGTTCCCATCCTCATAGTCCAGCTGCGGGGCCGCCATCAGCGTAATATGCGCCCCCGTCCTCTCCACAATGGAGATCAGCGACGGCCAGATCACGCCCTCATACAGCGCCGGCTGCCGACTGCTGTAAAGCGACATCAGCTCCTCCGAATTATCCTCCGCAAAGGCGGAAAACTCCGCCACCGTCATACACTGCGCATTGACCACAGGATGGATCTCATAAGTCTCCGCCTCCGCCATCATGGCGCTGAGGAAACCCAGCCCGTACATATTCGTTATATAATTGGCATTGACGCAGAAGATGTCCGCATTGGCGGTACTCTTTCTCCAGAGGACCGCCGGCATGTCTTCGTTCTTGTATTCATTCTCATCCAGCATCCCCATGATATAAGTCTTTGTCCCGCTTCCCAGCATGTACCAGTGCACAACCATCTCCAGATCCTGAAGGCCGGATTCATCGTCCGTCTCCGTCTCGTAGATCCTCTCCCCGCCCAGCAGGAAGCCCTCAAACAGGTGGACGCCGTTTAACAGGATTTCCCTCCTCCTGACATTCCGTATCCCCAGGAATTCACAGAACCCCGGGTTGGACGCCATAGTCAGATGATGAGGCATCCTTGCCATGATCAGATGTACCCCCCTGCCGGTCAATTCCTCCAGCATGGGGAAGTCCGCCTCCACATCCATATACTGGCCGTCCACGATCACTACCTCCGGCAGCTTTCCCCGGGGGATTTCATAATCCTTCAGGGATTCACACTCCACATAGCCCCTCTTGGTGTAGGTACACCAGGCCTTTACCACATCCCTGACCTCCTCCGAGTACTTCGATCCCACAAAGAGCGCATACTCCCTGGGAAGGTCAAAGCCCCCGTTGTCCGCTTCCTCCGCACGGAACATGCTCCCCTCGTCCAGCCCGGTCCTGGCTGTCTCCTCAAAGTTATTGACGTCATACTCGTTCAGCTCCTGCTTGATCACTCCCGTAAACAGGAACATGAACATAATGATGATCACCATCAGCGTTATTGTCACAAAATTCCTGCGTGAAACCATCGCATACCCTCTCTATTCATCCGTCATGCTGTAGCTGTTATATCCATAGTCTATCGAGAAGTCAAACAGGCGGTATGGATTCTGCTCCACCTCATAACAGATAAACGCATCCGTCTCGTAATAAACCCTCATCTCATTGGGATACATTTTCTTAAACGCCAGCGCCCAGTAATACATCTTTGACATGACCGTATACCGGTTAGGCCCTTTATAAACCGATAAACCGCTGCCGTACGGAAGGGGCCTGTAAGCGCCCACCTCAGACACCTTCCTGCCGCTCCCCTCATACGGCATGGTATAGTCAATGGGAATCTTCTCAATAAAGAAATAGACCTTCGGCGTGGGGATGGTCAGGTATTCCTCCTGCCGCTCTCCCTCCATGGCCTGCAGGAATGTTATGACCTCATAATGATAACCGTAATCCTCCACCATGCGCAGCTCGTCGTTGGCCGAGCAGACGGTAAACTGGTACCTGGGATTGTCCCGCAGGATATTCGTCAGGCATGTGATCGCATCATTGCTCTCCAGCGCCGTAATACTCAGGGGCATTTTATATATGCCTCCCCATACGATCACAAACGCCATCATACCTCCCCCCGCCAGGGAGATCATGTCCGACAGAAAAGGCGTTGTGATCTTTCCAAGCACCAGTCCGCTCAGCGCGTCCGCCGTAAGGGCAACCGCGGCGGACATCAGATAAGCCAGGTAAATGCTGCACCGGGTCTGATCCATCAGCGCGGGTATGCCAAACCACACCGCCATCAGCACCACATACAGGAACAGCAGGCAGAACCCCGCCGACAGCAGGATACATCCGTAATGCCGCGTTTTCCTTGCAGTCAGGCCCAAAAGCCCCAGCACGCTCAAGGCGGCTGTCACAAACAACACCGCCGCCACCGTCTCCGCAGAAATACGGTTCATAATGCGGAGCTGCACCGTATCCCTCAGCCCTCTCACCAGATTGACGGTCTTCTTCCATTTCTCATTGACCCAGAATTTCATCCTGACCTTCAGAGGGATTTTGGGTTCCGGCGGCGGGGTGTTCTCCTGGATTGCCGCACCCTCCGGGGTGCCCTGCATCCCCCCGGAGGGATTCCCGTCCTGCTGCGGCAGGGTGCCCGCGGACTGGCCAGTGTCTCCTGTGACGGCCTGGGTGTCCGTGGGCTGGCCGGTGCTCCCTGTGACGGCCTGGGTGCCCCCTGTCCCGCTGCTTCCCTGCCCCTGTCCGGTGCCCCCTGTCACGGCCTGGCCGGTGCCCGCGGACTGGCCAGTGTCTCCTGTGACGGCCTGGGTGCCCGCGGACTGGCCGGTACCCTCAGCCGCGCTGCTTCCCTGCCCCTGGTCTGTATCCCCGGACTCCTCCTTCGGGCCGGCGATAATGCTCATCCCCCAGCGCAGGGAGCCCTCCAGGGGCCTGCCCATGGCAAAGGCCACCGCCATGGGCATCACTGCCAGCACAATACTCAGGATACCGGCCAGCATGATCCTGCCGAAGTACTCCCTGCGGAACACTTTTCCCATAAATCCCATGGCAACGCCCACACAGAAAATGCCGGCGATCATCGTATTATAGAAATGTGCCGCCAGCGTGGCGCTGAAGCTCAACGCAAAAAAAAGCAGATAACGCGTACTGTGCTGCTTCCAGCCCTTCGCCCTGTTCTCCCGGGCCCTGTCCTCAAGGAACGCATACAGGAAACAGATGGACGGCAGGATAAAGATCATGCCGAATTCCTGGGGAAGGGTGCTGAAATATCTGGTAAAGGTATCCCGGTTCCATATATTGGCCAGAATGTACATGATCATGGCGATATAGGGCGAATACTTCGTCCTGCAGCAGACCTTCAGAAAGGCAAGCAGGGTCATATGGACCAGCACATTCTGCACCAGGCAGAATACCCTTAAAAGCTCAAAGGTGCGGAAGCCGAACACCTCGTGGAGATAGTACATCATGCTGTGAAAGCCGTGGGGATACACTCCCGCAATGAACATTTCATTCCGGCTCATGGCGTTGATCCAGTAATTATGCACCGGTATGTCGGAGGTACAATATCCCATATTCCAGATCAGATTGCTGCCGTACAGCCACAAAATGGCAACAATGCATCCCGCGGTGAACCCCCAGTCAAAGAAATTCTTCCGTATGCTCCGCAAAAGCCGCAGCAGCCCTGCCTTCAGGCATCTGCCAATAAACCGCATTATCTTGCTGAGCAGCAGCCTGCCCCCCATGGTACCCGACAGAAAGCTGTTCACCGACCTGGCCGCCCCCAGTATCCCGTCCTTTACAGTGACGTTGTGAACCCTGGCCATGGCCCAGAGCACCGGAAGTATGGTTCCCAGGATCAGCGTAAAGCGGTTGGAAATATGGAGGAGCTGCAGCACCATCACCATATTCATCAGATAGACATTCCCAATTACCAGATAGATCATAAAGCGGACGCAGAATCTCTCCTCACTGACCTTCCTGTAAAAAACGAAGGCAGGCAGAAGCACTGTCATGCCGAGATAGGCTGCCAGGATACCTGTTAATTGTAAGATTGTCAGCATCTGCATTGACATTGCTATCCATATCTCCTTCGTCCGTAAGTCCATCCGTAACGCGTCAGCTGAATACCCTGATCAGATCCAATGTATCCCTGTCGATGACTATGTCCGATTGCTTCAGCCTGTCCATGACCGCAAAGAATTTCTCCCTGTTCTGAGTACTGAAATACAGCTTGAGCTGCACCGTGTAGCTTGTCAGTTCTTCCGGGTATATTTCCATACACCGGCTGCACCAGGTCTCCATCCGCCCATATTCCTTCAGCCGCAGCAGCAGGGTGCATATCCACTCTATATATTCACAGTGCAGGCGGTATCTGTGCTCCTCGCTGTGGTAGAGCCAGGTACAGGCCTCCTCCATCATCTCCACATAGCTGCGCTGCTCTATTTCCGGGAAAACCTCCTGGCTGAGCACCTCGTTCATATACTCTATCATCATGCAGGCATATTCAGGAGCCCTGTCATCCCCTCTGTGAAGCGCATTATACAACTCCTGGGATTCCTGGCGGAAATCATTCAGGGCATCCCTGAGCACGGAAGCCGCATAATGGGAGGTCTCCGTGTCCTCGCTGTTGAGAGCAAGGGAAATCGTGGCCAGGGATTTCTTTACATCCCCCTTCACCACATCCATCACCAGGGCGCGCAGGCTCTCCTTGTCGGCCACCGCCAACGCCTCCTCTATAGGCACTCTGTTGCGCTCATTTTCCTCGTCAGCCTTCCTGCTGGCAACCACCTTCTCCTTGCCGAAGATCACATCGGTGAGGTCAGCCTTGGTGCGGAAAAACAGAGTATACATCAGCTGGGTGGTGACAAAAAACAGCACGCCCGCAACCGGGCAGAGCAGCATCACAAGCGCCTTAAAAAAATAGCCCGTCCTGCTCAGCATCTTCCACTCCGGCTGATCCGGTACTTCCCCGTCCTCATCTTCCTCCCCGTCGGGTTTCGCGTCCCCTGCCTTTGTTTCCGTTTTCCCCTTCCCCGGGTTCCCGGATTTTTGCTTCCCGGCTCCCGGGTTCCAGTCATCCTTCTCCCCGGGTTCCCGGCTCCAGTCATCCCTCTCCCCGGATTCCCGGCTCCAGTCATCCTTCTCTCCGGTTCCCCGGCTCCAGTCATCCTTCTCCCCGGGTTCCCGGCTCCAATCATCCCTCTCCCCGGATTCCCGGCTCCAGTCATCCTTCTCTCCGGTTCCCCGGCCCCAGCCGTCCTTCTCCCCGGGTTCCCGGCTCCAGTCATCCCTCTCCCCGGATTCCCGGCTCCAGTCATCCTTCTCTCCGGTTCCCCGGCCCCAGTCATCCCTCTCCCCGGTTCCCCGGTTCCAGTCATCCTTCTCTCCGGTTCCCTTTTTTCCGCCGTCCTTCTTCCCGGCTCCCTCTTTCCCGCGATCCTTTTTTCCCTGGCCCCCTTCGTATCAGCCGATTTGGGCTTCCCGGAGGTTTTCCCCTCCGCCCTGACAGACTGTACCAGGCAGCCCCATATAAAGTAAGCAACGGCAATCAGCGTATTGACCAGTATAATCAGAATAAAAACTTTTTCAGCAGTCGTCATACCGCCAATGCCTCCTCAACCTGACAGCACATACCCGCGTCCTCGAACCTCTTCTGCACGAAATTCGCTCCCGCCACATCGGTATTTGCCAGCAGCACATGCAGCTCCCCCTTGGAATCCTGCCCCAGATAATCGGTCTGCCGTACAAGCTTGCTCAGTTTCGCATTGACCTCCTCCTGAGAAAGCTCCCCCACATCGAGATTCAGCAGGGCACAAGTGGTAAGATTCCTGCTCCTGGCGCGCATGAACGCAGAGACCAGCTCCTCGAACGCCTCCGCCTCCAGGATATGTGTGCCCTGGATATACCGCTGCTGCTCCAGCGCCGCCATATAGCGATTCGCCCTCAGCACGGCGTCCTGTATCAGGTATCCCGTAATGGCAAGCATGTCCGCCTGCCCCAGGGTCATGCGTTCCCAGGGGATGTCCCAGACCATCAGGATCATCTGCATCTCATCGCCCTCGTAGATGGCGCTGGCCATCAGCGGATAATCCCCCACCATGTTCTTATTGATATAGACCTTGTGCGCCAGGATGGCCTCATACATATCCGTCATCTCTGAGTAATTCACGGAATTACCCAATACCCGCGCCCGGTTTGACGTGGCGGAAAACAGCCGCGCATAGGAACGGTTCGCCACAGAATAAATCGCCACATCCTTGCTGCGCATGATCTTCGACAGCACCTCCGCCGCGTAAAACAGTACCTCCGCCGGCTGATAGCTTCCCAGCTCGGAGGTGATCTCATAAATCTTGCCCATACTGTCGTTCTGGTTCAGCAGATGGTCTGACAGGACATCCTTTACCCTCACATTGCTGCCGTTGATATCCGAAAGATCGGCCAGCTGCTTCGTCAGGAATTGAATTTCCCCCTCGTGCTCCTCCCGGACGGATTTTAGCTGATCTCTCATATAACCCACCACCAACCCCAGAATCAGAAGCTGCGCCATCCAGACATAAGTGTTATAATCCAGCATGACGTCAAATCCGCTCCTCTGGTACATCTGGCGGAAACAGTAGCCCGCGATTGCCAGCAGACAGGAGAAGATAGCCTGCTGCTGGCCGTACACAATGGCAAAGAGCAGCACATACAGCAGGTAAAAGTCAAGGTGCGCAAAGTACCTGCTCCCCACGGCCCTGTTGTTCATCATAAAGAACGGCACAAACAGGATCATATTTTCCACAAAGGGGACTACGGTCCTGAATACCTCCTGGAAACCGCGCTTCACCCTCTCCATCAGGCCGTCCCCGGCATCAGAACGCCGGGAGAACTGCGACGCGTTTTTCTGCAGATAATCCGCCAGCCTGGGGATCGCCTTGGCAGGCGGATTAAAGGATCTGAGACGGAATTCCTCCATAAAGGCAAAGCCGGACAGGACAACGCTGTTTATGCCCTTTTCCGGCGCATCTATGATCGTGATGCCGTTTTCATTGGAATTCTTCCTGTAAAGTTGCCGCAGCATCTCGGCAATCTCTTTCTGGGACACCGCAGTGCTGCCGGATACCTGATATACGGAATGCTTACACGTCTCCGCCGCCACTACCTGATAGATATACTCCACCGCATCCGGCAGATAGACCGGCGAGAATTTCTTCTCCGAATCCACCGTAAAATGCAGCTTGTTTATGGTATCCACAGCGGACTCCGCCTCCTCCACATAGATACCGTTGTCCCCGTCTATCGTGATTTCCCCCGTATCGATGGCTTCCAGGCACATCTTCGCGCAGATATTGTCAATCTCCTCCCGGCGGGTGGGGATGCCGTACAGATGATCCAGACGAAGCACAATGATATCCCCGTCCACCATACGGCCGTAATCCAGACATGTCTTCTCACCCATTGCCACAGCCTGGGCCTTGGGATCCTGCTCTGTCTGGTTCGTTATTTCCATTTTCTTGTTAATGCGGAGCCCGTTGAACACTTCCTCGGAAGACAGATAGATAAATTTCCCCTTCTGCTGGGCAGCAAAAGCCATCAGCATATTCAGAATTGCCGAAGAATAATTGATGGAGGTATTCTGTCCACCCTCCCAGTTAAAATTCCAGTCGTACGCTCCCAGGAAAACAGTGACATCGGGTTTTACGCTGTTAAAGACCTCCCTGATGCAGGCATTGCTGTAGTTGAAGCGGTAGGTCTCAAATACCCTCCTGTATCCGGGGATTTCCTTCCCCTCCTCAGTCAGCACAAAGATCCTGTGCTTCTCCTTATCCAGCTTATCTACCAGCTTCTGCATCAGATTGCTCTTGCTTCCCACCAATAAAACATCCATGCCCCTTACGCTCCCGTCGCTATTATTCCAGAACGATTCCCTGTTCCCTGAGCTGTTGTAAAAAACTGCGGACATCGGCCTCCGCCTCCGGCAGGGGTATCCCGCATTCCCTGCTCAGCCCCTCCGCCACAGCGGCCTCCGACTTCAGGCTCCGGTACTGTCTCAGGATAAAGGCGCCGCTCTCATTGACCGCCACCGGCTCACGCCAGTCCCCGCCGCCCTGTTCCATATCGATCAGCCAGTAAAGCCCTGCGGCCTTTCGGATCTGATAACGCTCCCTCTCATCCATTACCCTTTACTCCTGCCTGTCACAGCAGAGCATACCGCTTCCAGACACGTATCGGCACGCCCCTATTATTTTATCATATTTTAATGCAAATGGGAATCCGAAAAGTAAATTCTATCCGCAGTTTTCCAGAGAATCCATTCCTTTTCGCTCTCCTTAAAGGCGCCGCTCTCCAGAATATAATCAAAGAGATGGCGGTATGTATCCCGGCAGAGATTGGAGGGCAGGTCGCTGCCCCACATCATGCGGTCCGCACCCAGCAGATCCAGGGCCTCTCTGATAAACCATACTGCAGTGGGGTAGGGGTAAGCCTCGGGCTTCTGGTTGCTGCTTAAGCTTGCCAGGTCAAAAGCCACATTGTCCAGATTCAACGCCTCCATGGCCTCCCGCCATTCCTGCTCGTAACTCCTCCCCTGGGGAGCCAGAAGATGGCAGACTACAAACTGCAGGCCGGGATGACGCCTCGCTGCCGCTGCCAGCCTCTGTGCCTGCCAGCAGCAGCCGCCCCGGCGCCCGATATCGAACACCACGATCAGCCCCAGGGCCTCCGCGTAGCAGAACTGCTCCTCCATCATCTCCCCGTCCAGGGGAAACTCCCTGTGATAGCTCATAAGCCCGCTGCCGTCGCTGACCTCAAACTTTACAATGGGAAACCTCAGGTCTTCAAACAGATGCCTGCGGACATCCTCATATTTCCTGCAAAAAGGGTCATAGCAGGCCGCACCGGTGAACCGCTCCGGATATTTCCGCATAGCCTCCCAGGTATAAAGGTTCTGGGGGCCGATAAAATTACCCTGGAGCATCACGGCTTTCCCCACGCCCTCCCTGTCCATCAGCGAAAGGACGGCCTCCGGCGTCACTCTGTCCTCTCCCAGTTCTTCCGGGAACATCTGAAAGGTGCTTCCGTCCGCATACTCCACATACCCGCCGCCAATGCAGCGAAGCTCGCCCCTTGCGCCGAAGCCGTTCAGGCTCTGGCACAGATGGATGTGCGCGTCTGTTATCCTCATAAAAACCTCCCTGTAATGTCCATATCTGATTTTTATTGAGCCAAATGATGAAATTATTATACCCCTATAGAAGGAAATCAGCAAGGACAAGGTTTTCACGTCCCTGCGCACCGCTTTGAAATCTTGCATTGAGGATTTTTTGATCAGGGAAAATAAGGCGAATATAAAATCCTTCAAAAAAGAAATAGACACATTATATCTGTTAAATAATCCAGAGATCATCAGAGAAGTATCCTATAAGCTCGGGGACAGAGGAATATCGACTGATAAAGCCTTAGAGATGATAGCGCTATTACATATGAAGACACACGGATATAAAAGATAAGTCCATTGCACGCACCTCATCTCATGCCAGTGATTGATCGACGCAAATATCTTTCCCAAATACCTTGTCAGGATACCAGAAAGCCAGTCACATTAAAGGGGCAATTTCAGGACAGATCCGCTTGACACAACCCCAGAGCGTGTTTGAAAAATGCTTTCCTTGGTATGTGTTCGCACGTTGTGGGATGCAGTGCCCTGTCTGTTTTTCACGGACAAAAAACAACCGATCATGGACAAAACGGCATAAACACTATTTTGCAGTTATGCTGTGGCTGTAACAGAAACTTACCCGCAAAACGAAATGGAGGCTATTAGTGCCATGAAGAATACAAAACGCTGTCCGAAATGCAATTCACAAAATATTGTCCGTGTTCCCGATAACCAAAACCGTCATGCCAGCGGGAACAATATTTATACTTCGACCTTTACATTGACGAAAAAAATCCCGGTTATACGCTATGTCTGCTGCGATTGCGGATATGTGGAGAATTGGGTGGAAGCAGGGAGGGAACGTGACGAGATCAAGCGCACATTTGGCTCATGAAAGGAGGGCTGCGAAATGGAAAACATTATCCTGCAAACATTACAGCCGTTCTCATGGCAATGCTGCTGCATTTAACCTATGTTTTCTTGTGTTCAGCTTTGTGTCCTGCAATATCCTTAGAAACTTCATCAGTGAAAGCTTTTTCAGGCTGACCTGCTTTAGCCTTGCACAAACAAGCGATAACAGAACACTTGCACTGTCGGCGGTGTTTGCAGCAGCGGTAATTGTTATTTCACTGACAGCAACACATTTGGTTTTCAGAAAATCCGAGATACAATAAGGATTTCAGCTATGGCACCACTGTTATTTTTTGATTATATCGGAGCATAGTTACCCGCTCGGGCAACGGTTTCCAGGAATCCTGCTGTCATTCCAAACCGTGGCCCATACCGCCCACCCCACCCAAAATCCCGTGGAGCTGTGCGAGTACCTGATAAATACCTACACCAGCCCCTTGTCAGGTGGTGGCGGAAATCTGCACGGGGTTTGATTTGACATATACAAAATAAAATAGTAATATTATTTAATAGTATCTATAAAAAACAAGAATTATTAATGATTACATAAGGAAAAAGAATGAAATTTATCACTATTTTTAATAATAATATTACTCTTATTTCATTATTTATAAATATTTTGTTTATTATTAAATGTATACAAAATATATTTAACTTTATATTCAAAGAATACTGTATAAAGAAAGTACTTGATTATAATAATAACCTTGTTAATATTTGTTGTTATGATAAAAGTACAAATTACATTTCGATTCCCGATATAGAAGCTACAAACAATATTATAAATTTATTTAACGAAATTAATCAAAAATTTCAATTAGCAGGGACAGATTCCGATGAAAATAACGAAATGTGTATAGGGGGTTTTTTGGTAAGCAACAAAATAAATTCATATTTTGTAAGGTATTTTAATGACTTTAAATTTATTACAACACCTGAAATGAAGGCAACTTATGGAAATAATCCCTTTATTGAATACATTCCTGATAAATATGGATATAGAATAAAGGACAGGGAATTTCCATTAACTGCTGAAATTGATTATGCCTTTCTGATAAAATTGACCAGAAATGATTTTAGTGGTGCCGACAAAACTGTACATATCATTCATGGCACAAATGAAGTCGGAACCATAAGGGCATCCGAATTTTTAACAACACATTATAAACAAATATATAAAAAATACAAAGGGAAACATTATTTTTTTGCAATCGAAATCATACGTCATGATAGTTCTATTAATTATTCAAAGGGAATCATTGATTTAACAGATATTGTGTTTAAAGAGAATCCCCAATGAAACAATTCAGCTCACTTTTAAAGCCAGCTCACCGATCAGGGCCGACAGATTTCTATTTTTAAAGACACTGGTTTCCGCGGATATTTTCCCGAAAGCTCCCCATACTATATAAAACATTACACCAAAAAGGGGGCGTCGCCATGAGACAGATCATAAACTTAAACGACAACTGGAGCTTTTCCAAAGACGGGCAGAACTGGCAGGAAGTCTGCCTTCCCCATACCTGGAACGCCATAGACGGCATGGATGGCAAGGGGGAATACTACAGAGGGGAATGTACCTATACCAGGGAGCTGGACACACCGGCCCCGGAGGACGGGCGGAGGGTTTACCTGGAGATTCCCGCGGCGGGCCTGTCCGCCAGGGTCTATGTAAACCAGTCCGAGGCGGGAAGCCATGAAGGCGGCTATTCCTCCTTTACGGCAGACCTTACAGAGGCCCTGTATGCCCCGGAGGAGAAGAAAAAGAACATCCTTACCATCACCGTGGACAATTCCCACCACAGCCACATCTACCCCCAGATGGCAGACTTTACCTTTTACGGAGGCCTTTACCGGGGCGTGAACCTTTTAATCCTGCCAAAGACACATTTTGAGGTAGGCTTTCACGGCGCCGCAGGGCTCGCTGTGACTCCTGAGATTCTTTCGGACGGGAGCGCCATGATCCATCTGAACAGCTGGGTCGCCAATCCCTCCCCTGATCACACTGTGCGCTACCAGATCACAGACGCCTGCGGCAGGGTAGTTGCGGAGAGCTGGCGCCCCTCGGAGGATACCAAATCAGATATCCTGCTGCCCTGCCCCCATCTCTGGCAGGGGGTGGATGATCCCTATCTGTACCACTGTGCCGCCACACTGGTCTTTCGGAACGAGTCTGTGGACGAGACAGGGACGCGCTTCGGCATCCGCTCCTTCCATGTAGATCCGGAAAAGGGCTTTTTCCTGAATGGCAGGCCCATGATACTGCGGGGCGTCTCCCGCCATCAGGACAGGCTGTGGATGGGCAATGCCCTGACCCGCAGGGAGCATTATGAGGATGCCGCCCTGATCCGGGAGCTCGGCGCCAACACGGTACGGCTTGCCCATTATCAGCACAGCCGGGACTTCTATGACGCCTGCGATGAATACGGCTTCATCGTCTGGGCGGAAATCCCCTACATCAGCTGCCAGAGCGACGACCCTGCAGCCCATAAAAACTGCCGCCTCCAGATGGAAGACCTGATCTATCAGAATTATAACCATCCCTCCATCTGCTTCTGGGGGCTCTCCAACGAGATCACCATTGCCGGGGAAAAGCCCGGGCTGGTGGAAAACCACGAGGACTTAAACACCCTGGTACACCAGCTTGACCCCAGCCGCCTGACCACCATCGCCCATGTGACCATGCTCCCCATGGAGCATCCCCTCCACGGCATCACGGACGTGGAAAGCTATAACCACTACTTCGGCTGGTACGGGGGACGCTATGAGGATAACGAGGCATGGCTGGACAAATTTCATGAAAAGCACCCCGGGATCTGCCTGGGGCTGTCCGAGTACGGCGCGGAGGGCATTATCACCTACCAGCCCGACGAGGCGAAATGCAGGGATTACTCAGAGCGCTATCAGGCGGAATACCACGAGCATATGGCAAAGATCCTGATGGAACGGCCTTATCTGTGGAGCACCTATGTCTGGAATATGTTTGACTTCGGCTGCGCCGCCCGGAATGAGGGCGGCACGGCGGGACGCAACAATAAGGGCCTTGTGACCATGGACCGGAAGATCCGGAAGGAAGCTTTTTATGTCTATAAGGCATACTGGAGCAGGGAGCCCTTCGTCTATCTCTGCGGCAGAAGATACTCCCGCAGGGCTTCCGATACCACCACGGTAAAGGTTTACTCCAACCTGGACATTGTCTCCCTCTACGTCAACGGGGAAGCCTTCGCCACCCTCCACGGCAGCAAGGTATTTCTCTTTGAAAATGTGCCCCTGGGCCGCGGCTTTACCTTTCTGACCGCCGAGGGACAATACAGTGCGTGCAGCAGCTCCCCGCAGCCCAGGGAATGTGGTGACGCCTTCCCGCAGCCCAGGCGCAGCCTTACTCCCGGCCAGCCCGGCATCTGCCGTGACACCATTACTTTAGAGAGAGTCGCTGAGAAGCCCGAAATCTACACGCTTCCACCGGAGGATGACGGAGAGTATGCGGCCAACTGGTTTGATCATATCGAGACGGTGGCAAGCGACGCACCCATGGAATATTCGGAAAAGCATTTTTCCGTCTTCGATACCTTAAACGAAATCATGGCGGACGACGGCGCCTTCCATATCCTGGCAAACGCCATGTACTCCATGACCGGCATGAAGATCAAGAAATCCATGATGGCCATGATGGGAGGCAAAACCCTGCAGGAGCTTGCCTCCACCATGGGGGCCATGGGCGGGGCGGAACCGGACGGAACAGATTCCAAAAAGAAGATTCCCGAAAACGCCATGCAGATCATCAATTCCGAGCTGAATAAGATTTCCAAGAAATAAGCGCCAGCACTTCATGGGCAAAGAGCGGTACCGCCGCAAGGACAATGAGCCTGCCCCATTCGCTGCCGGAGAGGTGGGCTGTGCCAAAGGCATTGATCAGAAAGGGCACTTCCGTCACCGCAAGCTGCAGGCAGAATCCCACCACACACGCCACAATCATCAGCCGGTTTTCCAGATGGTTCATACGGAAAACAGATCTGCCTGTATCCCTCATGCCAACGGCGTGGAACAGCTGCGAGAGGCCAAGCACCGTAAACGCATAGGTCTGTGCCTTGGAAAGCACATTGGGGTTTCCAAGAAGCTCCCCCACAGCCCCGAGCGTTATGGGCCGCCCGTTTACTCTAAGCAGGGCACAGGGCAGCATCAGAAAGGCCGTAAGGCTGATGGCCGCAATCAGCACGCCGTAGAAGCAGGTGCAGGCAAGGCCGCCTCTGGCAAAGAGGCTCTCCCGGGCCTTTCTGGGCGGCTGCCGCATCAGGCTTTTCCCGTCATTTTTATCCACTCCCAGAGCCAGTGCCGGAAGGGAGTCCGTGATCAGGTTGATCCACAGAATATGGCTGGATTTCAACGGGGAAGCCAGCCCGCAGAGCACTGCCACAAACATGGTGACGATCTCCCCCAGATTGGAGGACAGCAGGAATATCACGGATTTCCGTATGTTTTCATAGACGCCCCTGCCCTCCTCTATGGCGCGCCTGATGGTGGCGAAATTATCGTCCGTCAAAATCATGTCCGATGCCTGTCTGGCTACATCCGTACCATTTTTCCCCATGGCAATCCCGATATCCGCCTCCTTCAGGGAGGGCGCGTCATTGACCCCGTCGCCGGTCATGGCCACGATCTCCCCCCTCTTCTGGAAGCCGTCCACAATCCGCACCTTCTGGGCCGGGGAAACCCTAGCAAAGACCCTCGTATCCTGCAGCCGTTCTACCAGCGGCCCGTCGGACAGGCGGGACAGCTCCTCCCCGGTCATACACTGCTTCCTGTCCTCCACAATACCAAGCTGTCTGCCAATGGCGAAAGCCGTATCCACATGATCCCCTGTAATCATCACCGTAGTGACGCCAGCCGCCTTAAAATCCGCCACAGCTCCCGCGGCTTCCGGCCTGGCAGGGTCTCGCATCCCCACCAGCCCCAGCAGCACCAGGCCCTCCTCCCTGGCCTCTTTGGCGTTCCTTCTCATGGCAATGGCCAGTGTCCGCAGGGCCTCACCCGACATTTCCCTGACTGCCGCCTGGAGCTGCCGGATATGTTGTTCTCCCATACGCACAATGCCCCGGGAGGTCCAGATTTCCGTGCACCGCTTCCATACCTCGTCCGGCGCGCCCTTGGTAAAGCTGATGCTGCGGCAGGGCTCATAAGAGGCCGCCTGCAGCTCCCCTGCCGGGGAAGCGACGATCCGGTGCAGCGTAGTCATCATCTTCCGGTCGGAGCCAAAGGCCAGCTCCCCGATCCTGGGCATCTGCCGTTCCAGCGCCTCCTTTCCATATCCTGCCCCGGCTGCCATATCCAGAAGCGCCAGCTCCGTGGGATCCCCCATGCCCGTCCCCTGCCCCAGGGAAGCGTCATTGCAGAGCGCCATCCCCTGAAAGAATTCCGGGCATTCCGATGGCAGCACCTCCGATGCCTGCCTGCATTTCCCCCCAAGCGCCACCTTCTCCACGGTCATTCGGTTCTGGGTCAGCGTACCCGTCTTGTCCGAGCAGACCACGCTGACGGCCCCCAGCGTCTCCACGGAAGGCAGCCTTCTCACAATGGTATTGACCCTGACCATCCTGGTCACACTGAGGGCCAGACAGATCGTCACCACCGCAGGCAGCCCCTCGGGCACCGCAGCCACCGCCAGAGAGATCGCCGTGATCAGCATTTCCCCCACATTGCGCCGCTGCAGCACTGCCAGTCCAAAGAGGGAAGCACAGAGAAGCAGGGACAGAAAGCTCAGCACCCTTCCCAGCTCCCCCAGACGTTTCTGCAGAGGCGTCATCTCTTCTTTTGCGCTGGTGATCATCTCGGCAATCTGCCCCAGCTCCGTCTGCATCCCGGTAGCCGTCACAATGCCCTCCCCCCTGCCGTAGGTCACTATGGTGGACATATAAGCCATATTGTACCTGTCACCCAGGGGCAGATGCTCTCCCCGCCGCCCCACAAAGGCCGCATCCTTCTCCACAGGCAGGGACTCCCCCGTAAGCGCGGATTCCTCTATCTTCAGATTTGCTGTGGCTGTGAGCCTTAAGTCCGCCGGGATCTGGCAGCCCGCCTCCAGGCAGACGATATCCCCCTTTACCAGCTCTGCCGCAGGGATTTCCCTCCGCCTTCCCTCCCGCAGCACCACCGCCTTGGGGCTGGCCAGCTTCTTCAGGGATTCCAGTGCCTTTCGCGCCTTGCCTTCCTGGAGCATGCCCACCACGGCATTCATACAGACTACCACCGCAATGATGACAGCATCGCTGATCTCGTGGAGCAGCACGGATACCACCGCCGCCACAATGAGTACATAGATCAGCGGGTCGTTCAGCTGCTCGAAAAAGGACTCGATAACAGTCTTCTTCCTCTCCCCCTTCATCTCATTCCTGCCGTCCCTGGCCAGCCTGGCAGCCGCCTCCTTCTCCGTCAGGCCATGTTCCAGGCTGCTTTCCAGCTGTAATAAGGTCTCCTGTATGCTGCGTTGTTCAAACATGAAAAATCCCTCCCGAAGCTTGTTTGCTTATGCATTCTATGCTTCCGGGAGGGAAAGTAGTCCAATTTCTATTTAGCTTTATCCAGCAGTTTTCCAAATGCCTCCACGCAGTTATACACATTACGCATCAGACTTGCCTCTTTCCTTTTTTGAAAGAGTTTCGCATACCTGCACTCGTCATCCAGAAAGTTTGTCAACAGCAAGAGAAGCCGTAGGCTGAAAATAAATGTCCTTTCCGTTATTGCTCTCATACATAAAATCTTTCAGCGGCTTACTGGTATATCCTGAGAAATCGCCATATATGGCAAATCTCACACCATAATTGATAAATTTCTGCAATATTTCTCCTGCCAGACAAGTACTCAAAACAAAAAAATCATTTACAATAGCTCCCTTATTTATGGCAATATTCGTGCAGCCCGTTTCGTATCTTACTGTCATGATCAAATCCAATGCCGCCTGGACATCTGTAATCAGCACTTCATCACTGCTCACAACTGCAACCTCTGTATTATTTTTCTTTATGACTTCCGTTTTCATTTTCTACCTCCTGCTACTCATACAAACTGTCAATCAAATGGTCAACCATATAATCAAAGGTTTCCATGTGATCGTGAAGAAGAATATTTTTATTTTTGATATTCATAATCAAAGAATAAATAACTGACATCACCAAATCAGCATCAACCTTGACTTTCAAATACGGCTGGCTTAAAAAAAGCCGTTGGCTCATATGATTGGATTCCTCGATCTTTTTTGCCTGTTCTTCTGATAACTTGTTCATCAAAATTGTAAAGTCGGCACTGTCCGAATCGTACAAAAAATTGTTTTTATCATATTCCCGGTAAATGAGCTTTAAGGCTTCAGCAACACCATACTTATCTTTGTGTTTTCCGATTACCTCCGATGCCGCGCTGCAGATTTGTCCCTGCACGGAACACAACACTTCACAAAAGAGAGCTTCCTTCGATTCAAAGAAAAGGTAAAACGCCCCTTTTGAAATTCCTGCCTGCCTGCAAATTTCATCTACACTTGTTTTCTTATAGCCATACTGTGTCCAATTCTGCTTACAGGCTTCCTGCAAGCTTCTTTTGATGTTTTCTTTTTCTCTTTCTGTAAAACTTCTTGACATATCATCCTCTTCTTTCTATGACTCAAAATACTATATTGGTCATATTCATAATACACCCTATGCCAGTAAACGTCAAGAAATATTTTCAAAATATGCTATCGCGTGAAGCCAAAACAGAACCGGCCAGCCAATATTCCTCGGCTGACCGGTTCTGTTATTTTTGTATTGAAAGACCTGTAAGGTGGACAACATTATAAAGACAGGTAGAATCACAGCAAAATTAAGGAACACATTTCCGTTATGCCTTATTACTGTACGCTATCATGAATTTTTCAATAACAGCTTCGTGTATTCTTCCCTGGGGTGGTTAAAAACCTCCTCCGTATCCCCGCTTTCAATGATCCTTCCGTCCTTCATGATCATAATGCGGTCACACATCTGGTAGACCACATTGATGTCATGGGAGATGAAAAGATAAGACAGATGCATTTCCTGCTGAAGCTCCCGCATCAGCTCCATAATCTGTGCCTGTATGGTCACATCCAGCGCAGATACCGGCTCGTCCGCCACGATCATACCGGGATTGGTGATCAGCGCCTGGCCGATGCTGACGCGCTGCCTCTGCCCCCCGGAAAGCTGGGAGGGTTTCCGATGAAAATATTTCTCCTCCATACCCACCTTATGAAGCATATCGTAAGCGGCAGCCTCCATATCCTCCCTGGACATGGCAAAAGACTTATCCAAAGCTGCCCTTGCCCGCAACGGCTCCATCAGAAGCCATCCTATGGTCTTGGAAGGATTTAAGCTGCTGTAAGGATCCTGGAAGATCATCTGGGGGCGCAGGGTGGTATGGGCAACCTCCCCCTCTATCTCCCTGTTCATGCCTAGGATTGCCCTGGAAAGCGAAGTCTTGCCGCATCCGCTCTCCCCCACCAGGCCAAGGCTCTCCCCGGGATACATTTCAAATTCCGCGTCTTCCACAACACACTGCCTTTTTCTTCGGGCAAAGAGACTGTTATTACCATCCTTATAGTAGACCCGCAGTCCCTTTACACGAAGAATCGGGCCTTCCATATCCTTTCTGCCTTCCATACAAGAGACATCGGCGGCAGCCGCACCAGCTTCCTTTTCCACGTCGGAAGCAGCTACACCGGATTTCCGTCTGCGCTTCATGCGGGAGGGGACGGCTTCTATCAGGCGCTTCGTATACTCCTCCACGGGATTTTGGAAAATACTCTCCGTCTCTCCCAGCTCCACCACCTTGCCGTCCTTCATCACAGCAATGCGGCTGCAGAGCCTTCTGGCCAGATTCAGGTCATGGGTGATAAAAAGCATGGCATTATTCTGTTTCCGGTTAATCTCCCGCAGTAATTCTATAATCTGATTCTGGATAGTCACATCCAGCGCTGTGGTGGGCTCATCCGCCACGATCAGCCTGGGATGCAGGATGACTGCCATGGCGATCATGACTCTCTGGCGCATACCACCGGAGAGCTGATGGGGGTAACTGGAATAGACCTTCTCCACATCCTTCAGTCCCACAGACCGAAACGCTTCCAGCACCCTCTGCTTTATTTCCTCCGCCTTCAGCTCCGTGTGCAGGCGAAGCATCTCCTCCACCTGCCTTCCCACCCTCTGGGTAGGATTTAAAGAAGTCATGGGCTCCTGGAACACCATGGACATCCGCGCCCCCTGGTACTTCCTGTACAGAGCCTTATCACAGGGCTTCCCCGCCTCCCGCAGTACCACATCATCAAAAAGCACACGTCCGGAGGTAATCCGCGCGGAATCCGATACCAGCCCCATCAGAGTCAGCGCAGTCACGGACTTCCCCGAACCGGATTCCCCCACAACCCCAAGAACCTCCCCGTCAATGAGGTCAAGGCTCACATGCTTCACTGCCTCCGTATCCTCAAAAGCCACGGAGAGATCTTCAATCCTTATCATAATACCCTCTCATTCCTCCGCCCAAACACCAAAACCATCCCCACCCAAACATACCGCAACATAAACCATCAGCAACACATTTATTATACACAACCCTTTAAATACAACCCATCTTCAAACACAAACCTTCCCAAACACAAACCCTTCCCAAACACAAACCGTCCCAAAATAAAATCCCTCCTACCCGCCCCCTCTATCCCTCAGCTTGCAGGAAAACAGGCTCCGGGGCGGCAGGGCTGCCTCTGTGCGGCATGGGTGAGATGTGGAGATGAGACTCCGGCGATGCACGCCCTCTGGCGGGCATTGCCGCGCCCGAGGCTCATCGGAACGCCATCGAACTGACGCACAGAGACAGCCCTGTCGCACCGGAGCCGTCCCCTGCTACCCCGTCCCCTGCTACCCCGTCCCCCACTACCCCGTCACCTCAAAGCCGTCCCCTGCCCCCCACTACTCATTCCTTCCTCCTGATCCCCTCACTAAACAACGCAAATCCCAGCACCACCCACACAATGGCAAGTCCCGGCGCCAGGGCATACCAGGGAGCCGTCCGCAGGTATCCCTGGGCATCCGAAAGCATCTTGCCCAGGCTTGCGTCAGGGGGCTGCACACCAATCCCCAGATAACTCATTCCGGACTCCGCGAGGATCGCATTGTTAAACCCAATCATCACCGACACCCAGAATACCGAGAAAATATTGGGAAGGATATGCACAAACAGGATGCGCAGCCTGCCCACTCCCATAAGCCTTGCCCTTCTGATATAATCCGCGTCCCGCAGGCGGATAAATTCACTGCGGACAATCCTGATATAGCTTGGCACAAACACAATACCCAGAGACAAAATCACATTCTGCCTGCCGCTGCCCAGGATACTGATGATCACCAGCGTCAGTAAAATGCTGGGAAACCCGTTGACCGCATCCACCACGCGCATCACCGCCTCGTCCAGCAGGCCCCCGAAATAGCCCGTCAGCGCCCCCAGCAGAATCCCCAGGGAACCTGAAAACAGAACTACCAGACTGCTGATGACCACCGTAGTCCCCATGCCCTCCATCACCCGGGAGAAGATATCCCGGCCGAAATTATCTGTTCCGAAAATATGATGCAGGGACGGCGCGTCAAATTTCTCCGCCGCAGACATGGCGGTAGTGCTGTACGGCGTCCAGAAAATACCCACAATGCCCAGCAACAGGGCAAGGCCTGTCATAAACAGGCCTGCCACAAGATACTTATTCCATTTCCCCGCACTGCGTTTTTCCATATCCGCTCTCATTTTGATTTTCCACACTCTATTTTTCACTGATCCTGGGATCGATCACCCGGTAAAGGATATCCACCAGGAAGTATACAAATATAACTACAAATGTAATATATAGAATTAATATCTCCACCACCGGGAAATCCCTGGTGGAAATAGAGCTGATCAGCAGCCGCCCGATACCGGGCAGGCCGAATACCTGCTCGATGACAATGCTTCCCGCCACAATCTCCGCAATGATCATCCCCAGGAAAGTGACCACCGGCATCATGGCATTGCGCAGCACATGCCCGTACATCACACGGCGCTCTGTACAGCCCTTGCTGTACGCGGTGCGGACATAGTCGGACTGCAGCTCCGTCAGCATGGCATTGCGCAGGAACCTGGCGGTCATGGCAATCTTGGGAATGGCCACGGACAGCGCCGGGAACAACAGGTACTGCAGGAATCCCCCAAAGTCCTCCTGATAACTTATGTAACTGCCGGGAGCAAAGAGCTTCAGGATAATCCCGAATAAATAGGTCACAAGGATCCCCAGGAAAAAGGACGGAACCGCCATGGAAGCCTGCGTCACCACCCCCAGCACGGCATCCAGGATGTGGCTTCCGCTTCTCGCCCACAGCACTCCCAGAGGAATGGCTACGGCTACGATCAGCACCAGGGAGACTGCCGCCAGCCACAGCGTCACCGGCAGCTTATCCCCGATCAGCTCCACCACCGGCATCATCTCATTCATATTTTTGGAATAGCGGTAGCTCTCTCCTAAATCTCCCTTCAAAACATCCCCCACCCAGTTAAAATATCGCTCCACAGGCGGCTTATTCAGTCCCAATTCTTCCCGAAGCTGCTCCTCCCTCTCGGGAGTTGCCTCCGTCCCCAGTATGGATGTCACCACATCCCCGGGAATGATCTGAAAAGCGAGGAAGGCAGCCACAGAAACCAGGAACAATGTCATAATGAGAGTGATTAATTTTTTCATAAAATATTTCATGTAGCTGCCACCTCCTTTTATATTTATGTCTTTTTCTATTTCTGTCTCTTTCTATTTCTATCTTTTCATATTTCTGTCTTTTGATACTCCCGTCATACTGCTGCTTTTATTATTACCGTTCACTCCGTGGCCAGTACACTAATGGTGGCATGGGTGTGAAAAGCAGCTTTTTATTCCGTCCAGAACACCGTGCTCATATCCTGCACATAGACAGGGTAGAACTTGTAGCCGCCAAGCTTTTTGTTGATAGCCGTCATGTTGGCGGGAACCTGCAGGAACGCGCTACCCGCATCCTCGCAGAGGATCCGCTGGAGCTGTGCGTAGTCGTCAATCTTCTCCTGGGCATCCAGCGTCCCCTGGGCCCTCAGATAGAGCTCGTCGTACTCCGCATTTGCAAAGTTGATAAAGTTCTTCTTGGAGTCCGTCTGGAACCGGTTCAACAGGTATCCGGGAGTGGTATCGCAGGTAATGCCGCTGATGGTAGCCTGGTACTGCCGCCCGTTGTAAATCTCATCGAGCCATGTACTCCACTCCACCGCCTTGATCGTGGCATTGATTCCTGCCTCCTTCAGCTGTTCCACCACAACCTCCCCGGTCTGCATGTGGAATTCATAATTGGAGGGGATAGCGATCTCCAGATCCAGGCCGTCCGCATACCCCGCATCCGCCAGCAGCTCCTTCGCCTTCTCCACATTGGCCGCGGTACCGTACGTATCGTTTAAGTCCACGTAATTATCCTTTAATGTGGGGAGCATGGCGGAGCTGATCAGGGTGCCGTTTCCGCCGCCTACGAATTCATTGATCATATCCCTGTCAAGGGCATAGCAGATAGCCTGGCGCACGCGCAGGTCGTCCAGCGGAGCCACTGCGTTGTTTAAAAACAGCGCCTGCACCACATTAGAGGGGGAAGCCTCCACATTGAAGGTCTCCTCAAGCTCCTTCGCCTGGGAATCCGTCAGATAGGCATAAATGTCGATTGTCCCGCCCTGCAGCTCAAGCACCGCCGAATCCGGGCTGTTGACGATCTTAAAGTTGACCTCATCCAGGTAAGGCAGCCCCTCCTGCCAGTAATCAGGGTTCTTTTTCAATACGATCCCCACCTGGGGCGTATAGGAAACATAAGAAAACGGCCCCGTTCCAATGGGATCCGCCGACTCATCCTCCCCGCTCCCCGCGGGAATGATTGCCGCCACAAAGCTGTAGATCAGCTCTGTATTCGCACTTTCCACTGTCACCTGAACCGTCTTTTCATCCAATATGTCTACGGCCTGAATCGTTTTCAGTGTGGAAATGAGGGGCGTACCGTCCAGAAGCCCTGACACCCTCTCCAGGGAGTACTTCACATCCTCACACGTCACAGCATTGCCATTGTGGAACCTTACGTTATCCCTCAGGGTGAAGGTATATACCAGACCATCCTCGGAGATCGTATAGTCACTTGCCACTGCATTGATCAGACCACCGTTTTCATCGGGCTTAACCAAGCCTTCAAAAATGTTAAACAAGATTTCCTTCGTTCCTGCCGCCGTTGCTTTATGAGGGTCAAGACTGTCAATATCCTGTTGTATGCCTACAACTGCGGAGCCCCCGTATACGGGCTCCTTAGAGGAATTATCCCCCGAAGACTCTCCTGTGCCGTCTGCGCCGCATCCGCCCAGTACAGCCATTGTCAGAAGTGCCGTTAAAAGTATTTTGATACGTTTCATTGCGCTCTTCTCCTCTTCGATCAATAAACCTCTCACTATTCAATTGTCTCCACTATTTTACCACAAAATACTCCCATTGCAAGTAAATCTTTCTAAAATTTGCCGCGAAAGCCCGCGAGGTGTTTCGTGCTCTCTTGCACACCAAAATGGGCTGCATTTGCCCATTTTGTGTGCATTGAAAAACGCCCCGGCGGGAAACACCGGGGCATAAATTTACGTCTTAACGATTTACATCTTAAAGTAATTCATCTCCTCATTCAGGCCGTTGGATATCTGTTTCAGCCTTGCCGCTTCCTCCGCCATCAGATTGATGGTCGCATTCAGCTCCTCCATGGAGGATGCTGTCTCCTCGGCAGACGCCGCATTCTCCTGTGAAATAGCGGACAGATTCGATATGACGTCAATGACGCTTGACCGGGAGCTGTCCGCGGAATCCGCACTCATACGGATTTCTTCCGTCCCTCTTCTGGAATCGTTGATACCGTTGCTCACATCATTGAACTTATTCCTGGTGTCATCCAGCCTCTTCTGCTGCTCCTGCATCAGCCTTTCCGTATTCTTCATCTCATCCACAGTCTTCTGGGCCTCGCTCTGCAGCGTAGAAATAATACTCTGGATTTCCACAGTAGCGTCGTTGGACTGTACCGAGAGCTTCTGAATCTCCGTTGCAACCACCGCAAAGCCTTTCCCCGCTTCACCCGCTCTCGCCGCCTCAATGGACGCATTCAGGGAAAGCAGGCTCGTCTGGGAAGCGATGGAGGTGATCAGCTCCGTGGCTTCGCTGATCTTCTGCACGGCATCATTGGTCAGCTGTATCTGCCTGGCAATGCTGTTCAGCGCCTCCACCGTCTTGTCATTGGAATCACTGAGCTGGTACATGGTCTCCATGGAAGCATTTCCCGCACTGCTCATGGTGTTGGAGATAGCCGACTGCCGGCCCACACTGTCCACAATGCTTTCAATCTGTCCGCCCATCTCCACGATCTGGCCGGAGGCATGTTCAATCTCCTCCGCCTGGGATACGGCGCCCCTGGAAATCTCATCCACGGCACGGCTGATCTCATCTGTGGCATTGCTGCACTGGCCTGCCATCCCATCCAGGGACTCGCCGGCCTGATCCAGCCGGCCTGCGGATTCCTGCAGATGCCCTACAATATCCCTCAGCCTGGTGATCAGATCCCTTAACGCTCCCCCCATCGCGCCTAATTCGTCACCGCGCTTCAGGATAGCGGAATCCACTTTGGTATTCAATTCTCCGGCAGCCAGGCTCTCCAGCGCATGCTTTGTCCTGATCAGACAGTTAGCAATCTTGCTGGCAAGGACATACCCCATGCCGGTAAACAACACGCTCAGAACAACGGCCAGAGCCACAATGGAGAATACCTTTGTCTCAATGTAACTGTCAATTTCCTCCCTGGGCTTCCCTGCAAAGACGATGCCCACGATGGTTCCGTCCGGATTCTTCAGAGGTACATAGCAGGCCGCGTAATCCGCATTATTGATCGTAATATGGCTGGTAGTGTATACCTCGCCGCGCTGTATGGTCTCCCATACCACATCCGCAACATTGGTACCCACGATCCGCTGCCCGGTGGAAGGATCTTTCAATGTGGTCATCACGCGGGTCGGCCCATAGCACACCGTGACCGCAGCCTGGGAGCCGGTAACATAATTGTCGAGCTCCTCCATTTCGGCCGACAGGTCCGTCTCACCCTTGTAAAAGACATCGTTTTCAAAGTGATACTCGCCATCCATGTTACTGTACCCCGCCATAGTAGCCTCGGCCAGCATATCCAGGCCCTCCAGCGCCTGTGTTTCCAGACCGTCGATCAGGCTGGAACGTGCAAAAAAGGTCAGACCAGCAGCAATAATTAATGCAGGGGCAACTGTCTGCATGATCAGTTGAAGCTTGATACCCGACTTTTTCTTCTCTTTCTTCTGAGCCGGGATGTCTGATGTTACTGTTGGTACATTTGTTTCTTGTACTTCCATTAAGCATGACCCTCCCTTGTATCTATTTTTGATGAATATTATCCTATCTCAGACCCTCCACACAGTTATTCATGAGCATTGCAATGGTCATCGGGCCCACGCCGCCTGGAACGGGCGTGATCGCCGAAGTATGGGGCGCCACGGAATCGAAATCCACGTCGCCGCAGAGCTTATTGTTTTCATCCCTGTGGATGCCCACATCTATTACCACAGCACCTTCCTTCACATAATCCGCATCTACAAACCCCGGTTTCCCCACAGCCACTACAAGGATATCCGCCCGCCTCGTGATTTCCTTGAGATTACGGGTTCGCGAATGGCAGACCGTGACAGTGCCGTTCTCACGCAGCAGAAGCATGGCCATGGGCTTACCTACTATATTGCTCCTGCCCAGCACCACACATTCCTTTCCCTCTATTTCGATACCGGAACGCTTCAGAAGCTGGATCACCCCCGCAGGGGTACAGGACACATAACCCGGCCTGCCGATGCTCAGATTCCCCACGTTTACCGGGTGAAAACCGTCCACATCCCTGGCCGGATCAATGGCCAGAAGGATCCGCTCCTCATTGATATGTGCGGGCAGAGGCAGCTGCACCAGGATACCGTTTACATCCTCCCTGCTGTTCAGCTCGCCGATCAGCGCCAGCAGCTCCTCCTCTGTAGTCTCCTCCGGCAGCTCGTATGCCAGGGAGCGGATGCCTGTGTATTCACACGCCTTTTTCTTGTTGTTCACATATACACTGGAAGCGGGGTCGCTGCCCACCTGTATGACTGCCAGGCAGATTTCCTTCCCCTGCGCCCTGAGCCCTTCTACCTTTTCCCTTAATTCGTCCTTAATCTGCCGGGAAATTGCCTTTCCATCAATCAGCTGATACATTGGAACCCCTCCTGTATGCCGGCGGCATGCCGCCTTGTTAAATTGCAGTTTATACTTAATACTAACTGAATTTTCTGAATTTTGCAAGGCTGCGATACAATTTTTGTGCAAAAGCAGTCAACTTTTTGTTACATTTTACATCCACGCTGCCAGAACAAGTCCATTATATACAAATCGCCGCCCTGTTTCCACAATATGACATGATCCGCATTTTTTCCGGTATGCTTTGCGCTGAAAATATTTCCGGCACTCAATATACATACACCCGGTGCCCGGTGATCTCCTCATAGCATTCCAGAATGCCGTCCAGGGGGATGCACCAGTACCTGGTGGGTTCTGTTGAATAAGCGTAAGCCATGGAAATCAGGTTCCCCCTCCCGTCCAAAATGGCAGAGCCGGAATCTCCATGCTCCAGCTCCACTGTCACCTCCGTATGATCCTTCCTGTCATACCACTCGAAAAGCTGCTTGACCTTGATCAGGCTGCCGGTGGTCACATGCATGATACCGCCCTCCCTGTCCACTCTCTCCAGCCCCAGCTCCAGGGTCTGATCGTCCAGCCTGCTCCAATAGGATCTGTCAATATGTACCGTCATCAGCTGCTCCAAAAGCTCCCCGGGAATATCCTCCCTCCTGACGACCACCACCCCCACATCATATTCCTCGCTGCTGCCCAGATGCTCCCCGCCCACTCTGGTACCGTCATAGAAGAACACATCCCAGTCGTCATACTTTTCCGCCACATGGCGATTGCTGCAGATATAGACCGTATCCTCTGTGATTTCCATAATATAACCGGATCCCGCGCTGTAGCCGTTGTTCCGCTCATGATAGAGCTGTACCAGCGCAGGACGCATATAATCAAGGGCCGCCTCCAGGTCGTCCTCCTTCATGACGCCCGCATCGTAGGGATTTGGCGCCCCCAGTATCACATCCTCCCAGCGGTTGATCCGTCTCTCGCCGATCATCTCCTGAAGCTCCCCCGGAGACGCCACCGTGACCGTAGCCTGCCTCTCCGTCACCAGGCCGCAGCCGTCCGCCACGCTGTAGCTTAATTCATAGACACCCTCCCTGCCCAGATGAATCCGGGAATCATCCACCACAATATCCGGCGTCAGATCCCCGTCCACCTTGTCCGCCGCCGTGATGCTATCCAGATAATCCGGTGCACTGCCGGGAGTGATGTAAAAGTCCCTGACCCCCTCGATATCCGGCGGCGTATCCACCCACACTGTCAGGACCGTGCTGGACAGATTGCCGGAGGAGTCCTCCGCCCTGATCTCCAGGGTATACTCCCCGGTCTCCTCAAAGGTTATCGTATCCGTCTCTATGCCGTCCTGGACGAAATACGCCCTGGTATCGCGATCCTTGTCCACAATCTCCGCCACCGCGTCCTCCGGCAGGTTCTCCACTCCCGCCGCCAGATAGACCGGGCCCTCCTTCTCCCGGATCTCAGGCGGCGTGGTATCCTCGATCACGATCGTATAGACAAAAGCCTTCCTGCCATGATATACCACAGCCTCATAGACTCCCGCATGTCTGCGATCCACCTCCGACAGGTCAAGCTGGGCCAGCCCTCTTGACCATTCGGTTCCGGAAATATAGTCTCCGGTGTCATTGCTGACCCGCTCTCCCAGCTCATAAGTGGCCGTGCTGAAAGCAGGCTCCACCCTGTATATTTTCCAGTAAAAGACGGCCGCTGCCAGAATGGCGGCTGCCACTGCGCCCGCAATGATAAGGAGCGCCTTTCCCCTTGTATGCTTCTCTGTCTCCATTTCCCCCGCAGCACCTCTCCCGAGCTCAGGGACTGTTACAGGATCACTCTTGACAGTCCCCTTACTGAATCATCCCGCCCGGCTTACAGCCAGGCAGGCGCATTCCCAAATACGGTTCTATTTTATCACAGATCAGGTGTGATTAACAGCTCTGATTTATGACAGGCTCAGTCTATGATGATCACATTTTTCAACCCCGTCCTGTCATTGACCGGATTATTTCCGCAAAAGATCACCTTCAGCCGGCCAAGCTTCGCCAGCGGAGACAGGTCAGTGACGTAATTATTTGTGATATCCAGACACTCAAGCTGTGACAGGCTCCCTGCAAATTCCACACTCTGCAATTCCTGATCCGGCACATTCAGCAGAGTAAGATTCGGCATGTGCTCAAAGAATTCCATGTGATCCCCCAGGCGGATCCTCGTATTGTCCGCGCTGTAATCCCAGCTCCCGTCCTCCTTCAGCTGATGGACGCTGGTTCCCTCCATATTCAGCCCCAGAAGGCTCTCGCTGACGGGCATATCCTCCAGCCTTAAACCGAAATCCGCATCCTCCAGATTCAGCGTCTTCAGATTGGGCATCCCGAACAGGGCATTGATATCGCCCCAGATATAACTGTCCGTCAGGTCTATGGCCTCCAGGGACGCCACCTCTGCAAAAGCCTCCGGCAATGCCGGGCTCATGGACATATTTATGAGGGATAAGGTTTTCAGCCCGGTAAGGTTTTCCACTCCCGCCAGCTCTGCGGCATCGTCAAAATAGCCTGCATCCTCCAGCACCAGGTTTTCCAGGGACGTCATATCCTTCAGGCCGGGGAATTTCTCGTAATTGCCCAGGGCCAGCGTCTTCAGGCCCGGCATCATGGAGAGATCCGGCATGGCCATCTCCCTGTCATGATCATAATATACAAAGAGCTCCAGCTCTTCCAGGCCGGTACATTCAAACACCGGGCTGTAATCTTCCAAAGAATAATTCTTGTGCAGCCTGAGACAGGTCAGCGTGTCCGCGCAGTCTGAGACGGCATCAATCTGCAATAGGCCCGTGTTGCACAGCTCCAGCCACTCCAGCCCTGACATGGCGCTGATAAAGCCGATATCCCGCAGGCCTTCGGAATCAATGGAAAGTATCTTGATCTGCGGCATATCATAAAGCTCCGCAAAGTCGGAGATACCGTCGCCGTCCTCTATGATAAGCGCCTCCAGGAAAGGCGCCCGGGAAAGCCCCGTAAGCTCCATCCCGTGATCGGAGCAGTCCAGCCACAGATATCCCAGGCTGCTGTATTCTTCTATCCCGCTGCAATCGCTCATCATAAAATCACAGGTCAGCTCCAACGCTTCCAGCTGTGAAACATCCATATACCCCGCCAGATCCTTCAGGGAAGCCCCACAGGCAAGCCGGGTCAGAGAGGTCAGTTTATGCCAGTCCGTATCCCAGTCCAGGGAATTCCTCCCCAAATCCAGGTGCTGCAGCTTCGGGAAACATTTAAAATCCTCCGTATCCACCCGGGAAGATTCCAGGTAGCAGATTCCCATTGTCCCGTCAGACAATTCATAGACGATCTCCGTACCGCTGCTGTTTTGCATATCGCGCACCTCCAGGCCGACCACACTGTTCAGATCACTCCTTGTAACGGATGCGGCAGGCTTGTCAAACAGCTGGCTGACAAATTCCTTCAAAAGCTCGCCTTCCGGCGGTTCAAAGGTCAGATGGCTGATTTCGGAATTCCTGTGGGACGCAGAGGAGGATGAGGAAGCTTCCCCCTCCTCCCGGGAAGAACCCCCGGCAGAAGCCCCTCCGTACACCTCCGAAGCTTCCCGGCTGCCCTGCACCACACTGTCCGGCCCGTCCTGCGCCAGGTTCCGCAACATAAAGATCAGGCTTGCAATACCTCCCCCCACTATTGCGATCACCACAAATACAACCACCATTATAATAACTGCCGTATTGGACACGTTCCCGGCATTGCCGCCAGGAGCAGGCTGCGGCTGACTGCCGCCATTCGGCCGGCCGCCTCCGGCATTGGGCTGACCTCCGTACGACGGCCCGCCCCCGGCATTGGGCTGACCTCCGTACGACGGCCCGCCTCCGGCATTGGGCTGACCTCCGTACGACGGCCCGCCTCCGGCATTGGGCTGACCTCCGCCGACGCGGTGAGGGTCGCGATAGCCGCAGTCAGGGCATGTGGGCACGCCATCCTTCATCACCAGTCTCTTACTGCACAACGGACATTTGTTTTTCTTTTCCTCCATACCAAATACCATGCCTTTCCGCCGCCTGCGGCCATTTCTTTTTTCTGAATTCCCTGCAGGGCCTTCCTGGCCAAGCCTTACATTTCCACGGCTGCCCCGCCGCCTTCTCCGATGGTGATCAGCCTCCCCTGCTGCAATTTCTCATGGATCCTGTGGGAGATGGAGATCACGGTCCTCCCTTCCGAGGCTTTCTTCAGCACCTCCAGAATCCCCGCCTCCGTCACACTGTCCAGGTTGGCGGTGATCTCGTCCAGCAGCATGATCCGGGGCTTTGCCACCACCGCCCGGGCTATGGACAGAAGCTGCAGCTCGCCCTGGGAGAAATCCGCGTGTTCCATGGGCGTATCGTACCCCCCGGGCAGGGACAGGATCTTATCATGGAGCCCCACCATCCGGGCGGTCTCCTCCACAGCTTCCCTGTCAAAGGCCGGGTCAAAGAGCGTGATCTGATCCTCCACCGTGCCCATGCAGGGATGGAACTGCTGTTCCACATAGCCCAGGAAAGAACGGCGCTTCGCCCCGGAGATACGCCCTGCGTCCACCCCGCCTATGGTGACTTTCCCCTCCTGGGGCTCGTACAGGCCCAAAAGCAGCCGGAACACCGTGCTCTTGCCTGCGCCGGTCCTTCCCACCAGGGTCACGTTTTCCCCCTCCTTCACAGTAAAGCTCAGACGCTCCAGCACCCTGTGCTCTGGGTCATAGGCGAAGCTGACCTGGTCAAACCGCACCTCCGTGCCCCGGGTCTCCTCCTCCTCATACCCGGGGGCTTCCTCTTCCTCCAGGAATTCGTCTATCCGTTTAATGCCGGCAATGGCGGTCTGGATATTCTGAATCTCCATGCCGATGCCCTCAATGGGCTGGAACACCTTGCCCACATAGGCGATGATTGCCACCGCGCTCCCCACGGTGATACCGAAAAACTGCTGCATGGCGCTGCCCATGGAGGAGCACACCATCATCACCGCGATGACGCAGGAGCTGAGATAAACCACAATGGGCGAATAGATGGAATTGTAGAAATTCGTCTTCTCCAGCGCCCGGTAGCTTTCCTGAATATAGACATCATACTTTTCTTCCATGTATTTCTGAATGGTCAGAGTACGGATGCTCCTCATGTTGCGGATGGTCTCCGGCACATGGTTGTTCACCTTCCCGATGGCCGCCCTGTTGGCCATCTGGGCCTTCAGCATCCGCTTCTGGATAAAGCGCGTCAGGGCAAACAGGCAGGGCATGATGCACAGAAGCAGCAGGCCCAGGCCCGGGCTTTTATAGAAGATCACCGCCAGGATCCCCACCACCCTGCAGGCATTGGCAAACATCCCCACAATGCCGTTTGAAAACAGGGTGTCCACCGCGTCCACATCATTGACAAACCGGGACGTGATCTTACCGGATTCCACTTTGGTAAAATATCCCGCCTGCATCCGGGAAAGCTTCCCGCACATCTCACTGCGCACGCTGTGGGTCAGCTTCTGTCCCATCACCGTCAACATCACATTCTGCAGGGATTCCAGGATATTAGACACCGCAAGCATCCCCATATAGGCGAAGGCAATGCTGAGGGCCGCCATCTCCCCCTCTGTCAGCCGGTTGACGACTTTCTCCAGGATCAGGGGCGGTATCAGCGTCATGATCACCGAGAGCAGGATTACCAGGAGCGTCACCGCCACTGTCTTCTCCGACTTTTTCACCAGTTTCTTCAGGATTGCAATCATTCCGTTATTCATATGCCGCCTCCCGGACGCTTTCTTCGTCCTCCTTCCCGTCCTGCTGGGTCTGATAGAGGGATGCGTACTCCTCATTCTCCCTCATAAGCCCCTCGTGGGTGCCGAAGATCCCCGTCCCGTCATGGAGGTACAGCACGCCGTCCGTCTCCGGAAACAGCGCCAGCCTGTGGGAGAGCAGCAGGACGATCCTGTCTTCCGCCAGCCTTCTCAGCTCCCCGAAGATTTCCCGCTCCGTGCGCTGATCCACCGCGGAAAAGGGATCGTCCAGGATCATGATGCTCCTGCTGTGACAGAGCGTCCGGGCAAGGGAAATCCTGGCCTGCTGGCCCCCGGAGAGCTGCTGGCCCCCATTCCCCACATAGGTTTCCTCTCCCCCGGGCATCAGGCCCACTTCTTCATCCATATGTACCAGCTTTAAGAGAGCCGCCGTGTCCGCCTGCTCTCCCAGCAGGATATTCTCCCTCACGCTGTCGCTCATCAGCTCCGGCTCATGGCCCATGTATGCGATCAGGCTGCTCTTTTGCACATCATCCAGCCCGCAAAGCGCCCTGCCGTCCAGGCGGATCTGCCCTTCATAGGACGCATCCCCGATAAAGGTCTTGGCCAGGGCCGTCTTGCCGCAGGCAACCGGGCCGGTGATCCCGATCACCTGCCCCCGTTTCGCCTCAAAGGAAATCCCCCGGAGTACAGGCTCGCAGCCGGGGTAAGCCACGTCCACGGCTTCCACTCGGATTTCGTCCACAGAGGCCTCCCTGTCCGGCAAAGGAAGCTCCACATACTCCCGGAACAGGGGCTTGATGCGCCTCCAGGACACCAGCGCCCTCTGCATATGGTTGAACATCCTGGCGGACATGGATACCTTGTGGGCAAACTTGGTAAAGCAGGACACATAGGTGGTAAAGATTCCGATATCCCACACTGTCCAGCCCCTGCCCAGCACGTTTTTCCCTCCGAACCACAGGATGAACAGGATCCCGCTCATGGCGATGGTATTGTAAATGGGCGTGGTGGCGCTCCCCCAGAGATTCGACCTCACCGCCTTTTTCTCATATTCCGTCAGAATCCTTTCATAGGCTTCATCCCGGTTCTGCTCCCTGCCGTATACGCGGTAAGTGACCGCATTGTTGACGCGGTCGAGTGTCTCCTGGTTCAGGCGCCCCGCGGTCTGCTTGAAGCTCTCATTGATCCTCGTGACGGGGCCCTTGAGGCTCAGCGCGATCCCATAGGCCACCGGGATAAACAGGCCGGCAAGCAGCGTAAGCCTCCAGTCATAGGCCAGAAGCATGGCCAGATAGGAGCCCAGAAGCACTCCTGTATCAAAGATTTCCGTAGTCACCTGCTGCATCCCCTGGGCGCTGGCGTCCACGTCCGCCACCGCCTTGGTCATCATGGCGCCAGTGCTCTCCCGCTCCACCTCCTCCCGGCTCATATGGACGATACCGTTGTAGAGCATATGCCGCATATTGCGGCTGAGATCGTTCCGCAGCCTGGCGCCCGAGAACCGCTTCAGCGTGCGCATCAGCTGCACAAATAAAATGACCGATAAATATACGCCGGCAAGCTTCAGCATATCACGGCTGCCCGCCTGCCCCTGTATACATTCATAGAGGCACTGGGCCAGTCGTCCCTCAAAATAGGGGCCCGCGATCATGCCTCCGTTAAATCCGATTCCTCCTGTGGCGATCAGCAATAAGACCTTCTTCTCCGGCTTAAAATAGGACAGCGCCCTGTCGGGATGCTCTATCTTCCTGATCTCTGTAGTCCTCCTGTTAAGCATCTAACCGTTTCCTCTTTTCTGGAATCGTCTTCTCTCTTACATTTTCCTCATACCTTCTCTGTGTTTAATTCTCCGCGCCGGCCATCAGGAGCTTCTCCACAATATCATTGTTCCCGGCCTCCGTTGCATAGTAGAGCGCCGTGTGCTCCGCCACATCCGCGTAGGTAACGTCCGCGCCGCCCTCGATCAGAGCCTCCACAATATAATTGCTGCCCTCCCTGGCCGCGATGATCAGCGCCGTCTCGCCGTCCTCGTCGCGCTCATTTATGTTGGCGCCCTTCTCCAGCAGCCTTTTGACAAGGCGCTCATTCCTGTTCCCCGCCGCCAGATGGAGAGGCGCGTAGCCGTCATTGCCGCTGATATTGGGGTCTGCTCCGGCCTCCAGCAGCAGCTCCGCGATCAGAAGGTTATTCTCCGAGGCAGCCACACAGAGAGGCGTCTGCTTGCCGTCATTCCGCGCGTTGATATCAATATCCCCCTTCGCCAGCATGGCCTTTACCACCTCGCCCTGCCCGTTGTAACAGGCCTGGTGAAGCGGGGTATTGCCGTATGCGTCCGCATTCCCCGCACTCTCCCGGGACATGCTTTCGATCAGCTGCACCAGCCCCAGGGCGTTGGCGTAATCCAGGGCCGTATGATTCTCGTTATCCATCACGGAAGTATCCGCCCCGAGCTCCATCAGGTATCTGGCCGCTTCCGCCTTCTTAGCCTCCACCGCATAGATCAGCGCCGTCTTCCCTTTCCTGTCCGTGGCGTCGATATCCGCCCCTGCATCCACCAAAAGCTTAATGATCTCCTTGTTCCCCGACCTTACAGCCATGTGAAGCGGGGTGACGCTGGTATTGGATATCTGGTTTACATCCGCATCCTTTTCCAGCAGCATTTTAACAATGTCCCTGTATCCCTTACCGCAGGCGTAATGGATCGGCGCAAGCCCCTGCTCGTCCACCGCGTTGACATTGATCCCATCCTTTTTCAGGAATGCCGTCACTACCCCCTTCTGCCCGTTCTGACATGCCTTTAACAATAGCTTCTCCATCTTTTCCTCCCCATATTTTGTCTCGTCATTAACAGTTATACTCATTGTATAAAAACAGCTTTCCACTGTCAATAACTTGTTGCCGGCAGCAAACCGGCGCTTTCTTTCATACCCCTTCCGTGATAAAATATAGTAAATCGATCTCAGGAGGCGGATATGGATATCAGGAAGCTTACAGAAATGCTGGTGGAAGCCGGCGAACAATACAGCCAGGCCAGGTATGTCCCCTGGTGGGATACCGGGCTGGAAGATTCCGGAAGCGATTACGATCACTTCCCGGAGGAGACCGTAAGAGAGGTAAACGCCTGTGTGGCGGAATGCGGAAGGGAGGAACTGCATACGCCGGTGGGCGAAAGCGGGTTCACTCTGTTTCACCTTCTGGTATGGCTGAATTTCCCTGATGCGGTCAGGGACATGTTCTCCGCCGGAAAGGCGGACGAGAAAACCGCCAACCTCACCGACAGCCAGGGACATGGCCTTACCCCTTTCCTCCTGGCCTGTTCCCGGGGGAACCTCGCCATGGCCAGGCTTCTGCTGGAGCACGGCGCCGACAGCTCCCTCTGCGATGAGAGAAGCATGAACGCATACCATTTCCTGGCATACCCCCGGCTGGAAGGGCTGGCGGTGGATACGGGCTGCCTGGAAAAAAGCGTGGAGCAGAGAGGGGAGCTGGCCCGCCTCCTATCCTGTGACATTAATCAAAAAAATTCCGACGGGCTCACTCCCCTGGAGCTGCTGCTTTCCACCGGCTACTGTTCCTCCTATACCTGGCCGCTGGCGGAAATTTTCCTGGATAAGGGCGCGGATACCGGTTATGTGGACGAGGACGGCAGCACCCTTCTGCTGCTGGCCCAGAAAAACGGCCATATCACCGCCGCCCTGCAGCTCATGGAGCGATGTCCCGGCCTGTTAAACACAGCCAATAAAAAGGGCCTGACCCCCATAAAGCACGCTGTTGACTTCCGCAATCAAGCCATGTATTTCGCCCTGCTGGAACATGGCGCCACACCTGGCCCGGGCGACTCCATGGAATTATTTCCCTTAAGCCAGATCACCGACAATGCCTTCAGCGATGTCTCTGAGGATAACAGGGATGCCATGGACATGGCCCTGTACCTGACGGGGAAAATGATTGCCGGGATGGATCCCGATGACGAGGACGAGCTGGGAGAGATCACAGACCTTCTGCACAGTGCCCTGATGTCGGACAGGGACGCACATCTGCTGGAAATCTGCAGGGACAAGGGGATCGACTTTACCTCGCCTGTCTATGCCAACGGCCAGATGCTCTGCCTGCGGGATGAATGCCTGCACAGCGCTTACGGGATCCGCACCCTCCAAAAGCTGGCGGAGCTGGAGATAGATCTGGATCGGGCAGTCATTAAGGGACAGACCCCGGCCAGGATCATCGCAGGGCTCGGCCAGCAGAGATACGGGGAACGGGAAGCCTTCCTGAAGGAAGCCGCAGGGTTTTTCTCCAGGGAATCCATGGAACAGACGGACAACTACGGCAGGGCCGCCGTTCATCTCGCTGCAGAGAACGGCCACGCCGGTATGCTGCAGGCCATGTTGGAAAAAGGCGTGGATATTAACCTTACCCAGGACGAACCGGCTGACTCCGGCGTCACCGCACTGCACTGCGCCTGCCTGCAGGGCCATGAGGATGTGGTACGGCTGCTGATAGCCGCCGGGGCAGACGATACCCTGGCTGACATAAACGGCGAAGCCCCTGCCCATTATGCCATAAGAGGCAAAAGCAAGGGCAGGCTTCTGCCGCCGGAACAGAGAGCCGGGCTTCTGAAGGAGCTGCAACACATCGACCTTCCAAGGGCGGATGGCAGGACTCCCCTGATGCTGCTTGCCGATGCCGGCGCATCCGAGGAAATCCTTTCCCTGCTCCTGGAGAGGGGTGCCGATGTAAACCACACAGATCAGGGCGGCGTCACCCCCTTAATGCTCCTGACCTCCAAGGAAACCGCCAAAGAACTGCTCCGGGCGGGAGCGGATCCCAATCTGGCGGACAATGAAGGAAATACCGCCCTGCATTATGCCCTGGAATACGGCTCCGAGGGGGACGCGCGCTATCTGATCCGAAAAGGCGCCGACTATAACCGGGCCAACAATCAGGGCGTGACCCCCGCCCAGCTTGCAGCGGAGAAGGGCATGGACACGGTGCTGGAGCTGATGACGGATATCCGCTAGGCCTTCCCTGTCAGATACCTGTCAGTTACCTGTCGCTGTCCCCTGTGATTCCTTCGCCGTTTTCCGGTATCAGGCCGCCCTCTGTCAGCCGGTAGACCTTATGGCACACCTGGCGGATATATCTTCTGTCATGGGATATGCTGATAATGGCCCCCGGAAATTCCGTCAGCATCCTGCGGATGACCGGGCCGGACAGCGGCGAAAAATTCCGCGTGGGCTCATCCAGAAGCAGCACGTTCGCTCCCGACAGGCTCATTTTCAGCAGCAGCACCTTAGCCTTCTGCCCTCCCGAGAGGCAGGCTATGGGATGCTCCATCTCATCGGCAGTATACTTCAGGGAACCGAGATAAGTCCTGATCCTGGTTCTCTCCTCTTTTTCCCCGGAGGTGTCCAGGAAATCCACAGGAGTCATGTCAAGCTCCAGCAGATCCTCGTAATCCTGCGGCATGTATTCCGCATGGATATCCTCCCTGGCCAGAAGCTCCTCCGCCATCCTTTTCAACAGTGTAGTCTTTCCGGCTCCGTTATTTCCTATTATGCAGACCTTTTCCGGCCCGCGGATCAGCAGCCGGATATTTTCGGAGAGCAGCCGCCCTCCCTCCGGGGCATACAGCCTTTCCAATGAGAAGTTTATGACTCCCTTCCCGGAAGGGATGGAAGCGCTTTTATCGCCCAGTTTAAAGTAAATGGCGCTCTCCTCCTGAGGTATTTCCGTCATCCCCTGGTCTTCCCTCTGAAACCGCTTCTCCATGGATTTCACGGCGTGCATTTTCTTCTTCAACAGCCTGGCCTTCCCCGGGTTCTGCCGGGATATGCTGGCCTGCGCAAAATCCACGCTCTGATAGATCCTCCTGAATTTTTCATCCCGGATCTGTTTCTCACGCCTTTCGCTTAATGCCTGCTGTTCCTGCCTGTCAAACCGGTTTCTCCGCTCCTCCAGATACCTTTGATAGGGCATACGGGCAACCGTATACCTGCTCTGGGCCTTCCTGCAAATCTGTTCCATATGGATGACTACATTAGCCGTGTTTTCAATCAGCGTCTCGTCATGGGAAATGAAAAGGACAATATGCTCCCAGCTGTTGAGCAGCCCTTCCATCCATTCCAGCGTCTCCACATCAATGTCGTTAGAGGGCTCGTCCAGAAGAAGCACCGTGGGCTCCCCCATCAGCAGGCGCATCAGCTGGGCTTTCACCTTCTCCCCGCCGGACAGGGTTCCCATGAGCTGTTCCCCATAAAAGAATTCCGGGGAAAGATGGAAGTCCCTGGCAAGCTTCCCCAGCTCCTTCGGGGTCTTTTCGTAAAAGCAGGGCTCCTCCATAAAGTACTCGCAGACAGTCCTGGCCGCCTGCTCCCGGGGCAGCTCCTGGGGCAGATAGGCGAGACGCTCCCCGCTTACGACCCTCTCCCCCTCCGCTTCCGCGTAAGCCTCGATGAGCGAGGGTTCGTACAGCCACTTCAACAGCGTGGATTTCCCGTTCCCCTCCTCCCCGATGATCACCGCCTTATCCCCCGCGTTCAGCACGCAGGAGAAATCCTGTAAGATAACACGCAGATCCTTTTTATGCGTAATATTTAAATTCCGAATCTGTAACATAATTCCTCCATTTCCGGAATCCCCGGGGTCACGCAAAGAGTCTGTTTTCGTTGCCGAAAACAGACTCTTCACAAATAATCCTCTATGAATGAAACCCTACAATTAATCTCTGCGTAACAGCCCCCCGGGATCAGGCATGGAAATTTCCCGGAAGAATGTATCCCCGCCGGGAAGAAACGTGCTTCCCGCAGAATGTATGGTTCCCAATGAGTGTGATAATCTGATTCGGCATACGCAAACAAAGCGCCCTCCGGGGCTCCTGTCATAGAACGTGTTTGAAACACGTCCCGTAATGTCTGCTTTTCCTGATCAAACTATCTGCTGCTCATTCTCTCACCACACACAAATTATGTGCCTTTCTCTATTCTGTGCCCATTTTATCACAGTGTCCTGCATTTTGCAAGGGGCCGTTCCCTGTTTGTCACTTCAGCTGCCCGTCAAGCAAAAGACGCGTGAAAACGCTTCGCGGCGGCGCATTATCCCTTCAGACGGAACCGGGATACCATCTCACGCAACGACGCAGCCTGGCCGGACAATTCTTCGCTGGCAGCGGCGCTGGATTCTGCAGTGTCCACATTGGACTGCACCACAATGGCAATCTGGTCGATGCCATGGCTGATTTCCGCCGCTGTGGCAGCCTGCTTTTTCGTATAATCCGCAATGCCGCCTATCAGATCGTTCATCTCCTCCGCCAGCCCTGCTGCCGCCAGCATGGATTCCGCCGTGTCGTCGGCAGCCCTGACACCTTCCTCCATGGAACTGATCGTTTCTCCGAGAAGCTCCGTGGTCTCCTGGGCCGCATCGGCTGTCTTTCCCGCCAGAATCCGTACCTCCTCGGCCACCACTGCAAAGCCCTTTCCCGCATCTCCCGCCCGGGCGGCCTCTACCGCCGCGTTGAGGGAAAGGATTTTCGTCTGGAACGCAATATCGTCAATCGCTTTTACGATCTTATTGATTTCATTGGATTTATCATTTATCCTCTGGATCACATCGGTCATATTCCGCATCTTAGTGTTACTCTCCAGAAGCCCTTTCCTTACTTCCCGGGAAATGCCGCTTGCCTTCTGCGCTCCCTGTGCAATCTCCTGCACACTGTCGGACACCTCCGCGATATGCCCCGCCAGCGCTTCCACCTCCGACGCCTGCTCCGTGGAACCCTGGGAAAGGTTAACCGCACTGTTGGAAACCTGTGCCGCGCCTGCCGCGACATCCCTGGAGGAAGCGTTCAGCTGCCCCATGACAATATTGAGCTCAACAGAAATCTCCTCCAGGGAATCCCTGATTTTCTCAAACTCGCCGTCATACTCACTCTGCAGCTCAAATGCCAGATTTCCCTTTGCGATTTCCCGCAGGATATCAGAAATTTCGTTAATATATTTTATGTAATCCCGAAGTTTTACCGTGACCTGATTAAAGTCATAGGCAAGAATGCCCAGCTCATCCCGGGAGCGGTAATGGATGGACTGATCCAGCTCCCCCTCCGCAATCCGGGTTGCCACCCGGCTCAGCTCCTTAACGGGCCTGCCGATGATCCGCCGTGTCTGGATTACCACCAGAAGCGTCAGTACAAGCACTGCAATCACCGACACTGCCACCATGGTCTTGGTCAGCTCCTGAAGCTCCGCCAATACCTCCGCCCTGGAAACATACGCTACCGCTATCCAGCTGCTCCCTTCAATCTCGGCAATCTGGATGTATGTGTTCCCATACAGTCCGAGCCCCCTCATACCTGCCTGGATCTGCTCCTCCGCATAGGCGTACATACCGCCGCCCTCACTCAGCTTAGTCCCTGTAATCGCCTCGTCCCGGTGCCCGATGATCGTATCTGTGCGCGTGTCAACCAGGAAAATACCGCCGGTATCTTCAATCTGTATTTCCCTGACAATTTTGGAAATGGAATTCAGGTATACGTCCGCCGCCGCAACGCCCCGCACTGCGCCACTGCCATCCTTCAGCACTCCTGACGCGCCTACCACATAGGACTGGCTGTCCTCATCAAAGTACACATCCCCCAGTATAAAGTCCTCGGATTCCAGCCCGTCCAGGTACCAGCTCTTTACCAGCGCATTAAAATCCGGTCCCGGCACAAAGGTCGCATGGTACAGTGATCCGTCCGTAAGCGCCACATACAGCCCCGCCGGATAAGCATCGTTCTGCCCCACTGTGTGCTTAATATACTCTGTCAGCTCCGGGATATCCATATCCTCATACTCGATAATGTCCCTCTGAGTTTCCAGCATGGTGAGCGTACGGTTCATCCATGCCCTGGTCTCCTGCAGCGTCTTATCGGTGGTAGTACTCAGTATCTCCTCACTCTTTTCCAGAAGTGTCTGGGACATGCGGTCATACACCACCGCCAGCAGCGCAGCCACAGCAATGATAACACTCACAACAATAGCTGCCACCAGCTTTACTGTGATTCCCAATCCCCGCCTCCTGGCATCGTTGGGCCTTGCTTCTTTTGTCTGGTTCATCTCTGTTCTCTCTTTCTCTGCTTTATTGGTCAGGAATGATCCTGTTCCGCCGGAAAATTTATTCACACTCCGCCGGAGAAAATCTCTTTACAGAAAATTGTACCATAAGCAGGGGAAAAGGGAAATACTTTTTACCGAAAATTACCTGCGCACCCTCACCGCATCCCCCTCGGTCAGCTCCCTGTCCGCGGTGATCACAACCCGGCTCCCCGAATGGACGGCGCCGCTCTCTACCGCTGCGGAGCTGGTATTGGAATCGGCCAGGGCAACGTTTACCTTGCGGACGCGGTCTTCCGTCCCCAGAAAGCCCTCCTGTTCCTCCACCACATAGACATAGTACCGTCCATCCTCCTCCACCAGAGCCTGGCCGGGTATGACCGTGGAGTACTTTTCCGTTACAAACCGGCATTTCAAAGTGACCCTCTGGCCAAGCATCAGCTGGGCGTCGGAAAGCTCTGCCCTGGCCACGTAATTCCCTCCCTGGCTCCCCATGTAGGAGATGACGCTTTCCCGGCATATTTTCTCACCGCTTTCCAGGCGGTATTCCAGCTCCACACTGTCCCCCGTGGAGAGGTATTCCAGGCTCAGCTCATCCAGGACAAACTCTATGACGCCCGCGTCCTCCCTCCTGATAAACAGCATACAGGCGGTATCCGGCGTATACTCCCCCGTCCGCAGCCTGTTGTCCACGATCATCCCCGCCTCCCGGGCGCAGACCACTCCCTCTGCCTCATACAGCTCTTTCAGATTTTCCAGGGATTTGCGGCCCTGTTCCAGCTGGTCTTTCAGGGAAACGGTTTCCGCCGCGGCGTTGTAGTCCGTCCGCTGCATGTCCTGAAGCTGTCTGTTCCAGTCCCGGACTGCCGCTTCCTTTTGGAGCAGGGCTTCCTCCGCCTCCAGGGCAGCCTGAGCCTCCGCCAGACGGCTTCGCTCCAGGCTGTCGGCGTCGCCGCCTGAAACGGTGGAAAAAGCTTCCTCCTCCCGCTCCCTGGCCTGTATGGCCGCCTGATAGGCCAGATATTTCTTCTCAAGGGCAATCTCCAGCTCCCGCACCATACTGTCGTAGCCCTCCTGCATTCCTGCAATATTGCTCTGCCTGTCCTGCCATTCCTCCTGTTTCCGCCCTGCCTCGTCCGCAAGCAGAGCCTGCCGGTAACGGATATCCGCCTCCGCACTGTCGATCATCAGTTCCAGATCCTCCATCCTCACCTGGAACAGGGGTGTGCCCGCTTCCACTACAGTTCCAGTATTGACATATATTGTCTCCACGCGAAGGCCCTGCTGTACATAGATGCCGTATTCCTGTCCCGGCTTCACCCTTCCCTGAAGAGTGATGGCATGGGTCAGAGTACTCTCTTTGGGATGATCCACTGTTACCAGAGCCATCCCGGAGGTGTAAATCCCCTTTGTGACCAGGGTGCAGACGGCCATAAAGGCAAGGAAGCAGATAAAGCCTGTCAGGACTTTCTTTTTATTCTGTATCGGTTTCTTTTCCATGAGGGGTGTTCTCCATTTGGGTGGGTGGGGGGATGCAATGGGATGCAATGGGACGGCGTCAGAGCGGCAGGGCCCTCCCCGGGGGACAGCTCGATAGGCGCTTCGATGAGCCTCAGGCACGGCAATGCCCGCCTGAGGGACGGGCCTCGCCGGAGTCTCCTCTCCGCATCTCGCCCATGCCCCCCGGGGAGGGCCCTGCCGCTCTGGCGCCTGTGTATTGCAAGCCGGGGGATAGAGGGGACAGATTGATAGGTTCTCCGATGAGGGTGGGCATCGCGGGTTAGCGGATTAGAGGGCGGTGTTTATGATGCCTTTTTCCAGGGTGTCGTTGAAAAGCGCGAAGATGAACAGCGACATCAGGAGTGTGACTATGGAAGCCGCGCAGGAATAGCCTGCCTGGCTGACTCCGATCTCCGGCAGGTATAGGGAGAGAGGCCACAGGGACTTATCTGTCAAAAAGGCCAGGGGCTCCTCCATCATGTTCCAGGCTTCCAGGAAATCCAGCACCATGGCCGCCAGCACGCCGCCCCGGGCCAGGGGAAGCGCAATGTGTATGAAAATCCTCCATTCCCCGGCCCCGTCCATCCGGGCGGCGTCCGCAAGCTCCGGGGGAATCCCCCGGAAGCTCCGGTAGATCAGGAATACCGGGAAGGTGGAGAACACCGCCGGAAGGATTACGGCTCCGGGAGTGTCCATCAGGCCAAGCAGGCGGATCACCAGGTATTTTGACAGCATGGTCACCTGGAAGGGGAGAAGCATCAGGAGGACATAGAGGGTAAACAAAAGCTTCCGCCCCTTAAACCGGAAAGCCGCAAGGGCCCATGCGCCGGGGACGCCGATCAACAGCTGTCCCGCCAGGATTGCGGCCGCCATCCCCACAGAATTCCAGAACAGCTTCAGAAAGGCAGGGCTGTAAAACAGCAGCCGTTCATACTGTTCCAGCGTAGGATAATCCGGTATCCACTTCCAGCTCACATACCCTTCCGTATTCATGACCAGGGCGCCCAGCCTTTCCTGCCATTCCAGGTTGTCCCCCAGGGAACCGGACAGCAGAATCAGGACTGGCAGCACGAAGCAGATTCCCGGAGCGGCTACCGGCAGGGTGATGATGCACTTTTTCAAGGTGCTTTCCTTTTTGGATTGATTCATCGATCTTCCTCCCGCCTGTCCCATAACCTCTTTAACAGCATGGCGATACTTCCGGTCACCGCTGCCGAAAGGACAGCTCCCGCGGCCATCTTATCAAAGTCCAGGTTGGCATACCAGTTATGAAACACATACTGCAGCAGATAGATTTCCCCGGAAGGGTACGGGCCGTTGATCAGAAAGGCCTCCCGGAACACCTTGAAGGCATTCAGCAGGGACAGCACGGTAATAGTGTAGCAGCTGCCCTTCAGGCAGGGCAGCGTAATGAAAAAGAAGCACCTGGCCTCTCCCGCGCCGTCCACCCGGGCCGCCTCCAATATTTCCCCGGGAACCGCCTTTAACGCCGCCAGCCACAGTACCAGCGTATATCCCAGATTCCTCCACACATAGGTAAAGACCAGCACCCAGAAGGCATTCTCTCCCTGAAGGAAGTCTATGTGGGCTCCCAGGAGCCCGTTGATCAGCCCCTGTCTGGCAAACAGCAGCTTCCACACCAGCACAATGGTAGCCGCCGGCATGGCCATAGGGAGCAGGTACAGGACTTTCCACTTTTCCAGAAAGGAATGCCGCTCCATGGCCACGGCAAGCAAAAGGCCGGACACCAGTAAAAGGGGCAGACATACTCCCATGAACCGCGCCGTATTGTACAAGGCCAGCCGAAAGGCTTTGTTCTGCAGCACCCTCCGGTAATTATCCAGGGCGCAGTACTCCCCCGACAGGGAGGTGTAGAAGGAGCGCTTCACCACATCCAGAAAAGGGATCAGGGTAAACACCAACACTCCCAGGATTCCCGGCAGCAAAAACATCCCCTTACTCAGCCAGGTACAGTTGAACCTTTTTCGCAATCGCATCCACCGTCTCCTCAATGTCCTTCTCCCCGTTTACCGCCGAAGCCCCCAACTCCATCACCGTATCGTATACTACCGCGTCATGGATGTTTATTTGATTGATACCATCCAGTATATCATTAAGTTTTTCAAAATCTTCCAGGCTGGCCCACTCCACTTCCACAACGACGGATTCCTCCGTCTGCCCCTCAAAGCTCCAGCCCGTTGCGGAAAAGTTTCCGGGGCGATGGCTCAGATTTGCTTTCTCCATATCATATAAGGCCCCCTTATTGACCGGAATCCCTTTTAAGACCACACTACTCTGAAAATCGGCGCTCAGAGCGTATTCCACAAAATCCAGGGCCTCCTCCCGTACCCCGGTAGCCTGGTTCACCGCAAGCATACTCAGGGGCATACAGGCGGTCTCCCCGTCGGAAAAGATCCCATAGTCCATTCCCACATATCCCAGGTCTGCCAGCAGATAATTCAATTCATAGAGAGTATCCCCTCCAAAGCTGCCCATAGAAAGAGGATTATGGAAATAGCAGATGGAATCGGCAAGACCGCTTTTCCAATAAAACGGATTCGCATTGATAAAATCATAGACGGCGCCGTCTCTGGAATACCAGCGGCTGTCCAACCTCTCAGCCGCTTCCTCCTGCAGGGCGTCCTCACTCATTCCCGCCCCGTCGGCCAGGTAAACGCGGCGGCACAGCGTCAGGAAACGGCTCAGAGCTTCCCTGTCCGGCTCCCCGTCCTCATCCAGCCAGCCGCCGGACACCATAGCCAGGAAGGTAAGGATCCTTTCTTCCGAAAGCAGGCCGATCCTGCTGGTACCCTCCACATCCATTTCCTCCAGGAGCGCGGCAAAATCCTCCAGGTCATCCACGCCCTCAATCTGCTCCGTTTCCCCCATCAACAGGGTAATCTGAAAGGCCATGGGAACAGTATATAATTTCCCTTCCCGGTAAAAGCAATCCGTCACATTCTCAAAATACACCCCCGCGTCCATCAGACCCGCACAGGTTTCCGTCAGATCCATGAGAACACCCTTTTCCAGGTAAGAATCGAGAGGAAGGCCGTCCATGACAAACACATCCGGCCCGTCTCCCGCGGCAATCCGCGTGGCCAGGTTTTTCAGAGCGTCATCCCTGGTCTGCCCGTCCTCATCCGTCATCCCCGTCTCGTACTGTATATAGGCCTCCGGGTGCCGGGCCTGATACCCGGTGACGGCCTGCCGAACATTGTTGTCGTTCTGCAGGCTGTAGACCCGCACCAGGGTCTCCGGCACGGCGGGTACCTCCTCATCGTAAGTAAACCGCACCACCTCTCCGGAATCATACGCGATCCAGAACACAGGCATCCCTCCCCCTTCGTCCTCCGTCACACACATGGCCGCGTACATCCGGGAAATATCGCCGATACTGCACAAGTCTCCCGGGATCACCTGTTCCATCACATTTCCGTACATCACATGATAGAAAAGCCCCTCCCTGGTCAGCACGTAGATCCCCTCTCCCGACACGGAAGGCATGATCAGATAGGGGTGCTTGTCACTGTTGGATTCGTCCTCCAGATATTTCTTCAGCGCCTTTGTCAGAAGGCTGTCCTCCTCCAGCTGCTCCCTGCGGGAAATGCTGTAAATCAGAATGCCGCCTTCCCCTACGTCATTATACCCGGCAAACAGATAATCCCCGCATACCGACAGATTGGTGACCGCCTCCGGAAATTCCCACAAATGCTCCGTCTCTCCCGTTTCCACGTCCACCCGGCACAGGGCGGTGCTGTAGCTCCCGTAACCGCTGCCGCTTAAGGAAGCGGCATAAAAATAACCATCCCTTCCATACAGAAAGGTTACATAATTTTCCGGGGCAAAATGATCCCATTCCCTCATTTCCCCCTCCGGTGTCATAAAGTACCGTTTCCCGTCCTCCCAGAGCCCGAATATCCGCGCCCCGTTGTCCGCCACCGCCATTCTGTCCGCCCCATTGCGTTCCCCGATGGGGAGAAAGGCTTCCGAAAGCATCTCCTGTACTCTCACTCTGTCCCCGTCAGCCACCAACAGCCCGTCCATTCCCTGGGCCTTGGCCAGATAGATACCGTCTTTCACAGGAAACAGGTCAAGCGGTGAAAAGCCTTCAAATACCACAGGAAGCTCTTCCTCCACATACCGCCCTGTGACGGGAACCGCAGCATCCCCTTCTCCCGAAGCACCCAAAGCGCCTCCCTGAGCCATATCCCGGAGGGATGCACCGCAGCCGCCAAGGAGCAGGGCTGCCGCAAGGAACAGGACAGGGATTCTGTAGATACGTTTTTTCCTGACAGCTCTATAGCGTGTTTGAAAATTGCTTTCTGTCCGCCGGTTTCCGGCTGCAATAATCTTTGTTTCTGCTTCTGTGCCTTTTGCCTCCTGCCTTTCTTCCGCGCTGCTTTTTACCATTCCCTGCTCAGCCATATCCCTGCCGCCTCTCCTGCATTGTGTTTTTCTTTACAATACCATCCCTTTCTCTAAATATTCTCTAGGATATTCCTTTTAAAGAACAATTAGAGGTTTTCATGGTATAATGCACTCAAGAATCCAGCCGCTTCGCGCTCGAAGATTCTTTCGTTACCATATCAGATGAAATCAAATGCTCATTTCATTCGCGCTTGATTTCCTTCTGATATGGTATAATATCCGCAAAGGGCAGAGTCAAGTGCCCGAAAAAACAGATGCTGAGCTTGCTCAGGCAGCTGTCTTTTCGGGGATTTGACGAGCGAAGCGACCCCTGAAAATCTTTGATTTTCAGGGGCTCTGCCCGTAACATGCAGTAAACATGGTATAATTGCTGACGCAGAATCCAGACCGGCAGACACTGGCCTGACATCACGATTCCGTGATGCATTATACCGGCAAGCCATGACTTGGAAATCAAATGTCTGCTTCGCAGCCGCTTGATTTCCTGCGTTCATGGTATAATATACTCAAGAATCCAGACCCACAACAAAATAGAAAGGAACACATATATGCACATTCTGCTGGCGGAGGACGACGCCAATCTTAATCATAATCTGACCTACTACCTGACCCGGGAGGGTTACACGGTGGATTCCTGCTTTGACGGCGAGGAAGCCCTGTTCTACTGCAGGGAGTGTCAGCCCGACCTGATACTGTTAGACCGGATGCTGCCCCTTCTGTCCGGAACGGAGCTGCTCAGAACCATCCGCGCACAGGGCATCACCACTCCCGTCCTGATCCTTACGGCCATGGGAACCGTAAACGACCGCATAGAAGGGCTCGACCTGGGCGCCGATGATTATCTGGTAAAGCCCTTCGCTGTGGAAGAACTGGGTGCACGAATCCGCAGCCTGATGCGCCGCAGCACTCCCACCGCCGCGCTGACGGGGGATGCCCTCTGTTTTCTCGATCTGACGCTGTATCCCCGGGCGGGGGAGCTTTCCACCCCTTACAGCGCCGTCACCCTCTCCCGGCGGGAATGTTCCCTTTTAGAGATCTTTCTGAGAAATCCGGGGCAGACGCTGAGCCGCAGGCAGCTTCTCTCCAGGGTATGGGGAATGGACAGCGAGGTGGAGGAAGGGAATCTGGACAACTACATTTTCTTTCTCCGGCGCCGTCTGAAAAACCTGAAATCAAAAGCGGCGATCACCACACTCCGGGGAATCGGGTACCGCATGGAAGAAAACCGCTGACATTTTATTACAGGAGAAGCTCCCAATATGTTTCGCAGACTACATTACAAACTGACCGCCCTTTGCACACTGACCACCGCAGGCATCCTCATCCTGTCCGCCATCCTCTATCTGCGCACGTCCGAGCAAGCCTTAAGGGAAAATCATGCCCTCTCCTTCCGGTATGACTTCGATACCATATGCAGCTCCCTGGAACAGCAGGATACCCTGACCCACCGCTATCTGCTGCAGATGGAAAAAGAGGGGAAATACTATCTCTTTCTCTGGGACAACGGGGTTCCTCTGCTCTTTAATTCCATGGATACTCATGCGTCGATTCTTGAGGCGGCACAGGAAATATATTCTTCCTATCAGGAAAACGCATCGGCGGCAGAAGTCTCCACGTCCCGGCTTTTCTACCCGGAAATACGGATACCAAACGATTCCACCCTCTCCATGCAGGCAGGGATTGCCACCATATACCCCGGGCAGGCTGGCATCCTCTCAAGCCTGGAATCCAGACATGAGGACAGCGGCCTTGTGCTTCTGGTCTTTTCTCCCCAGGAGGATTTTCACAAACAGCTGGCCCGCCAGAGGATCCTGTTCGGCCTGTTATCTCTTTCCGGCTGCCTCCTGCTAACCCTTTTCGCCTGTTTCTTCACGGGAAAGCTCCTCCGCCCCATTCAGGAGAATCAGGAAAAGCAGCTTCAATTCGTGGCAAATGCCTCCCATGAGCTGCGCACTCCCCTGGCTGTCATCCTGTCCTCCGTGGACGCCAGGCCGCCCCGCTATGAACAGACGATCCGGGAGGAGGTCCTGCGCATGAGCCGCCTGGTGGACAGTATGCTGACACTGACCAGCCTGGAAAACCATTCCCTGAAACTACAGCCGACTGCTTTCGCCCCTGATACCTTCCTTCTGAATCTGTACGAGCAATTTGAGCCCCTGGCCCGGCAGAAGGGCATTGCAATGCAGCTGGCCCTGCCGGAGGACTCCGTCCCCTCCATCACCGCGGACAGCGACCGCTTAAAACAGCTGCTGTTGATCCTGTTACAGAATGCCGTCAGCTATACCCCTTCCGGTAAAAGCATAACGCTGAGACTCTTTATCAGGGAAAGATTCCTTTGTTTTCAGGTGGAGGACACCGGCATCGGAATTGATGACCAGGAAAAAGATAAAATATTTGAAAGATTCTACCAGGTGGACAATTCCCGGCACCGCAAGGATCATTTCGGGCTGGGACTGTGCCTCGCCAGGGAAATAGCAACCGCCCACCATGGCCGGATTGAAGTATCCGACACGGCGGGCGGCGGCAGTACGTTTACATGCTGTTTTCCGTACAGATAAATGCTCCCGCATTCATCCCCTCTTCCAGATCATGGACGGGCTCATCAAGCGTTCCCCTGCTGATGATGCCGTTTACGCTTTCATGGATAAGAAACGGACGCAGGGCAAGCCTTATTATGTCTACATGACTGCCGGGGCGAACAATTTCCTCCGTATTTATTACGGGCAGGTGAAGGAATATCTTTCCACGCTTGCAGAAGCCGAAAATTTTTCCCTTCTACGCCACAGTCCTGTATTTTTGTCCGCGGTAGATTCCAAAACCTGCAAGGGCAGCGGTCAAGCCCAAAATGAAAACCGCCATAACCGGATAGCTCACACACATACCAAACACATGAAACATTTTAAATCCCCCGAACACTTCCTTTATCAGTGTGACATTCGCCAGTCCAAAGTCAATCAGAGGCTGAAGCCTCTGATTGACAGCATCACCCATTGCCGCCAGACCTACGTTAATAAACAAAATGGCAAGGCTTACCCCCACCGTGCCCATCTGGCTTTTCATTCGCGATGAAATAAAACCAATGATAAGGCTGTAAACTGCCCCTGTGAAAATAATCCATACTGCCCCGACTACAGCAAGCTGCCATGTCTGAAATCCAAACATGGATCTTGCATACATTGGAATAGATTGAATCGCGGCGTCCCAGCCATGCAGGCTGGCATGTGGAAGGAAGCCGAAAATAAAGGTAGCCGCCACATAGATAAGCGTCACAGTAACCGATGCAGCCAGGATACTGAACAGCTTTGCTGTGACAATTTTCCGTCTGCCGCTTCTGGAGCTTAAAATCAGATGATCCATACCTGTTGACCGTTCCACGGCAAACACCGGGGCAATGAGAAACGCCAGCGGGATAAACAGCAGAAACTGCATCATATGTTCGCCCCAGTTGACAAACAGATTCTCCCACAGCAGGATATTTGCAAATTTGGGCTCACCAAGCGCAGTCAGTCTCCTTAAAGAATAGGATAGTTTTGTGTACCCAAAGGTATTCTGCTTCCCCTGCATTTCAAGCTCAGATAACTTCGCCTCTAAAAGCGCAATTCCATACGGTTCGTCAGCGCTTTCCGGCGGAGTCCCATTCCAATATTCATCTACCCTTTCCACAAATTCATTGTATTTTATTGCCAGCATTGTTTCAGGCTGGTCTTTGATGCTTCTGGCAATCATCCGGGAATCTGTGCCATAACGGGCGCTGATCTCTTCATATACTTTTTTCGCCCAGGCAGCCTTTCCTTCCTCAATTGTTCCCTCATAGTCGGCTGCCAATTCCTCATAAGCATGATAACTTCTGCCGCTTCCAATTAAAAACATGGAAGTCGCGAAACCTATCAGGCTGTAAAGGATAAACAGGCAGATGAGCAGGCTTACCGTTTTCTTATTGAGCAACAATTTTCGAAATTCAAAATGAAATAATGACATTACACTACCTCCTGACCTTCGCGGCATTTGCCAAGCCATGGAACATGGCTTGGCCATGAGACATGGCTTTGCTATGGAACATGGCTTTATCCCCCATACAAGTATGGCTCTTGCCTCATTGCCCGCGAAAATTAAAAATATACAGATACGCATCTTCCAGACTCGGTACAGTCTGTACCGCATTGTCCGCAGGTCTTGATTCCGCAATTACCCGTACTTCCATAAGCCCATCCTTTGCCGCTACATTACTGATTACCGCCTGCTTCTGGTACTCCACAAGTTCTTCCGCAGGCATTTCCATAAGCCAGACCTTACCGGCCATCATTTTGATATATTCCCTACTGCTGTGCATATGATGATTCACGCCATATTCCATCATCATAATCTGCGCGGCAATCTGCTCCACATCAGACACAATATGGGTGGAAAGCAGTACCAGACGGTCTTTTGAATAGGCGGATATGATATTTCGGAACTTGATTCGCTCAAACGGATCAAGACCGGAAGTCGGTTCGTCCATAAAATGTACCCTATCCCCGCAATCCCTTGTAAACACTGGCTTTAGCGGCATACAAAAGTGTGTACAGCGTTCTGTTTTTCCTGTCGTTTACCGTAAAAAAAGCATGACCGCAGCCATACTTCGACATTTTCCTGTATCTTCATTATATATGTGTGTTCCTATCCCGCACCGGTGAGCCGGTCATCCGACACATACTTTCATGCAGGATATGTACTCAAACTTTCTTTGCCAACGACCAACAGGCATACTTTTTTGTATGCTGGCTGTCGGTTCTTTACCCTTAAGGGCTATGTTACAGTTTCCGGAGCAGTTCCCTGTTCTTCCGATCCAACGCCTTTTTCAGCTTTTCATTCTCTTGCCGCAGGGCATCCATTTCCTGCTGCATTGCCCTGACCTGTTTCTGTAAAGACTGGATTTCATTATTCATCGCCATGTCGAGTATGTTCTTCCTCGGATGGCTCATGCCGCCCTGCTGCTCCTGCACCTTGTCCAGTGTCTGGCGCACCGATGGGTTCTTGTAGAAAAAGCCCCTTGAAAGCCCTGTTTTTTCCATCAGCCTGGGGACTGTGACCTTTTCCCCCTCATCCATCAGCTCAAAGATGGCTTTCCTTGCCCTCTCAATCTTCTCATCGCTGGCTTTCCTGTTACATTCCAGCATCTTCTCGTATTTGTTCATATTCCTCCTCCCATCCGTCCAGATTCTGCAGGATGATCTCCGACAGCATGTTCCTGACCTCCCGTGTCTCATCAGCCAGCGTCTGGTTGCTCATCTTCCTGTAATATTTCACGTTCCGGACGCTGCTGTGGCCCAGCAGCTTGGCGATGGTGAAATCGTCCAGGTGCATCTCCGTCAGCTTTGCCCCGTAGTAGTGCCGGAACATATGGCTCCCAAAACCGAACAGCCTGCCATTGTCATCCCGCAGATCCTCCCTGCGGATCATGCCTACCACCTTGCACTGCAGCCGGGTATACGGCAGAGGGTTCTCCGGGTTCTTATCATCCACAAAGATGTATCTGGTCGGGCCGTACCGTTCTTCTGTATAGGCTATCGCCCTGCGGATCAGTTCTGCCAGGTCGCGGCTCACCGGTTTCTCAAAGGTCTTGGTTTTCATCTGCCGTATCCTTATGATTGTTTCCCCGCCGCTCTCATACAAGCAGTCCGTCTGGAGCGTCAGCGTGTCGGAGATCCGTGTGCCCAGCATCTGGTGTATGACCATGGCCCTGGCGATCTGCTCGTCCAGTTTCACGATCCCTGCGTTCAGCCTCTGCAGCTCGCTGTCGGAGTATACCCTGAATTCCGGCTGGCGTGCCGGGGGGATGTCCCTGTTCAGGAACAGCAGTTCCAGGTTGGCATGGCCGCACACTTTACCGATGCTTTCCAGGATGGCCCTGAGCCTGTTCAGGTCCGCATGGATGCCCTTGGTCCCCATGTCCTCCGTTTTCAGCCATGTCAGGTATTCCTCCAGGACTTCCCTGCTGATATCCCGGCAGGACTGCACCTCTTTCTGTCTTTCCGCCAGGTATTTTGAAAAGCGCCGCATTGCCGTCATTTCCTTCTGCACACAGGCGACTGCTTCTTTCTGGAGGTTTAAGTATATGCCCCTTTTCAGTTCTTCCCGTATCCTAGGCTGGGATATTTTGGTGAAATTGACTGTCCTGCAGTTCTTTATGGGGTTTGCATGGAAAGGGATGCCCAGCCTGTCAAGATCCCATATATCTTTTTCTGTCTCATCCCCCTGTATTTTATCCGGCCCCGTGAATTCCAGTATCCAGATAAAATAGCAGATGAGCCTGCTGGTCCCTGTTTCCATAGTCCCGTATACCTCCCGCTGCTCATAAGTCAGCGGTATGCCTTCCGACAGCATCCATCCTTTCATCTGCCGTATCCACGTTTCCGCATCCCGGTCGCAGAAACTTTCCATCCGCCTGGCCCGCTTCTGTAAAAACCGGCACACCTTTTTATAATACTGCCTTTCCTTGTAGACAGTTACTGCGGATACGCATTCCGCCCTGTGCATGATGAACGCCGCAAGTTCTTCCCGCAGCTTTCCTGCCGGGGCTTCGTTCAGGTCATAGTATGGATCTTTCCCCATCTGCCGGCGCTGGGCTTCTGTTGCATCCTTATAGCTTGCCAGTTCCTTCAGGCTGATCCTGTTTTCCTCCACTGCCTTCCCCTCCTTTCCTTATCTTCAGCCCGGCCGCAAGGCTGCCGTGTTCCCTGAAATATTTTTCGCTGGCTTTCTCTATCTTTTTGGGGATATAATCCACATACTGTCGGGTCATTTCCTCATAGACATGCCCCAGGTAATCCCGCACCCCCTGCAGCGACACGCCGCTGTCATAAAAAAGGGTTGCTATGCCGTGGCGGTAGTCATGGGGCCTGAAAATATATTCCCCGCCTTTTATGCCGTTCTTCTCACAGCATTCCTGCATCTTCAGCCGGAATGTGGCGCTCCTGTAGGCTTCCCCCTGGCTGCTTGGGAACGCATAATCATCCGGCCCTATCTGATGTCTTTTCAGGTACACCGTCATCAGCCTGTACAGGGCGTATGGTATGGGTATGCGCTTATAGCTGCGCATCTTTGTCTGGTAGACCTGTATCCATGCATCCTTTCCCTGTATGTAATAAGCATCCCCTTTCAGCGTGCAGACTTCGCTGATGCGCAGGCCGATCCCCCACAAGTGCAGGTACATCAGGCGGATGTCCTCCGGAAAGAGGTGGAGGTTCTGCAGTATCTCAGCCCAGGTTTCCGCTTCCACGCACCTGTCATTATGCCCCGGCACCACTTTTTTCAGGTAGTAATCCTCACAGAAAGGCGCTTTTTCAATATACCCCCTTGCAATCAGGAAGTTATAGAAATGCTGGATGCCCATAACCTGCACATTAAATGACTCCGGGCGGAGGCCCTTTCCCGCAAGGCCGCCGAAGTAGCTGTCCATCTGCTTTTCCGTAATGCTGCAGGCATCCTGCGGCCCCATCTCCGCGAGGAAATTCCTTACCCATGTCATCTCCCTGCGCAGGGCGCTGACTGACAGGTTCGTTACGCCGAGCCCATAGCGCATGTATTTCTTCAGCAGATCCCTGTTCCCCTCATGCGGGATCTCCAGGAATGACAGTTTTTTTACCGGGCTGGAGGGGTTCAGCCGTTCAGGCTGCAGGTGCAGGCGCTCCATATACCAGACATTCGCCTCCCAGCGTATCTCATCCGCCTGCATAAAAAGCGCTTTCCTGCATAGGTCCACAATGCCGGCCGTTGGGTTCCTCTCCCCCTCCGCCCGCATGGTTTCTTCAAATTCCTTTGCCTGCCCGATCTCCATCCCGTCAATGTCACCGATTTTCCTGGCTGTGCAGAAACCATACAGCTTTTTCAGCCTCCGCAGGTAAAACTGCCGCTGGTCCTCCCTGAAATTTTCTAAAATATAATGGAGGCTGTCAAATATCTGGCGTTTCATCTTTTCCGGCGCTTCCCGGCCGAAGTCCCATGCCAGCTCCTTCTTCCGGGATGAGTCAATAAACTGCCCCGCAATCTCCGGGTCTGGATGGTATGGCAGGAAAAGGATTCCATTTTCGTATTCTGCCGTGGGCCTTCCCCTTTCCCGCACTGTGCGCACCTGGCTTTTTATGGAATGCAGTTTTACCAGATCCATCACCCTGACATACTGCATACAAGCTGCCGGGGATATCTGTTTTTTCAGGAACTTCCCGTATTCCTCCCTCGCCGTGTAGTCCAAATCGCAGATGTGCCAGATTCCCCTGCTTTCCATGAAAGCCTTCAGTTTGTTGCGGTATGTGGGATTCACCTCCGTGCATTCCGCAAGCTCCCTCCCCAGCTGTTCCTGTAATTGTCCTGTGTCCTCCTGCGGCACTGCCTGCAGGTATTGGTATGCCGGCATGCCCACCACCCTTTCCTATGGCATCTTCCCGATGCCGTAATTTACGGAATGCTTCTCATAAAACTCCCGGCTCGCCTCCAGCAGCTTGTCATCCAGGATGCCCAGGTACTTGATCGTGGTATCCAGGTGCTTATGCCCAAGGGCCTGGCTGATCAGCTCCAGCGGCCAGCCCGCATTCCATCTTGTGACTGCGAAATACCTCCGCAGCATGTGCGGCGTCAGTTCCGTCCCTGTCTTTTCCGCCACCCGCTCCAGCATGGCGTAGACGCTGTCCACTTTCAGGGGCTGCCCCGCAGTATCGCCGGAGACGTTGATGAACAGGTAATCCTGGTGCTGGAGGAGTCCCCTGTACTCGGCAAGGTATCCCATCAGGAAATCAAAGGCATCATCGCTGATCTTGGCTTTCCGGTACTCCGCGTTCTTTGCGCGGGCATCGTTCTCGTTGTCGTCGCGGAAATACACACCGATGGTGTGTCTCTCATAGTCGATGTCCCTGGCATAGTACACGCCCAGGATCTCCCCGATGCGGAACCCGGTCTCCGCGATCAGCAGGAGGAGCAGCTGGTCCCGGCTGTTGGTGCATGCCTGCAGGGCTGCGATGATTTCTTCTTCGCCTGCCGCCCTCACATTCCGTTCCTCCGCCTTCATGTAGCCGCCGAAAGACCTGCACCGCAGCGTCCTCTTGACGCCTGCCGCATTCGGCACCGTGATCTGGCTGTAGGAGAGCACCCGCAGGCTTGGTGCATGGCCGCACTCCGCCAGAAAAAGATAGAACCCGAACACATCCTTTAAGTATGCGTTGCAGGTCCCATTGTCGGCATCCCCTGTTTTCTTTTTTTCCGTGTGGCATCCCTCTTTCAGCCAGTACAAAAACTGCGTGAAATGGCTGCTCTGTTCCTCGTACCCCATGCCGCAGACCGTCTGGAAATCCAGGCCCTTTTCCGCCAGGTATTCCAGGTAGTAGCAGAGGGAAAAGGCGTACCTCTTTACCGTGTTCGGGGAAAGGTTTGCCTTAATCTTGTGTTTCAGGTATTTGCTCGGAAGCAGGGCGATGTCCAGTGTCTCCCCGTCCATGATGTAGAAATACTTTGTCGTGCCCTCGGCCGCTGTCTCCACCGTATACCGTTTCATCTGCTTCCACCTCCTTTCCTGACGCCATACACAGTATACCGTGTAGGCGTGATGTTATCCATATCCATACCCAACAAACATGCCTGCCTGAAATAGAGCAGGACCGACAAAGTTTTCAGTCGGTCTGGTAACTCCCGGCCACGCTGACCGCTATGCCTGCCACCACATAGACGGCTGTCAGAAAAAGTATGGTAAATACTGCCGCTCCTATGATCCACGCCATGTCCTTCCCTCCCTTCGGCTCCATATGCATTTTTATCTCTGTCTTTCGTCTGTTTGAGCCGCGTTCCTGTGGGATATTCACATCCCCATGGACTGTGCCATGCCTCCCGTCTCCACTTCCTGGGGGATCTGGCTGCCTGAGAACATATCCGCCAGGAACTTCCTGCCGCCCAATTCACAGGCCAGCTGGAACGCCTCGTTGAAACTGCCGCATTTCCTCTCCGCCCCCGGTTTAAACAGCGCCTCCCCGATATGGGGGATGGCTCCCTCATAATTCCCGGCCTGCAGCGTTCCGTCCGGGGTGATCCGCATATAGATCCCCGATTCCCCGCCGCTGTAATAGAGACAGCCGCGCCCGTTCAGGCGTGTCACAGCATCCTCCACCCACAGGTACTGGCTGCTGGATGTCACCGCCTGCCAATGTTCAAATTCACTCTGGTCCATTTTTCCCGCCTTTCCCTGCCTATATCAGTTCCATTGGTCCGGTCAGCGGGGAATATACCTGCAGGCCGCAGCCCTCTGCCAGCGCCTTGAGCCTTGCCATCTGCATGGACGAATGCGTCAGGCAGCGGCGGTCTGCCACCAGCAGGGTATCCACTTCCCCTCTTGTGGCGGCATCCACAAAACGCCGGAAACCGGTGCGCTCCCACAGCGGATTTCTCCCCGTGTCGCTGGAGCTTCCCGCCACTTCAAACCCCATCTGTTCTGCATATTCCCAGAGCAGCTCCCGCTGTTTCTTCAGCATGTCATTTTCATCCTCCGGTGCGTCAATTGAATAATAAACCCATGCCCGTTTCCTGCCGCTCATAAGCTGCCCCCTTTCCGTCCCTGATCCTGGCCTGGTTTCTGCCAGCGAGTTTTGTCCCTGTTTCTTTTTCTGCCTGTGATGCCTGTCCCTCCTGTGTGGAAAGCATCCCGTCCAGGCCGAAGCTGACCGCGATGGCATGGTCCACATCCCGCATGGTCGCCCTGCCCGCCCGGCCTATGTATTCCTTCAGCCTGGCACGGTCGATGGTGCGCACCTGCTCCAGCAGGACGGTGGATTCCTGTCCCAGCCCGCAGGGGCTGTCCTCCAGCCTGATATGGGTGGGGAGCGGCTTCTTTCCCCGCCTGCTGGTAATGGCCGCCGCGATCACCGTGGGGCTGTGCCGGTTCCCCATGTCATTCTGTATGATCAGCACAGGCCGTGTGCCGCCCTGCTCGCTCCCGACCACCGGCGTCAGGTCTGCATAGTAAATATCGCCCCTCTTGATCTGCATGCCTGTCCCCTTTCCGGCAGGATGGCTCCCCTGCCCTCATCCAAGCTCCATGCCGTATTCCGCCATGGCCACTGCCCTGTCCTCCGCCGCGAAGTATGCATCCGACTTGCTTCTTTCAATCTGGAGGACTTCCCCCGCTGTTTTCTCCCCTTTCTGTATCTGTGCCAGCCGGGAGATGATCTTCGTGCGCATCCCCGGTTCCAGGCTGCCATTGATAAGCCCCCCGCTGGCTTCAAGGATCGGCCTGTCTGCAACGTCTGTGACGGTTATCTTGTGTGCGTCACAATGCTTCCCGATAAAGTCTGCCATGTTCTCCGGCGTTGTGGCGATCAGGTATTCCTCCCTGGGATTTTCTTTTCCCATGGGCTTCCCTTCGCCCATTGCGTCCCCGTCTGACGGATACACACAGGCGTATCCCATCCTCCCTGTATCCATGATCCTGTTTACCATGTCTATCGTTTTCTTGTCCATATGTCCCCTCCTGTGAAAGCAGATGCTTTTGTGCCTCATATTTTATGGTTTCATGACACAAGGACGGCGGCAGTTCCCGGTGCTGCCGTTTGGATGCATCCTCCCGGCCCTCCGGCTGTCTGCCGCCGTAGTTTCTATCATGAAGGCATTTCCCCTCCGTGGGATTCCCCGGCCCGGAAAATGCCTGTCCTTCGTCTTTTATTTCTATATGCCCCTGTTCGACACTACTCCCCGGAGCGGGCGCAGGATGCGCCCATAGGCAGCAGGCAAAGACCGGCCGTGGCTTAAGGCCGTCATGGGTTTCTCACCCCTCCGAGGATCTCTCCGGGCCGCCCTCATTGCGTGGTCCCGCTCCTGCGGGGCTGTGACTGGACGGAAGTATCATTATAGGCTGTCCATGTCATGGCAGGCGGCCCGCCACAGGCCGCTTTGGGACGGACATTTGCCGCTCTGCACCTTTGATGTCATCTTTTTGACAGGTTGCCCTGCAGGTGGTCATGGCGTGTCCTCCGCACCGCTTCGCTCTTTCAAGCTGGACAGCTAACGTATCTATGCTGCTGGATATGACCGCCTGGCGGCGGTATTTTTCAATGGGCAGAGGGGAGAAAAAATCCCCTCTACTTACTTCCACGTTGGCAGGACGTTTTGCACACCCTGAAATTCAATTTTTTTCAAAAAATTTTTTCAGCTTCTTTAGGATGCGGTTCTTGCGTTTGTGTACGGCGTTGCGGTATATGCCCATGCACTCCGCCGCTTCCCGCTCGGTCTGGCCCTGGAAAAACAGGCGGTCTATCAGCTCCCGCTCATCATCAGGGAGCAGGGAGAGCGCCTTATGTAGCTGCGCGTACTGGAGTTTCCGCAGCACGGTCTCCTCCACGCTCTCGGCTTCCCCGGCAAACTGCACCTCCTGCTCTGCCAGCCGTTCTAGGGAATCCTCCCTGCTGGGTATGGTCGTTATGGTCTGGTCCTCCTGGCTTATGATGGTCTGCTCCGTCTTGAGGTCATATTCCTGGTACTGCATCTTTCTTTCTGTGGTTCTGAGCAGGCTGATCACTTCTTCGCCTGCCTCCGGGTACATCTTCCTGTAATCCGGGATTCTGTATGCCTTTGCCATAGGCTTGTCCTCCTTTTTTGAATTTCAAAAAATGAAGGACAGGCGGCGGGCCGCGGCATTTCCCCCGGACAGCAAAAGAGCGCAGGCCCTTTCTGCGGGGTGCGCTCTTTTGTAGGATTATGAATTTTTCTATATAACAGGGCAGAATAGGCGGGGAATGTGTCGAACATAAAAATACCGCAGCCCCTCGGTGGACCACGGTATCTCTCAATATGGTATGGAGTTGTATTACGGGCGGCAGTTTGCCCCCGGTTCCTGACATGCCCATGTTTCCCCTTTCCGGGGATATCCGGCATGGCATTTCCGCTCCCCTGGCTTTTCAGCCCATGGGGAAGATTATAGGGTGCGTGACAGTCAGCCCGCAGTCGGGCGGCAGTCAGAACACAATAGTAAAACGCAAGTTACGACACGGCAGTGCGTACCATGTCGCATAAGCTCCCGTATTGCCGTTAAACACAGGACAGGAGACCTAAAGCGTACAAAAAAAAGCAGCCCGGTTCTCCAGGCCGCCCTCATGGTGTTAATATTCCGGGTTCGTTTCAAAGCAGTAGCCAACCTCTCTCACACATTTAATGGTAAACGGCGCATTCCTATCTTCCACAGACAGCTTTCCCCGCATCCTGCGGATATGGCAGCCCACAATATTGCTCTCGCTGCCAAGGGCTTCCCCGCCCCACACGTTCTGGTATATCTGGCTGTATGTAAGGACGCGGCCCCTGTTTTCCATAAGCAGACAGAGGATGTCATATTCTTTTGCGGTAAGGATGATCTCCTTCCCCTCGCAGTATACTTTCCTGCGATCCAGCTGGACCATAAACCCTGGGATTGACAGCACCGTTTCATCAGCAAGCCGCAGACTCTCGAAAGCAGGGTATTTTTTCAGCACAGCCGCCACTTCCTCAAATATATGGGATTCTGACTCAGCGAACTCGACCACCAATATCCGCCCGATACTGTCCACCTCCTTTGTATATCTCATACCCCCTTTATATCTTGGCACAACATATCTGTCTGTTCACCGTTATCCCTGTTGGAGAAATCATTTGTCCGCCGTTTTACTTTTCCGTACTCACAATCTGTTCCTCGGCGTCATGACCGGGAAACCAATCGGGAACCGCGTCAGATACCCCGATATAAACTCTGCGGCCTGGCTCTCCTGTGCGGCATTCGCAACGACTTTCTTGAGGCTCTCCCTGCTGTCATCCACAAAGGCCCGGAAAAAGTCCAGCTTATTGCCTTTCACTACAATGTCCGCTCCTGACGCAAGCTCGCCGGCGCCGGATACGATCCGGTATCCGAGTATCCCCCTGTCCACCTGTATATTGGCATACCCGGTCCCTTTGGCCGCGGTTACGGACACTGACACCGCCAGACGTTTCCTGTCTTTCTCCACTTTCCTGCTGTCCAGCATGATGCCCATATACTGGAGTATCATCTCCAGGGACATGGCATTTATCGTGTCATCCGCAAATGCCAGGGTGCCTTTTACCACCGTTCCGTCCA
>CATKXX010000002.1 GCA_949840935.1 uncultured Acetatifactor sp. | reverse complement strand
CAGCGAAAGAGAGCGCCGGGAAGGAATGCACGGGGAAAGAGAACACGGAGAAAGAGAGCACCGGGAAAGAAATCACCGGGAAGGAAAGCCTGACAGAGAGACCGCCGCAGGCAGAGGATAACATCGTGGCCCGTGGCTGCAGCGACGGGAAAGGCATCATCCGCCTGCAGCTGCAGGACGCCGCGCTCTGGTCGGCGGAGACACCCCATTTATACCTGTTGGAGCTGACGCTTCTGAAGGACGGAAGGGAGTGTGACCGCATTCGCAGAAGGGTTGGATTTCGGGATATCCGCTTTGTGCCAAATGAGGGCATGTTTGTAAACGGGAAACGGACAGTCCTGAAAGGGGCCTGTGTGCACCAGGATGTGGGATGCCGCGGCATTGCGGCTAAAAAGGAATTATGGAGGCAGAGGCTTGCGGCTTTAAAGGAAGCGGGATGCAATTCCATAAGGGCGGCTCATCATGTCTTTGCGGAGGAATTCCTGGATCTCTGTGACGAGATGGGGTTCTATGTCTATGAGGAATGCTTTGACAAATGGCACGCAGGGCTGTACGGAAGGTATTTTGACACGGAATGGCAGAAGGATGTGGAGGCCATGGTAAAGCGGGACAGGAACCGGGCCTGTGTCTGCATCTGGGGCGTGGGAAACGAGGTGGAGAACCAGGCCCAGCCGGATATGCTTGCCACATTAAAGCTTCTGACGGGATATGTGCGGAAGCTGGATCCCTCCAGGCCGGTCACCTGCGCCATGAATCCGCATTTTAAACGGGAGAGCGGCGTGAATCTGAAGGAGATTCAGGATATCCAGAAATTTGTGGACGAGGCCAGCGACACGGAAATCTATGATAATGAGGAGAGGGTGGAGCGGATCCGGAGGATTGCGGAGTATGTGGATATCATTTCCTGCAATTATCAGGAAGCCTGGTATCCCCTGATCCATTCCCGCATCCCGGATAAACTGATTCTGGGGACGGAAGTTTTTCAATTTTTTATGGGGGATGAGAACCAGATCATAAACTTTACGGACAAAAATCCGATGCTGCCTGCGCTGAGGGAAAGTTATGTGATCGGCGGGATGATATGGACAGGCTATGACTATCTGGGGGAATCCATGGGTTATCCTGCCAGGGGCTGGGGCGGTTCCCTGATTCGGACGAATGGAGTCCCCAGGCCGGGGTATTATATTTTACAGAGCTATTGGAGCGATAAGCCCATGGTGCATTTCTCTGTGATGGATTATTCCCAGGAGGACGAGGGTACGAAGGAGCACTGGGACACGCCCATGTTTGCGGATCACTGGCATTTCCCGCAGTTTCGCAGGGCGATGATACCCTATGTGATCTCCACGAACTGCCAGGAGGCGGCGCTCTATGTGAATGAAAAGAGGTTTTATCTGCCGAAGCCGGGAGAATGCCCCAATGGACAGATCAGAGGATTTGTGCCCTGGACGCCGGGGCGGGTGACGGTGATCGGATATAATGAAGGAAAGGAGGCCTGCAGGCATACGCTGGTAACGCCCGGGCCTGCGGCCCGCCTTGCCTTTGAGACGGAAGAAATGTGCCTGCCGGGGGAGACGGGGTATGAGAAGCTGCTGCTGGTGCAGGCGCAGGATGCGGAAGGGAATCCCTGCTTCCGGGAGTCGGCCTATGTAAGATTCCGGGCGGAGGGCCCTGCAGAGATCGTGGCGGTGGACAACGGATGCCTTACCGGGGATGAGCCTTACCGGGCAGGCGGGATTCATTTACACCAGGGACAGGCCGGGGTTTTGATAAGGCTTACCGGGGAGAGCGGCAGGGTGAGCCTTTGGGCGGATGCGGGAGGAATGTACAGCGCGCAGGCAGTGCTGGTCGTGGAGAAGCGGTGATCTGCCTGGCACTTTCTCACAGCTTATTTCCGCGGGAGAAGGGCCGGGAAGCTGCACATGTGTTGACGCCATGTATATAAGTCGGAAATTTACAGGTCAGTGCGCGGATAAGTCCATGGCATCAAATACGGAAATAATTATAATAAAATCAGAAACAAATACAGATTAGAGAAGCAGGAGGGTATCTATGAAAAAGAAAATCGTAGCAATGTTGTTATCTGCCATAATGGCAATATCGGCGCTGTCCGGCTGCGGCGATTCGGGGACGGACGCTTCCGCAGACGCGGGACAGTCATCCGGTGAGGGAAGCTCCCAGGCCGCGTCCGCGGATGCGGAGGGCCAGGAGCAGATCACCCTGAAGGTCATGCTGGGAATCCGTGATGTGGATTCTCTGACAGACCCTTCCGAAATGCCGGCAATCCAGCGCCTGGAGGAGCAGACAGGGATTCAGCTGGAATGGGAAATGATCAAGGCCGCGGACTGGCCTACGAAGCTGAACCTGATGTTTGCTTCCGGCGAGTATCCCGACATCATCCTTTCCCCCAATACAGAGGTGGATCAGGAGGAATACGGCGTGTCCCAGGGTCTTCTGATCACCCTGAATGACGACCTTACTTCCCAGTATATGCCTAATTACACAGAGCGGCGGGCGGCGGAGGACGCGGATCCCTGCAGCAGCCTGACAGCCTCCGACGGCAATAAGTATTCCATTGGATATATGGTGGGCCAGTATATTAACACTAACGCCCATTTCTTTATCAATGACGACTGGCTGAACCGCCTGAATCTGGACAGGCCCACGAATGTGGAGGAGCTGACGGATGTGCTGAGGGCTTTCAAGGCGCAGGATGCTAACGGCAACGGGGATCCTTCCGACGAGGTGCCCCTGGAGATGGGCCTGGACGCCAGCTTTTACGGGGTAAGATATATGCTGCCGATGTTTGGCGTACCTGCGGATCCCGATAAATGGATCTATTTGGATAATGATAAGAAGGTACAGTTTACCGCTACCCAGCAGGGCTTCCGTGAATGTATGGAATGGCTTCATACCTGCTACAGTGAGGGGCTTGTTGACCCGGAGATCATTTCTCAGGATGCCAACACGGTGGAATCCAAGTTCAAGGAAGGCAATGTGGGATTCTTTACCGCGTGGAGGCTGAAAGCCATGGGCTTTGACGACGGCGTGGCTGCCACCTGCTCCGTGTATGTGCCCGGGGATGAGGGTGCTATGGACTACCGCAGCATCGAGATGGCAAAGCCGGGCGCGTTCCTGACCTGCACCAACCAGCATGTGCCGGAGTCCCTTCAGCTTCTGGATGCCATGCTGGAGACGGAGATGATGTATTCCCTCTACTATGGGGAAAAGGATGCGTCTGACGGAACCGGCTGGGAGTACAATTCGGATAACAAGATCCGCACGTTGATGAACGGTGATATCGACATTAAGAATTTCCTTGACTGCAATACCCTGTTCTTTGGCCCCGGTAAATATATCGACTCTGTCTTCGAGTGGCCGGAGCAGAGAGTGGAGAAGACTCAGTACTGCCAGACTTATACCGACGCGGGCATTATGCAGACATATTCCAATGATTACCTGGATCTGGCGCCTCTGACTTCTGAGCAGCTTAAGTCAAATTCATTGAAGGAGACCGATATTGAGAATGCGGTGAAGGAGAATATGGCCACCTTTATCACCGAAGGGGTCACGGACGACAGCTGGAATAAATTTGTATCCATATTCGAGGGCATGGATGTGGAGAGCTACTTGAGCGTTTATCAGGCAGCAATTGATACCATGACACTGGAGTAACTTTGGGAAAATTCAATAGGAAAGGTAAAATAAGGGCTGCCGATCTGTGACAGCCCTTATTATAAACCGCAGGATTGGAATGGTTTGATCCGCCTTGTACTGATACAGAGCACGGAAGCGGAAGGAAACAAATAGCTTTAGAACGTGCGGTAAACATGGTATAATACACTCAAGAATCCAGCCGCTGCGCGTCTGCCGCGCTTCGCGCTCGAAGATTCTTTCGTTGCCATATCAGGTGAAATCAAATGCTCATTTCATTCGCGCTTGATTTCCTGCTGATATGGTATAATGATTTTGCTGACGCAGAATTCAGGCCGGCTGACGCTGGCCTGACATCACGATTCCGTGATGCATTATACCGGCAAGCCATGACTTGGAAATCAAATGTCTGCTTCGCAGCCGCTTGATTTCCTGCGTTCATGGTATAATACACTCAAGAATCCAGCCGCTGCGCGTCTGCCGCGCTTCGCGCTCGAAGATTCTTTCGTTATCATGTCGCAGGACAGGAGGCCGTCATGTGGGTAAAACTGAAACAGAAATATTACGATATGGCGCTGGCGGGGAAGGTCATGCTTGTGTTCCTCCTGTTTTTGTTGATTTTTTGCGCCGTTTCCCAGACAGTCCTGCAGATATGTCTCTCCATATACGATGAAAAGCTTTATGAAAAGTCCTTGCAGGAGCTGGATTATTTCACCCAGGAGGTAAACCGTTCCCTGGGGGAGATTAAAGCCCTCAGCACAGATATTGCAATGGATGACGAGATCCAGGAGCAGCTTACGGCCCTGAGGGATATGGAGGAAGCGGATGCGGCCTATTCCCTGGGATTACTGAATCTGCGGAGCCTGATAACATCAAAATTCAATACCGAAGCAAATATCAACGTCAGGAGCACCGACTATTATGACGGCAGAATGGCGGATATCCTGATAGGGGTCAAGGTGGAAAAGGTTCCGGATGCGGTGAGGGCGGAGCTGGAGGAGCCGCTTCTGGCAGCCAGGGGGGGTATCGTCAGCCGGGATCCCGATGACAGCTGGCCGTATTATGTGGCGGGAAGGAATGTCCTGGAAAAGGAGCACGCGCGCCTTACTTATCTGGGCACGCTCCTGCTCACCTGTGACATAGAGAGACTGATCGGAAGGAAGGTGAGCAGCCTGGAGGCGGAGCACGCCAGCCTCTACGTCTATACCGATCAGTACATGCTCTATCAGGACGAGACAGTGGAGGAGCTTTCCCTGCCGGAATATGGGGAGGAAAAGGGATATGAGATCGTCCGCGTGGGAAAGCAGCGCTATTTCATGTGCTGGCTGTATTCCCCGGCCACAGGATGGATGTATGCAAACGTGTTTCCCTATACGGAGATATACGGGCAGATCTGGACGGCCAGGATGGTTCTGCTGGTGATTATCTTTATAATGGCGGCAGTCTTCATCATGGGAATGAAAAGCCTGATCGGGACGATTACCAGGCCGCTGAATGAGCTGACCGAATCCATGAAGATCGTGGAGACGGGGGATTTCGAGGGCGCCAGGGCATACCTGACCCTGGAGGAGCGGGGTGACGAGACGGGGCTGCTGCAGAGGGAGTTTGACACCATGCTGCGGCGGATCAACGAGTTGATAGAGGAGAATTATGAGAAGCAGCTGCTGTTAAAGGATACCAGCTATAAGATGCTCCGGGCCCAGATCAACCCTCACTTTATTTATAATACGCTGAATACCATCAACTGGATGGTGAAATGGAACAAGAACGAGGAGGTCAGCAGGCTGATCGTGGAATTCGGCAAGCTGTTGAGATCCTCCTTTGCAGGGGAACCTTTTGCGACGGTGGAGGAAGAAGCGGAGTCTGTGGAGGGCTATATCGCCATACAGACCTACCGGTATAAGAACCGGGGGGATTTCATCGTGGAAAAATCGGGGGATTTGGAGAAATACCAGACTCCCAGAATGATCCTTCAGCCCCTGGTGGAGAACGCAATCTATTATGGGATAGAGGATTCCCTTGAAAAATGTACGGTGCGGGTAACGGTAAAGGAAGAAGGGGAGTATATCCTGTATGAGGTCGCGGATACGGGGCCGGGTATGGATGGGGAGACTTTGCAGGCGGTGCGGGACGGCACCGTGAAATCAAAGGGGAACGGGATTGGCCTGGCAAATATCAGGGAGCGGCTTAAGCTGATCTTTGATGACGCCGGGTTTGCGGTGGAAAGCGAACCGGGACAGGGAACCACTGTGCGGATCCGTATCCCGAAGGTGGAGTGGAAAGAAAAAGGTTTCTGATCGCGGGAAAACGAAAAAGCGCCGGAGTATGCGCAGGGGGACAGGGATGTATAAGCTTCTGATCGTGGACGATGAAGAATTTGAGCGTGAGGGGATGGCCCAGCTCATCGACTGGAATAAATATGAGATAGAGATGGCGGGTACGGCGTGGAACGGTGTGGAGGCCCTGGAGAAGGCGGAGGCGCTGCGCCCCGATATCATCCTGACCGATATCAAGATGCCTGTCATGAACGGTATCGAGCTGATCCGCAGGGTGCGTGAGAAATATCCCGATATTGAATTTGCCGTGCTGTCCGGTTACGGTGAATATGAATTCACCTCACAGGCCATGGAGGAGGGCGTAAGGCATTACATCCTGAAGCCCTGTGATGAGGAGAAGGTGGTGGAGGTGATCGGAAAGGTCAAGCGCGATGTGGACGCAAAGCGGGCGGCGGCACAGAAGGAGAGGGAGTATTCCGGCAGGGTGGTGCAGTATGCCGGAAAGCAGCTTTTCCGGAACCTGCTTTTGGGCAGGGAGGCGGGAAAAGGCAATTCGCTGTTTGGGCTCCAGGAGGGTAATCTGCCCGGGACAGTCAGGCTGCTGGTTTTCAGAAGCGAGGAATCCTTTGACGGGCTGGAAGAATTTGTGCTGGGAAATATGCTGGAGGAGCTGTTGGGAAATGGCCAGATACAGGTGTATGCCTCTACCGTTGTGCGCAATGACGGCGTGCTGCTGATCTCCGATACGGAACCGGAGACACTCATTCCCGTTGCCCGCAGGATAGGACGGGAATTTCAGAAGATCCGAAAGAATCCCATCCGGGCGGCAGTCAGCGGCAGCGGAAGCCTGGAGGGATTGTCCACCCTTTATGGACAGACGGAAGAATTGTTCCGGATCGGGGAAGAACTGAAGGGGGAAGCGCTGCTGCATTACGGGATGCTGGACGGGAGAAAGCAGGATATAAACCTGCTGGTGGATTTCGACATTGTGGGTAAAACCCGGGATTACGCAAAGCTGCTGCAATCATTGCAGCTGACCTTTCTGAGGATGCAGAAAAGGAAGCTTTCCCTGGCGGATAAGAGGAAGGCCATGGATTGGCTGCTCAGGCTGCGGTATGAGGAGAGCGTGGAGGCCCGGGAGGAATGGATTTCGGATGAGAGCGGCCAGTCCCTGATGATTGCCGCCGCAAGGCAGATTTACCGCCACAGCGTTGAAACAACTTCGGAGAACAAGGAAACACAGCGTTATCACAAAGCCCTGGAGGAAATTTATCGTCATTTTCAGGATCAGTCGCTGAGCCTTCATTATCTGGCGGCGGAGATCCTTTTTATGAATGAGGATTATTTCGGACGCTTTTTCCAGAAGATGAGCGGGAAAAAGTTTACCGCGTTCCTGCAGGATGCCAAGATGTCCGCAGCGGAGCAGCTCATGCGCCTGGAACCGGATATCATGGTGGGAACGGTATCCGAAATGCTGGGGTACGCTTCCGACGGCCAGTATTTTTCCAAGATATTCCGGAAAAGCACAGGGATGTCCCCCAGCGAATTTCGGAAGACAGATTGATTGCCCCGGACGGTACTGGAGGCTGTGCAGGACGGAGGGGAAATGCAGAGGATTGCAGGAAAGTTGATGTCAGGAAAAAGACGGAAAATTGCAGGAGTGTTCTTTTGGGCTGCGCTGATCCTGTCGGCGGCGGGCTGTGGGAATCCTGCCCTTCATGACAATCTGGAGGACAAAGGGCAGACCGTGATCCGGGTCGCGTGGTGGGGAGGCGAGGAAAGGCATAATATTACGGAACAGGTGCTTGCGCTGTATGCGGAGGAACATCCGGGGATTGTATTCGAGACGCAGTCCTATACATGGGACGATTATTTCGGCATCCTTTCCCTGAAAGCGGCGCAGGGGGAAATGCCGGATCTGATACAGATGGATTATCAGTATATCACCACGTATTCGGAGAATGGATCCTTGGCGGATCTGACCTCTTTTTTGGAGGATGGGACGATCAGGACAGAGGACATGGAGGAAGCCATCCTGAAAGGCGGCATGGTGGACGGCAGGATGACGGGAATTGTGCTGGGGACATCGATCCTTTCCGTGATCTGTAACCCGGAAGTGTTTGCGGAGGCGGGCATCCCTGTCCCTGACCAGGATTGGACATGGGAAGATTATATGGACATCTGTGTGAGGATTCAGGAGAAGACAGGGAAATATGGCGCGGCGATGACGCCGGTGCTTGACATGAATTTATATCATTACTGGTTGAGACAGCACGGGGAAGAACTTTTCTCATCGGATGGGCTTTCGCTGGGATACGATAATGATTCGCTGTATGTGGGATATATGGAGATGTTCAAATCCCTGATGGAACAGGGAGCCTTCCCGGATTCCGACAGCTGGGCGGCCATCAACGTCCGCGGGCCGGAGCTTTTTCCCGTGATCACAGGGGAGGGCGCCATGATGCAGGAGTGGAATAACTTCCCGGTGAGGATGAGCTATGTCAAGGAAGGGTTAAAAATGGTGACGCCTCCGCTGCTGCCTGCAGACGGGGAAGGTGCCGGGGCGGAAGCGCTTGACGGCAGCCAGGGGGAAGTGGAAGGCGCCGGGGCGGAAGCGCCTGACAGCAGCCAGGGGGAAGTGGAAGGTGCTGGGGCGGAAGTGCCTGACGGCAGCCTCGGCCTGTGGCTGAAACCGGGGATGTTTTTCTCTGTGGCAGAGACTTCCTGTGTAAAGAAAGAATGCGCGCAGTTTATTGACTGGTTTTTAAATTCGGAGGAGGCAAACGCGATCCTTCAGGGGGAGCGTGGAATCCCCGTATCGGGAAAGGTGAGGGAGAGCCTGTACGAAAATGAAACGGTGCCGGAGGCCGTGCGGGAGATGCTGCGTTTCTCGGAGGAGGCTATGGAGCTGTGCGGGGACACGCCGCCTCCGGAACCGGCCGGAATCGACGGGATCAACGAAGCCTTTGCGGAAACGGCAAACCGATATTTTTATGGAATGGCTTCCGCCGAAGAAGCGGCGGAGGAATTCAGAAGGAGGGCAAATGAAATATTACAATCCCATCATTAGGGGCTTTAACCCCGATCCCAGTATCTGCCGGTGGGGGGAGGATTATTATCTGGTCACCAGCTCTTTTGAATATTTTCCCGGTATCCCGGTTTATCACAGCAGGGATCTGGTGAATTGGGAGCAGATCGGAAATTGCATCCAGGAGGCAGGAGATTTCCCTTTCATGGACGCATCGGATTCCGGGGGCGTCTGGGCACCCACCATCCGCTGTGAGAAGGGGGTGTTTTATGTCACCGCCACCTTTGAATCCCGGGGGAATTTTATCGTGCATACGAAGGATCCCGCGGGTGAATGGTCAAAGCCCGTGTGGGTGCCTGTGGGCGGCATTGACCCCTCCATTTATTTTGAGGAGGGGCGGGCATACTACTGTACGAACCAGACGCTTCATCCCGGGAAGGAGGAAATTTCCCTCTGGGAGATTGATGTGGAAAGCGGCGCCATAAGAGGGGAGGGGAAGGCTCTCTGGAGCGGGATTGGCGGAGGCCACCTGGAGGCGCCCCATGTGTACCGCATTGGTGAGTGGTACTACCTGTTGGCGGCGGAAGGGGGGACATTTTTCAATCATATGGTCACTGTGGCCCGGAGCAGGACGCTGTGGGGGTCTTATGAGGGCTGTCCCTGGAATCCGGTTCTCACCAATGTCCACGACATCAGCAAGGAAGTGCTCTGCGCGGGACACGGCGATCTGTTCCGTGACCACAGGGGGAATTGGTGGATGGTGCATCTGGCCACCCGGCTGTCCCGCAGGACTATGACCCATCTGGGCAGGGAGACCTTCCTGACCCCGGTGACATGGCGGGAGGGCTGGCCCCAGGTAGAGCATCATAAGAAAGCGGCCCTGGAAGAAGAAGGGCCGCTGTGGCAGGAACAGAAGCGGGGCAGGAGCTGGGAAGCCGACTTTCATGCTGCAAAGTGGGAGCCGGAATGGATCTTTTTGCGAAACCCGCAAAAGGCCGCTTATGAACGGGGGGACGGGATGCTGCGGCTCTATCCCTCACGGGTGCGTTTTGGGGACGGGAAAAACCCTGTGTTCGCGGCGCTCAGACAGATGGATTTCGAGTTTGAGATGGAGGCTGTCTTTGACTTTGAACCCTGTGAAACCGGCGACGAGGCGGGAATCGGCCTTGTCCTTTCTTCACAGTTTTACTATTGTTTTATGAAAAAGAGAACCGGGGAAGGGGATTTCCTGTTTCTGGAAAAGAACGCGGAGGATATGCGCCAGACCGCCTGCCGCATACCGGTGCGGGAGGGGGAGCTGTACCTGAGAATCCGGGGGGATAAGGAATTCTATTATTTCAGCTATTCCCCGGACGGCGAAAGCTTTTACGAGGCGGCGAAGGCATCCACCAGATTCCTTGCCTGCGAGGTGTCCGGCAGGTGCTTTACCGGAACCGTGACCGGGCTGTATGCGGCCTGCTGCCGGGATACAGGGGCGGTCATGAAGGTGAGGCGTTTTTGGATCAGGGCGTGAAGGCAGAAAGCCGGGAATATCGGAGAGTTAAGCAGTCAGGAAGCTGGGAATCGGAATGTCCAGCGGTCAGAAAGTCGGGGATATCGGAAAGTCAGGCAGCCGGGATATTCGGAATGGTGAAAACGGCGGCAGAATGGCGGCTGCAGCCGGGGAGGGCCTTGGGATAATGAGAATTAGGGCCGGAAAGCGGTAGAAGGAGGAAGATTGAAAATTAAAAAATTTTCAATCCCAGGTTTGTGTCTGCGCGGCATCCACAAACTTGATATGCGCAAAAGACCGCGCAGAAATGGAGTAAAAGATGGGATTTCATATCGGAGAGGGACAGAGAGTGGAGCTGCGCTACAGCGGAGGGGAACCGGAGGCGGTGAAGATCGCCATACATAACCTTGCACAGGATTTGGGAAAGGTTATGCCCGGTGTAGAGACGGTCCTGCGGGAGGAGCCGGGCCATGGGGAAGCGGCCAGGGAGGCCTGCGGGGGAGAAAAACATACTTCCGTCATTATAATCGGTACTCTGGCAAAACAGGATACGTCAGGACAGAATCCTGCCTGTGAAAGCGGCGCGGGGACGGCCTGCGCGGTAGAATCCGCCTCGTCATGGCAGGACGCCGGGGAAAGGTCAGGACGGCGGCCCATCCGGGAAGACATGGAGCGCGTCATCCGCCGGAGCCTTATGACCGACGAGAAGGGTCTGCTGCGCAAAGAGGCATATCAGCTTCAGGTTCGGGACGGGACGCTGTACATCGGGGGAACAGACCGCAGAGGGACGATCTACGGCATCTATACCTTCTGCGAGTGGATGGGGGTATCCCCCTGGTATTTCTTTGCGGATGTCCCGGTGCGGAAAAGGGAGGAGCTTACGCTGGAGGAGGGATACTGCCTGACGGACTGGCCGTCAGTGGAATACAGGGGGATTTTCATCAATGACGAGGAGGAGCTGGAGGCTTGGGTGCAGAACCGCATGGGAGAGCCCACCATCGGGGTGAAGACTTATGAAAAAATCTTCGAGCTGCTGCTGCGCCTGAAGGCAAATTATATCTGGCCCGCCATGCATGTGAATTCCTTTAACCTTGTGCCGGAGAACGGCGCGCTGGCGGATCGCTGCGGGATTGTGGTGGGAACCTCCCACTGCGATATGCTGATGCGCTCCAACAACAGGGAGTGGAAGCCCTGGATACAGAAAAAGGGTTATGCCGACGTCGTTTACGACTATTCCGTTGAAGGCCGGAACCGGGATATTTTACAGGAATACTGGAGGGAAAGCGTGGAGCAGAACCGAGAGTTTGAGGTCTGTTATACCCTGGGGATGCGTGGCATACATGATTCCGGCTTTGAGACGAAGGGGCTGGAGGGCGGCACAGAGGAAGAAATCCGCGCCGCCAAGATTCAGCTTCTGGGAAAGATCATTGCAGATCAGCGGGAAATCCTGCAAAATACGCTGGGCCGCGAGACCATGATGACTTTTATTCCCTATAAAGAAGTGTTGGAGCTGTACGACAGTGGGCTTGAGATACCGGAGGATATGACGCTGGTCTGGGCCAACGATAATTACGGCTATATCCGCCGGTACCCTTCTGAAAAGGAGAAGGGAAGAAAGGGCGGCAACGGGATTTATTATCACAATTCCTACTGGGCGCCTCCCAGCATGTCTTATGTGTTCCTTTGCTCCATTCCCTTGGCCCATACCAGGAATGAGCTGCAGAAGGCCTGGGACGAGGGCATCCGCAAGCTCTGGGTGCTCAACAGCGGGGCTATGAAACCCCTGGAGCAGGAGATCACATTCTTCCTGAGGCTGGCCTGGGAGATTGGAAAGCCGGGGGCTCTCACGGAGGATGTGGAGGCCTTTGTGGAGGACTGGATCGATCGTACCTTTACCGGAGGGATTGGGAAACAGGTATCCGCCCTGCTCAATGACTTTTCCCAGATCACCAATGTGCGGAAGGTGGAAAATATGGACTATGACGCCTTCTCCCAGACCGCCTATGGGGACGAGGGGGCGCTGCGCCTTCAACGGTATGAGGAATTGTTTACCCGGGGAAACGCTCTCTATAGGGAATTGCCCGGAGAGGAGAGGGACGCCTTTTTTGAGTTGGTGCTGATGCGGATCCAGGCGGCGTATTTTACCAATCTGGCCTATTATTACGGGGACAGGAGCACCCTGATGTACCGGAGGGGAAATCGCCAGGGGGCCCGGCTGTACACGGAGAAATCCAGGGAGGCGGAGGATGCCAGGAGGAGGCTTCTGCACTATTATAACCATATGCTGTGCGGGGGCAAGTGGAACGGCATCTTAAATCCCGAGGGCTTCCCGCCTCCCAGGGCGGCCATGATGCCGGCCTGCACGCCGCCCCTTTGGCGGGAGGACGGAGAACAGGAGGGGAAAATCGGCTCTCTGAGCGCGGGAAGGCATGTGCCCGGGGAAAATGGCGGCGAACGGCGGGAACAGGCAGACGGCGGTTCGCCTATGGAGGTGTACCTTTGGAATGACGGCCGGGAGCTGTGCTTTGCGACGCCCGGGGAAAAGTGGTTTGAAATCGGTAATCTGGGAGACGGGGCCTTTGAGGTTCAGATTGACGCGCCGGAGTGGGCCGGACTGTCCAGGGAGCGGGCTGTTGTCCGCGCGGAAGAACGTATTCTGGTCAATATAGAGGATGTATCGGAGAACCGTGAGGGGGAAATCATCGTAGAAAACATCACGGACGGTGCCACCAGGATCATTCCGATAAGGATAAGAAAGACAGAGCCTGCAGGCGCCCACAGCGGGCGGCATCCTGCGGAGGAAACGAGCGGCAGCGGGAAGGCATATGCCGCAGAGGGGAAAGGAAACGTCTGCGCCGCAAGCGAGAACGGGAACGTCTATGCTATAGGAGAGGACGACGGAACGGCTGATGCCAGGAATGAATATGCCTTTAACGCCTGTGCGCTTGAAGAGGATGGCCTTGTGACGCTGGAGGCGCAGCAGGCTCTGTCAGGGCTGGGGCGTAACAGTGATTTCAGGATCATTCCCAGACTGGGACGTATGCAGGGCAGCCTGGTGCAGGCCCGGGGGCGGGGAGATGCGGAAGCCGGCGAATGGAAAGGGCAGGGAGAATGTGCGGCTGACAGGCAGCAGGCGATTTCTCTGTGCTACCGCTTTGCCACCCGCAGTAAGGGTGCGTTCCTGCTGGAGATTCACCGCTTCCCTTCCCTGAATTCGGCAGGCCGGATCCGGATCGGCGTATCCCTGGACGAGGGCCCGGTACAGATTGTGGAGTCTTTTTCCAACGACGAATGGCGTGGAAACTGGAAGGAAAATGTGCTAAACAATGTGGATCGCCTGTACCTGCAGCTTCCCATGGCGGAACCGGGATGCCACAGGCTGTCCCTGTGGGCGGTGGATCCGTATTTCGCCTTTTCCAGGCTGGTGATCTATACGGAGCCCCGGAAGGAAAACAGCCTGGCGGGCATCAGGGGAGCCCAGCCTCTGCCTTCCGACAGGGATCTGCTGAAGTGGTGCGATTCCTTTTACGGAAAGTATGAGCTGCCGCCCAGGCCAGTATATTATGCCGCCGTCCAAGACAGCCAGGACACGCTTACGGTCAACTGTAAAGCTGTGCAGCCGGAGCGGTATGGGGAAACGGTGGAACCGGACTGGTATCGTGACCGCGGGAACCGGATGTTTGAGGAAAATAATGGTGAGATAAGGATTGACGCGGCGGCAGCTTTGGCAGAAAGCGAATATGCCTGGACGCAGGAGCCGGGAGAGCCAACAGCAGCGCAGAGAAGCCCCCGGGAGCCGGGAGAGCCAACAGCAGCGCAGAGAAGCCCCCGGGAGCCGGGAGAGCCGACAGCAGCGCAGAGAAGCCCCCGGGAACCGGGAGAAACGACAGCAGCGCAGAGAAGCCCCCGGGAGCCGGGAGAGACGACAGCAGCGCAGCCGGGCCTGTGGCGTCACTGTGCCGGCGAATCCTTCGGGCGCAGCGGGCTGGCCCTGTATATCCGCACACCAAAGTTGTGCTGGCAGGAGCAGGACGCCCCTTCCCTGAATTACCGTTTTACCTGTGGGGGCGGCGTGTATACGCTCTGGATGCTTTCCAAATTCAATGTACGGGAGGAGGGTGTTTTCTCTGTGGGCTTCGACGGTGAGAGGATACCCCGGGAGCGGATTTATGCGGGAGGCAGCCTGTGGCGCTATGAGGCGGAGCAGATTTACCGCTGGGTGCCGGTGACACAGGCGGAGCTTGCGCTGGGGGAACATCTGCTCCAGGTGTACGCCCTCTCGTCCGGGATGCGGTTTGACAGGTTTTATCTGACGAAGGGGCAGGAGCTGCCGCCCATGGACACAGAGTGGCCGGATTAAGAACAAATTTTATAAAAAGATGAAAAATGTATTGACTCTCCTCTTAGGTCAGACTGTATACTGATCACAGATTCGGATCAATCTTTATGACAGGAGGTAGGATGGGATGCTGCAGATCGGGGAATTTTCCAATATATGCCAGGTCAGTGTCAAGACGCTTCATCATTATGACAGGATCGGCCTGCTGACGCCGGCGGAGGTGGACAGGCTTACGGGCTATCGCTACTATCGGACGGAGCAGATCGACCGGATGATTTATATCCAGCGTCTGAAGCGGTACGGCTTTTCCCTGGAAGAAATCCAGCGTCTGATCAATATCTCGGATCATAAGGAGCTTGCAGGCGCGCTGCGGCGGCAAAAGGACAGGCTGAAGCGGGAACAGCAGGAGAGGGCCATTATCCTGAACGAGCTTCAGACACACATTTCCGTATTTGAAAGGACGGGTGATATTATGACTTATCAGAAGGGGTATACGGTTGAGATCAAGAATTCACCGGCAATGAATGTGCTGGCGGTGCGCTCCATGATGGGTGTGGATGAATTCGGGAAGTATTACGGGACTCTCTTTGAGCGTGTGCCGAAGGAACGTGTCACGCCCACCGGGTTAAACGGCTCGAAGTATTACGATGAGGAGTTTAACCATGAATCCTCCGATGTGGAGGTATTCATTGGGATTAAGGAGAAGGACAAGGCGGACGTGGTCATGGAGCCCTGTGAATGCGCGATGACCGTCCACCACGGAGGATATTCCACGCTCTCGGAGGCCTACGGCGCGGTGGTCTCCTGGATCATTGAGAATGGGTATGAGATATCTGGAAAGCCTTTTGAACTGTATATCAAAACACAGTTTGACTCTCTGGCGCCGGACGACTGGGAGACGGAGGTCTATTTCCCGGTTCGTAAAAAATAATGCAACCGCACAGTTGGAAAATAATTCAGGCCCGCCCCGGCAGCCGGAGGGCGCCGGGGCGGGCATTATCAGTGAAGATACTTTTTATAATAGTCCTCTATCCAGTCAAACCGTTTTCCATTTTTCCTTCGATAATTGAAAGAACCACAGGTGTAATCCTTATCCTGCAGGAATTCGATTTTTTCCACATCTTCCAGGCTTATCCGCCAGACGCAGCCCTGAAGCACATCGCTGTCCGTTGTGACACACCTGTCGAAGCTGTCCCTGATCCGGCGGCAGATATCCAGATATTCCCGGTCAGTCCGATGTGATTTGTACCGATCCGGCCTTATGTAAGCCTTCAAATCTTCCGCGGTGATCCGAGCCGCCTCCAACCGTTTATCAAAGGCGGTTTTATCTTCTTTATTCAGGGGGATATAGGTATTGTTCAGCAGAAAGGAAAATCTTCTGTAATCTGTGAGGAAGATGTCTTTTTCTTCTTTATGGAACGTTATCTTCACATCAAAGCCGTCAACCGGCTCTCCTCTGTGTCTGGGCGGGCAGACGCCGTTTTTAAATCTGGCCCAGCACCAGACGGGCCAGGGGGCGTTATACAGATTGGGGACGGATTCCTGCATCTTTTCCAGAACCCATTCGTAGACATACCCGGATTTCTCTCTGTCAATATGCTTTTCCCCGCATTCGAGATACCCCTTGCAGATCAATGACCTGCAGGCGTCCATTGTCTGGAAGGTGATCAGCTTCTTTTGAATTCCCATTCCTTGTATCCTCCTGTCGTGGCTCAGTGTCCCGGTACGATTATACTACCACATGAATACCTGTGACAGCTACCCCTAAAAAAGGAATTCATATTCTTTAAGAGGTATGGTATACTGGTCTTACTATACTGTACCAGGCAGGTGAAGGAGTAAAACATGGCTGACTTTTTTGAGACATTGACGGAGGTTCTTAAAGCGGACGGGAGATTCTTTGCGGAAGACGGAACGTTTCTCCGCAACAGGGTTTACGAGTGCGCCCAGAATATGGACGCCGGGCTTATCGGACTGCTCGTTGGAAATAAAGAGACAAAAAAACGTTTTTTTACAGAAGTGAACGGTATACTGGTTTTTGACAAGACAGGCTTCGGGTGGGTGGTCAGCAACCGCCAGTTCCTTCCTGACAGCTACACGCGATTTAAAAACCGGATTGGCCTGACTGACGCCCGGGGAGATTATATCTCCGCGTCCGGGGATGTGGTGCTGGCTTTTCCCTATAAAGACTGTATCCTTGAGGGAGGGCAGTCCCGGGACGATCAGAAGCGCAGCGAGGTTTTCTATAATGTTACCCTGGCCCCTGACGAGGTGGACAGGCTGTTGTATCCCAAGGTGCTGGTGAACGCAAGGCGGTATACTGCGGAGGGCGTCGAGGAGGGCATAACCTTCAATGCTTCCGATCACCTGATCCTGAAAGGGAATAATCTGCTTGCCATCACTTCGCTCCTCAGGCGGTATGAGGGGAAGATCAAGTGTATCTATATCGACCCGCCGTATAACCCGTCCAGCCAGGCGAATACCTTTGCTTACAACAATACCTTCAACCGCTCGACCTGGCTTGTGTTCATGAAAAACCGCCTGGAAACGGCAAGACGCCTGCTGAAAAAGGACGGCGTCCTCGTAGTGGCAATCGATAAGAACGAGCAGCCCCGGCTGCAGATCCTGATTGAGGAAATCTTTCCGGACCGCGATGTGGACTGCATCACTGTGATCCACAATCCCCGGGGGGCGATTGGCACGAATTTTTCCTATACCCATGAATATGCCATCTTTGTCACGCCAAAGGGCGTCAAGTCGATTGGCAACCGGAAGCTGAAGCCGGAGGAGATTGAATGGTCGCCTCTGCGCAACTGGGGCGGCGAGTCGCTGAGGACGGACGCCAAAAACTGCTTTTATCCTGTGATCGTCGAGGATGGCAGGATTGTCGGCTTCGGGGATGTGAGCGGGGATGACGAACATCCGCAGCAGACAGAACAGCGCGGCGGCCAGTATTATATTTATCCCATCGACGGGAAGGGCGTGGAACGCAAGTGGCGTTACGCCAGGCAGACGGTTGAGAGTATTCAGGATATTTTGCGCGTGAAAACCACAAAAACCGGCTATGATATTGAGATTGGCAAGGACTTTGGCACATACAAAACCGTGTGGACGGATTCCCGATACGACGCCAGCGTAAACGGGACGCAGCTTTTGAAAAGCATCCTGCCGGATACGCAGTTTACATATCCCAAATCCATCTACAATGTCATCGACTGCATCGCGGCCTGTGTGGAAAACGATAAGGATGCAATCGTCCTCGACTTTTTCGGAGGCAGCGGGACGACGGGCCATGCCGTGATGGAGATAAACCGGCAGGACGGCGGCCACAGGCGCTTTATCCTGGTGGAGCAGATGGATTATATCGAACAGGAAACCCTGCAGAGGAATGTATCTGTCCTGAAGTCCATCGCTCCGAAAGACAGCATCGCCTATGCCGAGCTTGCCCAATATAATCAACGGTTTGTGGATCTGGTGACGAACGCCGGCACCGATGCGGAAATGGCCGGCCTGCTTGAGCGCATCCTTGCCACGGGCTATATCAGCAGCAGGGTGAATCCCGCGCAGATCGCGGAAGGCGCCGCGGATTTCGAGGCGCTGTCCCTGGAGGAGAAAAGGCGGTTCCTCCTGGAGCTGCTGGACTTAAACATGCTCTATGTGAACCTCTGCGACCTGGATGACGTGGAATATGGCATCAGCGACGCCGACAAAGCCTTCACCCGGAGCTTTTATGGACGGGAGGGGAAATAAGATGTTCCTGTTTCAACAGATAGAATCCATCCGCGAATTTTCTCCGGATGCCTATAAGGAGCTGCCGGATGATATCCCGGCAAACCTGAATCCGATGTTTGAGCTGCGCCCGTACCAGGAAGAAGCTTTTCGGAATTTCATCACATTTTTCGAGAGCGGCAGGCGTCCCAGCCCGACCCAGGTTCTGTTCCATATGGCCACCGGCAGCGGTAAGACGCTGATCATGGCAGGGCTGATCATCTACCTTTATAAACTGGGATACCGCAACTTCCTCTTTTTCGTGAACCTGGACAATATTGTCCGGAAGACGAAGGAAAATTTCCTGAACGCGGCCTCGGCAAAATATTTGTTTGCAGAGGAAATCGTGATCGGGGGCGAAAGAGTCCGGGTCAACGAGGTGGACAGCTTCCAGGGGGCGAACCCGGATGCCATAAATATCTGCTTTACCACCACCCAGGGACTCCACACAGATCTGTGGTTCCCAAAAGAAAATGCACCGTCCTTTGACGACTTTTCCGACGGGAAGACGGTGTTGATCGCCGATGAGGCGCATCACCTGAATGTGGAAACCAGGAAGGGCAAGCCGAATACAGCCGAGGAATCGCTGCGGCAGAGCTGGGAGACAACGGTGCGCCGCATCTTTGAGGCAAACCGGGATAACATCCTGTTGGAATTTACGGCTACCTGCGACCTGCAGAACCCGTTTGTCCTGAGGGAATACGAAGACAAGATCATTTACGACTATCCGCTCCGCAAATTCCGTGAGGAAAAATATTCCAAGCAGGTCAGGGCAATCCGTGCCGATATAAGTGTTGCAGACCGTATGCTGACGGCGCTGATGTTCAGCCAGTACCGTCTGAAGGTCTTCCAGGATCACAGGCTCCATATCAAGCCGGTGGTGCTTTTCAAGGCGAAAACAATTGCCGAGAGCAGGGGCTTTGAACAGAGCTTCCACGAGTTGCTGCGGACGCTTAACGGGACAATGCTGGAGCGCATCGTGAAAGCTTCCCCCCTTGCGGAGGTGGTGCGGATGGCGGGATATTATGCGTCCAAAGGGATTGATTTCGGGGAATTGGCGCAGGAACTGCGCGAGGAATTCGGCCCCGGCCATTGCATCTCTGTGAATGATGACAAAGAGGCGGGCGAGCGGCAGCTGATCCTGAATTCCCTTGAGAGCCAGGATAACCCGTACCGGGTGGTCTTTGAAGTCAGGAAGCTGGACGAGGGGTGGGATGTCCTGAACCTCTTTGACATTGTCCGCCTGTACGAGACGCGGGACGCTTCCAGGGGAAAGCCCGGCTCAAGCACCATCGCCGAGGCGCAGCTGATTGGGCGGGGCGCAAGATACTGCCCGTTTACTGTCTGTGGGGAGGAGGAAAAATACAGGCGCAAGTATGATGACGACATGGACAACCCGCTCCGGGTCTGCGAGGAATTATATTACTATTGCCAGTATGACAGCCGTTATATTGACGAGCTGAACAAGGCCCTCATTGCCACGGGCATTATGCCGGAGAACCAGGCGGAAGTGCATTACCGTCTGAAGGAGGCCTTTCGACAGAGCGACTTTTACAAAACGGGCGTCGTGTTCGTGAACCGGCGCGAGGCCAGGGGCTGCAATGACATTGCGGAGCTTTTGCCTTCCGTCCGCGACAGGGAGTACGCGGTCAATATCCGCACAGGGAAAACAGCCATGGACACTATGATGGCAGATACCCACACGGACACCACGGTTCAGACATACCGGCACAGGACGACTGTCGGGAAGGTGGCGGAATACAGCTATTCCATTGTCCACAGGGCCCTGCGCCGGATTGACGTGTTTCAATTCAGCGTCCTGCGCCGGTATTTCCCAAATCTCAGATCCATACGCGAGTTTATCACGGACGGGGCTTATCTGGGAGATGTCAAGATGTCTATTGAGAGCCGCGACAAAACGCCCGCGCCGGAAACGTATTTTGACGCCTGTCTCTATGTCCTGACGAAAATCGAGGCAGAGATTTCCGCGATCAGGGAAACGTATGAAGGAACCACATGCTTTGAAGAAAAGAAATTCAGGGAGGTATTCCGGGACAAGACGCTTCATATCACCGACCCCCACGGGGAGGGCGAGGGCATCTCGCAGAATGCCCCCACTATCCGCCCTGAATGGAGGATTGACCTTGGCGCGGCGGACTGGTTCGTCTTTAACGACAATTACGGTACGACGGAGGAGAAGGCGTTTGTGGCGTATTTTGCCTCCTGCGTGGAGGATCTGAGACGGGAATACGAGGAGGTTTATCTCGTCCGCAACGAGCGGCAGCTCGTCCTTTACTCCTTCGACGGCGGCCGGCGGTTTGAACCGGATTACCTGATATTCCTGCGCCGCTCCAGCGAAAGCAGTATGGAGCAGTATCAGATCTTTGTCGAGCCGAAGGGCAGCCACCTGCTGGCGCAGGAGAAATGGAAGGAGGAATTCCTGCTCCAGATCGGGGGGCGCGGTATCCCGGTCAAGACTTTTGTGGATGACGACAGCTATCACGTATGGGGAATGCCGTTCTACAACCAGCAGGACAGGATGGCAGAATTTACAAAGGCGTTTGAACGCATAACAAAAACGGTTTAAACAGACCAGAAAGGCGGGTTCAGCAGGATGAGAGATTTCAGACGGTTTCAGGAGTTTTGTTCCAGGAATAAGGATGCATATGAGTACCTTGCTTTTAAGGGTGCCTTTGAGAGGGTGGAAAATTACGGGGAATACAATCGCGAGGGGCATTATATGCAGCTGTTTTACGCGATATATGATTTCTTTACCCGATTCCCCATGTTTATTGCGCAGGCTGGGGCCCCTGCCTTTGATATCTCCGGCAATATTGCCTTTTTTCAGGCATGGTACGATTTCATTCAGGATGATGCGAATGACAATGACGGATTTTACACAGAGAGCCTGCGGAAAAACCTGTCGCCGGCCTGTGGGGGCAGTCGCCAGGGCGGGGGAGGCTGGAGCCCCATCGCAAAGATTCTATTTCCCACGGTGGCCGTTTATATGTCGCGCTATTAGGCGGCGCGTCATCCCTGACGAGCCGCATATCCCGGCGGGCAGAAGGAGGAGACTATGATTCACAGGGAGAATCCATACATCGGGAAGATCAGGGAGCTTCTGGAACAGACCGGCCTGTTTGCGGAGGAGGAGCTGGCGCTGGCGGAGGATTATCTGGCGGGGAAGGTGGAACGTCGGGAGATGGGGAGGCTGGCGTTTCGGGATCTGTCCGGTATGCCCGTCCATCTGGCGAGGGACTTTGAGGTACTTTTCCGTAAAATGGAAGACCGGGGCGAGACGGGGCTGGCGGGGAGGCTGGCGCATGTCCTGTTCGCCGCGGGGCACTCCAGCTGTGCGGAAATGATTCCCATGGGCCTTGTCTTTCATGTGAATCTGGCCTCCCGGCCCTTTCAGGCAGTGGAAAGGGCGGCAATCTATGCCTCTAAGGTGGTGCGGACAGAGCATGGGGGCATGGATAATGTCTCCAGCGCTACGGTCAGGAACCTGATCTGGGTGGCGGACGGGGAGCCCGGCAACATCCGCGAGGCGCTTGCTTACCAGAGTGAGAGTGCTCTCATGGACAGGCTGTTCCTTCTGGGGGCATATTTTGTGGCCGGATATCAGGAGGAAGATTTGGAGGAAGGGCGGGATGCGCCCCTTCTGAAAGAAGACGTGCCTCTCCTGAAAGAATATGAGGGTATCCTTATGGAAAGCCTTCCCGGCATCTACTCCGGCGGGGTTATGCCGGCGGCGTGGGAGGAGATAGCGGCGGCCATAGGCGGAGGCCGGGTGGATGGCAGGATCATGGGGCTTGCCAGGGCGGGCTTGGGCACCGACCCGGTCATGCTTCGGCGCATTGGCGGCCTGAGCTATCTCAATTTCCGGCTTTCCCCGCGCCTGAAAAGTGTGTTGAAGGTATGCTTCGGGGCGGATACGGGAGGTATGCTGGATCAGGCTGCCTTTCTGGATTGGCACGGCGATATGCGGAAATACGGCGGGAGATTTGACGAAATCTTCGGGATCGATCCCGGAGGGTACATAGAATGGGTGGCCCGGAAGGAAAAGTGCGATATCCTGAAGGAACAGTACCGGCGTAACAGGGAGAGCTGGCTGGAAGCTATGACGGGGGCGGACTTTGAGCCTTATAATGTCATGCTTTCCGTATTGAGGGAGGAAGACCCTGAGCAGTATGCGGAAGGGGTAAACAGGGAAGCCACAAGGCAGAAGTCCAGAATCATCCATGCGCTGACAGATTTGGTGTGGGAAAGCGCCGTCAATGATGTGAGGGCTTATCTGGAGAAGGGGGCGTGCATAGAAACACTCTATCCCTATGGGGATAAGCTTTTGAAGGATGGCCTCGGCCAGGGAATGGAGGAATTCCTGGAGCTGCTGTGCAATTATCGGAAAGGCTTTGGACAGGATGAGCTTGTGAGTAAGTGCGGGGCCCTGCTGATACTGTGCGGGGAGCTGGGAAAGTACGGCCTGGCCCTGGGCCGGTACGACAGGATGTGTCCGGAAGATGTGGGAAGGATGTTTGCCACAGCGGATTCCCAGGGGCTTTCCCTGTGGCTTCAGGTAAAGTATTATCTGGAGATCAGGGGCCGCTTTTACGATCAAATGGGTACAAAACAGCAGGCTTCTTTTGAGGATGCGGCGAGAGGGGTATTCCGCGGATACCTGGAGGAGAGGCGGGAGGAAATGCTGGCCGTCCTCCGGGAGGCGGACAGCGCCGGCAGATGCTTTGTGCTGGAGCTGTTTTCGGAGAAGCCGGAGGAGAATAAGGAGGAGATATTAGGGCTTACCCGGGACAAGTCAAAGGCAGTCAGGGAAAAGCTGTTTGATATCCTGGTACAGCAGGACGGCTGGGAGGAGGATATGACCGCGCAGCTTTCTTCCAGGAGGGCTGCGGACAGGGAGACGGCTGTCCGTGTGCTGGCGAAATGGGACAGGGATAGGTACAGGCCGCTTTTTGCGGAGGCGTTGGAAAGGGAGAAAAACGGAAGAATCAGGGAGCTGCTCATCGGTGTGTTAAGCACACGGGAAAGCGGCGGTATCACAGTATAACAGGAATATGCGCAAAAGACCGCGCAGAAATGGAGTAAATTATGATGAGAAGAAAAATGTCTGCGGCTATGGCTGTGATGCTGGCCGTCAGTGTATTTACAGCCTGCGGAGAAAACGCAGGGGAGGGCGGGCAGCCTGGGGGAGGGCCGGGGGTGTCGGCGGATACCGGCCAGTCCGTGGAGGCCCTGCTGCCTGCGCAGATGGAGACGGAGGCCCGGCTGCGGGAGGGCCTGGCTGCCTTGGGCAGTACGCCGGATGTGAGGGCGGAGAGGCTTGCGTTTTATGAAGAATTGCTGGCGAGGGATCTCTGCCGGGAGGAGGATTATCTGGAGATGGCGCAGCTGTATGCTGAGGCCGGGGACGCGGCGGCACAGCGCCGTATGCTCTGGTGGGCCTTCCGGCTGTACCCCGATGAGAAATATGTGCAGCAGCTGCAGGAGCTGGTTGTCCGGTATACCGCAGAGGAGGAGCCTGCGGTGGCTCTGACTGCGGCCCTGCGGCAGGCGCTGACCGACAGGGATGCCGCTGCCCTGCGCGCTGTGGCGGAGAGCGAGGACTGGAAGGAGACATTCCAGGAAGCGCCGGAGATATTTGCCACCCGTACCTGCTATGAGAGCGGCGAGTTTGTGGCGCAGATTGAGAGCGATGCGTATGAGACGGAGGTATTCCTGCTTGACGCTGACGGGGCCTGTCTGTACGGGCGCCTGAATGAGACGGGCTGCCTGATCGCCTCCACGGTATTTGCCGACGGCACTTATAACGGCGCGGCGGAGGTCTGCTGGTTTGACGCGGAATCCGTCCTGTATAAGAGATACCAGGCCTTACTGGAAAAGAATATCTGTGTGGACTCTGTCTCCGTGGAATACGAAGGGGTTACTTACACCGGGGCCCTGGGGGAGGACGGGGCCGTGATGGAGGAACAGCAGGAGAAGGTGGCCCGGGCCGGAGGGGTGGTGTACGCCTACCAGGAGGGAGGGAACCGTTTTCTCTATCAGGAGGGCGCGGATATCAATACCTTTCGGATGGACTGTGAGTCCCTGGGGCTGCCCCGGGTTGAGGTATGGCAGCAGGAATCATTCTGACGGGGACTGGAATATACTGCCGCCTGGGGCGGCAGGAGCAGGAGGTGGATCGTGGAAAAGAGGAAAAGATTGCGAAGGAAATGCATGAGCATACTGCTTGCCGTGCTGCTGGGCCTTGGCCTGGCTTTCGCCGGGTATGCGCCGGAGGCGGAGGCTGCCGGGAATACGACGGAGATGGCGAACCTGATCATCCTTGTTAAGATGCAGGGCAGTACAGGCAATACGCTGGCGGATCAATGGAATAAGATCAAGGAAATGTATGATGGGAGGAAGGCGTGGACCGGCAGTGGAAAGGAAAATTCCTTTTCGGATTACATATCCACAATTACCTGTGGCAAGGTAAGGGTTACGAATATCCTTCCACAGATAGAGAATCGAACGGATGACAGCCAGGCGGTTCAGGTTTTGGAGTTGTCGCAGGCAAGCTATGATTCCCGTGATGCCATAATACAGGAGGTCATCAAGGGAATCCAGAACGCCCGGCCCGGCGACCCGCTGTACGTGGGCGACAGGTCTTTGAGCCTCGACGGGGATAATGTGGTCGATAACCTGACTGTCATCGTAGAGGGAAACGTTGTCGTCAATAACTCGGAAAGCTCTTTCAAAGCCAATTACGGCGGCAGTTCATCGGAGACGGATAAGATCAATGGCCTTTTCGTCAGCTGCTATAACGCTTTGACGTCCAGTATGCTGTTCGACAAGAGCGTAAATATTCATGAATTCCTGCATACATTGGGACTGCCGGATCTGTACCGCCTGAATGTAAGCAGCGGTACGGAAGTGGCATCGGGGCCGGTGGGAATGTGGGATATCATGGCTTCTGCCGGCGGGCCGGCGCCCCAGTATGTGCTGGGATATCTGAGAAAGGAAATGGGCTGGCTGGAGGGGAGCAGCGTTGGGGAAATCACTGCCAGCGGGACTTACAGGCTGACTGCCGTCAGCCAGCCGGATACTGCCGGGGGAGTCAGGCTTTATACCATCCAGACGCCGCTGCCCCAAGGGGAATCCCAGACAATCTGCCTGGAATACCGCAAATCGATGCCTGGGGGCGAGTATGACCACCTGGTGGACGAGGGGCTGCTGATGTACCGGGTGGACGACAGTGTGCCGGATCACACGAACATTGCCGGGGGCAATTATATCTATGTATACCGGCCAGGCTGCCAGAATGCCAACGACTGCGATTTGTCCACGAACCAGGCTGCCCTGAATTACAATGCCGGGGAGACAGCCTATGGAAGCACAGATCTTTCCGCCCCTGTTTCAGCGGACACCCTCCATTATTCCAATGGGAGCAACAGCGGCATCCGTATCAGCAATCTGGAGCGCTCCGTGGATGGAAACAGCATCACTTTTCAGGTGGACTTTGCGGAATACGGCGACAACTGGCAGGCATTGGGAGGGGTGGCGGCCAGTGACGCGTTCTCGGAAACGGAATTATATTCCGACCCTGCAGGGAATTTATACTTAAGCTATGTGAATACATCGGGCCAGGTATGTACGGCCAGATGGGATGAGGCGGCCGGCGCCTGGCAGCGGCTGGGAAGCCCGCTTCCTGCTAACAGAAATTCTTCTGTCACTCTGGCTTCCTGCGGGGGAAACCTGTATCTGGCTTATCTGGACGGCTCCGGCTTCCCGGCCTACAGCGTCTGGAACGGCAGCAGCTGGGGCGGCTCTGTCCGGCTGGATTCGGTATCCTATCCGAATTCCCTGCAGCTGTTTGTGGATGGAAATGAGATTTATGCTGCGTATCAGCGCCCGGGACAGGGAGGGCAGAAGCAGCTTGTGATACAGGATCTGAACGGGACAGTTGTGACGGATACCCGTACAGCCCTGGATTTCTGTAATCCCACCGTAGTCAAACGGGGCGGCCTGTTCTATGTGGCCTATGCGGAGCTTGGAGGCGGGAATGCCAGGATAGACACTTATAATGCTGCAACCGGGGCGTGGGATACTGTATTTGATTACGGCGTAGACGGAAATACGCTGAACCTGCTGCATTCCACAAATGCGAAAATTTACGGCCTCTCCGGCACGTCGGGGGCCTCTCCGCAGCTGTCCGTCTGGGATGGAAACGGATGGAAGACGGCGGCAGTTTCCCCCATGAGGGATTATTTCAGGGTTTCTCTGGTGACGGCGGGAGAGACCGTGTATCTGGCTTATCTGGATACATCCACAAACCAGGCGGGAATGCTGCGCCTTGAGGGGGACAGCTTTGTACCGTGCTATGAGGGATTGAATGGCCGGGCGGATGAATTTCAGGCGGCGGCTGTTGGGGATCAGGTATATGTCGTTACCAGGACGAGCAATTCGGTGATAGTGCGCCGCCAGAAGGTGGAATATACCCCGGAGCCTGTACCTCCGGAACCGGGGCCTGCGCCTCCACCGGTGGATCCCACACCTCCGCCGATAGATCCCACACCTCCGCCGGTGGATCCCACGCCCCCTTCATTGCCCCCCCTGACCATAAGCCTGACGCCTCCTGCCGGTTATGCGAACCCGGAGGTTTATATTGACGGTATCCCGTATACCGCAACGAAAAGCGGGGACAGCTACACGCTGCAGCTGCCGGACAAGACCGGAAAGACGGCGGTGATGTATTATTATAATGAGAGGAATGTCCCCAAGGGGATGTATGTATGGCGCCTGAACTATCAGGGGGATGTCTGTACGGCTACCCCTCTGCCGGGACTGCAGGATCTGCTGAGCTACCACGGGTTCTCCATAAGGGTTCAGGGATACTCGGGCCTGCGCTTTAAATCCGGCATCGACACCGGGAAACGCGCGCAGCTTCTGGACGGCGGAGTGGACGGATACTGCCTCCTGGAGTACGGCACGCTGCTCCTCAACGGATCCTACCTGGGCAAGTACCCTTTTGTCAAGGGAGGGGAAAAGGTGGGCGGCGGACGCTCCTACTGGACGGCGGACGGTGTTGTAAACGACCGTATCTTTGAGACGGTGGACGGGCGGTACCGCTTTGCGTCAGTGGTCACGAAGCTGCCTGAGAAACAGTATGCCACAGAGCTTGCCTTCCGGGGCTATGCGGTATTGCAGGGTGCTGACGGCGAACAGGTCATTCTATACGGCCCGCCGGTGGCCCGCAGCATTTATACGGTGGCGAAGCAGGTCATGGCGGCCGGTGAGTTCAGGCCGGGCAGCAGCGGCTACAATTATGTGAAAGGGATTGTGGATGTAGTGGAGGGCAGGTGACACCCAGGACGCCCCAATGCGAAGGGTAACAGAAAAGGAGAATGGGATGAAAGGTTTATGGATTGTTAAAATATTGGCCGGTATCGTTTTATTTTCAGCCGGTGTTGCGGCAGGTGTGCCGATATGCAGGATGTATGATAAGGCTCATACGGCGCCTGCGGGAGCGGAAGCCTCTGTGCCTTTGGGAGAGGAGAGGCCGGAGGAAGGAATTGCAGGAGGCACAGGCAATGCCGATGCGGACAGTGACCTGCAGCTGCGCGTGCGCGACGGCCAGTTGGAATGGTATGACGGGGTGCGCTGGAACAGTGCGGGGCCGGTAGCGGAGCTGATGGAGGCAGATCCTATCGCCCAGCCCTCGGAGGCGTGGCAGACGCTTGCGGCGCAGCTTGCGCAAGCCCGGGCCGGGGAATACGCGGCAGGACAGGGGGCCCTTGGGCGGGACAGCGGCAGCCTTACAGTGGATGAGGTCTCGGACGCACGTCCCCAGAACAACACTCCCGCCGTGACAACGCGTCCCACAACTCCCGCCCCGTCGTCGCGGCCGACGGTTCCCGGGAATACAGCACCGGCCAATAATGATAATGATGATCATGATGATGACGGCGGCAATGACGATAACGGCGATCACAATGAGGAGCCAGCCCCTGCGCCGGAACCGGATCCCGTGCCTGAACCGGAGCCTGCCCCGGATGATACCGGCGACGGCGAGAATATAGAATGGAGCGGCGATTATGAATAAGGCAGGCATGAGCAGGGCGGCGGCCCGGTGAGATATTTCCTGTTGACGGGAGGGCGGAAGGATATTATGATAAGAGTCGGACTGTCAGGGAAAACAGGTGGGAATCCTGTACGAGCCCGTCGCCGTGAGGCACATGACCGTTTCACTGCCCTTACCGGAAGCCACATTCAGGGAAAAGCCATTGGAGAAATCTGAGAAGGCCGGCCAGTGAAGTGCCAAGTCGAAATATCCGGGCAGTCTGAATCCTCAGTGCGTTTTCTGACCGCGGGCGCCGGTCATATGAGGAAAAAACTGTCAAAGGAGATAAGGCATGAGAAAGAAATGCAGCGAGAGACTGACAAGATTAACGTCATTCATCCTTTGTACGGTGCTGATTGTGGCTATGGCACTGTTTACAACCGGTTGTAATGGCAGCGCGAAGGACGGGGAAAGCGGCAGCTCCTCCGCAGCGTCGCAGGACGCGGGCGGTTCGGCGGCCGGCACACAGTCCGAACCGGAGAAGGTAGGGGAGGGCAGCACGTCTTTTCTGTTTATGGTAGTGGATCAGGACGGCGGGGAAACGCTGTTTGAAGTTCACACGGACAGGGAAACCGTGGGAGAGGCCCTGCTGGAGCTGGGGCTGATTGACGGGGATGAGAGCGAATACGGGCTTTTTGTGAAGACCGTCAACGGCATTACCGCGGATTATGACAGCGACGGCGTCTATTGGGCTTTCTACGTCAACGGGGAATATGCCTCTGTGGGGGTGGATGCCACCGTCATAACAGAGGGGGACAGCTACTGCTTTAAGGTCGAGAAGGCATGATGCTGACCATCAGGGAGACCGCCGTTTTCGGGATGCTTGGGGCCCTTATGTATGTGTCCAAGTTTGTGATGGAGCTGCTGCCCAACATACATCTGCTGGGGGTGTTCACGGTGGCTTTTACGGTGGTCTACCGGAAGAAGGCGTTGTACCCCATCTATACCTATGTGCTTTTAAACGGGATATTCTGCGGCTTTGCCACATGGTGGATCCCTTATCTGTATCTTTGGGCAGTTCTCTGGGGGGCGGTCATGCTCCTGCCGGAGAGGCTGCCCGGGAAGGCACGCCCCCTTGTGTACATGTCGGTGTGTGCGGCCCACGGCTTTCTCTTTGGGACGCTTTACGCTCCCGCCCAGGCGCTGTTATACGGCCTGAGCTTCCGGGGTATGATCGCCTGGATCGCGGCAGGGCTGCCCATGGACTGCATTCACGGGATCAGCAATTTCTTCTGCGGGATCCTGATCACGCCGATCATTATGGTGCTGAAGCTTGCGGAAGGAAATCTCAATTTTCATGGACAGTGAGCCGGGCCAGCGCAGGCTGCTTTGTGACACGGTTTCTATTCCATGGTTTCTTCCGTGCCGGGTCCGGGAACAGGGCGCACGTTGATGCCGTTGACCATCACGCCGCCGTCCAGGGCAATGACCAGGCAGTCACGGCCGTTGATATTGCGGGTTTCGATGAGGTCGGTGCGGTCGGGGCTGACCTTGATGATCACGTCGGGGGTTTTGATCTCAAAGGTTCGGGCGTTCATGACGTTGTCGGCCAGAAGGGAGGTCTGTTCCCCGGCGGTTTCATCATAGCGGCGGTCGAACTGCTCCAGCCTGTCATTGGCCACGCCGCTGTTTGCCAGAATGGCCTTCACCTCGTTTTTGGCCAGGGTAAACGGCGCAGGCTCCTCCTTATGCTCCTCCACCATTTCGGTAAGGGTATCGTGGATGCTTTTCACAATCTCGATATCACAGGAGTCTCCCAGGGTTTCTTCTATGATCGCCTGAAAGGTTTCCTTCTGGCTGCCTGCCGTCAGCGGCAGGGGGCAGCCCAGGAGCTGTTCTACAAAGCTGTCCTTCAGTTCCTCCGCATCCTTGGTGTAATACAGGATGCTGTGGATATCCGAACCCCTGTCATGGAAGGCGGGAAAAAGGAAACCGGTCTCGGGAAGGCTTACCACCCAGTCGCGGATCCGGTTCTGAAAGGCATTTTCCGCCGCATTGTAGCTGAGCCCCGGCTTGGAAAGCTCCACAGGGCAGATGGAGGCAAGGATGTATTCATATACCTCATCGGAGGCGTCATCCATTTCCAGCCCGTCGGTAGTCCGCCCAGGGACATCGTAGGCATCGTGCACCAAAAGGATCAGATAATTTCCCACATACTCATAGCTGGAGATGACCTTGTCATAGAATTCCTCCAACAGGGCGTCGTCCTTAAGCTTACTGTCGCGCAGGCGCAGGAGGAATTCCTGCGTGCCGCCCTCCTCCTCACTGGCGAGGGGGAAATCCAGCGTCAGCAGGTTTTTGCCCGGAGTGCCCGAGAGGGTCTTCCGCAGCAATTCAAAATATTTGAACATTTCTTCTTCGGGCAGCGCCAGAAACGCCTGTTTGAATTCCGTCTTCTTGTTCTTCTCACCGTCCACGTAGCAGCCGCAGATCCTGGTAATGGAGCAGTTCCTCTGGGTGAGGAGTTTCTTGATCTCAGATATTTCCTGTTTTGTCATATGCTTATGTACCTTTCCGGAATGGTTTTTCAAACATCAGTATAAATCAATTTTGAAAAGTGGGCAAGCACTCTTGTGAAGGAGATTTTCTTGTGTTACTATAAATAAAGCACAATCCGGAACAGTGTACGGAATCCGGGGCGTTTATTGAAATTGCTGTTCCTGCGATTTGAAAGAGCCATGAAGTGAACAGGAAATCCCTGAAAATGTATTATGGGCAAGCTCTGGGATACAGAACGAAAATACCACAGAAAGGAGAAACAGGATATGGGCAAGGGAAAAGGATTGATCGCGGAATTTAAGAAATTTATCATGCGGGGCAATGTGATGGATATGGCAGTGGGCGTTATTGTGGGAGGCGCGTTTACCTCCATTGTAACCTCCCTCAATCAGGACATACTGACACCCCTGCTGGGGATTTTCGGGGGGACGGATTTCAGCAATCTGTATGTAGCCCTGGGCAGCGGGGAAAATGCGCCTGTCCTTTACTATGGCAACTTTATTACGGCAGTGATCAATTTCCTGATCACTGCGCTGGTGATCTTCCTGCTGGTCAAGGGTATCAATACCATAGGCGGGAAGCTTTCGCACAAAAAGGAGGAGCCCGCGGCGCCCACCACAAAGAAGTGCCCCTTCTGTAAAAGCGATATTGCCATTGACGCAACGCGCTGTCCTCATTGCACTTCGCAGCTGTCTGAGGTATAGCGGCAGAGCTGTGACATAGGAAGAAGAGTGTGTTTAAAAATGCGGGATGAAAAAAGGACGGGCAGGCTTATGCCCGGAACAGGAAAGAAGTGGGCATGTGCAGCGGCAGTTTTTGTTTTTGCGATGACATTGGCCGGGTGCGGCGAGAAGAACGAGGCGTTGCAGAATGCCATGGGGCTGGTACAGTCCCTGGAGTATGAGGAAGCCCTGGCGCAGCTCGAGGAAGCGGAGGAGAGCGGTGCAAACGGCAGGCTGGTAAATCGCGGGCGAGGGCTTGCGTATATGGGGCTGACGGATTATGACCAGGCGATCGCCTGTTTCCAGCAGGCCCTGTCTTCCAGTAACGGCCTGGTGGAAAATGTGGATTTTGACCTGAATTACTATATGGCGGCGGCCTATGTGAAAAGCGGCAGATACCAGGAGGCGGAGGACACTTATAATGCCATTCTGGATTTGCGGGGCGATGAGAAGGACGCCTATTTCCTGCGAGGGAATGTGCGCCTGAGCCTCGCTGATTTCCAGGGCGCAATGGAAGATTTTGACAGGGTGATCGCCATGGAACCCCAGAATTACGACCGCCTGATTGAAATTTATGAGGTGCTTGACAGCTTCGGCTACAGGGAGGCAGGGCAGGAGTACCTGCAGGCAGCGCTGGACTCCAATGATAAATCTATGGATACCTATATCACGGGCAGGATTTATTATTATCTCGGAGAGTATCAGAAGGCGTATCTTGCCCTGGAGGAGGCAAAGGACAAAGGCGGCGTGGACAGCTACCTCTATCTGGGCCGCGCCTATGAAGCTACGGGAGATTATAATTATGCATATAATGTCTATAACAGTTATCTGTCCAAATACGACGGGGATGCGGAAATCTATAATCAGCTCGGGCTGTGCGAGCTGGCCAGGGGAGAGTACCAGAGCGCGCTAGACGCCTTTCAGGCGGGGATGCAGCTGGAGAACAATCCTGTGAAGCAGTCCCTTGCTTTTAATGAGATTGTGGCCTATGAGTATCTGGGGGAGTACGAGCAGGCTTACGCGCTGCTGGCGGATTATATGAAAAATTACCCCGATGACGAACAGGCCGGGAGGGAGCTGGATTTTCTGTCGACCCGGTAAGCTGTACATTGACTTTTCCCGAAAAGGATGATAAATTTAGTTGGTTGAAAACAGGATTTGGAAGGGAGTATTTATATGATCAATAAGCTGATTGCCAACATTAGGAAAACCAATGCACCGATTGTAGTGGGGCTGGATCCCATGATGAAATTCGTTCCGGAATATATCAAAGCGGCAAATTTCGCAGAGTATGGGGAGACCCTGGAGGGTGCTGCGGAGGCGGTCTGGCAGTATAATAAGGGGATCATAGACGCGGTCTGTGACCTGATCCCTGCGGTGAAGCCGCAGATTGCAATGTATGAGCAGTTTGGGATTCCCGGCATGGCGGTGTTTAAGAGGACGGTGGATTACTGTAAGGAGAAAGGGCTGGTAGTCATCGGCGACGTCAAAAGGGGAGATATCGGCTCTACTTCGGAGGCGTATGCAGTGGGGCATCTGGGGAAGGTTCAGGTGGGAAACAGCATCTGCCATGGCTTTGACGAGGATTTTGTCACGGTGAACCCGTATCTGGGTTCCGATGGCGTGAAGCCTTTCCTGAAGGTGTGCGCGGAGGAGAAGAAGGGGATATTTGTCCTGGTCAAGACCTCCAATCCCAGCAGCGGGGAATTCCAGGACAGGCTCATCGACGGAAAGCCGCTCTATCAGTATGTGGGCGAGCAGGTGGCCGCATGGGGGGCCGAATGTATGCCCGGGGAGGGCAGCTACAGCTATGTTGGGGCCGTTGTAGGAGCCACCTATCCCGAGCAGGGGAGGATTATGCGGAAGGTAATGCCTAAGAGTTTCATCCTTGTCCCCGGCTACGGCGCCCAGGGTGGAAAGGGTGAGGATCTTTTGGATTTCTTTAACGAGGACGGCCTGGGGGCCATTGTCAATTCTTCCAGAGGGATCATCGCGGCATACCAGCAGGAGCAGTATGCGCAGTATGGGGAACAGGGCTATGCGGAGGCATCCAGGGCGGCAGTGATCGCCATGAGGGAGGATATCGCTTCCGCACTGGAAAAGAGGTTTGGCTAGGAAATCAGGTGAAAGGAATGGAGAAAGGAATGAATATTGTATGTCTGGATCTGGAGGGCGTTCTGGTCCCTGAAATATGGATCGCGTTTGCGGAGGCAAGCGGGATTCCCGAGCTGAAGCGGACGACCCGTGACGAGCCCGATTATAATAAACTGATGAATTGGCGGATCGGCATTTTAAAGGAGCACGGCCTGGGGCTGAAGGAAATCCAGGCAACGATCGCGAAGATCGATCCCATGCCCGGAGCAAAGGAATTCCTGGACGAGCTGCGCTCCCTGACCCAGGTGATCATTATCAGCGACACCTTTACCCAGTTCGCAACGCCGCTGATGAAGAAACTGGGCTGGCCCACCATCTTCTGCAATTCCCTGGAGGTGGCGGAGGACGGCGAGATCACAGGGTTCCGGATGCGTATAGAGAATTCTAAGCTGACCACTGTAAAAGCCCTGCAGTCCATCGGCTATGAGACCATTGCCAGCGGGGACAGCTACAATGACCTGGCTATGATCCAGGCAGGCAAGGCGGGATTCCTGTTCAGGAGTACGGAGCAAATCAAGGCGGATCATCCGGAGCTGCCGGCTTATGAGACGTATGAGGAATTGATGGCGGCGATCAGGGAGGAATTGTAAGCGGTATAAGGTGTTCCACTGAATAAAAAGGAAAAGTTTGCATAAAATATCTTCAACCATGTAAACTTTTCTTTTTTATATTGTAGGAGAATTCAGATTATGAGAGAAGAAACGTACCCCTTTATTGTAAAACCCCTGCCCTATGAATATGACGCGCTGGTTCCCGTGCTGGATCAGGAGACCCTGCAGTTCCATCATGACAGGCATTACAAGACTTATGTGGACAATCTTAACGCGGCACTGTCGGATTACCCGGAACTGCAGAAGATGAGCCTCCCGGATCTGCTGCGCCGGATCGATCAGCTGCCGGCGGCAGTACAGACGCCTGTGCGCAATAATGGCGGCGGGGTCTATAATCACGAGCTGTATTTCGATTCCATGAAGAGCCCTGTGGGACAGGAGCCCTCCGGCCCGCTTCTGGAGGCCATTGAGAGGGACTTCGGTTCCCTGCAGCAGTGGAGGGAACAGATGAAGCAGGCCGCAGTGGGGAAATTCGGTTCCGGCTGGGCATGGCTGGTGACGGATAATAATGGAAAACTGTCCATTGTGCAGACCGCAAACCAGGATGTGCCCGACCTGAATAAGGTGACTCCCATCTTCCTGGTGGACGTCTGGGAACACGCGTATTACCTGCAGTACCAGAACCGCAGGGCCGATTATGTGGATGGCTGGTTCGGGCTGATCAACTGGCGGAAGGCGCAGAAGCGGTATGAGGAAGCCATCGGGCAGTGACGGCCATGTGCGCGGCCCGGAACGGAGGGCTGCTGACCGGAATGTGTGTGGCAGCGCCGGAGAGGACGGCCTGTGCGCGGCCCGGAACGGAGGGCTGCTGACCGGAATGTGCGTGGCAGCGCCGGAGAGGACGGCCTGTGCGCGGCCCGGAACGGAGGGCTGCTGGCCGGAATGTGCGTGGCAGCGCCGGAGGCGACGGCCATGTAAACGGCCCGGAATGGAGGGCGCGTCGGCTGGACTGACAGGATAATGCAATCAACAGAAGAAGGAGGATTTCCCTGCCGGTATGCCCGGCAGGGAGAAAGGTGATTTCAGCCTATGAATGCGGTAAATTATCAAAAAGAGCTGGACAAGGTGCTGGCGGGGCTTGAGGGCGCCGGCGTGCCGGTTTCCGGGGATGAGAGGGAAGGCAGGCGCCTGTTCCTCCACAGCTGCTGTGCACCCTGCAGCAGCTATGTGCTGGAATATCTGTGCAGCGCCTTTTACATAACGGTATTTTATTACAACCCGAATATTTCGTCTGCCGCCGAGTATCGGAAAAGGGCGGAGGAGCAGAAACGCCTGATCCTTGCGTATAATGGCGAGATGGCGGCAGGGGAGAGGGAAGGGAATCCCATAGATTTCGTGGAAGGCGCGTATGAGCCGGACAGGTTTTACGAAGCGGCAAGGGGATACGAGAGCTGCCCGGAGGGCGGAGAGAGATGTTTCCGATGCTATGACCTGCGTCTGCGGGAGACGGCAGGGCGGGCAAGGGAAGCGGGCGCGGATTTCTTCTGTACTACCCTTACCATCAGCCCGCTGAAAAACGCCGGGAAATTAAACGAGATCGGCCGGATGCTGTCCGCGGAGTATGGCGTGGCCTGGCTGCCCTCCGATTTCAAGAAAAGGAACGGATATCAGAGATCTGTGGAGCTGTCCGCCAGATACGGGCTTTACCGGCAAAATTACTGCGGCTGCGGATATTCCTTGCGCGATGCGGAAAAGTAAGGTATAGTAAGTGGAGATGCAGACCGGGAGAATGATATATATACACATTCTGAGAGTGGGATGGAGGAAGGCTATGAAGAAAATACTGGATTTATTATCAGAGGAAGCAGGACGGGCGTTTGCGGCCGCGGGCTATGATGCGGCGCTGGGAAAGGTTACGGTATCAAACCGTCCGGATCTGTGTGAATATCAGTGTAACGGTGCTATGGCTGGGGCAAAAAAGTATCACAAGGCTCCGATCATGATCGCCGGCGAGGTGGCGGAAAAGCTGGCCGGCAGCAAGGTGTTCAGAGAAGCGGAGGCAGTGGCGCCCGGTTTCCTGAATTTCAGGATATCCGAAGGATTTCTGCTGGACTATGTGAAGGGAATGGCATCGGAGGAGAAATTCGGGCTGGAAGTATCCGAAAACCCCCGGAAGATCATTATTGATTACGGCGGGGCAAACGTGGCGAAACCCCTCCATGTGGGACATATCCGATCTGCGGTGATCGGTGAGAGCGTAAAGAGGATCTGCCGTTATGTGGGGAATGAGGTGATTGGCGACGTGCATCTGGGCGACTGGGGGCTGCAGATGGGCCTGATCATCACCGGACTGCAGGAGCGAAGCCCGGAAATGGTATACTTTGACGAGACATATCAGGGCGAATATCCGGCGGAGGCGCCCTTTACCATCTCCGAGCTGGAGGAAATCTATCCCGCAGCCAGTGCGAAATCGAAGGAGGATCCCGCCTATAAGGCCAGGGCCATGGAGGCCACATACAAGCTGCAGAACGGAAACCGGGGATACCGCGCGCTGTGGAGGCATATGATGGATGTGTCGGTGGCGGATTTAAAGAAAAATTACGGCAGCCTGAATGTGGAATTCGATCTCTGGAAAGGGGAGAGCGACGTTCACGAGCTGATTCCGGAATTGGTGGCATATATGAAGGATAACCACTACGCCCATGTCAGCGAAGGGGCCCTGGTGGTGGATGTGAAGGAGGAGACGGATACGAAGGAGATCCCGCCCTGTATGATCCTGAAATCGGACGGGGCATCCCTGTACAATACCACGGATCTGGCCACCATTATGGAGCGCATAAGGCTTTATCAGCCCGATGAGATTATCTATGTGGTGGACAAACGCCAGGAGCTGTACTTCGAGCAGGTGTTCCGCTGTGCCAGGAAGACGAAGCTGGTGACGTCCGGGACAGAGCTGAAATTCCTGGGCTTCGGAACCATGAACGGAAGCGACGGAAAACCCTTTAAGACCAGGGACGGCGGGGTGATGCGCTTAGAGAGCCTGATCCGCGATACGAAGGAAGAAATGCTCCGTAAGATCCGGGAAGGCAGGGAGATGCCGGAGGAAGAAGCTGAGAGGGTGGCGGATATCGTTGCTGTGGCAGCTTTAAAATACGGCGACCTGTCCAACCAGGCGTCCAAGGATTATGTGTTTGACATCGACAGGTTCACCTCCTTTGAGGGAGATACGGGGCCGTACATCCTTTATACTATTGTGCGCATTAAATCCATCCTGGGCAAGTACCGGGAGCAGGGCGGCGACGTGGAAAAGGCAGTCCTGCAGGAGGCGGGAAGCGAGTCGGAGAAAGCGCTGATGATGGAGCTGACCGGTTTCAATGCCATGATGCAGAATGCTGCGGAGGAAGCTGCTCCGCATAAGGTCTGCGCCTATATCTACGACCTTGCCAACGCATTGAACCACTTTTACCATGAGACGAGGATTCTGAGCGAGGAGGACGGGGCAAGGCGGGCCGGACTGATCGCGCTGCTTGACCTGACCAGGAGAGTGCTGGAGTGCTGTGTGGATGTGCTCGGGTTTTCCGCGCCGGAGAGGATGTAGGGGCCGGGCCGAAATTAGCAGGCTGAAATTAGCAGTTCAAAACTTCTCAAAAAAACAGTTGACAAACAAGGCTGTCCATTGTATACTAAACAAGTCGGTTGCGGTTGTAATAGCAGGCAGCCGACGGAATGGAAGTTTAGCTCAGCTGGGAGAGCATCTGCCTTACAAGCAGAGGGTCATAGGTTCGAGCCCTATAACTTCCATTTTGGCGAGATAGCTCAGTTGGCTAGAGCACACGGTTCATACCCGTGGTGTCGAGGGTTCAAATCCCCCTCTCGCTATGTTGGAAAAGTCTGGAAGCCTTGAAAGCAGGGCGTTCCGGGCTTTTTTGATTTTGGCGGTAATCAAGAGGTGATCAAAAAGGTAATCAGACATATGTTCGATTAAAATAGTACAAGGAAAGGAGAGATTCTGTACACCGTTGAATCAATCAACCCATTTTCAAGGACAAAATAACCGAAAGCATATTCACATTAATATTCCAGCTACTATTTATACCAATCATCCCACATTAACCACCGTAACATAAAAACCATATTTCATTGACAAAAGCAACTGAATAAAAACAACTGAACAACGACAAACAAATAATTGACAAAACAAAAATATCCAAGCATAGTAGGAACAAAATGGATGGCATATAAGAACGCATTATCCGCTGGCAAGATGGCGGCAAGGATCTATAACCGGGAGGACAACATCTATGAGCAGAGCATCATCAAGGAAATCTTAGGCATGTACGCAAATGAAATCTACAAGGCAATGCTGGACGGGGAGCGTGTGCAGATATCCAAGTTAGGGACGATCACGCCGGAGGTGAAGACACGCGAAGCATTTAACCTGCCTTCATGCAACAGAGAAGGGGGCAATCCGCTGTTCACAAAGATCAGGATGTCCCGCAACCACGCTATCAAAGAAAATATGGACAGGCAGCTGTTACAGAACATGGACAATGGTATCTATGGGCTGGCAAAGACCCCGTTCAGCCGGAAGCAGATGGACATCATGAAGAAATACGGCTACTCCCTGAGCTGTTTCAATGATGATACATCCTTGAAATATCCTGCCATATCCCATAGCCTCCGGAATAAAAAAGTGCAAAGCCTTGATAATTCAGTAAAGACTTTACACCTTTTGGTTATGCGGTTGCTATTCAGTTGATATTTATAAGGTTATATCCTCGACATTGACGCCCAAAGAAGATAACTTTGCGGTAGTCACTTTGATTTGATATTCAAGTTCTTTATTTTCTTGATTACCATTCTCTTTTTTGATGCGCTGTAAGTCTGTATACCTATCAATGGTAATTGTGATTAATTCTTTATCTGTCATTTCTAAAACCTCCACATTCTCACCGCCTTTTTAATTGGTACAGTTTTATTGCTGCTACATTCATTATAGTGGTTCTTGTTGTTGGTGTAAAGCCTTTATTGAATTGTCAAGGTGCTTTGTGTGGTTTGTGGTTACTTTTCACGGGGTGGGGAAATAAGGCAGGGTTGCAGAGACTTCTGAAGAGCCCTTTACCCTGCCGCACATTCAGGCTTCACTGAATTGGCAGCTTTCGATTTTCTGACTTCAGCCTGGCCGGTTTCGGCCTCCTGAAAATTTCTTTTACAGATCGAAAGAGGTTGTCTTTCTTTTTTGATGCGAAATGTGGTAAGACAGATTGAAAATGCCATATCATATTGATTTTGATTACCAAGTAATCAAAGGTAATCAAAAGGGTGATCAGACGTATAATCTTGTACAAAGCACCCTGGCAATTCAATAAAGGCTTTACACTTTTAGCATGGGTTGCTATAATAAAATCAGTAGCTGTCAACCAGGCTAAAAGGAAGTAGGTGATTTCATGCCAACAGGCATAGAAGTAATAAAACAAGCCCTTGATGATTTCAAAAAGATACAAAAATATATGATTCTGGCAAAAAAGGAAAACGCCACCGAAACATATGCTGAATTGAAAGAAGAATATCGAACATTGAAAGTATTGTTGAATGCCTCTGGCGTTAACCTGACAGACATTGACAAGATTAAAGAATAACCGCGGCCATAACCACAACTGAATAGCAACCAATAAACCAGGGTGTAAAGCCCTGACAACTCAATAGGCTTTACACTCTGATTCATGATATATCCGGTTGTGTGATCATGTGATTATCTTGGTAACATTTCATTCATTCTTAATACCTCAATGACTGTTTCCATTTCGTCTTTCAATTCGTAAATGTCTCGCCTGATATCCCTTTCAGCTACCGCTACGTCAATCCGTAAATCGTCCACTTTCTTTTCCGTGCGGTTTTGCTTATGCTCTATGACATCAAAGCGGCTGTCTATTTTATCGAGCCTGTCCAGAATCTTCTGAAACATTTCCCTGCTTTCATTATCCATCAGCTTGTACCTCCTGTATATCGAAGTATATCATAACCAGAGTATAAAGTCTATTGAATTGTCAAGGTGAATACCATGGGAGGTTGAAATCCATGTCAAATGAAAAAGAGAAGTTTGTGTCTGCGCGGTATCCACAAACCTGATATGCCCAAAAGACCGCGCAGAAATGAAGTAAAAAATGATTTTCAGAAAGATGTCCTTTCTGTACAGAGGATTATATCATAATAACGGTAAAAAGTACATTAAAAAATGAAAACATCCGGGTAAGGGGATGCCTTTGCACAGGAAACTGGCAAGGGGTATGCCGCCATATCGTCTGTGAGCCCTGTCACAAGGCCTGGTCATCATCGGACGGAATGTATTCGGCAATATCCTGCAGGCTGCAACGCAGGATACGGCAGAGGTCATTGAGTGTGGTGGTGTTCATTGGTTTGTTTTTGCGGAGTTTGTCGATGATGGCACTGGAAACGTGATGATTATTTATCAAGGAGTAAGTAGTTTCTTCTGATTTCTGTAAAGTCTTCCAAAAAGGATCGTAAGTGATCAATTTATTCCCTCTTTTCTGAATTTGCAATGATGCTTTCTGTTATTCGTTACTTTACCCACTTTCATGAAGGGGCTGTGGCCCGTGAGGATCGGCGTCACAGGGTATGCCGTCAAGTGCATGGCGCATGATATATGCCATCTCCGGGAGAGGCTTGGGAAAAGGAAAAGGTTTCTGGGCTTCTACCGGGGGTTTTTCCATTATACGGCCCCCTTTCACGGAGGGGGCCAGGCCGTACTGCATAAGGGGTATGACCTGTACATAAGCGGGAGCGATCAGATCTGGAACCCGGCTGTGACTAACGGGTTTCCGGATCCGGCCTATTTCCTGCGGACAGCCCCCAAGGGAGCGAAAAGGGTCAGTCTTTCCTCGTCCCTGGGGGACTATGACTTCGGCAATGCGGAGTATAACAGCCGGATGAGGGAATGGCTGAAGGATTATCAGTATGTCAGCGTGCGGGAGAGGACGTCGCTCCTTCCCCTGAAGCAGCACTGTGATATTGACGCAGAGCATACTCTGGATCCCGTGTTCCTTCTGGATGAGGGGGAGTGGGGAAAATATGCCGATGAGGGGGATGTGCGTAAGCCTTACCTGCTGGTATATCCGATGAAAAATACCCGGGAAATGATGGAAAAAGGGCGGATGCTGGCGCAGCGCTGGGGGATGCAGGCACTCTGCATAGGGGACTGCCCCGGGATCCTGGACAGGGGCTATATTGAGGATGCCGGCCCCGCGCAGTTTTTGGGGCTGATAAAAGGGGCGGAGTTTGTCCTGACGAATTCCTTTCACGCGACGGCGTTCTCCGTCCTTTTCAGGAGACCCTTCTTCTGTGTCACGGATGCCCACAATCCCGGGAGGCTGAGGGATTTTTTGGAGCTCCTGCATCTGGAAAGGTATGGCGGAGGGCTGGGGGACTGCCTGGGGAGGGTGGAGAGGAGCGTGGACTTTTCCGGCGCAGAGGCGGCTCTGGAAAGGTACAGGGATAAGCTGCGTTCATATGTGTCAGGGATTCTGGGAGGTGACGGGGATGGATAAGGGACAGTGCTGCGGATGCAGGGGCTGTGAGGATGTGTGCCCGGTGCAGGCCATACGTTTTTACAGGGATGAGGAGGGCTATGAATACCCGGAGATCGACGGGGAGAAATGCATTCACTGCGGGAGGTGCAGATCGGTCTGCGCCTTTCGGGAAAAGGAGCCGGAGGACTATGGCGGAACGGCTTTTTATGAATTCCAGGCGGGGGCGGAGGACAGGAGGAAAAGCCAGTCAGGGGGATTTGCCTTTGCCCTGTCCAGGGCTTTTATCGAGCGAGGGGGGGTAGTATACGGCTGCGTATTGGACGAAGGGTTCCGGGCAGTCCATATCAGGGCCTCTGATATGGGGACTGTGGAGCGCATGAGAGGCTCGAAATATGTGCAGAGCGATATGGCGGGAATCTATGGGGCGCTGGCAAAAGACCTGGACGGGGGGAGGGAAGTGCTCTTTATCGGCATGACCTGCCAGGTGAATCAGGTCTTTAAAAGGTTTGGAGGGAGGAGGAACCTGCTCCTGGCGGACATCATATGCCATGGCGCGGCCAGCCCGCGGTTGTTTCAGGAATATATTCAATATTGGGAGGGAAGGGAAGGACGGCTGCTGGGATACTGTTTCAGGGATAAGGGATTTGGCTGGAGAAACGCGCATATTGAGACGCTGGTCTTTCAAAAGAGGAGGAAAAGCAGTGATATATGGGCGTCGATCTATTACAGCCATCATTCCATGCGCCCGGCCTGTTATCATTGTAATAAGACAGTCCATCACAGCGACCTGACCATGGGGGACTGCTGGGAAACAGGGGGGGAGTAACCGCTGTAGGAGGGATCATGAGGGCACAAGTATTGTGCTGGTGCACACGGACAGCGGCAGGGAAGCGCTCCGGGCCCTGCCGGGGCGGATCCGGGAGATCGATCCTTCGCTTCACATGCAGGTTCCCCTGCTGCGTCCCACGGCAGAACCGGAGGGCCGCGGGCAGTTCTGGGAGGATTACCGGCGTCTCGGCTTTGAAGGGCTGATCAGGCGCTGGGGGTACACCAGCTGGAGAGGCAGGATGAGGACAAGGGTTAAGATCGTGTATAAGAGGCTGGTGAAAGAGGTATTGAAATGCAGAGACAGAAGATCATAAAAGCCCTTACAGGTGTTTTTGCGGCAGCGCTCCTGGTATGGAGGTGCTTTTTCGGGCTGGGATGGCAGGATGAGGCGATGCATCTGGCATGGGTAAAGAGGCTGTATGAGGGGGCTGTGCCCCTCCAGGAGGAATGGCATGTCTGTCAGCTGAGCGCTGCCCTGCTGATTCCCTTTTATGCGCTGTACCAGAGGGTGGGGCCGGCCTTCCCGGGAGGGGCCATTCTGTTTTTCCGGCTGCTGTATATGGGCTTCTGGATCCTGGGAAGCTTATATAGCTACTGCCTGATGAGGAGGGTCTTTGACAGGGGGATTTCCTTTGTGATAATGCTGCATATCCTGCTTTACTGCCGTTCCAATATTTTTACCCTTTCTTATATCTCCATGGGGCCCATGTTTTTCCTGCTGGCGATGCTCTCCTGGTATGTCCTTGCCTTTCACAGGGAGGGCTGGCCCGGGAAGGCGGTGAAATGGCTTGGGATGATTGGGGGGGTATTATGCGCTGGGGGTTTTGTGCAATCCCTATGGGGGCGCGCTCTTTCCGGTGATCTCAGGTTATCTGGCATATTGCCTGAAAAAGGGGAGGGGACGGGAACAGGGGTGGTTTCTGGCAGGGATATTGTTTACGGCGACAGTCTACAGTTGCTGGTTGTTTTCCAGGGTGCCTGTGAGCGCTCTCCCGGAGCTGCTCCCCTGTATTTTGTCGGATCCGGAACATTCCGGGAGCGACAATGTCCTGTGGCAGACATGCAGATTCTTTGGGCATCTGGCGTATCTGTGCCGTTATACGGCGCCTGCCCATGCGCTCCTGGCGGGAAGCTGCCTGGCCGCCCTGCGGGGGCATGACGCGGGAAGCCGGGGACGGAGGCATCTTTTCGCCCTTGGGCTGCTGGTGGTACAGTGCGTCCTGTTCTTCCTGACTGACGGGGTGGTATATATCGGCCAGCTGGCCATCCCGCTTTGCGTGTATGCTGTGGAATTACAGATGATCTATGGGATGGCTGACAGAAGGCTGTTGTCCCTCTGGGGAATCAGCCTGTTCTATGCATTTGTGAGCAATATGGCCTCCAACACGGGCGTGTCGGCTATCGTGATGGGGATGCTGCCTGCAGTGATCCCGGCGTGGTATGGGATATATGAGAGCGGCAGGGCGCCCGGCAGAACCTCGCTCTGTTATGGCACGGCGGCCGTTTTCCTGGCGATCCTGCTGATGTAGAGAGTGCTGATCGTAAATCGCGACGCGCCGTTGTGGGAGTGTACGGAGTTGATCGGTACAGGGGCTGCCAGGGGGATTTTCACATCGGAAAAGCACAGGGAGGATTATGAGCAGCTTCTGTCAGATCTGGACAGCCTGGACACAGGGCGGAGGGAGAAGCTTTATGTCTGCGGCATGTCCGCCCCCTTTGTCTATCTGTGCGCTGAGGAGGAAGCGGCCGCTCCCAGCGTATGCCCCATTACGGACAATGCGTATACGGAGAATTATTACAGCCTGAACCCGGAAATGCTGCCGACGATGATCCTGGAGTTAAGGGATGACATCGGGAGCTGGAGGGACGGGGGGATGGGGGAAAACAGCGCTCCCAATGCATCGAGACAGCTGCCGGAGGTCTTGCGCCATTATTATAGAAGAAAATTCCATGGAAAAAGAAACTTTCCGGGAAGTGGAACTGTTGACGGGGAGGGCCTGGATAAGGGATGAGGAATGAGGGCGGATACAAAAAAGATCACGCTGAATTACATATATAACCTGTCGTACCAGATATTCAGCCTGCTGGTGCCGCTGGTGACGACTCCGTATATTTCCAGGGCCCTGGGAGCGGAGATGATAGGGATATACGGATATACCCTGTCCATCAGCACCTATTTTATCGTGGCGGGCAGCCTGGGCTTCCCGCTCTACGGCCAGAGGGAGATCGCGTACAGGGCAGGGGATGTCAGAGAGAGGAGTATTCTTTTCTTCCAGATCGTACAGGGGCAGTTCCTGTTATTGACCGCTGCGCTCGTGCTGTACTTTGCGTTTGTCTTCTGCTGTGCCGGAGAGTACAGGGAGGTTTATCTCGCCCAGTCGGTGGGGATCATGGGCGGAGTGCTGGCGGTCAGCTGGTTTTACACTGGGATAGAGGAATTTAAGGTGACAGTGGCCAAGAATTTCCTTGTAAAGGCGCTGTCCGTCTTGGGCCTGTTCCTCTTTGTCAAAAAGCCGGAGGATGTGGCGCTGTATGCGGCCATCGTGGGGGCGGCCAATCTGACGGGGAATGCGGCCATACTGTTTGATATAAGGAAATATGTGGATTTCCAGCAAAGCTTCCGAAAGACACTGACCCATGTGAAGCCGGCGTTCCTGCTGGGGATTCCGTATTACATTACTTCCATATACAAGATCATAGATACCACCATGCTTGGCATCCTGGGAGACGGATATGCGGAGGTGGGATATTATGAACAGGCTCAAAAGGTAGTGGCCCTTATCATGACGGTCATTACCTCGCTGGGGACGGTCATCATGCCCAGGATGGCGCAGGAGATCGGGGCAAAGAATGTAGAAGGGGCGAAAGGATACCTGAACAGGGGGATTGAGGTGAGCCTGCTGCTGGCAATGCCCATGGCCGCAGGCTCGGCGGCTGTCGCATCAACGCTGGTTCCCTGGTTTTTCGGCGCCGGGTATGAAAGGGTCACAGGACTGCTGGTGATCTTTGCGCCCATGGGGATCCTTATGGGGATCAGTAACCTCGCCGGTTCACAGTATATGGTAGCTTCCCAAAGGGAGAAGGAGCTGACTTTGACCATCCTGTTGGGCGTATTGGTCAACGGTGTTTTCAATGCCCTGCTGATCCCCGGGGCAGGGTCTTATGGCGCGGCGGCGACGGTAATCTCGGAGGCGGTCAAGACCCTTGTACAGGTGGCCGTGACCCATGCGGTGGATTTAAAGCGGCTGTTGAGGAATGTGCTGCGATTTGGGGGGATGGCGCTCTTTATGGGGGCGGCCCTTTTGGTTTTAAAAAGAGATGTGCTGCAGGAGAATAACATACAAAACACGTTGTTTATGACAATCTGCGGCGCGGGTATCTATCTGATGCTCATGGCCGTGTTGGGAGGCCCATATGGCAGGCGGCTGCCTGCAGCGCTGAAAAAGCGGAAGGGGAAAGACGATGGGACGGATGGCTGATGGATTGATATGTGATATGGGTACTATGTCGGGACGGGTGACTGCGTCAGGTGCGGGAGACCAGGTGCAGGAGACCAGGTACAGGGCAAAGAAAGGAGCCGGGCAGGGATGATAATCGTAAAAGTATGGGGAGGACTGGGGAATCAGATTTTTCTGTACGCCTTGTACAGGGGGCTGCAGGAGAGCGGCAGGGAGGCAAAGCTGGATATAAGCAGCTACCGGTATATAAAAGCCCATAGCGGCGGGTATTTACTGCCTGCCGTATTTCAAAACACAAGGGAAGAATACGCGTCTCCCAGGGAATGCCGCAGGCTGGCTGTCTATCAGTCCGACCCCTTCCACAGGGCGCTGCGGAAGTATAATATCAATAAGAAAACCTTTATCTCCCAGATAAAGCGGTATGGTACGTGCACTTATTCGCCGGAAATCCTTCAGCTGGAGGACGCATATCTGGAGGGATTCTTCCAGAGCGAGAGGTATTTCGAGCATATCAGGCCCCTGCTGCGCGGGGAACTGACATTCAGGGCGCCTGAGCCCTATCCCAATTCATACCGCGACAAGATCCTGTCAACCAATGCGGTCAGTATCCATGTGCGGAGGGGGGATTATCTGGTAAACGGTCATAAAAGAAGGCTGGTATTCACGACAAACTATTATAATAACGCGATTGCCTATATTAACGAAAGGGTGGAAAACCCTGTATTTTACGTATTTTCAGATGAAATGGACTGGTGCAGGGAATACTTTAAAAGCTGCGGGGGGACGTTCTGCTTTGTGCAGCAGGGCAGGGAGGCCTGGTATGATATGTACCTGATGAGCCTGTGCAGGCATAATATCATTGCGGACTCGTCTTTTAGCTGGTGGGGGGGTGGCTCAATTTACATGAGGATAAAATGATCCTTTTCCCGGAAGGCTGGCCCTTTGTGATCCATGTGGAAAAGGAGGATATCACGCCGAAAGACTGGACAGCAATCCCGTTGGATTAAGGTGCGGCTCCGCGGCAGAGAGTGAGAGGCTGTAAGAGTCGATAAAGCGATAATTAAATCTTAAAATAGTGCTTGACTAAAAGGGAAACTGGTGGTATCCTGTTAGAAACACAGGTAAACTATAGTGAATCAGTGTTTTGAGAAAAGAGGAATCATATCGCACTTTGCACCAGTCAGCAGATCAGAGTGCTTTTCAGGCGATTCGCCGCGGATTCAACTTTTTAAACTGACAGGGCGGGGAACCGGGAAAAGCATGGTATCATGGGGATATTTCCTGATCTTGCAGAATATTTCCCCTTCTTTGTCCTGAGGATGACTTCCGGAAGCTTCGGCGGGTATGGCAGGGAAGCAGAAGGGACAACAGGAGGGAAATATGGGAAATAAGGACAGGGCGGAGAAGCTGTTTGTAGCCTGCAGCGACGTATTTGCAGAATTGGTCAATGTGCTGTTATACAGGGGGAAAGGAATCCTTTCGGAGGAGGCTGTGCTTCCAGGCCCTACGGAAAGTATTTACCGGAAGACGGATCATGAACTGTCGGGACAGTTTCAGGACTACAGCATGTATGCCATGGAGCAGGGCGCAGCGCAGGCTTTGTATACTTTGGAAAACCAGAGCAGGGTTGAACGGGGGATGGCGCTGCGCAGCGCGGGGTATGAGGGAGCCGCCTACCGCAGGCAGTATGGGTCAAAACGGCAAATATATCCGGTCATCAGCCTGGTTCTTAATTGGAGCGACAGGCGTTGGACAACGGCGACTTCCATCCGTGAATTACTGGAGTATCCTGTTCCTGAAGAAGCGGAAGATTATTTGGACAAGAACAGGATACATGTATTTGACATGCGTTTTCTGGATGAATCGGTGAGGGAAATGTTCCAGGGGGATGTGAGGGTAGTACTGGATTATCTCTCTGACAGGGAGAGCCTGTTACAGAGAAGGCAAAAGCTCAGGAACCCGGAGGAGGTTATGAGGATGCTGCACGCCCTGTCCGGGGATGAAAGGTATCTGGAAAACATAGCGTTTGTGAAAGAAGAAGGAGGAAAAGCCGTGTGCGATCTGCTGGATGAGATGGTAAATAAGGGAGTGGAACAAGGGATACAACAAGGAATACAACAGGGAATACAGGCATTGGTGACTACCTGCAGGGAATTGGGGATTACCTTTGCGGAGACGGCAGCCAAACTGAAGGAAAAGTTTTCGCTGGAGGATGCGGAAGTACAGAGGGATATGGCAAAGTATTGGTAAAGGATATAAAAAATGACTTTTAGAATGATACTGTATAATCTGTTGGTGAACAGGCAGCCTGGTATAGCGGCCCGGTATCACAGGATGCATAATGGCGCTGCAGGGGGAGTAAGGGTTCTTTCCTGGATTTATCTCCTCTGGCTGAATTTTGCCTTTTATGTATTGCAGCTCCGGAGCCTTGGACGCGTGCCGGAGGCGGAAATATATGAGAGTAAGCGCCTGGACTGCCGTCAGAGCGAATCGGCAGGGTATCGGCTGCAAAATCCGGGCCTTACCGTGGAGAATTTTGTGGAAAAGCTTTCCAGGTATGACGTAATCTCGTTTGATGTCTTTGACACGCTTATCTTCCGGCCATTCTCCCTGCCGGCGGATGTGTTTTATCTGGTCGGCAGCGAGCTTGGCATCCTGAATTTCAGAGATATCCGCGTGTGGGCGGAATGGGACGCCAGAGTGAAGCGTAAGAAAGAAACGGGCAGTATGGAGGTAAGCCTTTCTGAAATCTGGGACAATCTGGAGGCGGAGACAGGGGTATCCTCCGGGCTGGGGCAGGAGTTGGAGAAGGAGGCCGAACAGAAGCTTTGCTATGCGAACCCTTTTATGCTGCAGGTATGGAAGAAGCTGAAAGAGCTGGATAAGAGGATCGTCATTGTTTCGGACATGTATCTGCCGGGAGAATGTATTGGAAACATCCTCGAAAAGGCGGGTTATACCGGCGCTGAGAAGATTTATATCTCCAATGAATACCATAGAAGCAAGGCGGACGGCAGGCTGTACGGGCAGCTCCTGCGGGATCTTTGCGGGGAAGGCCCCGGGGATAAGGGGCTGTCGGTGATCCATGTGGGGGATAATCCTCACAGCGATGTAAAACAGGCAAAGAGGGCCGGGCTGGCAGTCCTGCCTTATCAGAATGTAAATAAAAATGTGCTGCTATACAGGGCCTTTGACATGTCGGCACTGGTCGGGAGCGCATACCGGGCAGTCGTCAGCAGCTGGCTCTATTCCGGCTTACAGGAGCGCTCGATGGAGTATGAGTACGGTTTTATTTATGGAGGCCTGTTTGTGCTGGGCTACTGCGGTTTCATCCATGATTACTGCAGGGCCAATCAAATCGATAAGCTGCTCTTTCTATCCAGGGACGGGGATATCCTGAAGCAGGCGTATGATTATCTGTACCCGGAGGAGCGGACGGAATATGTCTACTGGTCCAGGAAGGCTGCAGTGAAATTAAGCGCGGCGTTTGACAGGCACGATTATTTCCGCAGGTTTCTGTTTCACAAGGTAAATCAGGGTTACACGATTTCGGAGATTTTTCATTCTATGGAGGTTGATTTCCTTGCAGATCAGCTGTGCGACTGGGAAGATATCTGGCGGGAAAAGGGCAGGGGCCTGAGCGGGAAACAACATGCCTTTGTGGAGCTGAGGGCAGAAGATCAGCTGACGGATAAGAATGCACGCCTGTTGAGGCTTTTTGTGGAGGCAAAGTGGGATCAGGTGGCGGAAGCATACAGCCGACAGGATGTGGCGGCCAGAATATATTTTGAGAATGTGTTGAGGGATGTGCGGAAGGCGGCGGCCGTCGACATTGGCTGGGCAGGCAGCGGCGCCATGGCGTTGAGGCACCTGGTGGAGAAGGAATGGAGGATTCCCTGCGAGATCGTCGGGATGATCGCGGGGACAAATACGATACATAACGCAGAGCCGGATGCATCGGAAGGGTTCCTGCAAAGCGGCCGGCTGGCGGCATATCTTTATTCCCAGGGACACAACAGGGATCTTTTGAAAAAGCATGACCAGAATAAAGGCTATAATATCTTCTGGGAGATTTTGCTTTCATCGCCAACGCCGCAGTTTGCAGGCTTCTATATGGGAAAAAGGGCTGAGGGCCATGAATCGATCCGTTATATCAGAAAGCTGGACATCACTCTTGCCTTCGGCGGTTATGATGCCAATCTTGAGGGAATCCGGGAAGTCCAGCAGGGAATCATGGACTTTGTGAAGGAGTATCACAGGAGGTTCCGGGACTTCCCGTATATGCTCCGCATTTCCGGCAGGGACGCCTATGCGCCCATGCTTGTGGCGGCAAGCCATAATGAAAAGTACCTAAAGGAAATGGAGAAAAAATTCAAGCTGGAGATCAATGTAAACTGAAGCACAGAAAAGCTGCCACACCGGTATACAGTGCGGCAGCCTTTTGGTGCACACGGGCGTTTGAGTAATTATGTCAGCAAAGCTGACGGACGCCCGGTGCATGAGCAGGGGAACTTCCCCACTCGATTTTCAGCTCGTTCGGGGAGCCTTATTTCATCTGCTCTTCCTGCTTCTTGATCATACGACGAACCATCTCACCGCCGATAGAACCTGCCTCACGGGAAGTCAGATCACCGTTGTAACCCTCTTTCAGGTTTACGCCAAGCTCGGAAGCTACCTCGGTCTTAAAACGATCCATAGCTGCCTTTGCTTCGGGAACTTCTACTCTATTACTTCTGTTACCGGACATTTCATTCACCTCCAAACATTACATTTTTGTTACCTTCTCTATTTTCAAGATAAGTGCTGCCATCACTTATCCTGAAAATATTTCAGTCAAGTAATTGCTGCGACTTATCTTGGTCTTATTATCTGTCCTTCCTGAAAAAATATAATGGAAGTTTCTGGATAGGATTGAACGTAAATTACTTGACAACATGCCGGACTGGATTTATATTTTGAAAAGGGCCTGTAAATGGCCTGATTTGAATCCGTTTGGATTTACATGGAATGATCGTTCGGCAGGAAAGGGACATATTTGAGGTATGAAAGAAAAAGTGTGGCGGGCAGGAAATATGTTGGAAAAGGTATCTGACAAGATTTTATTGCTTATATGTATTGTTATATTTGGGGGGCTTACCTTTTACAGCCTGAGATATACCGAAATCCTTCATGAGGGCACGGAAATTCCATGGACTGTCGTTGACAGTGTTGGTGGCAATCTGCTGGTGCTTTTGATGGTTACTGTAGCGGTGTTTCTTTTTTGTAGGTTTATAACAAGAATTAATAGGGGGCAATTTGACAGGTGGGTCAGGATGTTAGTGGGCGCCACGGCGATATATGTGACTGTAGCCTGTATAAGCTGGGTATCAGTCTGCCATGTCAGGGCTCAGGCTGATGGAGAGGATTTATGTGTAACGGCAATGCTTTTTATGGCAGATAATTATAATCCCATGCTGCCATCCGGGTATATGTGTTACTATCCTCATCAGTTCAGTATCCTGGCGGTCATACAGATTTTGTTTACCCTGTTTGGGGTGAATAATTACCAGTCGTTTCAATATATGAATGCCCTGTGTATGCCGTTGCTTTTTTACAGCGGCTATAAGATTTTGCAGTTAATCTGTAAAAAGGCTGAGGTTGTAGTGTATTATATCCTGTTATTTGTCAGCTATGTCCCCCTGTTTTTATATGTGGCGTACGTATATGGGGAAGTTTCGTCCATTACTTTTGCAATGGTGTTTATGTGGCAGGTGATCAGATATTGTAAAACGGGAAGAAAGAGCTGTTTTCTCTGGGGGACGCTGGCGATTGTATTTGCATGCATGATGCGAATGAATTCCATTATTATTCTGGCGGCTGCAGGAATCGTGCTGGCAGTCCATGCTCTACGGTCATTGAAACCCCAGGCGGTCCTCTGGTGGATTGTGATGCTCTTTATGATTTTTGCCGTGAATCGTGGGATTCAGGTATATTACGAGAAGGTATCCGGAAATGAGATATCAAAGGGTATTCCATATATCTCCTGGGTGCTCATGGGGTTGAAAGATGGGCCCCGTGGGCCGGGATGGTATGATGAAACTAATTTTATGGAATTTAAGCTTCACAATTATGATGCGGGGCAGACGGCTCTTGATTGTAAGGAAAAGGTGATGCTTCGTCTGAAGGAAATGTGGGACGATAAGGGTTACAGCGTGGATTTTTTCCGGAGAAAGATTCTGACCCAATGGAATGCCCCGGCATGTCACAGTTACTTTGAAACAAAGGTTTTTACATGCGAGCCTGAAGATTTACCGGAAATAGTACATCACGTTTATTATGAAGGTGAGGCGGCAATAAACAATTTCCTGAACCGGTATCAGTTTGTGCTCTATTTTTATCTTACGATGGAGGTGCTTCTGCTGTTTGAGCGAAGAGGGGAAGACCGGCGGCTGGAGGATCGTATCCTTTTGATCGTTTTTGTTGGAGGCTTTCTGTTTCATGTAATATGGGAGGTTATGGGCAGGTATGCCCTTCCGTATATGGTTTTTATGATTCCCATGGCGGCGGTGGGAATGGGGCACACGAGCGAAGTATTGAATACCGCTGTGAAAAGGATTCTGAAAAGCACTGAAAAGTTAAGCTGAAGTGAAAAATTTAAGAAATGATGTCACACAGCCATATCTTTTTTTCTGATAACATGATATAATTTACTCAAGAGTCCAGCCGTTGCGCGTCTGCCGCGCCTTGCACTGAAAGATTCTTTCATTATCCTGAGACCGGAAAGCTGCGGCTGACCGGGATCAGACATGATTTTCTGGCTTACGAAGATTCGTTCTGAGTAGTAAGGGCTTATTTTTTATGCCTTTCATTTGTAAGTCAAGACTTATAATTTACTGTCCCCAGGACAGTGCAGGAGGTATGAATATGCATAAGACAAAAAAAATTGATCTGAAAAGATCCGTTGCGGTAGGACTGAGCCTGTTGATGCTGGCTGGTTTATTGGCCGGCTGCGGCGATGGCGGGAGCGGAATGAACCGCCAGGCCGAATCCGGCCAGACGGAAAGCGGCGCTGCATCTGGCCAGGCAGTTGGTACAGAATCCCAGGCGGCTGACAGGGCAGCCGTCACTGTCCGTGTGGGCTCCTTAAAGGGCCCCACCTCCCTGGGGCTTCTGATGCTGATGGATAAGGCTTCCAGCGGGGAGACAATGGATACCTATGAATTTCAAATGGCAGCGGGGGCGGACGAGCTGCTTCCTCTGGTGGTAAAGGGAGAGCTCGATATTGTGCTTGTCCCTGCAAACGTGGCAGCAGTGCTCAATCAGAAGACAAACGGAGATGTGGAGGTCATTGATATTAATACCCTGGGCGTGCTCTATCTGGTGACGGGAACGGCGGAGATAGGCAGCATTGCGGATTTGAAGGGGAAAACAGTCTACCTTACAGGTAAGGGAACCACGCCGGAAGCCTCTCTGCGATACCTTTTGGATGCTAATGGCCTGAAAGAGGAGGATGTTATTCTGGAATTTAAGTCTGAGGCGACGGAGGTAGCTGCGATACTGGCGGAGAAACCCGATGCCATCGGACTGCTTCCCCAACCCTTTGTCACGGCGGCATGTATGCAGAATGAGAGCCTGAAGACTGTGCTGGACATCAATGAGGAGTGGAAGGCTACACAGGGCGAAGCGGGTGACAACGGCAGTATGGTAACCGGGGTAACGGTGGTACGCAGGGAATTTCTGGATGAAAATCCAGAAGCAGTGGCGGCTTTTCTGGAAGAACATGCTGCCAGTGTGGAAGCAGTCAATGCAGATCCGGCGGCGGGTGCAGCGCTGGCTGTAGAGGCAGGTATTGTGGCCAAGGAACCCATTGCCCAGAAAGCCATTCCGCAGTGTAATATTGTATGCATTACCGGAGAGGAGATGAAGGCAGCCCTTTCCGGATACCTGAAGGTGTTAAAAGAGTTTAATGCAGAGCTGGTGGGTGGTGCACTGCCGGGGGATGATTTCTACTATATTCCATGAAGACGATCAAAAGTATCATGAAAAAAAGCAAAGTGCGTAAAATAATCATCCTGCTGGCGTGGGTAGCAGCATGGCATATCGGAGCTTTGGCTGTGGATAACAGTATTCTGTTGGTGACTCCTCTGCAGGCCATGGGGGAGTTGGTTTCCATGCTGGGGGATTCCGGATTTTATCTTGCGGTGGGCCTGTCCCTGCTGAGAATTGGAAGCGGGTTCCTGGCCGGCTTTGGGGCGGCGGTGCTGCTGGCGGCATTAAGCTTTTGCCACGCGCTTGTAGAGGAATTCCTTTCCCCGGTAATGACGTTGTTGAAAGCGGTACCGGTTGCTTCCTTTGTGGTATTGCTGCTGATCTGGTGGGGATCTGATTTCCTGTCAGTGGCAATCTGCTTTGTGGTGGTGCTGCCTAATATCTATATAAATATGCTGGAAGGGCTGAAGAATGCTGACAGGCTTCTTCTTGAGATGGCGCAGGTATTTTGTCTGTCTGGAAAAAATAAATTTTTCTATATATACAGGCCCGCCATTGCGCCCTTCCTGTTTGGCAGTATGAAAATATCTCTGGGAATGTGCTGGAAGTCTGGTGTGGCGGCGGAGGTCATAGGCACTCCGGCCCATTCCATCGGGGAGGGCCTTTATCTGTCCAAAATATACCTGAATACGGCGGGGGTTTTTGCCTGGACAGCTGTGGTCATCCTGATGAGCGTCCTGTTTGAGAAGCTGATCCTGTGGATGGCAGGGCTCTTTTTCCGGTGGCAGCCCGCCTGCGGCAGCCCGGCGGCGCGGAAAAGGCCGAGAGCAGGTTATGTTGGCAGGGCGTCGGAGGGCGGGCAGGGAGAGGGCCATATCGGCAGGGCGCCGGAGGCCGGGCTGAGAGTGAGTCATATCTGTAAGTCGTTTGACGGCAGAGAGGTGCTGTCCGATGTCAGCACAGTCTATGATCCGGGAAAGATTTACGTCCTTGACAGTCCCTCCGGCAGCGGCAAGACTACGCTGCTGCATATTCTGGCAGGGATTTTAAAGCCGGACAGCGGCAGGGTGGAGGAAGCCGGACGCTGTAGCATGGTCTTTCAGGAAGACAGGCTGTGCCTGGACTACAGCGCGGTGAAAAATGTGGAGCTGGTCACAGGCGATGCCCTGCGGGCGGGGAAGGCGCTGGAGAAGCTGTTGGAACCGGAAGCGCTGCAAAAGCCCTGCAGGGAGCTCAGCGGCGGCATGAAACGCCGGGTTGCCCTGGTTCGCGCCATGGAGGCGGAATCGGATTATGTGCTTCTGGATGAGCCCTTTACAGGGATGGATGCCGCCACACAGTCCCGGGCGGAGGCCTATATCCGAGAAAAACAGAATGGCCGGCTTCTCATCCTGGTGACGCATGTCCTTCCTACATTGCCGCAGCGGCCAACGTAAAGGAAAAAGCCCGGCGGTGCCGGAGGGCGGCAGGCTGTTTATGCGATAAAAACACGACAGGAACGGCCTGTCGGAAAACAGACAGTATGGAACCCCGGCTGAAAAGGGATGGAAGGGAGAACCTGGGAGACTGCCCAGATCGGGGCTTGCATCCCACAAAGTGTGACGCACATCCCAGGGAATGCATTTTTCAAACACGCTCCAGGGAAAAAGGAGGAAGCATATGTCAGATACATCAACCCGAGTGGCACTGGTGGGGATCATCGTGGAGGACAGGGACGCCGCAGCGCGTATCAATGGACTGCTCCATGAATACAGCGAATATGTGATCGGCAGGATGGGCCTTCCCTATCGGGAAAAGCAGCTGAATATCATCAGTGTGGTGCTGGATGCGCCCCAGAGTGTAGTCAGCGCCCTGTCAGGGAAGCTGGGGATGATTCCCGGGGTCAGCAGCAAATGCGTGTATGGAAGCAGATGAAATAGGGATTATAAGGAATAAAATGAAAAAATATTTGTATTTTTAACGTTCTCATGTTATAATTCTAAAATGACTGTGACTGTGTCCTACACTTTACGGGGAACAGATTAATATAGATGAGACACAGTAATATGAAGGAGGAAATGTGATCATGAGTTTACAGGTAGAAAAATTGGAAAACAATATGGCGAAGCTGACCATTGAAGTCCCCGCTGAGGAGCTGGAGAAGGCGATTGAGAAAGCGTATCAGAAGAATAAGGGCAGGATCAGCGTTCCCGGCTTCCGCAAGGGTAAGGTGCCCCGTAAAATGATTGAGCAGATGTACGGCAAAGAGGTATTTTACGAGGATGCGGCAAACGACCTGATTCCCGATGCATACGAGAAGGCTTTGGACGAGTGTGAGGAGGAGATTGTTTCCAATCCGAAGATCACTGTGACTCAGATAGAGGCGGGCAGGCCTTTTGTCTTCACCGCAGAAGTAGCGTTGAAGCCGGAGGTGACCCTGGGTAAGTACAAGGGTGTTAAGGTGGACAGGATTGATGTGTCGGTTTCCGATGAGGAGATTGATGAGGAGATTGGACGGGAGAGAGAGAAGAACGCGAGAAATATAGATATCACTGACAGGGCAGTGGAGGACGGTGATGTGACAGTCATCGACTTTGAAGGCTTTGTGGACGGTGAGGCTTTCGAGGGAGGCAAGGGTGAGGATTATCCCCTGACTATCGGATCCGGTGCATTTATTCCCGGCTTTGAGGAGGCATTGATCGGCGCGGAGATTGGAAAGGAAACAGAGGTAAACGTGACTTTCCCCGAGGATTACCAGGCGGCAGAGCTGGCAGGCAGGGCGGCCGTATTTAAATGTACGGTGAAGAAGATTCAGGAGAAGCAGCTTCCCGAGCTGGATGAGGATTTCGTGGAAGAAGTATCCGAAGAAAGCGATACGGTGGAGGAGTACAGGGAGGAAATCCGTAAGAAGCTTGCAGACAGAAAGGAAGCGGACGCAAAGAGCGCTAAGGAGGATGCCGTTGTGGACGCTGTCATTGCGGATGCCAGCATGGATATTCCCGATGCCATGATCGAGACGCAGCAGCGGCAGATGGTTCAGGAATTTGCCCAGAGGATGCAGGCCCAGGGGATTTCCATGGATCAGTACATGCAGTTTACCGGGACAACCACAGAGGCTCTTATGGAGCAGGCCAAGCCCCAGGCCCTGAAGCGGATTCAGTCCCGCCTGGTTATGGAGGCTGTTGTGGCGGCTGAGAAGATTGAGGCTTCCGAGGAGGAATTTGAGGAAGAAGTTAAGACCATGGGCGAGGTTTACCAGATGGAGGCGGACAAGGTCAGGGAGCTTCTCGGCGAAAGCGGCATGAAGCAGGTCAGGGAGGATATCTGTATTAAGAAGGCCGTCCAGTTTGTAGTGGAGAATGCGAAGGAAGTAAAGCCTTCTTCAAGGAAGTCCGCAAAGAAGGCAAAGGATGCGGAGGAGGATGCTGCGGAGCAGGCATAAATCCGGGCTGCCGTTCACAGGCGGAACGTAAGAGTATCCGGCTTCATACAAAGGAGGTTGTACCTGTTTTTATGGGTACAACCTTTAAAAGTTTATTAAATCATGCTTTTTTCGTTGAAAAAGAGCGCCGAGTGGGATATTATGTAATGGAAATTATATAAGAAAGCATCATAATGTATAATACTGAATGGAGGATTTAAGATGAGTTTAGTGCCTTATGTCATTGAGCAGACAAGTAAGGGTGAGAGATCTTATGATATTTATTCCAGGCTCTTAAAGGATAGAATCATATTTTTGGGGGAAGAGGTAAATGATACTTCTGCGAGTATTGTTGTGGCCCAGCTTCTTTTCCTGGAGGCGGAGGATCCGGAGAAGGATATCCATCTGTATATCAACAGCCCCGGCGGATCTGTTACCGCAGGCCTGGCAATCTATGATACCATGCACTATATTAAATGCGACGTTTCCACCGTGTGCATTGGTATGGCGGCGAGCATGGGAGCCTTTCTGCTGGCCGGCGGCGCAAAGGGCAAGAGATTTGCGCTTCCCAACGCGGAGATCATGATACACCAGCCCCTGGGAGGCACTCAGGGCCAGGCTACGGAAATTGAGATTGCGGCAAAGCATATACTGCGCACCAAGGAGAAACTGAACCGTATGCTCTCCGAGAATACCGGGAGAGATTACGAGACCGTCTGCGCCGATACAGAGCGCGATAATTGGAAGAGCGCCCAGGAGGCATTGGAGTACGGTTTGATCGACATGGTGATCACCTCTCATGAGACCCCGGGTGACAAATAGCTGAATAGCGGTTAGGAGTAAAATAATGGCGACAAAAATGACCACTACGAATGACATCAGATGTTCTTTTTGCAATAAGACCCAGAGCCAGGTCCGCAAGCTGATCGCAGGGCCTGCGGGTGTTTATATCTGCGACGAATGTATTGATATCTGCGCCGATATCCTCGATGAGGAGCTGGAGGAGGATGAGCTGGAGGAGACCGTACATCCTGAGATCAACCTGTTGAAACCGATTCAGATCAAAGGCTTTCTCGACGAATATGTAGTAGGGCAGGAGGATGCCAAGAAGGTTCTGGCCGTCTCCGTCTATAATCACTATAAGCGCGTGACGGCGCCGAAGGATCTGGATGATGTTGAGCTGCAAAAGAGTAATATCATTATGGTAGGCCCTACCGGCTCCGGCAAGACCTATCTGGCACAGACCCTGGCAAAGATCATCAATGTGCCCTTTGCCATTGCCGATGCCACAACACTGACCGAGGCCGGTTATGTGGGCGAGGATGTGGAAAATATTCTGTTAAAACTGATTCAGGCTGCGGATTATGATGTGGAGCGGGCACAGTACGGAATCATATATATTGACGAAATAGACAAGATTACGAAGAAAAGTGAAAATGTATCTATTACCAGGGACGTTTCAGGAGAGGGCGTGCAGCAGGCGCTTTTGAAGATTGTGGAGGGAACGGTTGCAAGCGTGCCTCCCCAGGGGGGGAGGAAGCATCCTCATCAGGAGCTGATCACCATCGACACCTCCAATATCCTGTTCATCTGCGGAGGAGCCTTTGACGGGCTGGAGAAGATTGTGGAGTCCAGGCTGGATCGCAAGGCCATTGGCTTTAACACAGAGGTGACCCAGAAGTCCAACAAGGAACTGAGCGACCTGCTCCAGGAGGTAACGCCCCAGGATCTGGTAAAGTATGGCCTGATTCCGGAGTTTGTAGGCCGTGTGCCCATCTGTGTGTCCCTCCGGGGGCTGGACAGGGAAGCTCTTGTCAGGATACTGAAAGAGCCTAAGAATGCCCTGATCAAGCAGTACCAGAAGCTTTTCAACATGGACGAGGTGCAGCTTACCTTTGAGGAGGACGCAATCGGGGCGATTGCGGACAAAGCCTATGAGAGGAAGACAGGGGCCAGGGGCCTGCGCTCCATAATGGAGAGCGTTATGATGGATACCATGTACAGGATTCCTTCCGACGATTCCATCGAGGAGTGTATCATCACAAAAGAGGCCGTGGACGGCGACAGCGAACCGCTGACTCTGCATAAGGGCGACCGCAGGGCATCCCGCCTGGGCACAGCTATTTAAGGAAAGATATATGGTCATTAAAAATGTCAGTCTGGAGACGGTCTGCGGGGTTACCAGCAGGATACCGGACAATAAGCTGCCGGAGGTGGCGTTTGCAGGGAAGAGTAATGTGGGGAAGTCTTCCCTGATCAATGCGCTGATGAACCGCAAGTCGCTGGCGCGCACCAGTGCGCAGCCGGGAAAGACCCAGACAATCAACTTTTACAATATTAACGGCACCCTGTACCTGGTAGACCTGCCGGGATATGGTTATGCAAGGGCCGGCGAGGCAGTGAAGGCGCAGTGGGGCAGGATGATTGAGAATTATCTGCACCGTTCTGCACAGCTGCGCATTGTGTTCCTGCTGATTGACATCCGTCATGAACCCTCTGAGAATGACAGGATCATGTATGACTGGATCTGCAGGAACGGGTATCAACCCGTCATAATTGCCACCAAGCTGGATAAGCTTAAGCGGAGCCAGGTACAGAAGCAGATAAAGCTGATCCGCACCACTCTGAGGCTGGGGCCGGGGGCTGTGCTCATCCCGTTTTCGGCACAGACAAAGCAGGGACGCGAGGAGATTTACGGGCTTCTGGATCAGATTGTGGGAAAAGCGGACTGAGGGAAGCAGGTAAGGGGTATGTCCATGAAAAAGTACTGTAAGGCGTTGGCCAATCTGGCGATTGCGGCAGTGGTGCTGCTGGCGCTGGCATTTTTGCTGCCAAGGGTGATTTTTTTCTTTATGCCGTTCGTGGTAGGATGGCTGATCGCTCTGATCGCCGGCCCGCTGGTGCATTTTTTTGAAGATAAGATTAAGCTGAAACGGAAGATTGGCAGCGCCTTTGTCATAGTGTCCGTGATTGCGCTGGTGGTACTGCTGCTCTACCTTGTATCGTCATGGCTGGTGGAGCAGGTGGGAGGGCTGATTGGCGCGCTGCCCGATATGTGGTCCGGCATGGAATCGGATCTGAATGATATAGGCCATAAATTCGGTATATTGTTTAATAAATTGCCGGAGGATATTAAATCAGGATTTGCGGATGCGGCGGATCGCATTGGCGAGTATCTGGGTGATTTCTTCGGACAGATCAGCACGCCCACCATTGCGGCAGCGGGGAGCTTTGCAAGACAGCTGCCGTCCATTTTTATCGGGGTGATCATGGCGCTCCTGTCCGCCTATTTCTTTGTGGCGGAGAGAAATCTGATCGGCGAATGGTTCCGCGGGCATATGCCCGGGACAGTACAGCTCCGCTACAGGACGATCCGACGCAGCCTGAAGAAATCGGTGGGCGGATATCTGAAGGCACAGTTAAAGATTGAGGTGTGGATGTACCTTCTGCTGCTGATCGGTATGGGGTTGCTCAAGGTCAATTATTACGGGCTGATCGCATTGGTCATTGCCTTTCTGGATTTTCTGCCCTTCCTGGGGACGGGTACGGTGCTGGTTCCCTGGGCGGTGATCAAGGTGCTTACAGGGGATTATAAGATGGCCCTCTGGCTTGTGATCATCTGGGGGGTCGGCCAGCTGGCAAGACAACTGATCCAGCCTAAGATTGTGGGCGATTCTATTGGAGTACCGCCCCTTCCCACCCTGTTCCTGTTGTACATAGGGTATAAATTCGGGGGGATTGTGGGAATGATCCTGGCAGTGCCGCTGGGCCTTCTTTTTTACACTATGTACCAGGAGGGCGCTTTCGATACCACAAAGAACAGCCTGCTGATCCTGGTGTCGGGAATCAACCGTTTCCGGAGGCTGGAAAGGGAAGATCTGGCTGAAGTGGAGGAAATGACAGCCCGGAATGAGGAATTAATGAATGAGATGAAGGAAGAAGTTTCAAAGAAACCGGATGCCTCTGAAACTTTCCGGGGGTAAAATACGTCTAATATAGTAGAGAGTGTGAAAACGCTCTCTATTTTATTTTTACATTTTTTGGTTTTTTTATGCAACTTTGATACAAATGTGTTTTACAATGCCTATAGCAACAAGGAAAAAGGGGTAAATGTCTGGGAATGGAGGTAAATTATGAAGAAGAAAATTCTAATATACAACAATCAGACAAAAATTGCAGAGAAGATGGAGCCATTATTATTGGGGGAGGGGCTTGAGTGCCTGGTTGCAGCCGACCTGCAGGAGCTTTATGAGAAAATTTCGGAGAACATCCATCTGATGCTGGTGGATGTGGAATTAAATGATAAGGGCTGGGACAAGGGGATTGAAATGATCGTTGCCCTGCGCCGTAAGAGCAGTGTTCCCGTTATTGTTGTGTCCGCCCAGTCTGCGGAGACGGCCAAGATCATGGCGCTGGAAGCGGGAGCCGACGATTATGTGACTACGGACTGTAATCCCCTGGAGCTGCTGGCGAGAATTAAGTCCCAGCTGCGCAGGTATGTGCAGCTCGTCAATATGTGTACGGAGGTGGACAGGATCTATCGGGTGGAAGGGCTGGAGATCAATGATGTCCAGAGGACAGTCACAGTGGAGGGCAGGAATGTGCGGCTGACTCCCATTGAATACAAGATTCTGCGTTTCCTGGTGCAGCAGCAGGGAAAGGTATTTTCCAATAGCCAGATTTATGAAAATATCTGGCATATGCAGGCCATCGGAGCAGACAATACTATTGCCGTACATATTCGTCATATCAGGGAAAAGATTGAGCGTAACCCCAAGGAGCCCAGGTATTTAAAGGTAGTGTGGGGCATTGGCTATAAGGTTGGCTGACACGGAGGGACAGATGAGACAGGCTGTCCCCTTTTTGCGCGAACCTGAAAGGCGAAGCCTTGAGGGACTGTCCATGACCGGAGAGGAATGGGGGAAGATGCGTTCAATCCGGGATTGACAAAAGGTATGGAAAGTATTATTGTATTAATGTAATAGTGCAATAGGAGGATAAAAAATGGATAGTATACAATTAAATCAGCAGGCGGTGCAGGCAGCTCCGGCTGAGACCAAAAAAAAGGGGATCACGGGCAGCACGATTAAGATCATTGCCATTGTCTCCATGCTCATTGACCATATCGGGGCGGGGATCCTGGGGAGGCTTGTGATGACGTCGGGATACATGGAGGCGGTGGCGTCCAGTGACTTGAATGTGATGATGCGGTGGCTGGTGGAGAACGGGACGCTTTATTATACCTACACGGCGCTGCGTATGATCGGGCGGCTTGGCTTTCCCATCTTTGCGTTCCTGCTGGTGGAAGGTTTCCAGAGAACCCATGATGTGAAAAAGTATGCCTTAAGGCTTGGGATGTTCGCTCTGGTCTCGGAGATTCCCTTTGACTTGTGTTTCAACGGGAAGGTGTTGGAATTCGGCTATCAAAATGTGTTCTTTACGCTGTTTTTGGGTCTACTGACTATGATCGCGTTTGACTGGATCGCGAAAAAGGAATGGGCGGCAGGCAAGAGATTGAATCTTGTGGTTAAGATCGTGTTTTCCGCAGCTGCGCTTGCGGTAGGTGCGGGAGTGGCCCACTTCCTGAAGACGGATTACGCCGCTACCGGAGTAGTATGCATCATGGTATTGTATATTTTCCGGAAAAAGAAGCCTCTGCAGATTGCGGCGGGCTGTGTTGCTTTCCTGTGGGAGGTGACGGCCCCCCTGGCTTTCATCCCCATCGGCTTTTACAATGGGGAGAGGGGACTGAGGATGAAATATTTTTTCTATGCCTTTTATCCGGTGCATCTGTTCCTGATCTGGCTTGTGACCCTGGCTATGGGGCTGGGCTGGATAGCTGTGGTGTAGGGATCTTGCCGCAGGGTCGGCTGGGGCTGAAGTGCATTCGTGAAAACTGCATTGACTTATATTGGAAAACCGTGTAATATTTAAGTATATATTACTTATGGGAGGTAGAAGGATATGCAGATGCCCGTTTTTGAGAGATACATAGACGGTTTGATCGAGAAGAGCACGGTGGAGGTTCCGGTGTGGAACATTGAGAAGGCAAAAGCGGGCGGAAAGGGAGCCGGCTGGAATTACATTGACGGCTGTATGATCCTTGCTATGCTGGAGATTTATCAGGCCACAGGCGAGAAGAAGTACTATGAATTCGCGGATGCGTTTATTGATTACAGGGTCAATGAGGACGGAACCATTAAGGGCTATAAGCCTGAGGACTACAATATTGACAATGTCAATGCGGGCAAGACGCTGTTTGCGCTGTATGATATGAACGGTAAGGAGAAGTATCGCAGGGCCATAGACCTGATCTACAGCCAGGTGCAGAAGCAGCCCAGGACTCCTGAGGGCAATTTCTGGCATAAGAAAATATATCCCAACCAGGTATGGCTGGACGGCCTCTATATGGGGCAGCCTTTCTACATGGAATATGAGACCAAATTTAACGATAAAAAGAATTACAGCGACATCTTTGCGCAATTTGCAAATGTGGTGAAATACATGCGGGACGGGGAAACGGGCCTTTACTATCATGGTTATGACGCTTCCAGGGAAATATTCTGGTGCGATAAGGAGACCGGCCTTTCCAGGAATTTCTGGCTGAGGGCTATCGGCTGGTACTCCATGGCACTTCTGGATACGCTGGTAAAATGCGACCCCGGTGAAGAATATCGGCAGGAGTATGAGAACCTGAAGGGAGTGTTCATCCAGCTGGTGGACGATATGCTGAAGTTTCAGGATGAAAGCGGTATGTGGTACCAGCTGCCCGCCCTGGGCGGCAGGGAGCCCAATTACCTGGAGACCAGCGGCAGTGCCATCATGTCCTATTCCCTGCTAAAGGGCGTGCGTCTGGGATTCCTGCCGGAAAGCTGCAGGGAGCCTGGGCTGAAGGCGTTCCGCGGAATCTGTGACCGATATCTGAAAGAGACAGACGGCGAGCTGAATCTGGGCGGTATCTGCCTGGTGGCGGGCCTCGGGCCGGCAAACGACACCAGGCGCGACGGTACCTTTGAATATTATATGTCAGAGCCTGTTGTGGAGAATGATGCGAAGGGTGTGGGGCCGCTGCTCCTTGCGTATACGGAAATGAGAAGGCTGGCGGACTGAACGATAAAATAACAAAAAACACACCGGATAACCGGTGTGTTTTTTTGCCTGCCTGATTAATACCAGGCGTTATGGTTCAACCTGTGACCAAAACCTTAAGCCACTACAGAAACGTTGGTAGCGCGAATCTTGCTGCTGTTCTGGGGATCGCACTCGGTATCAAAAGTAACCTTCTGGCCCTCCTCGAGAGACTTGAAGCCCTCAGCATTGATTGCGGAGAAATGTACGAATACTTCCTCACCGGTCGCATCATTTGTGATGAAACCATAACCCTTCTGTGCGTTAAACCACTTAACTGTACCGTTATTCATTTTGGTACCTCCTTCATTATAAAGGGGCGTTATGCCCGTTTTTGCTTTTTTATTCTAAACCGTACGACAAAAAAATCACATATTTTTGTAAACCATCATCAAAGTTGCAATGACTTACAAAAATATGTGAGTTCAATGACTTTCATTTAGAATACAAGCGTAGTATAACACTGATTACACTACAGTGTCAACATTTTTTTTTGAGTTATTAAAATGTGGTATTATTTCCCTTCAGCCGGGAAATAATCAGGCTTATCAGGAGGTGTTATATTATGATAACAATTCATTTTTTAATTCTTGCGTCCTGTCTTGCGGCATCGGTCTGCTTTGGCTTCTTTGCAGGAAGGCTGTATCTGCCGGGGGAGGCGGACGAAGCTGAAGGAGAGGAAATGATAAAGGGCAGGGAAAAGAGGACACAGAAGGATGGCAGGGGATGGTCAGTGGGAAGCCCCGTGTCCGGGCTTGTGACCATACGCCGGGAAGGGCCGGAGGCTGAGGTGGTGATCCGGCCGTTGGAGGACAGGCTGTATGCCCCTGTGGGAGGAAAGATCACGAAACTGTATCCTATGGGAAACGCATTCCGTTTCCGCACGGATTTTGGCGCGGAGCTGTATATTCAGGCGGGAGATGCGGGGGATGATATGCTCGGCAGATATTATCGCCCCAGGGTGGTACAGAATGAGATTGTGGGCAAGGGTAAGCTGCTGCTGGAATTTGACAGGCAGGGGCTGGCTGTGGAAGGGGCTTCAACGGAGGTGGCTGTCCGGGTGGAGAATTATATATATGGAAATGATGTGATCGCTACGACGGAGGGACAGGTCAGGGCCGGTGAGGAGGTGCTCTGGATGCAGGATGTATCGGAGCATACGGAGGCCTGCCTGGGGCAGCCGGTGCATTCGTGACAGCTGTATTCGTAACGGGTGAAAAAAGTAAATAATAATTGACAGATACCCTGGTGGGGTATATAATATATTATGAATACCCCGCCAGGGTATTTGACTTTATATCCATTTATGCTAACACAAACGGCGGCACAAATTAATCTGCGCTGACTTGGCTCATAGGCGGCGGGAATAAAAGGGAAATATACGGAGGAGTGGATAAGATGCAGGAGACTACGGATCAGGAAGTGGAAACAGTAATGGAGACGGGGCAGGAAGAAGCGGTTCCATGCTGTAATTGCCATCAGAAGGCCACGCCAAGACAGGAAAAGGAACTGAGACAGTTGAGAAACCGGCTGAACCGTATGATGGGGCAGCTGAACGGAATCGGAAGGATGCTGGAGGAGAACCGCTATTGCGGCGATATCCTGACACAAGTGGCGGCGGTGGAGAGCGCCCTGCAGGCTTTTGGCTATCTGATATTTCAGGAACACATGGAAACCTGCGTGGTGGAGGAAATCAGGAAGGGAAACACCGGTATTGTTGACGAGGCGGTGGAGCTTATGAAGAAGCTGAAATAAGATACTTTTAAAGGCGGGGACGTCCTGGTGCGGGGCGGATTCGCAGAGTCCTGCTTTAGAGGCATTTGCGGCAGGAGGATTTACAGCAGGAACGGATGGACGGAAAGAGAGGATGGACATATGAAAGAGCGGTATCATATTTCCGGAATGACCTGCTCCGCCTGCTCCTCCCATGTGGAGAAGGCAGTGCGGAAGCTGGCGGGGATGGAGAAAGCGTCGGTGAATCTGCTGACGGAGACTATGGATGTCAGTTATGATGAGGGCCGGCTGACAGGGGAAGATATTACTGCGGCGGTGGAAAAGGCAGGGTATGGGGCTTCCCTGATCATCGGAGGGGCCCGCAGAGCTGCTTCCGCGGGGGCCGGGCAGAGAGGGGAATGTAAGATTTCCCGTGGTGAAAACCCGGGAGGCAGGGTATCAGAAAGGGCCGGAGGCCCGGAAAGCGGAACCGGAGGCAGTACGGCGGAAGGCGGAGCATCAGGAAGCGCGGGAGGCAGTGCGGCGGGAGGCGGAGTGTCAGGAAGCGCGGGAGGCAGTACGGCGGAAGGCGGGCACGGCAGCGTACAGCGAAAGGCCAGGGAGGAGGCCAGAGCCATGAAATGGCGGCTTGGCATTTCGATTGGCTTTTTGATTCCGTTGATGTATGTGGCAATGTACCATATGTATAACGAGTGGTTCGGACTGCCAATCCCGGGTTTGGTACATCGGTACCTGCATGGAAATGCCAACGCCATGACCTTTGCCATGACACAGCTTTTGCTGTTAATTCCCATTGTATATATGAACCGAAAATTTTTCTCTGTGGGATTTAAGACGATCCGGCATCTGTCCCCCAATATGGACAGCCTGATCGCGCTGGGAGCTTCCGCCGCAATCGGGTACGGCATCTTCGCAATGTACCGCATCAGTTATGGCCTGGGGCACGGCGATATGGCCCTGGTGGAGCGGTATTCCCATGACCTGTATCTTGAATCCGCCGGTATGATACTGACGCTGATCACTGTGGGAAAATATCTGGAGAGCCGCTCTAAGGGAAAGACCAGCGAGGCCATTACCAGGCTTATGGATCTGTCGCCTAAAACGGCAATCCTGTTGACTGCGGAAGGCCAGGAAATGGAGGTTCCCACTGAGACGCTGGCGGCAGGGGATATCTTTCTGGTGAAGCCGGGAAGTTTGGTGCCTGTGGACGGGACGGTGCTGGAAGGCAGCTCCAGCATTAATGAGGCGGCAATCACAGGGGAGAGCATACCGGTGGAAAAGCAGGCAGGGGATAAGGTAGTGTCGGCTACCGTGAACAAAGCCGGGTTTTTAAAATGCCGCGCGGACAGGGTGGGGGAGGATACCACATTGTCCCAGATCATCCGCCTGGTGGAGGAAGCCAGCGCCAGCAAGGCGCCCATCGCCCGGTTGGCGGATAAGGTGGCGGGGGTTTTTGTGCCTGTGGTCATGGGAATAGCCCTTGTTACCCTGGCTGTGTGGCTGCTGGCAGGAGCGGGGGCCGAGTTTGCCATCTCCTCTGCCATAGCGGTATTGGTAATTTCCTGCCCCTGTGCCCTGGGGCTGGCAACTCCTGTGGCGATTATGGTGGGAACCGGGGTAGGGGCCAATCACGGGATACTGATCAAATCCGGGGAAGCCCTGCAGAGAGCCAAGGAGATCGATACGGTGGTCATGGACAAAACCGGTACGATCACTACCGGAAAGCTGAGCTTCAGCGGCTGCGGCTGTTATGTGCGGGATTTGTCTACGGACACTCTGTTGCAGATTGCCGCGGCATTGGAAAAAAAGAGCGAGCATCCATTGGCGGAGGCCGTCCTGGAGCGGGCGCAGGGTGACGGCCTTTCCCTCCCTGAGGTCAGGGATTTCAAAGCGGTGCCTGGCAGGGGGATCGAGGGCGTACTGGCGGAGGATATCCCTCCCCGCCCCATGATCCCCGGGGGCGACGGCCCTGTGTCCGTTTTCCTGGCAGGAAAGGGGAAGGACGGTGCTGCAGTTACGGAGTATCTGGGAGGAGAGGCTGCCGGAGAGGCTGAGCGGGAGATACCGGATAAAGGAACCTCTGAGCAGCGGAAGGAGCAGATCAGAAACCGGGTGGATCGGGGATGGGAGGCAGGAACCCGCTTCTTTGTGGGAAACCGCGCATACATGGAGGAAAACGGCATCCGCATCGATCCCATATATGCCAAAGGCCTGGACGAAATAGCGCAGGAGGGCAGGACGCCTCTCCTGGTGGCCCGGGAGGGCCAGCTGCTGGGAGAGATTGACGTAACGGACGGCATCAAACCGGGATCCCATGACGCAATACGGCGCTTCAGGGAGATGGGGATTCATGTGGTCATGCTCACCGGAGATAACCGTCGCACGGCGGAGGCGGTGCAGGAGCAGCTGGACATTGAGGAGGTGGTGGCGGAAGTCCTGCCCCAGGATAAGGAAAGGAAAATCCGTGAATTGCAGCAATCAGGCAGAAAAGTGGCAATGATCGGTGATGGCATCAATGATGCCCCTGCGCTTGCGGCAGCAGATGTAGGCATGGCTATCGGCGCGGGAACGGATGTGGCGATGGAGAGTGCGGATATCGTGCTGATGAAAAGCGATCTCAGGGATGCCGTGACGGCGGTGCGGCTCAGCCGCGCGGTCATCCGCAATATCAAGCAGAATCTCTTCTGGGCCTTCTTCTACAATGCCATAGGGATCCCTCTGGCGGCGGGGGTGTGGTACCCCTTCTTCGGGATGAGATTAAATCCCATGTTTGGCGCCGCCGCTATGAGCCTGAGCAGCGTCTTTGTAGTGGGAAATGCACTGCGGCTGAGGGGCTTTAAGAGCGGTTTTCCAGAAAAAGTACACACAGACAGACATTCTGCCAGTGCGGAAGCGCGGCCGGCAGAAGAAAGAGCAGAGAAGCGGCCAGCGGCAGAGAGCGCAGGGCTGCATCCGGCAGGAGAAAGAGCAGAGAAGCAGCCAGTGGCAGAGAGCGCAGGACTGCATACGGCGGCGGAAAGAGCAGAGAAGCGGCCAGCGGCAGAGGGCGCAGGGCTGCATCCGGCGGCGGAAACCACAGAAATACAACTGGCTATAGAAGCCGGCAGAACAACAGAACAGGAAAGAGAGGGTAAAACAATGACAAAGGTAATGACGATCGAAGGAATGATGTGCGGGCACTGCACCGGTAGGGTACAGAAGGCACTGGAGGAGGTGGCGGGAGTCAGAGCAGTCACCATGAGCCTTGAAGATAAGACTGCCACAGTGGAGCTGGAGAGCGAGGTCGCCGACGAGGCCCTTGCCGCGGCTGTGACGGAGGCAGGCTATGAAGTAAAAGGCATTGCCTGATTATCCAGGGCAAAAACTGTTTCCGGGTGAAACACGTCACTCCCTGTGCGGGAGTGTGGATTGAAAGCTTACTACGGAACTGTAGTGCTTTCACCATACTACCGGGGCAATATGGTATGCTGAAAACAGAGTGACAGCAGTAACGCAGCTTTCAGCAAAGGACAGCAGGGAGGTGGGAACATGTCTTTGAGTCATGTACAGGGATTCATCCAGCAGACAGGGATGCCTGCGAGAAGGGTAATCCCCCCGGCAAGGCATTTCAGAGGGAGGCCTGAACCGGAAATTTTGCAGGTGCCGCTTGACGGTATGGCAGCGCCCGGAACCGCCGGCATCCGGTTTGTGTCTAAGGAGACACCGGAGCTGGATATCCCGCCGATATTAGAGAGGAACCTGACTATGAGCAATAAGCTGATCTCGCCGGGGCCTGCTGCCCGGCTCCTGGATAAGCTGGGGGGAATCCTCTTTCATGCCTGTAAGGGGAAAGGGGAGGCGCCCTTACTCCCGGAGGATCTGGGGCTATATTTCGACCAGGCCCTGGAAGAGACCCTGAAAGAGATCCCGAAAGGGCTTACACCGCAGGAAGTGAGCCAGATCATGAGCCAGCTCACTGGACAGAAGGAGAGTCTCCTGAAGGCGCTGGGGCGTATTCCGGCGGGTGTCTTTGCGGAAACGGATTCTGCCCATACAAAGCAAAAGCGGATAGCGGGAGGAGGCACGTCTTCTGCAGCTGCAGCATCGCCTGGCGGGGAGAAAAACCCGGATATAAGCGAATTGCTTGCGCTGGAGGCATATATCCGGCAAAATGAGTAGGCCAATCCAGATGTAAAACCCCCCAGTGTACTCTTAAATTATCACCGCGGAAGCCCGGGACAGCCGGATTTTGTGTACAGGACAGGGCTGCGGGACGTGCAGGAAAGCTACGATCCCCTGAAGCTGCCTTACGAGGACACGGTGAGAGAAGCGAGGAGATGGCTGAGAAACGCCTATGCCGACCATGCCGGCGGGAAGGGCATGAAAGCGGCTTGTATCCTGGATGTCAGCGATGCTACAGAGGCGCAGCTTGACAGCTGGATCAAAATCTTCAAGTATCATTTAGACCGTATTGCGGCGTTCCTTGAGAAATCTGCCGAGGCGGATATTTTACAGGATAAGCTCATGCTCCTCTGCAACACCTATGTGGTGTCCTACGGGGCAAATGCCGGAAGCAGCCAGGTAAGCGTGCTTCAGGAGATTTTTGACAGGGCCAGGCTGTTCCAGAAGCAGCACGGGGGATTGGATTTGCTGGAAAAATGGCGCCATCCGGATGAAGGCGAGGAAATGGGCCTGGATGACTTATTTGGAAGCACGTAAACCGTTTTAGAAAAACTTTATACTTTCCTTCTTGATTTTTCTCCTAATAATGTTATATTACTTATAGAACAAGGAAACAATAGGAGCAAGAAGGAGGCAGTGCGTTATGAATATCCAGAAATTTACACAGAAATCTATGGAGGCAGTGCAGGGCTGCGAGAAGCTTGCCTATGAATACGGCAATCAGGAGATCGAGCAGGAGCATCTGCTGTACAGCCTGCTGACCATAGAGGACAGTCTGATATTGAAGCTTGTGGAGAAGATGGAGATCCAGAAGGAGCACTTTGTAAACCGCGTCCGCCAGGCGTTGGAGAAGCGCGTAAAGGTACAGGGTGGCCAGGTCTACGTGGGCCAGGATCTGAATAAGGCGCTGATCGGCGCGGAGGACGAGGCGAAGCAGCTGGGGGACGAGTATGTGTCCGTGGAGCATCTTTTCCTGGCTATGATAAAGAACCCTAACCGGGAGATCAATGCTATCTGGAAGGAGTACGGAATCACCAGGGAGCGTTTCCTGAAAGCGCTGTCCACAGTCAGGGGAAACCAGCGGGTGACCTCGGACAACCCGGAGGCCACCTATGACACCCTGGAGAAATACGGCCAGGATCTGGTGGAGAAGGCAAGGAATCAGAAGCTTGACCCGGTCATCGGCCGGGATAGCGAGATCCGGAATGTGATCCGCATCCTCTCCCGCAAGACGAAAAACAATCCTGTCCTCATCGGGGAACCCGGCGTGGGCAAGACGGCGGTGGTGGAAGGCCTGGCCCAGCGGATTGTCAGGGGGGACGTGCCCCAGGGGCTGAAGGACAAGAAAATCTTCGCCCTGGACATGGGAGCCCTGGTGGCGGGGGCGAAATACAGGGGCGAGTTTGAGGAGCGCCTGAAGGCGGTGCTGGAGGATGTGAAGAACAGCGACGGGCAGATCCTCCTCTTTATCGACGAGCTGCACACCATTGTGGGTGCGGGGAAGTCCGACGGGGCGCTGGATGCGGGGAATATGTTAAAGCCCATGCTGGCAAGGGGCGAGCTGCATTGTATCGGGGCCACCACCCTGGACGAGTACCGCCAGTATATCGAGAAGGATCCGGCCCTGGAAAGGCGTTTCCAGCCGGTGACGGTGGAGGAGCCTACGGTGGAGGATACGATTTCCATTCTGAGGGGCTTAAAGGAGCGGTACGAGGTCTATCACGGCGTGAAGATCATGGACAATGCCCTGGTCAGCGCGGCGGTGCTTTCCAACCGGTATATTTCTGACCGTTTTCTGCCGGACAAGGCCATCGACCTGGTGGACGAGGCCTGCGCCCTGATCAAGACGGAGCTGGACAGTATGCCCACGGAGCTGGATGAGCTGCAGCGCAGGATCATGCAGATGGAGATTGAGGAGGCGGCGCTGAAAAAGGAGGACGACCGTCTCAGCGTGGAGCGACTTGCCAGCCTGCAGAAGGATTTGGCGGAACAGAAGGATGTTTTCGCTGCGAAAAAGGCCCAGTGGGACAATGAGAAGGCTTCCGTGGATAAGCTTTCCAGATTGAGAGAGGAGATTGACGAAGTCAACAGCCAGATACAGATTGCCCAGAGAGAGGGAAATCTGGAGAAGGCGGCGGAATTGAGCTATGGCAGGATGCCCGCCCTGAAAAAACAGCTGGAGCAGGAGGAAGAACGGATTGGATCTTCCGGGCTGTCATTGGTTCATGAGAAGGTTTCCGACGAGGAGATCGCCAGGATCATTTCCCGCTGGACGGGGATTCCCGTGGCGAAGCTGACAGAGAGCGAGCGAAACAAGACGCTGCATCTGGACGAGGAGCTGCATAAGCGTGTCATCGGCCAGGAGGAGGGTGTCACCAAGGTGACGGAGGCCATCATCCGCTCCAAGGCCGGGATTAAGGATCCCACAAAGCCCATCGGTTCCTTCCTGTTCCTGGGGCCCACAGGCGTGGGCAAGACGGAGCTGGCCAAAACCCTGGCGGCGGCGCTGTTCGATGATGAGAACAATATGGTCCGCATTGATATGAGCGAGTATATGGAGAAATATTCGGTGTCCAGGCTCATCGGGGCGCCTCCCGGATATGTGGGATACGAGGAAGGGGGGCAGCTGACCGAGGCGGTCAGGCGGAAGCATTACTGCGTGGTACTCTTTGACGAGATTGAGAAAGCCCATCCGGATGTGTTTAACGTGCTGCTGCAGGTGCTGGACGACGGACGGATCACGGATTCCCAGGGAAGGACGGTGGACTTTAAGAACACCATCCTGATCATGACCTCCAATATCGGGGCAGGCTACCTGCTGGACGGCATCCGGGAGGACGGCTCCATCAGCGGGGAGGCGGAAAAGCTGGTGATGAATGACCTGCGGGGGCATTTCCGGCCGGAATTTTTAAACCGTCTGGATGAGACGATCTTATTCAAACCTCTGACGAAGGACAATATCGGCGGGATCGTGGAGCTGATCGTGGCGGATCTGAACCGAAGGCTTGCTGATAAGGAGCTTAGCCTGGAGCTGTCAGGGGCGGCCATGAGCCATATCATAGAGAATGCCTATGACCCTGTGTACGGTGCCCGTCCTCTGAAGCGGTATATCCAGAAATATGTGGAGACGCTGACGGCAAAGCTGATCCTGGAGGACCGAGTGAAATCGGGAGATACAATACTGATCGATGTGGAAAACGGCGAAATGTGCGCGAAAGTGAAGGCGTAATTTGTGCGGCATCTTGCAGGATTGCAGTTTTTCGGATACAATGAGCTGGTGCATGGAATCATAAGTAATAGCGCAGTGAAAGAGGGAAGTGTCATCTGCGCACGGGAACAGGAGGCGGATTATGATACCGAAAGACCCGGTAATGCTGTTAAGCTTTGTGAATACGAAGCTCCGGGATTTCTATGGGAGCCTGGATTCGCTCTGCGAGGAGTTTGACATGGACTGTCAGGAGCTGACGGAGAAGCTTGCTTCCATAGACTATCATTACAGCAGGGAGAAAAATCAGTTTGTGTAGGAAGACAAAAAAGGGGCTGCGGTGCCAGATCTGCACCGGCTGCGGCCTGTGCCCCGGGACAGCACCGTTGGCCCGGAACGGCTCCTTGGAAGCAGTCTGGAACGGCCCCGGGGAAGCAGTCCGAAACGGCCCCGGGGAAGCAGTCCGAAACGGCCCCGGGGCTGCGCCGGAGGAAAGGGTTCCGCGCAGTCCCGGCGGCCTGCATGTGCTGACAGAGGGCGCCTTCACAGGGGAACGGCTTCCCTTCGCCCAAAGCGGAAAGAGGCTGGCCACAGCCGACATAGGAACCACCACTATCGCCATGCTCCTGTATGGGGCGGACGGCGGGGTGGTGGATCGCTTTGTGGAGGTAAACCCGCAGTCTGCCTGGGGCGCGGATGTACTGTCCAGGATCAGGGCGGCGGAAGATCCTGAAGCCGCCGCATGGATGCGGAAATCGGTCAGGGAGGTGCTCGGGAGGGGTCTGAAAAGGTTTCAGAGGAAGCTGCAGGCGGGAGAAGAAATATACCTCACGGTGGCGGCAAATACCACCATGACCTATCTTTTTATGGGATGGGATACCGGTGAGCTGGGACATGCGCCGTTTGAGGCGTCCAGGCTTTCCGGGGCCGAGACGGAGACAGAAGGTGTCCGTTCTTTTGTGCTGCCCGGATTTTCCGCTTTTGTGGGAGGGGATATTCTGGCGGGCTGCCATGCCTGCGGGATTGCGGAGAGGGAGGAGATCACCCTGCTCATTGACCTGGGGACTAACGGCGAACTGCTTCTGGGAAACCGCAGGAGACGGATCGCCTGTGCCACAGCTGCAGGCCCGGCCTTTGAAGGGGGCGTAAACAGAGGGATATGGGGAGCGGATATGGTGAAGCTTCTGGCAGTCCTGCGCAGGGAGAATATCCTGGACGAGACAGGCCTGCTGGCGGAGCCTTATTTTGATAGGGGGGTGCGCATAGGGAACGTCTGCGTCACCAGGGAGGCTGTGCGGAGCGTCCAGCTTGCCAAGGCTGCCATTGCCGCCGGGATAGAAATCCTTCTGGATCGGTACGGCATTGCGCCCGGGGAGGTTGACAGACTCGTGCTGGCTGGCGGGTTTGGATATTATCTGAATCCGGAGGACGCCGTGGAGATCGGGCTGCTGCCCCGGGCGCTTGCCCATAGGGCGGAAGCGGGCGGTAACACGGCGCTGTCGGGGGCGCTGCGGGCAGGCAGGGAAATCATCGCCTCCGGCTGGGAGAGCGCAAGGGACAGTCTGGAAGGGTATAAGAGCGGGACGGAAATTGTGAATCTGGCCATGGAACCTGAGTTTGGATCGCGATATATACAGCACATGGAGCTTCGCTGAACAAAATGGGAAGCGTAAATAAAAAGTAGAAATTTGGATAAATTCACTAAATAAAAGTATTTATTTTGACAGTTTCTATTTCAAATTACAGAAAAGTGGTGTATAATTTATTCAATGTACATTATGATTACGACTTGGAGGATAACAATATGGGCGGAAAAACAGCGAAAGTGAAACAGGTAAAAGCGCCGAAGGTGCCGAAACCATCCAGGGAAGCCATGGCGCCCGGAAAGTCCCGAAAAGTCAGGACTCCCAAAGAATCCCGGCAGCCGGCGGCGCAGGGCGGAGGACAGAATTCAGGGCTTATGATCTTCAGCCTTCGGAATAAGATCATAGTCTGTTTCCTTGTACCGATCCTGTTTATGGTTATTGTGGGCTTTTCCGCTTATCAGAAAGCAGCGGAGGGCATGAGTGAGAAATTTGCGGATTCCACCACCCAGACGATCAATATGGCGACGGAATATGTGGATATGAGCTGTTCCTTTATTGAATCGGAAGGTACGAAATACGCGTTTGACAAGGATCTGAGCAAATATTATATCGGGCTGTATTCGGATGATCCTCTGTCCAAGATGAAGGTTACTGAGAATACCAGGATGGATATCCTGGCTTCCCAGACGTCGAATGCGTTTATCAGCAATATACATATCATCACAAAGGAAGGGATCAATCTTTTCAGTACTGCCAATTCCTCCAGTGCAGACGGGTTTTTCGAGGAGTATCTCGCATCTGTGCCCGTGGACGGGCGCAATGTCCAGAAGTGGATTGACAGCCATGAGGTTCTGGATGCTAACCTGAATCTGAAATACCAGGATTATATTTTATCATATCAGGTGTTATCTCAGTCTGGGAACGCCTGTATCGTAATTGACATTAAGGCAAAGACAATCCGGGATTTCCTCAATTCTCTGGATTTGGGCGAGGGAAGCATTGTGGGCTTTGTCACGGAGAACGGCCGGGAAATTATATGCGAGAAGCTGTCGGAGGGTGAGGAGAGCATTTTGACAGAAGGAGAGACAGTCTTCTTCGGACAGGAATTCTTCCCGGTGCTGGATTCGGACGCAAGGGAGAATCAGTATGGTTCACAGGAAGTCAGCTTTAAGGGCGAGGCTTATCTGTTCATATACAGCAGCAGCATCCAGACAGGCGCGACTGTCTGCGCGCTTGTGCCCATGGAGATTATTACCGGACAGGCCGGGGAGATCCAGTCGCTGACGCTTGTACTGGTGATATTGGCAAGCATAATCGTAGTGCTGGTGGGGCTTTTGATCGTTTCCGGCATCCAGAAGAATATGAAGCGTATTTCCAGGGGCTTCGGCGTAGTCGCACAGGGCGATCTGACCGTGCGGGTGGCCGCTAAGGGACGCGATGAATTCCAGAGGCTTGCGGGTTCCGCCAATAATATGATACGGAATACCAAGAGCCTGGTAAACAAAGTTACCGGCGCCACAGAACAGCTGGAAATTTCGTCGAAGGACGTGGAGCAGGTGTCCGGCGTTATCAACGATTATTCCGCCAGCATAACGAAGGCTGTGAATGAGATCAGCGAGACCATGTCCCAGCAGACTGAGCTGGTGGAGGAGTGTGTTACCAAGACGAATGTCCTGGCGAATGAGCTTCAGGAAGTGGGGCATACCGTTGAGAGGGTGAGCAGGCTGGTAGAAGAGACAGAACAGATGATCGGGCAGGGTGTAAAGATCATCCGCCTGCTGGGTGACAGGGCCCAGCAGACTACTGACATCACCGCTACGGTTGGGAAGAATATTGAGTCCCTGCGTCAGGAGACGGAGATCATCAACAGCTTTGTAAGCACGATTACCGATATATCCGAGCAGACCAACCTGTTGTCGCTCAATGCTTCCATTGAGGCGGCGAGGGCCGGGGAAGCCGGGAAGGGCTTTGCGGTGGTTGCGGAGGAGATCCGCAAGCTGGCGGACGATTCTGCGAAGGCTGCCGGTGAGATCAGCAATAATGTGGGGCACATTACCGCGCAGACGAATTACAGTGTGGAGAGCGCCCGTGAAGCCGGCGCCATGGTGGCATCCCAGACGGAAGCTGTGGAACAGGTGGTAGAGGTATTTAACAACATGCAGCAGCGCATGAGGCAGCTGGTGGAAGGCCTGAATGCCATTATTGAGAGCACGGAACGCGCGGACGAGGAGAAGTCTCAGACCGTATCAGCTATCGGCCAGATTTCCACCAGTATCGAGGAGACCGCCGACAGTGTCATCACAGTCCGTGATTCTGTGGAGAAGCTGATGGAAAATGTAGAGGGCCTGACAGAAACGGCAGATTCCCTCGGTAAGAATATGCAGGAGTTGAAAACGGAGATCTCCGTATTTAAAATCTGATGAAGTATATAATATGGAAATACATGAAGCCCTACTTCCCGAGAATGGGGGTAGGGTTTCTGATTAAATTCATAGGAACGATCATGGATCTGTGCATCCCGTACATATTGGCGTATATCATTGACACAGTCATCCTGTCGGGGGACAGGAGGCTGATCTTTGGATGGGGGACGCTGATGATCGTCTGTTCCCTGTTTGCAGTATCCTTCAATATTATTGCAAACCGGATGGCGTCCAGGGTCTCCGGGGATGCCACGGAGAATATACGTCATGACCTGTTTGCGAAGACAATGCAGCTTTCCAATGCGCAGACGGATTTCTATACGAAACCATCCCTGATTTCCCGAATGACATCGGACACATATAATCTCCACCAGATGCTGGGGCGTATCCAGCGTCTGGGGGTTCGTGCGCCGATTTTGCTGATCGGGGGGATCTGTGTTACCTTTACATTGGATTATGCCATGGCATGTGTGCTGCTGGCTGTGCTTCCGATGCTGGCCTTTATCACGGTATATGTGTCCAGGAGGAGTATTCCCATGTTCAGCGGCCTGCAGGAGGCCAATGACCGATTCGTCAGGATGGTTAGGGAGGACATTGCGGGAATCCGTGTGATCAAGGCACTGTCCAAAACGGCATATGAGACGGAGAAATTCCAGGCTGTCAACAGGGAGGTTGTGGAGCGGGAGAGGAAGAATGGTATGGTTATGGCTGTCATCAATCCGTCCATGAACATTTTGTTGAACCTGGGCCTGGTGGGCGTCATCCTGGTAGGCGCATACCGTGTCAACGGGGGGACTTCAGAGGTCGGGAAGATTCTGGCCTTTACCACCTACTTTACCATTATATTAAATGCCATGATGTCAATTTCCAAGATGTTCACAATCCTGTCCAAGGCCATTGCGTCGGGGAACCGTATCTGCCATGTGCTGGAAGCGGAGGACGACATGAGCGTCATGGAAGTTTATAGGGAGGGGCCGGAGGAATATGAGATCTGTTTTGATCACGTTACCTTTTCCTATCTGAAAAAGGGTGAGGCGAATATAAAGGATCTTTCTTTTCGGATAAAGAAAGGCGAGACGCTGGGGATTATAGGGGAGATTGGCTCTGGCAAGTCTACCATTATCAATCTGATGATGCGGATGTATGATGTGGACGAGGGACGTGTGTTGATCGCGGGAAAGGACGTCCGCAGTTATGAAGCGTCAGAGCTGAAGCGGAAATTTGGAGTGGTGTTCCAGAATGACACTATTTTCGAGGATACCATTGCGGAGAATGTGACTCTGGGCAGGGAAATCGGTAGCGCTCAGCTTCAGGAGGCGCTGCTGTATGCCCGTGCCAGCGAGTTTGTGTCAGACAGGGAGGACAAGGAGAGTGAGGCCCTGAATATAAAGGGCGCGAACCTGAGCGGAGGACAGAAACAGCGTGTGCTGATCGCCAGGGCCCTGGCGGCCAGGCCGGAGATATTGATATTGGACGATTCCTCCAGCGCCCTTGACTATCGCACGGATGCGGAGCTGAGGAAGGGGATCCGTGAACATTTCCAGGACACCACGCTGGTCATTGTGGCTCAGCGGGTCAGTTCCATCCGGAATGCGGATCATATCCTGGTACTGGAGGACGGGGAGCCCATCGGCTATGGCACCCATGAGGAGCTGATGGAAAGCTGTGAGGTCTACAGCGAGATCAGCAGGTCGCAGATGGGGGCATGATGTCTCTGGGAAAAGAACCGCAGGCATGTACAGGAATGTGCGCAGGGTGAAAAGGGCAGGGGAAATATTAAGAGGGAATTATTATGGGAAATGAGAAAAAAAGATATTCCAGGCGGACGATCCTCAGGCTCGGGCAATATATGTGGCAGTATAAGTGGCTTCTGGTACTGGCGATGATCTGTACGCTGGGCAGCAACCTGTTCGCACTGATCGGGCCGAAGCTGACGGGCCTCAGCATCGGGGCCATCGAAGGTGGCAGAGGGGCGGTGGACTTCGGGAAGGTATTTTACTATGCGGGCTGGATGGCAGTGTTCTATGTGGTGTCCGCCCTGATGTCCTATGGGCTGCAGGTATTGATGCTGACGATCAGCCGCAAGGTGGTCTACCGTATGCGGCAGGATGTGTTTGAGAAACTTATGACCCTGCCGGTGGGATATTTCGATGTACACCAGACGGGAGATATCATCAGCCGGATTTCTTATGATATCGATACGGTCAACGCTTCCCTGTCAAACGACCTTGTGCAGCTTCTGACGACTGTGATCACGGTGACAGGGGCGCTGCTGATGATGCTGTCAATCTCGCCGAAGCTGGTGCTGGTGTTTGCCTTTACCGTGCCATTGTCGGTGATGATCACGAAATATATTACAGGCAAGACCAGGCCCCTGTTCAGGCTTAGATCTGCGAAGCTGGGGGAGCTGAATGGTTTTGTGGAGGAAATGATCTCGGGACAGAAAACTTTAAAAGCATATAACAGGGAAGAATATACCCAGGGGAAGTTTGACAGGAAGAATAAAGAGGCGGTGGAAGCGTATTACAGGGCGGAATATTACGGGAGTGTGGTAGGCCCCTGCGTCAACTTTATCAACAATCTGTCCCTGTCGCTGATCAGCGTCTTTGGGGCGCTGTTGTATCTGGCGGGGAGCATGAGTATCGGGAACATTTCTTCCTTTGTATTGTATTCCAGGAAATTTTCAGGGCCGATCAACGAGGCGGCCAATATTTTCAGCGAGCTTCAGTCCGCACTTGCCGCGGCGGAGAGGGTGTTCCGGCTCATCGAGGAGGCGCCGGAGCCTGCAGACGCGGAGAATGCTGCCGTGCTGGAAGACGTCCGGGGGAAGGTGGAGCTGCAGCATGTGCAGTTCGGCTATCTGCCGGGAAAGACTATCATACACGATCTGAGTCTCAGGGCAGAGCCCGGAAGGCTGATCGCTATAGTGGGCCCCACGGGAGCGGGAAAGACTACGCTGATCAATCTGCTGATGCGCTTCTACGATCCTGACAGCGGTGTGATCACTGTGGATGGAAAAAGGAACGATATGGTGACCAGGAGCAGCCTCCGCAAGGCTTATGCAATGGTGCTGCAGGATACCTGGCTGTTCTATGGAAGTATTTATGAAAATCTCGCATACGGCAGGGAGGGAGCCACCAGGGAGGACGTGGAGGCTGCCGCAAGGGCGGCGCGCATCCATTCCTTTATCAAACGGCTTCCGGAAGGGTATGATACCATATTGACGGATGAGGGAACCAATATTTCCAAGGGGCAGAAGCAGCTCCTGACGATAGCAAGAGCGATGCTGCTGGATTCCAAGATGCTGATACTGGATGAAGCTACCTCCAATGTGGACACCCGCACGGAACGGCAGATTCAGAAGGCTATGCTGAAACTGATGGAGGGGAAGACATGTTTTGTCATTGCACACAGGCTGTCAACCATTGAAAACGCTGATCTGATCCTTGTGGTCAATGGCGGCGAGGTGGTGGAGCAGGGGACGCACCGGGAACTGATGGAGAGACAGGGCGTCTACAGACGGCTCTATAATGCGCAGTTTGAGTAGGGATGGACAGAGATTCACAGAGGAATTTTGAACAGGCCGGCTGTCATATAGTATGATAAGCCGGCCTGTTTATGGCTTGGCGGTGAGTGCGGCGCCGGGCACAGCCTTGTGCTGGCCTGTGATGGTTCCGTTTCAGGCGTCCGCGCCGGAAAACGCTTTGATGTGGAGGATTGATATGAAGAAAGCTTTGACAGCAGTTCTGCTGCTCCATCTGGTGGCGGGGCTTCTGCTCCTGGGGTTTTGGGAGAGGGAAGACCTGGCGGCGGCCTGGAACGGCAGCGGAGGTATGGAGGGACAGCAGGATGAGGATGTGAAAAAGATTGCCATAACCTTTGACGACGGCCCACATCCCTCTTATACGGAGCAGCTCCTGGATGGGCTGAAGGAGAGGGGTGTACATGCCACTTTTTTTGTCACCGGGGAACATGCGGAGCTTCATCCTGACATCATACAGCGGATGCAGGAGGACGCCTGAGTTATAATAAGCATAACCATAAAAACTGCCGGAAAGCCATGCGACGGCATAAGGAGCAGGCAGGAATATATGTAACATTGGAGGTATCGCCATGGAAAATGGAAAAACAGGCCGGATATATCATGCCGCTGTCTATGCGCGCCTGTCCAGGGAAGACAGCGTCCCCGAAGGAAACACAAGCAGGGAGGAGAGCAACAGCATCGTAAACCAGAAGGAGCTTATCAGGGCATTTCTGGCGGATAAGCCGGATATAGAAATCTGCGGGGAATGGGCGGACGACGGATACAGCGGGGCGGATTTTCAACGTCCGGGATTTCAGCGGATGATCCGGGAAATCGAGGCAGGCCGCATTGACTGTGTGGTAGTAAAGGATCTGTCCCGGTTTGGCAGAAACTTTGTGGAGGCCGGGCGCTATATCGACCAGATTTTTCCCGCTCTGGGAGTGCGTTTCATTGCCGTCAATGATGGCTTTGACAGCGCATACGGCAGAAATTCTTCAGACCGGATTTTGATTCCCTTCAAGAACCTGATCAACGATGCTTATTGCAGGGATATTTCGGTAAAGGTCAGGAGCCAGCTGGAAGTCAAACGCAAAAAGGGTGATTTCATCGGTTCCTTTGCCGTATACGGCTATTTAAAAGATCCAGATGACCGGCACAGGCTGGTGGTGGATAAATACGCGGCAGACGTGGTGAAGGATATCTTCAAATGGAAGCTGGAGGGCGCCAGCCAGCAAAGGATAGCGGATTGGCTCAATGACAGGGGGGAATTGTCCCCTATGGAGTATAAACGGCTCTGTGGGACGAGATATCAGTCCGGTTTCCAGATAAATACAAAGACCAGATGGACGGCAGTCGCAGTGGGCCGCATTTTGCGGAATGAAATTTATACCGGCACTATGGTGCAGGGAAAGAGAACCACACCCAATCACAAAGTAAAGAAAACGTTGTTAAAACCCAGTGAGGAATGGGTGCGGGTGGAGGGCTGCCATGAGCCGATTATTGATAAAGAAGATTTTTTTGCGGTAAAACGGCTTCTGTTGCAGGATACCCGCGTGGCGCCGGAGGCGGAGACAGTCTATCTACTCTCCGGCCTGGTGTTCTGCGCGGACTGCGGCTTTAACATGGTGCGCAACAGTGTGTGCCGCGGCGGAAAGACTTATGTGTACTATATGTGTGGCAATAACCGCAGAGGCGGGAGCTGCAGCAGCCACAGGGTAAGCAGCGCGCTGTTGGAGCAGTCGGCGTTCCTTGCGCTGAAGCGGCATATCGATCAGACGGCGGACATGGAGCGCGTTTCCGCCTATATGGAGGCCCTTCCATATCATCAGGCGGAAAGTGAGAAGGCAGACAGGAAGCTTTTGAAGAAACAGGAGGAGGCGGAGAAGTATGCGTGTCTGAAAAATTCCCTGTATGAGTCCCTTATGGACGGGCTGGTGGACAGGGGGGAGTATCTGGAATTGAAGACCCTGTACGACGGGAGGCTGCGGGAGGCGCAGGAGGCCATGGCAAGGCTGCGTAAGGAGACGGAGAGCCTGTCCCGGAACTGCACAGGGGGTGCCCGCTGGATGGAGCAGTATAAGAGATATCGGAATCTGACGGAATGGACGCGGCATATGGCAGTCACCTTGATCGACAGGATTGATGTATTTGAGGACTGTCGTATCCAGATCAGATTCAGGTACAGGGACTGCTATGAGCGGGTGCTGGCGGAGGCATGAAGACCATTGCGCTTTATATGCGCCTTTCCAGCGAGGATGCCCATGAGGGGGAGAGCTGCAGCATAGGAAACCAGCGGGCGCTCCTTTTGGATTATATTGAAAGCCACGATGAGTTTGCCGGCTGGGATGTGCTGGAATTTTATGATGACGGGTACAGCGGAGTCAGCTTTGAACGTCCCGGTATACAGAAGCTCCTTGCCCTGGCGGGAAGCACGGTAAACTGCATCATTGTAAAAGACTTTTCCCGGTTTGGCCGGAATCTGGTGGAGGTAGGGGATTACCTGGATCAGATATTCCCGTTTCTGGGGGTGAGGTTCATCGCTGTCAACGAAGGCTATGACAGCGGCCGGGGGACGGGTAGCTCTGTTGGCCTGGATGTGTCATTGAAGGCCCTGGTCTATGAAATGTACAGCCGGGATGTGTCGGAGAAAATCCGCGCCGTCAAGCAGGCAAAGATGCACAGAGGGGAGTACCAGGGGAGCCTGGCATTTTATGGATACAAGTGGCCGGGGACGGCAAAGGCAAAGGGCAGGCTGGAGATTGACGGGCCTGCGGCGGAAGTGGTGCGCAGGATTTTCCAGATGGCAGCGCAAGGTGCCGCCCCTGCGGAGATTGCGGTAAAGTTAAACCGTGACGGCATCCCTTCCCCGCTGATGTACCGGAGGGAGAACCATACGGATGGGGGGCACAGCTGGCGGGAGGCCGGGGATATGACATGCTGGACCAGAGAAAATGTGCGGCGTACCTTATGTGATGAGCGGTATACCGGTAAACTCATAAGCCATAAGAGGGCAAAGGTAGACGTTTCCGCAAAAAAATCCAGACTCTTGCCCAGGGAAGAATGGATAACGGCGGAGGCTGCTCATGAAGCCATTGTGTCAAAGGAATTGTTTGACCAGGCGCAGGCTGTTATGAGGCATTGTCAACACACAAAAAAGCAGGCAAAGCCATACCAGCGTTTCAGAGGGCTTGTAAAATGTGCATACTGCGGCAGAGCATTGACGAGAAGTACCGGGAAAGAGCCATACTATTACTGTATTACCCGGAGGGCGCTGCCTGAGGCTCCCTGCGCAGGCGTCAGGCTGGGGGAAGAGGAGCTGGATGTCAGTCTGCGGGAATCCCTCCGGATCCGGATACAGCTTGCAGGACAGTCCGGAGGGGCACGGCAGGATGGCCGGTCAGAGCAGAGTATCCTGCGGGAAAAGCTCCGGGAATGCCAAAGGGATATGGACAGATGCAAAGCCAGACAGGCAGCGGACTTTGAGGATTACGCGGAGGGGCGCATCGGGAAACAGGAATATCTGTCCAGAAAAGGGGAGATAGCATTATGGCAGGAGGAAACGGTTCGGGAGTACAGGGTATTGACTGATAAGCTGGCGGAAGCGGTAAAGAGCAGGGCCGGGAGGACGGCGGATTCAGGACAGCATGTTTTTGGGAAAAAATTGACGCGGGAAATGTTGGAAGGGCTTGTGAAGGAAATCAGAGTCGGCAAGGAAAATGCCATGGAGATTGTGTGGAAGTTCAGGGAATGAAGGAATGCTTTCAGATGTTCAAAAAAGTATTGTTATGTATGTCTTTACACAACCCGAAGGGCACCTGATAGGCAATCATACATACAGCCACATCCAACTGACAAAGACAAACAGGGAGAGGTTCAGGGAGGAGCTGATCAGGACGAATGAGATCCTGAAGGAAATCACAGGGGAGGAGGTGCAGTATGTGCGCCCGCCTTACGGCAGCTGGGACAAAGCCTTCGAGAAGGAGCTGAATATGTTCCCGGTGTTGTGGAATGTTGATACACTTGATACATAAGTAAAAAACGGTTAGAATAGACATAGGATAAAAAGATATGTGGAGTAGAAATGAAAGTATCCAATATCTATAATCCTATATCAGAAGAAGAAAGAGTTCAAGTCTACCGTAAAATACTTAAAATATTTTTATCAAGTGGAGGTAGCACAAAAGATGGTGAAAAGGATGGCAAAACAAGACAAACGGAAAGATGCAGTATATGCGAGACAGAGCCTTGATAAAAAAGATTCCCTGTCAATTGAAGCACAGATTGATAAAGGAAAAGCATGGGCAAGCGGTGAGGTAGAAGTCTATAGGGATAAAGGGTATTCGGGAAAGAATACTGACCGTCCAGATTTGCAAAGACTGAAAACCGATATTGAAGCAGACAAAATCAAAAAAGTAATTGTTTACCGATTAGACCGTATCAGCAGAAATATAGCTGACTTTTATCAGCTATACGAGATTATGAAAAAACATAAAGTTGAATTTGTTTCAATATCAGAAAGCTTTGATACATCTACCGCAACGGGTAGGGTAATGATGGGCATTTTAATTATATTTGCCCAGATGGAAAGAGAAAGTATACAGGAACGGGTTAAAGACAATTATTATTACCGTATTGAAGAAGATGGGCGGTGGCCTGGGGGACGTGCCCCTAAAGGTTTTGATCTTTCACGGACTGCAGATAATAAACCTACATTAAAGCCAAATAAAGATATTGAGATGGTAAAATTTGCTTTTGAAAGCTATGCCAATGATGTCAATTCAAGCCTAGCCAAAATAGGCCGTGAACTCAATGCAAAGGGCTATAAAAGCAGTAGGGCCAGCGGTGCCTTTGACAGTGTTACGATAGGAAGAATATTGCAAAATCCTGTGTATGCTATTGCGGACAGTTTGCTGTATAAGTATTTTAAAATGCGGAAAGCCCATATTTTAAGTGATGAAGATAAATGGGATGGTTCAACATCCGCCCATATTGTTGGTAAAAAAGTGGGAAATGCAAACATCAGAAAATATACATCATTGGAAGAACAGACGGTATACAGGACAAATTTTAAAGGGGTTGTTTCAAGCGAAGTGTACATAGCGGTACAGGAGCGATTGGCAAAAAATGAAAAGATAGGGAGGGCCAATGCACCCAGTAAAATGCGGGAACTGGCGGGGCTGGTAAAGTGTGCAAAATGCGGATATGCAATTAAGGTAAATCATCCCCCTAATCTTAGCTGTCATGGACGGAACACTCTACATATTTGTGATGCTTCGATACAAATTAAATTCCCGATTCTTCAAGAAAGTGTTGCGGTTGAAATACAAAAGCAACTGGATAAAATAGCCAGTAAAATCTTGCAGAACAGCATCAAGAGGAAAAAGGAACAAGATAAAATATCTCAAATCAATGAAGAGATTGAAAGGCTTGTAAAATTGGCGGCAATGGGAACAATGGGTATTGAACAGGTACACAAAGCGATTGAGGAAAGAAAGCAAAAGATAGATGAAATAGAACTGTCACAAGAAAGAAATTTATCTTTTACAGATGAAGCCAGAATATCAAGTTACCTGCCCCTTGTGTACAGCAGATTAACGGAAGAAGAAAAGAAATCCATTGCACAACTGCTGATTAAAAAAATTATGCTTAGTGAAAATGGCGACATAGAAATTGAGTGGAAAATATAAGGGGAAAGGCATACACTTCCCACTTGTCAACTGCCTGTTTTTTCTGAAAGAAAAAATTTGCGAAGCAAACAGTTGACAAGTTCGATACAGTTGATAATTGACAAAGAGGTTGTTAGACGGTTCCTTTCTAACAACCTCTTGATTATGATTCTTACTGTTGATATAAGTGCAACAAAAAAGAAGAATCGCCACTATTCTGTATATATCGGGCTATTCTTCTTTTTGACTTTTGTTCTGACAATCATTGTCTTTAACAAATTCTGCAATATCTTCAATCCTGCAATCTAAAATGGAGCAAAGCATATTAAGAGAGTGTGTGCTGATACCGTCGTTATTCCTTAACCGTTGCAAGAGAGATTTACTTATATTGTAGTCGATTACGAGATTGTACTGACTTATACCCTTTTCTTTAAGGGTTTTCCAAAACCGCTCATATTTTATCATATTTTTATACAAACCCGTATAGGATTTTTATCACCTTTCGCTTGCATTATCTTAATTTTAAGACTATAATAGGTATGGCTAAATGGTCTATTTTTAGACCTCAAACGAAAAGGAGAAAATATTATGAAGAAAAGAACAGTAGTATTAGTATTAGCAGCGGTGTTGTCTTTATCCGTTGTGGGCTGTGGGAGCAGTGCAGAACCGAAACAGGAAGAGGCACAGCAGGAAGAAGTTGAACAGGGAGAACAGGAAGCTGAAAGCACAGTAATTGCTGAAAATGATGTTCTTGTTATAACAGGAGAAGAGGACAGATATTCGGAATATGATCTTACTGTATTTACTAATTCCGAAGCATTTGGAGAAGAAAAAACATTCAATGAAAATTCGCCAGTGTATTCAACTGATGGAGTACAGGTCGGATATATAAAAGCAGGTTCGACAATAAAAATTGATGAAGCCTTGAATCTGGTTTGGTACTGCTTCAAAAATCCTATCAATGGTACAGATTATGATAAGTTATATGTTTTACAAGACTATTTTTCAGATAGTCAAGATTTCAGTGCTGATGCACAAGAGGAAGAAATTCAACAAGAGGAAACAGTTGATGATCCTTACGATACGATACTTGAAAAAGTTGGATATGACAAAACAAAAGAATATACAAGAGATGAATACTTAGAAATTCTGACAAATATTTTTGAAGAAATGGGGAAAGAAAATAATTTAGAGTTAGCGGGCATGAATCCTATGGACTCTTATGATGGTTTTCATATACAGCTTACATATGGAATTACAGAATATACAGAAGAAACTACAGAAAGTTTAATGAATTATATTGAATATGCAAGAGATGGATGGGGAGGAATAACAGAATTTTGTATTGTTAAAGCTGAAAAAGATGGAGTGGAAGGGCTAAATGTTTTTGCAAAAATAGATAACGAAGTAGTTCAAAAAAATAAGAGCGAATGGCAATAATACATATAAAGAGAGGTTTCGAAGAAATTCGGGACCTCTTTTTATTAAAGGTCATTCATATTTTTCTGATATTTTTTCTACCTATATTTATAATGTAATGTGTATCAATTAAAGATGCAGGATAATTACTATTCGTGATTAAGGTTAAAATGGTTAGGTTGTACAAAGGGAAGTCATATTTGAAATGCAGATTTATATTTACGTGTTTATCAAGTCAAACGGTTAGGCTGTAAATCTGCAATATCTCGCCTATCCTATATAATGAGGGAAAGGAGCATTTGCTGTAACGGGCGGTGTTCCTTTTTTCATATATACAGGATAGTGGCCTATAGGAAAGGGGAAAGGATAAGCGAAAAGACCGTGCATGGGTCTATAAACATGTTGCAAAATTGGCCTCTATGGGGCAGTGTTCGGTTCACGGGGATAATTGTATCTGTGCCGATATGTTGGGCTTATGTTTCGCATAAGCAGAAGTAGTCTGAAATGACAATTATTTTTTTGAGAATGATGTAAGGTGTATGCATTAAGAATCCGGACCGTTAGGTCCGAATCTTAATGCATATAAAGGGGGAGTGAAAATATATGGGAAAAACAAGAAACATCAAATATCAATTTAAGCATTGCATAGATTCTAACTTTAAAGAGGGAATGGATAAACATTCCTTGAAGAAAAACGGAAAAGGTAACAGTAAAATATATTCTTATGCGGATAGAAAAAACTTAATAGATTTAAGTGCTAATTTTGCCAACTGGTTAAAAGAAAACCATAGCGAAATCAGACAGTTAAAAGATATAAATGCAACACATATACAAGAGTTTTTAAACGAAAAATCCAGCAACTGTAGCCAGAAAACTTTAGAGCAATATCAATCCCATTTCAGAAAATTGGAAACACTTTGCAATAACACATACAATACAAATGTTGATTTTCATTCTGCGGTTACTCCAATTAGTATAAAGAATGGCGGTGGGAAGATTAGAAATGTTATGTGTTCTGATGCTCAATATCAAAGTCTTTTGAAAACTACAAACAGTAATCTGAAAGCTGCCCTTATTTTGAGCAAAAATTTTGGACTAAGAGCTTCAGAGTGCAGCAAAGTCCAATATAAAGATATAAAAGAAGATGGCATTTATATTGCGGATTCAAAAGGAAAAAGAAGCAGGTTTGTAAAAGCTGAAACCAGACAGCAGCAGGATATATTACAGCAGTTTAGAGGGGAAAAACAAGGGAGAATCTGCCCTGTGCAGACAGGGAGTTTACAACAGGCTTTTAACAGGGAGTGTAAAAAACAGGGAATTGATTTTCCTAACGGGGCATTTCATACTTTAAGAAAAAATTTTGCAACGACAAAGTACAAGGAATATAGGGAAAAAGGGGAGACGGTTCAACAAGCGCTGGATCATGTAAGCCATGCTTTAGGGCATGGCTCAAAGAGAAATGAATTGATGAAGCAATATATTTGCTGCCCTTTAGAATAAATCCACAAAAAGAAAAGCAAATCTGTCTTTGATAGGTTTGTTTTTTGGTTATAAATGATTTTTCCGCTATCTATAATAATCAAAAGAAAAATCCCATGCTCCGAAAAGCATGGAATTCGACAGTAAGACAAACAAACTTTTAATATTATTATAGATTCTCTTTGTGTCCATATTACTATTTTTGGGGTGAGTTTGTCTTGTGACAGACTTTTTTTAATGGAAAAACAGGGAGGAAAAATACATATGAAAGAGACATACAATTTAAAAATAAAAGAATATGATACACAAACAACGGTAAGCCTTTATAAAAAATCTATAATTATAAGGGATGAACTGGAAAATGCAATCATACAGTTAAAACGGTTTCGGTGTTCTATCATTAGCAATATAACAGATTTAGGTAACGGATTGTCAAAATATACTTGTGATGAAACGGTTTTAGAGGATAAAATAAAAGAAATCATTACCGATAAAAATTTACAGTCCCATTATTCTTATATCAAGTCTTGTGTGCCTTGTTCCTATATTACTGAAACAGTCAATGATTATGAAAAGCATGAACGGAGCACAATTATCTCATTGAGCAGAACAAAAAAAGCTATATATGACTATGCTTATGCGAACGATTGGACTTTGTTTGTTACACTGACTTTTGATGATAATATCTTGCTTGCTAAATATGGAAAAAGTGCTGCTGATTATGACACCTGTGTAAAATGTCTGCATATTTTTTTTACCGTCTTAAAAAGGCAATGCCCAGAGCTGCAGTATTTGGGCGTACCAGAATTGCATCATTATTATTATGACAGCAACAATAATGCCGTTGTGTTTAATGGCGAAAAACTGAATAATGAAATTTATTATTATCTTTTGAATAAACCGAACAGAACGGTACAGGAACAGGATATCATAAACAAAGTGGCAAAAGGCGTATACAAAAGACGATTCCACTTCCATTTTTTGTTTCATAATTATCCAGAAAAGTTTTTAGTGGATTCTTTAAAGAGAGATAAAAAGGGCAGAATCATTTATAATCTGACTAACTATAAACTGGGGTTTACAACAGCAACCGTCATAGATAGTTTAGAAGCATCACAGCATTATATAACAAAATATATCAGCAAAGACTTGGTGGAACTAAGCAAGGGAAAGAAACGGTACTGGACTTCTAAAAATTTGAAAAAGCCTGTAGAAAATACATATTGTCTGGAAGACCATGAATTACGTTCTATCAATGCAGACCTTACAAATGTGATTGAAAGCGATACCCGATATAAGGTAATTTCTGTAGAAAACGGAGAATTTAAGAATAAGATTTGTTATGGTGTGATACTAAACGGTGAAATCTTTAAAACAGAAAGCCTGATAGATTATTTGAACCTTGATCTGGGAGTGATCCGTCACTACCACTATAAAAATTTTCAGTTACAATATGATAATGCCGATAAAAACAATCAGCATTATACCCACCCATGCGCAAGCCTGTTATATTGGTGCCATGGCTATAGTGTGCCAGACCGTCCTTTAGATTATCTCGCAAATGCAGTTATACGAAGCTTGAATGAAGAATTGCAACTCCGAACAAGACCTAATGCCTTTAGCGGAAAAGTGGAGTATGTGCCAGAAGAATATATTTATTTTACGGTTGATGATGTGTTTTGCAAAGCGGTTTTAGAAAATGGGGAATATGTATACCACAAGTTATAATTCTGTAGTATACTTGACTTTAACAACACATAAGCAACTTTTTGAAGAAAAGTAATAAAATGTCTTTACTTCTGTTACAAATGTTGATCCCCTGGACTGGTGCTCCGGGAATGTGTCCCGTATTGTGGAGAAGATTGTGAGTAAGACGGGGGAGAACGATATCATTCTCATGCATGACTATTATGATACCTCCGTGACGGCGGCCCTGGAGGCGATTGATGAATTGATGGAGAAAGGGTATACCTTTGTGACGGTGGAGGAGATATTGTTTGACTGAGTATGACACAGCCCCTAAACCCCGCGGATATATCATCCGATAAAATGCATAAGAGCAGAAAATCTGTGCCCGGGCTTTCCGGGGAGCGGGGCGGCATGGGACTGAGACAAGCCGCAGAAAGGAAAAGAATGCAGATAAGGAGCAGTGACACCGGGAAGCCGGCCGGTTATATGGAAAGCGGCTGTAGAAGCCGTCTGGTCAGTGGGGAAAGGCCGGCTGCAGGCTTTGCAGAAAGGCTTGCGGCCATGGCGGAGGATGACGGAGCAGACCCGGCACAGTCTGTCCGCGACCATATGGCAGCGATTTATAAGAAGATTCTGAAAAACAACTGCGAACCCACCTTCCAGATTGGCGCACAGAGCTTTACGGTGAAGGAATGGGAACGCTTTTTAGGGCGTTTTGACGCTGTGGAGGAAGTGGTGGTCGCGGACATGCGGGAAGCCCATGGGGAGGAGGCGCCGGACAGGGAAAGCGGCAGCGTCGCAAACCCTGAGACCGAGGAATGGCAGGAGTAAAGCGTATGAATACTATGATCGCAGGCTATACGGAAAACAGTGGGAATCCTATTCAGACATATGGTGACAGCCGCCCGTCCGGCGCGGGAAATGGGGTGCAGACCTTTGCCCAGGCGATGCAGAAGCGTGAGGCGGGCAGCGCGGCAGTACAGTGCATCTCTCCCCAGGAGATGACCATGGAGGAATATAAGCAGTATATTGCCCAAAAGATCCGGCAGATTCCCGTTCATCCCAGCCGCAGGCATGAATACATGTCCGTGACCATCTCTGAGGAGGGATATGCCGCCATGAAAAACGATCCGGAGTATGAGGCGTGGGTGCTGAATGACCTGCGGTCGGCCTGGACGCAGCCCTGTTTTTGCTTTGGCAGCGGGGACAGGGTCTACACCAGCCGTTATTACGGAGCGACCAAGGAGGAGTGTCATTCGGATACCTGGACTGTCCCGGACAGGAGCGCCCAGGCCAGGGAACGCGCCAGGGAGCGGCGGGAGGAAAACAGGCGCAGGCTGGAAAAGAGGATTAAGAGACAGAAGCTCCAGAAGCATCTCCGGGAGCTTGCCTTTCAGCGGCAGCAGCGTCAGAGGGCGCTGGTAAATAAGCTGATCCGGCACAGGCAGGAGATTGAGAAGGAAAATCGCCAGCGCTGGAAAAAGACGGCGGTGAGGGATAAGGCGGACGGTTCCAGAGTGCTGGAGACTACCACCAGGCAGAAGACCGCCGAAATTCAGAAAATCACAGAACGTGATATCATACGGGTGGAGGAGGCGCTGAGAAAGCTGGAGCTGCAGCAGGATATGCTCCGGGAGAGCTTCTTCGAGGACGGGAGCTTTTACGGTTTCCCCTTTTGGCTGATGAACGGCTGAGCTCTGCCCCACAGAAAAGAGCTGCGGCACGGGCAGGCGATGCTGCCTGTGCAACAGCTCTTTTTTCTTAATCTTAAGGAAACTACGCCTTCAGCCATCTCTCAAACCGAAGCTGTGCCTGATTAAGCCAGTCCATTCCCAGGCCGCCCTGAGAATGCAGGATTTGGGAATGCAGGCTTTCAAAGAAGGAAGCAGTGTCCGTATGATCCACGTTGCTGAAAACAGAGGGCAGCTCCGTGTTGTTTATGGTATTCTTCCAGGATTTATATTCGGCGGCAGCCTCCTCATAATAGGAAAGCTGTTTCCCTCCCGAGACGGTTCCGGAAGGGCCGTTCAATGTCCTGGTGATGCGCTGCTGCAGATCCAGGAACCGCTGTCCCCACCCGGTCTCGCCGCCTGCAATGCGCCGGTTCAGATCCTGGAGCTCTTTGTACAGATCGGGGGCCTTTTTCTTTAACAGGTCGCTCTCCCTGACATAATCGTCCGGTGCGCCTGCCAGAGGGCCCTGTTCAATGTGGTACGTGACCCTCCCGTCCTCCGCGACCGAACCGTTCAGGCCGTATTTTGCGATTGTCTCCATGGCTGACATAAATGTGGAGGCATGCTGCCCATCCAGATAATTTTCGGCCAGATATCTGGCTTCTTCCAGGCCAAATGCGATGGCATCCCTGCGCTGTCCCTCCGTCATGCCGGATACATCGTGGGGGAGCAGGTAGTTGTTGATAATGCCGTTTGCCGCCTTTACAATATGCTCCGAGGCGTTTTCCAGGCTGTCGTAGAGCTGCTTATTTGTCTGGATATTGGGGATGATCCGCCGGTGCGTATTTTCCAGATGGACGATGCTCTGTTCCATAAGCTCCTGTTTCCTGGCCTTCTCGGCGGGATCCTCCCCCGGCAGGTTCCCGCCGCCTTTGTTGATCTGGGCCATTAAGCTGTCGCGCAGCGCCCCCAGGCCATCACCGGAAAATTCCACCATGACATTCTCGCCGTACTGGCTGGAGATTTCCTTCATGGCCTGGAGGGCTTCTTCTTTGGTCATGGGATCCATGAGCCTGTTCCCGTTTTCGTCCGTGGTACGGAATTCGTACCTGACCAGAGTATCCTTTGGCACAAGGGTGCCGCCGCCCGAGCCGTAGGTCTTCAGCGGCTCTGAACCTTTATAAAACTGACTGTAATCCTGTGTGATATTCATTGACATGGTATGCTCCTCCCTGATGCTTCGGGCATTCCCGAAAGGCTGAAATCCGTTTCAATTATCCTGACTCTTTTATCGGCATTTGTATGATAATTCTTAGGATTTTGTAACGAAAGGATAAAGATAAGTATATTTTATATAATTTTGTTCCACACCTTATGCAAATATGGTAGAATAGTGAAAGAGTGAGCCATTGGAAGGATATGACATGGAGATGAAGATAGTACTGGGAATTATATTTTTATTTATGACAGTTGTGATGTGCGTATGCATCCATCTGGCCGGAAGGGCGGAGGGCAGGCTGGCGAAAACGGTGTCAGCCTTTCTGGGGATGATATTGGCCACACTGATCGTATATGCGGTTTCAAGCCTTTCCACAAACCGGCTTGTGGCAGGGATTATGTTGAATGCCTATTATGCCTGTATTGACTGGGCGCTGGTCTGTATGCTGCGCTATATCAGGGAATATACGCAGACCTTTCGCAGCAGCCAGACCACGAGGGCAATCGTCTGCGGCGCAGCGCTGGCTGACAGCCTGCTCCTGGCCTTCAACGCATTTCAGGGCTTTGCGTTCCAGATGGAAGCGGTGCCTGTAGGAAATGAGATTTTCTACAGGGCGGTGGAGTACGGGTGGCCCTTTGCGTTTCACCTTGTGGTGGCTTATACTCTGACGCTGCTCAGCATTGCCGCACTGACAGTAAAGGCTGTAAGGATCCCGCATTTTTACCGTGTACAGTATCTCGCTGTCCTGGGACTGTTTGTCCTGGCGTTTGGGGTGAGCATCATCAACTGGCTGCTGAAAAGCTTTATAGAATCCTCCGTTTTCTTTTATTTTATCATGTCGGTCGCCATCAGTTACTTTTCACTGTTCCATGTGTCGAGGAGCCTGATCGAACGTACCATGACCTTTGCCATAAACGGCATGAGCGAAATGGTGTTCTGCTTTGACCTGTGGGGAAAATGCGTTTTTGTGAACAGGAAGGTTCTGGCAGATTTTTCATATATGGATATCAAGGAGGCGGCGGAACAGGAATTCAAGCCCTGGTTTGAGAGCCATCAGGAGGTGGAGAAGGACAACTTCCAGTGGGTGGAGAAGCGGCTGGTTGACAACCGTCCCCGGCATCTGGAGAATGTGTTCCACAAGATGACGGATTCCAGAAACGAATGTATCGGTTATTTTTTTGTGGTGACGGACAGGACGGAGCAGGTCGAGGCGTTCCAGAAAGAGCATTACCGGATGACCCATGATGAGCTCACAGGGCTTTACAACAGGGAATATTTTTATGAACAGGTGGAACAGACTGTCAGGCAGAATCCTGATACGAAATATTACCTCATGTGTACCAATATTTCCGGCTTTAAGATATACAATGAGCTCTTTGGGGAGGCCAGCGGAGACGATGTGCTTCTGACCCAGGCGGAGCTGCTGCGCAGGAATACAGGCTTTTCGGAGGTGTACGGACGTCTGTCGGGGGATGAATTCGGCCTGCTGATTTCGGAGGAGAATTTTTCCGAGGATGCCGTGAACAGGCATACTCTGACCATGCAGAATGAATTCAGTAATTCCCTTTACCGGATGCATATCTATGCCGGCGTGTATGTGGTGAATGACAGGGAGGAATCCGCAGTCCAGATGTGTGACAAGGCAAAAATGGCGATCGATTCCATCAAGGGCGAGTACGATACTTCCTTTGCCTATTTTAATGAACAGCTTCTGGAGAAAACCTTATATGAGAGAAGGATGACCGGCGAGCTGGAGAAGGCCCTGGAGGAGGAGGAATTCTGTATCTTCCTGCAGCCACAGGTGGATGCAGGCGGGACTGTCGTAGGGGCGGAGGCCCTGGTGCGCTGGAGGCATCCTGAAAAGGGCTGGATACTGCCGAAGGATTTTATCCCGGTGTTTGAGAACACGGGCCTGCTCTGGAAGGTGGACAGATATGTCTGGGAGGAAGCGGCCCGGCGCTTAAAGATATGGCAGTCGGCTCAGAAGGAGGACTGGCATATTTCCGTAAATGTCTCCCCAGGGGACTTCTGCCGCCTGGATATCTGCAGGACCTTCGCGGATCTGGTGGAGAAATATAAGATAGAGCCCGGCAAGCTCAAGCTGGAGATTACGGAGGCAATGCTTTTAAAGGAGGTCAGAGGACAGGCTGAAATCCTGCAGAAGCTGAGGGATCTTGGGTTTGAGGTGGAGATCGACGATTTCGGCAGCGGTTATTCTTCCCTGAACATGTTAAAGGATTTCAAGGTGGATGCCCTGAAAATGGATATGGGCTTTCTGCGTGGCAGCAGCCAGACGGAGCGCAGCTGGATGATCATACAGATGGTCATGGAGCTGGCCAGGGATCTGGGCATGAAGGTTGTGACGGAGGGAGTGGAGACAGAGGAGCAGGTGGAGCGCCTGAGAGCCATGGGCTGTGAGCTGTATCAGGGGTTTTATTTTGCAAAACCCATGCCGGTCAGCGACTTTGAGGACAAATATATGTAGCGGCCCGGGCTGCTGCGACGGGAGTACGAGATGGAGAAGGCTTTATATGCGGTAGTGGAGATCATTGCGAAGATACACAATTATCTGCTGCGGCTGAATGATTCTTTTGAGTATAATTTTTCGGACAAGGAACTGCATTTCCTGATCATCGGGGCGCTGGGGATGCTCATGATCTTTGTGGTGCATCCCATATTTAAGTGGCTGGTGAGCACAGACCACATTATGGTGATCAGCTGGATCTATGTATTCACCCTGATCATTGTGATCACCTTTGCGATTGAGATCGGGCAGCGAGTCACTCATACGGGTGTCATGGAATTCGCCGATATCATGTTCGGGGTGGTGGGATTCCTTTTCATGTTCCTTGTTTTCTCCGTTATCCGGGGGATATATCATATTATTTGCAGGCTCATAGGCAGGCACCGTGACAGGTGGGAGGAGGAATAGGACTATGCTTCGGATAGAAAAAATAACGGTGGACAACACGGAGAATCCCGTCGGGGTTACGGGGACGCCGGCCTTTTCCTGGGTTCTGTCCTCTGACAGACGGGATACGCTGCAGGCTGCCTGGCATCTGGAGATAGCGTTGGACAGGCAGTTTACCCGGAAGGTCTACGAGGCATCGGAGGAGTCGGGGGATTCTGTCTGCCACCGCTTCGGGGACTTTACCATGCGGTCTCTGACCCGGTATTACTGGCGGGTGGAGGCTGCAGACAATCACGGGGAGAGGAGCGGCTTCTGTGAGCCCGGGTACTTTGTTACAGGAATCCTGGAACAGGGGGAGTGGAAGGCAGAATTTATTACGGCGGAGACGGAGGCAGATAAAGACAATTCCGGGGGAACCTGGCTTTGGAAGCAATTCGGGTTAAAGGGCAAGGTCAGGGAGGCCTATGTCTGTGCCACGGCCCTGGGGCTGTACCAGCTGTACCTGGACGGCGTGCGGGTGGGGCAGGACGAGCTGACGCCGGGATGGACTTCCTACCATAAGCATCTGTGCTGTCAGGTTTATGATGTCACAGAACATCTGCGGAAGCATGGGGAAACCTGCCGTATCAGCGCCCTGGTGGGGGCGGGGTATTATAAGGGCGAGATGGGCATCCTGCATCTGCGGAATAATTACGGAACCAGGACGGGCTTTCTGTGCCAGCTGCGGATCCTTTACGAGGACGGATCCGTGGAGGAGATCGGAACGGAGGAAAGCTGGCAGGGGAGCGATTCCCCCATCCTGTTTTCCGAGATTTACGACGGGGAGATTTACGACGCCCGGCTGGAGGGTAAGGAACGGCCCAGGCCGGTATCCTTGCTTTCCTTTGACAAGGGCGCGCTGACCTCTCAGTTTGGCGGAAAGGTGGCCCGGATGGAGGAATTTCCGGCGGAACGGATCTTCGTCACGCCCAAGGGTGAGCTGGTGGCGGACTTCGGGCAGAATATGGCCGGCTGGGTCAGCGGGGAGCTTTTCCATACAAAGGCCGGGGATAAGCTGGAAATCCGCTGCTTTGAGACCCTGGATAAAGATGGGAATGTATACACGGAAAACCTGCGGTCGGCAAAGGCTGCCTTTGTCTATTACTGCAGGGGCGCAGACAGGGAGCGTTACTGCCCCCACTTTACCTATATGGGATTCCGGTATGCCTGGATCGTCAGCGCGCCCTGTGAGATCAGGGCGGAGGATATCCGTGCTTATGCTCTGTACTCCCGGATGGAACAGACCGGATATTTTCACTGCTCCCACGAGGGGCTGAACCGTCTCTGGGCCAATATCGTCTGGGGGCTTAAGAGTAATTTTGTGGATATCCCCACAGACTGTCCCCAGCGGGACGAGCGCCTGGGGTGGACGGGGGACGCCCAGATTTTCTGCAGGACGGCAAGCTATATCATGGACACATCTCTCTTTTTTGGCAAGTGGCTTAAGGATGTGGCGGCGGATCAGACCTCGGAGGGCGGCGTGCCCCATGTGGTGCCGGATATCCTGACTCCCTATATCGGGAAAGTCCCCGACTGGCTTGTGAGCCAGGGAACCCATTCCGCGGCGGCCTGGGCGGACGTGGCGGTGCTGAACCCCTGGAACCTTTATCTTACCTTTGGGGACGCCCAGATCCTGCGGGAACAGTATGAGAGCATGAAGGCCTGGATCCGGTTTATGGAGGCCCACGCAGAGGGCGTTACCTGGAAGTACAAGCTGCAGTTCGGGGACTGGGTGGCTCTGGACGCGGAGGAGGGAAGCTACTACGGGGCCACCCCCAATGAGCTGGTCTGTGCCGCCTATTATGCGTATTCCACAGGGATTTTTGCCAGGATTGCCGGGATCTTGGGGAATACGGAGGATGCGGCTTATTTTGGCGCGCTGGCGGAGAAGCTTCGGAAGGGCTTTGGGGAGACGTATTTTGACCCTGCCACAGGGGGGATGCGGGTGCAGACCCAGACGGCCCATATCCTTGCCCTTTTCTTTGGGCTGACGCGCGGGGAGTACCGGCAGCAGACGGTAAGGGAATTGTTGGAACTGCTGGCGAGGGAGGACGGGCATCTGGTCACAGGCTTTGTGGGGACGCCGTATTTTACCCATGCGCTCGGCGAAAATGGCTGCCTGAAGGAGGCATATGAGCAGCTTTTAAAGGAGGATTATCCCTCCTGGCTGTATCAGGTAAAGCAGGGCGCCACCACGGTATGGGAGCATTGGGACGGCATCAAGCCTGACGGGAGCATGTGGAGCCCTGACATGAATTCCTTTAATCACTACGCTTACGGTTCCGTGGGCGAGTGGATGGTGAGGGTAATAGCGGGGCTGGAGATTCAGGAGAGCGCTCCGGGATACCGCAGGGCCCTGCTGTATCCTCGGCCAGGCGGCGGGCTCTCCTCTGCGGTGGGGCGTTATGAATCCCGGTATGGCACGGTGGAATGCGGCTGGAGGCTTACCGGGGACGGGCTGGAATTACACTGCCGGATCCCGGTGAACGCGGCGGCGGATATCCGTCTTGACCATGTGCTTTCCGTTGAGGATTCCGACGGGCTGGAATATCAGGTGGATGGGAAGGGTACATTTACGGCGGAAGCCGGCTCCGGGGATTATACGATCCGAGTGGTGTTAATGGGCGGGCCGCAGAAGCCGGCTTCATGACTGGATTTATGATCTGCTGGATTATTACATGGAATCAATTGGCTAAGCATATTATCCTGAAAAAGGGTAATCGCGAGATTTGTGCCTGCGCGCTGCCTGTCACAAACTCGTCATCCGATTATGGATCTGCGTAAGTAAGCAGCGTGGAAAAGGGGAAAAATGGCGGAGACAACAGAGATTAATATGGAAAAAATGCAGCTGGCGGTGCTGATCGATGCGGATAATGTGAGCTCAAAGTACGCGGCCACAATCTTTGAGGAGATGGAGAATTACGGCCTGTCCACCTACCGTAGGATCTATGGGAACTGGTCTAAGGGGAACGGCTGGACGGAAGGGATCCTGCTGGAGCATTCCATCATGCCCGTGCAGCAGTTTTCTTATACCACGGGGAAGAATGCCACGGATATGGCCATGGTCATTGACGCTATGGACATCTTATATAAAAATAAGGTTCAGGGCTTCTGCCTTGTGACCAGCGACAGTGATTTCACCAGGCTTGCCATGCGCCTTCGGGAGGAGAATATGTTCGTGCTGGGCATGGGGGAGTCCAAGACGCCCCAGGCGCTGACCAGGGCCTGTAACAAGTTCATCCATCTGAACCTGGTGGCGGAGCAGAATAAGAGCACCGTTGAGACGGAGAGCAGCGCGGATGACCAGAACGTGACCTCCATCGCAGAGGTGCGGCAGGTGATCCTGATGCTGATCAATCAGGATGACGAGGGTATTGTGGATCTGGCCCAGATCGGGAACCGGTTAAATGAAAAATTCTCGGATTTTGATGTGCGTAACTATGGCTATTTTAAGCTCAGTACCTTTATCGGTGAGAAAATATCGGATGTCCAGGTAGTGAAAATAGACAATCAGCTCTATGCCAAAAGGCAGTCCTCCCTGACGAAGGAGGAGCTGGAAAAGGAAATCTGCCGTATGATAGAAAAGAGCGGGGGCGTCATTGATAATCTTTCCACCTTGAATGACGAGCTGCACAAGAGATACCGCCAGCTGGATCTGAAGGAATTCGGCTACAGCCGCATTTCAAGTTTCCTGCGCAGCTTAAAGTCGGTGACGGTGCGGGAGAATAAGGTTACATTGAAGAAATGACAATATTCCCGGCGGGATTGCGGGCCGGGGATTTGGGGATTGCATTCCGCGGCGGGGAAGGCTGCGGTACAGATCACAGGGGCGGATACGGCTATGGATTTGTTTGAATACATGCGGAATACGAATATGGAAAAGGAGGCCCCGCTGGCGGCCAGGATGCGTCCCCGGACGCTGGAGGAGGTGGTGGGGCAGGAACATATCCTGGGAAAGGATAAGCTGCTGTACCGCGCCATCAAGGCGGACAAGATCAGCTCTGTCATCTTTTACGGCCCGCCGGGCACGGGAAAGACCACCCTGGCGAAGGTCATCGCCAATACCACCAGCGCGGAATTTACCCAGATCAACGCCACTGTGGCAGGGAAAAAGGATATGGAGGAGGTGGTGGCGAAGGCGAAGGACGTGCAGGGGATGTATGGGAAGCGCACCATCCTGTTTATCGATGAGATCCACCGGTTTAACAAGGGGCAGCAGGACTATCTTCTTCCCTTTGTGGAGGACGGCACGCTGATCCTGATCGGGGCCACCACGGAGAACCCCTATTTTGAAGTAAACGGCGCGCTGATTTCCCGTTCCATCGTCTTTGAGCTGAAGCCCATCCCTGTGGAAGGGGTGAAGGCATTGATCCGGACGGCAGTGGAGGATCCCGACCGGGGTATGGGGGCCTACAATGCGGTCATAGAGGAGGACGCCCTGGACTTTCTGGCGGAGCTGTCGGGAGGGGATGCCAGACATGCCCTGAATGCGGTGGAGCTGGGCGTGATGACCACGAACCGGAGCGGGGATGGGAAGATACACATTACCCTGGAGGTGGCTCAGGAATGCATCCAGAAAAGGGTGATGCGTTACGACAAGACGGGGGATAACCATTATGATACTATCTCCGCCTTTATCAAGAGTATGCGGGGATCGGATCCGGACGCGGCGGTGTATTATCTGGCGAGGATGCTGTATGCCGGGGAGAGCGTGACCTTTATCGCCCGCAGGATCATGATCTGCGCGGCGGAGGATGTGGGGAATGCGGATCCCAACGCCCTCTCGGTTGCCGTAAGCGCCTCCCAGGCGGTGGAGCGGGTGGGGATGCCGGAGGCACAGATCATCCTCTCCCAGGCGGTGAGCTATATAGCCTGCGCGCCCAAGAGCAACGCGGCCTGTGAGGCCATTGGGAAGGCCATGCAGGCGGTGGAGCGCACGGGAAACCTTCCCATTCCCACCCATCTGCAGGACGCCCATTACAAGGGGGCCGCAAAGCTGGGGCATGGGACGGGATATAAGTATGCCCATGACTATCCGAACCATTATGTGGCCCAGCAGTACCTGCCCTATGAGCTGGACGGGCAGGAATTCTACAGGCCCTCAGGGAACGGCTATGAGGTGAAGATACGGGAGCATATGAAGAAGATCAGGAGAGAAGCCGCGGAGGGGACGGCGCGGCAGGAGACGTAGGGGATTGGAGGCTAAAAAGAGAGCGGTGGCAAGTTCCGCTCTCTTTCTTAATCTTCGTTTTCTCTTTTAGGAGTGTCAGAAAGTTCGTTCACCTTCCTTTTGGCTTCGTCCAGATCTTTGCAGCCATCCAAAATCATGGAGATCATTTTTATAATTTTGTCAAATTGTTTATCTGTCATAATCTCTACCATATCCTTTCCTCCGTTCCTGATCAGATTTACTTGCCTCATCCAATATACTGTTAACGACTAAATTTGAATCATTTTGCAATCAGCACAGCCCCGGTCAGAACAGCTGCCGTACCAGGAACTGATAGATCTCCTGGTTCTTTTTCTGCCAGTTGTCGCAGATGGCGGCGGCCGTTTCTTCCGTGGGCACGGACAGGGTGATGTCCACCAGGCGGATATCCCTGTCCCTGGCCACCAGACGGGCTTCGTATTCCCCGGAGGTGGATTTGTAATAATCCCCCAGGATGGAGACCTCGTTGCGCAGGGAGTATTCCTTTTCCCGGAAATAGCTGTTGATGTCCTCCTTGATGGCGTCGCCCACACGGTTCTCGAAAAAATGCAAAGTACTGCGGCCCTCCTCGGTGATGGAGAGCTGGGTGCGGTTCCGTATGGTCTTTGGCTGGATCAGCTTCGCCTCCGTCAGTTCGCTGATGACCTGCTGGAGGGTGAGGAAATTCATATAATCCTTCTCCAGGATGAAATCGCTGACCTGGGCGGTGGTCATGGGGAAGCTTACGCGGTTCAGCATATACAGCACGATCAGTTTATTGATGGTCAGGGGATCCTGTAACATATTCTTTGCTCCTGTCAATTGTCTGCGCAGCCCTGTATGGAGCCCCGCTGTCTGAGAACCCGGTGCAGGCCGTTGAGCACGCTTTTTTTGTCTGCGCTCCACAGGGGGGCGATCAGCAGTTTCTTAGGGCCGTCGCCGGTGACGCGGTGGATCACGATCTCGGGTGAGAGCCTCTCCAGGCAGTCTGCGGCCAGCTCCAGATATTCTTCTTTTCCCAGCACTTCAAATTCCCCTTTCGCATAGCAGTCCGCCAGATCGGTGCCATGAAGCACATGCAACAGCTGAAGCTTGACGCCGAAGGGGCGGAGGCGGTTCAGATAAGCGTTGGTCGCCAGCATCTGTGCGCGGGATTCCCTTGGCAGCCCCAGGATGGAATGTACGATAACCGGGATTTCCCGGCACCGCAGATTCCTGAAGGCTTCCTCAAAGCATTCCAGGCCGTAGCCCCTTCGGATAAAACGGGCCGTGTCCTCATGGATGGTCTGCAGGCCCAGCTCCACCCAGACGAATTTCCCCGGGAAACGTTCCTTCAGGGAGGAGAGGAGTGCAAGTACATCCTCCGGCAGGCAGTCCGGCCTGGTGGCGATGGAGATGCCGCACACCCTGGGGGAGGACAGGGTCTGCGAAAAAATCTGTTCCAGAAATTCCACGGGGGCATAGGTGTTCGTGTAAGCCTGGAAATACGCGATAATGCAGGGGGTGTCCCCGGAAAGGGCCGCCTTCCCGGAGAGAAGGGCCTCCCCCTCCAAAAGCTGCCGCGCCACGGATTTTCCTGCGGTGGATACGGCAAACTCACCGCTGCCGCCTCCACTGCAGAAGATACAGCCCCGGGTGCCTTTTGTCCCGTCCCGGTTGGGGCAGGTCATATGGGCGTTCAGGGCGACCTTATAGCATTTGCGGCGGAGCGTGTTTTTACACCACGCGTCCAGAGAATGGTAGGGTTTTCCGTACCAGTCCCCGGGAATCCGGTTCTCCCCCCGGGCGCCGCTTCCGGGGGTGCGGGGCTGTTGTGCCGGGGGCGTCATCGGATATGGGACTTTACCGCCTCGGCAACCAGCTCGGCGACTTTTGGGTTGAAGGCTTCGGGCATGATATTGTCTTCGCTCAGATCTTCCGGGGGAACCAGCCCGGCAATGGCTTCCGCCGCCGCCAGCTTCATCTCTTCCGTGATCTGGGCGGCCCGTCCCTCCAGGGCGCCTTTGAAAATGCCGGGGAAGGCCACCACATTGTTCACCTGGTTGGGGAAGTCGCTGCGCCCCGTTCCCACTACCCGGGCGCCGGCGGCCTTGGCCGCGTCGGGCATGATTTCCGGCACGGGGTTGGCCATGGCGAACAGGATCGCGTCCCGGTTCATGGAAGACACCATTTCGGGAGTGACAATGTTGGGAGCGGAAACGCCTACGAAGATATCCGCCCCTTTTAAGGCGTCGGCCAGGGTTCCGGTCTCATTGTCCGGGTTTGTCACCTGGGTCATTTTCTGCTGCATCCAGTTCAGGCCCTCGGTGGACTTGGATACGATCCCCACCTTGTCGCACAGGATGATATTGGAAAAGCCGTAGGTCAGAAGCAGCCTGGTGATCGCCACGCCGGCGCTTCCCGCGCCGTTTACCACTACCTTACAGTTTTCCTTTTCTTTACCCACCACCTTCAGGGCATTGATGATCCCGGCCAGGACGACGATGGCGGTACCGTGCTGGTCGTCATGGAACACGGGGATATCCAGCGCCGCCTTTAAGCGTTCTTCAATCTCGAAGCAGCGGGGGGCGGAGATATCTTCCAGGTTGATGCCGCCGAAAGCGGGGGCCAGCCAGGTGACGGCCTTGATGATCTCCTCGGTGTCCTGTGTGTCCAGGCAGATGGGGACGGCGTTGACGCCGCCGAATTCCTTGAACAGCACGCATTTCCCTTCCATCACGGGCATGGCGGCATGGGGGCCGATATTGCCCAGTCCCAGGACGGCGCTTCCGTCGGATACCACGGCCACCGTGTTGGCCTTCATGGTGTACTTATATGCCGCCTCCTTATCCCCTGCGATGACTTTACAGGGCTCCGCCACCCCGGGAGTATACGCAACGGCCAGGTCTTCCCGGGTTTTCACGGGAGTCTTGGATACGGTTTCCAGCTTGCCGTTCCATTGTTCATGCATGATAAGGGCTTTCTCGTTTGTTGTCATGTCAATACCTCTTTTTTCACAAATCATATCATCTGTAATTACCTCGCTATCATCATATAATAGTTTGGGACGCTTCGCAAGAAGTGTTTGAAAATTAGGGCAGAAAAAAGAAAAATAATGCTTCCTATTTTTATGGCTTTGTATTATAATGTTTTTGAGAGCATGATACGTCAATCATGAGGTCAAGGAATCACGTCCATGACACATCTTGCCAGTACCCCACCATAGGAAATCGGAGATATAATATTTTATGGATGGTTTTTACGGCTTAAAATCGGAGGGAAACTATGAAGGAAAAATACGAATCATTGGCACTTGTACAGTTGAGGGAGCTTGCGAAGGTACGGGGATTGAAGGGCACTTCATCCATGAAAAAGGCCGAGCTGGTGGAGGCCATGCTGGCGGAAGATGAGAGGCTGAAGCAGTTGGACGAGACCAAGCGTGACGCAAAACCCGAGCCTAAAAACGAGGCAAAGAATGAACCTGTCCGGCGTCCGACGCCCAGAAAGCAGGATACGGCCCCGGGTGTACGCAGTGAGAACAGCTACCGCGCGGAGGCCAGCAGCACCCAGCGCAGCGAGGGAGCGCCCAGGCCGGAGGCCGCTGCCGCTCCTGCTCCCCGTCCGAACCGCGTGACGGAGGTATACGATGAGAAGAATTATCCCAAGGAGCTTGACAGCGGCGAGGAGGCAAGCGGTATCCTGGAGGTGATGCCGGACGGATACGGTTTCATCCGCTGCGAGAATTACCTGCCCGGAGAGAACGATGTCTATGTGGCGCCCAGCCAGATCCGCCGTTTCGGCTTGAAAACCGGCGATATTTTAAAAGGGAATAAGAGGATTAAGACACAGCAGGAGAAATTCAGCGCCCTGCTGTTCATTCGTACGATCAACGGCTATACCATTGAAGAATCGGCAAAGAGAATGAGTTTCGAGGATATGACTCCCATATTCCCGAATGAGAGGATCCGGCTTGAGACTCCCGGCTGCAGCATCGCCATGAGGGCCATGGATTTAGTCAGCCCTGTGGGAAAGGGGCAGAGAGGCATGATCGTGTCTCCTCCCAAGGCCGGTAAGACCACTCTTCTGAAGGAAGTGGCCAAATCCATCCTGCGCTCCAATCCGCATATGCATATGCTGATCCTGCTGATAGACGAGCGGCCCGAGGAGGTTACGGATATCAAGGAGGCCATTGTAGGAGATAATGTGGAGGTCATTTATTCCACCTTTGATGAGCTGCCGGAGCATCATAAGAGGGTTTCCGAGATGGTAATCGAGCGCGCAAAGCGGCTGGTGGAGCATAAGAAGGATGTTGTGATCCTCCTGGACAGCATTACACGTCTGACCAGGGCTTACAATCTGGTAGTGCCGCCCAGCGGGCGTACGCTTTCCGGCGGCCTGGATCCGGCGGCCCTGCACATGCCCAAGAGGTTCTTCGGAGCGGCGAGGAATATGAGGGGTGGCGGGAGCCTGACCATCCTGGCGACTGCGCTCGTAGAGACCGGGAGCAAGATGGATGATGTGGTCTATGAGGAATTTAAGGGCACCGGTAATATGGAGATGGTGCTCGACCGCAAGCTTTCCGAGAAGCGCATCTTCCCTGCCATCGACCTGGCCAAGTCCAGCACCAGGAGAGAGGATCTGCTGCTGAACAGCGAGGAGCTGGAGGCTATAAACGTTATGAGAAAGGCGCTCAACGGCCTGAAGCCCGACGAGGCCACAGACCGCATCCTGGACATGTTTTCAAAGACGCGGAATAACAGTGAATTTGTCCAGATGGTAAAAAAGAACAAGTTTATTTAAAAGTTATGGAAAAAGGACTTGCAAGGATACCATCCATATGTTACAATAATACCGCTGTTTGTGGTTCCATAAGCAGTGCGGATGAGAACAAAACATACAGGCGATTATCACATAGAGAGGTGAAAAGAGATGAAAGAAGGTATCCATCCCCAGTACTATCAGGCAACCGTAACCTGCAACTGTGGCAACACATTCGTGACGGGATCCACAAAGCCCGAGATTCACGTGGAAGTCTGTTCCAAGTGCCACTCATTCTACACCGGCCAGCAGAAGACAGCCAGAGCCGATGGACGTATTGAGAAGTTCAACAGAAAATACGGCGTTAAATAGGAATTCAGGAAAGGTTGAGGTGCTGTATCTCAACCTTTTTTGCGCAAAAGGATCCATTACCAGTGGAGGAATGAAGGAAAATATGGCGAGAAAAAAATGTAGTCGTTATTCCGGAATCGGCGGTCAGGCGGTCCTGGAAGGCATTATGATGAAAAACAGCGAAAAGTATGCCGTTGCGGTCAGGAAGCCTGATGGCGAGGTCAGTGTGGAGCTGGAAAATTACCAGGGGGTCATGCACGGCAGCAGGATAAAGGAAATTCCCTTTATCCGGGGATGCTTTAATTTTATAGATTCCATGATCCTTGGGATGAGGGTGTTAAATTACTCCGCATCCTTCTATGAGGAGGAAGGCACGGGGACTGACAGGGCGCAGGATAAGCCCGGCGGCAGTGAGGGGCTGGTAAATGCGCTGGTCACAGTGTTCGCCATTGTCATGGCAGTGGGAATCTTTGTGGTGCTGCCTTATTTTCTTGCTTCCCTGCTGAAGGGATATGTGAGGAATGAATCGCTGATGGCAATCATAGAAGGGGCAATCCGTATCCTCATCTTTATTCTTTATGTGTGGGGAATCAGCGCCATGAAAGATATCAGGAGGCTGTACCAGTATCACGGCGCGGAGCATAAGTGTATTAACTGTGTCGAGAAGGGCAGGCCGCTGACGGTTCACAATGTGATGAGAAGCTCGCGGCTCCACAGAAGATGCGGCACCAGCTTTCTCTTTTTTGTTTTTTTTGTGAGCATTATACTCTTTTTCTTTATCAGGGTGGACAGCGTGGTGCTGAAGGTGGTGCTGCGCATCCTGCTGATGCCCGTGGTAGCCGGTATCTCTTATGAGATCATCCGTCTGGCGGGAAGGAGCAACAATATCTTAGTCCGTATCCTTTCCGCTCCCGGGATGATGATTCAGAGGATGACGACCAAAGAGCCCGATGAAAGCATGGCTGAGGTCGCCATAGCGGCAGTGGAGGCAGTTTTTGACTGGAGGCAGTATTTATACGAGAATTTCGGCTATGAGGTGGACGAATCCTGGATGGATGGGGAGGGCTCCCGGCCAGACGGGGAAGCCCCGGACTGGGAGCCAGAGCCCCTGGACGAGGGGGAAGCCTCCGGCTGGAAACCGGAGCCCCTGGACGAGGGGGAAGCCCCGGGCTGGGAACCGGAGCCCCTGGACGAGAGGGAAGCTTCCGGATGGGAGCCGAATTCCCTGGAGGACGGGGAAGCCCCGGGCTGAAAAGGGAATCATGCAGACAGGCTGCCGGATTGGCAGGGTGGGAATGAAACGGGTATGGAAATGGGGAAGCTATGACTTACAGGGAATGTTATGAAAAGGGACGCAGTATCCTGGCGGAGGCAGGGGTTGAGGAAGCTGACCTGGACGCCAGGCTGCTTCTGGAGCATGTGTGCGGGACGAACCGTAATGACCTGCTGGCGCATGGGGACAGGGAGCTGGCGCCGGAGCGGGAAGCCGGATTCCTCTCCCTGGCAGCAAGGCGGGCGGAGCGGATCCCTCTGCAGCAGCTGACAGGGTTTCAGGATTTTATGGGATTGGCGTTCAGGGTCAACGAGCATGTACTGATCCCCAGGCAGGACACTGAGATATTGGTGGAGGAGGCGCTGCGTGAGCTGCGGGACGGTATGGACATCCTGGATATGTGCACCGGGTCGGGCTGCATCCTGATCAGCCTGCTGAAGTATTCCAATGACTGTACCGGCCTTGGAGCGGATATATCGGAAGAAGCGCTGAAGGTGGCGGAAGAAAACGCCCGGAGGCTGCTGACACCGGACAGGCAGGTGCGGTTTGTGGAGAGCGACCTGTTTGTAAATGTAAGCGGGAGGTTTGATATGCTTGTGGCGAATCCGCCCTATATCCCCAGCGGGGTCATAGGCAGTCTGATGCCGGAGGTAAGGGAGCATGAGCCTCTCACCGCGCTGGACGGGGGAGAGGACGGACTGGCCTTTTACCGGAGGCTTGCAGAGGAATGCGGGGAGTACCTGAAGCCCGGCGGCCTGCTGTTCTGTGAGACAGGGTATGATCAGGGAGAAGCGGTCTGCGGTCTCCTGAAAGAAAAGGGCTTTGGAGAGCTCCGGGTGATAAAGGATTATGCGGGACTGGACAGAGTGGTATCCGGCGTCCTGCGCCATACTTTGGCATGATCAGGAAAATAAGGGATTGGAAGGAAGACTCCCGGCCTGCCCGCGCGGCGGGGACAGCTTGCATCGGGGCAGGGGCTGCCGATGGGAATGCGATAGAATGGAGTGAGTAAAATGTTTGACAGATTAGATGATTTATTGATTCGCTTTGAGGAAATCCTGAGCGAGCTGCATGAGCCCACGGTGGCGAACAATCAGGAGCGCTTCCGCATGCTTATGAAGGAGCAGAGCGATCTGTCGCCTGTGGTGGATGCCTATACGGAATACAAGAAATGCAGGCAGGATGTGGATGACTCACTGGAGCTGCTGGAGGCGGAGACAGATGAGGAGATGCGCGAGATGATCAAGGAGACGCTGAACGACAGCAAAAAGCGCATTGAGGAATTGGAACAGCAGCTTAAAGTGCTGCTGCTTCCCAAGGATCCCAACGACGACAAGAATGTGATCGTGGAGATCCGCGCCGGTGCAGGCGGCGATGAGGCGGCGCTGTTTGCCGCGGAGATTTACCGCATGTATGTGCATTATGCGGAGAGCCAGAGATGGAAGGTGGAGACGCTGAATGCGGATGAAATCGGCATTGGCGGGATGAAGGAAGTACAGTTTATGATCACCGGGCAGGGCGCGTATTCCCGGATGAAATATGAGAGCGGTGTCCATAGGGTACAGCGGGTGCCTGAGACGGAGAGCGGCGGGCGCATCCATACCTCCACGATTTCCGTGGCTGTGATGCCGGAGGTGGACGAGGATATTGATATTGTCATCGACGAGAAGGACATCAGGATCGATGTCATGCGTGCTTCCGGGAACGGCGGGCAGTGTGTCAATACCACCGACTCTGCGGTGCGGCTGACCCATTATCCCACCGGTATCGTGGTCTACAGCCAGACGGAGAAATCCCAGATACAAAATAAGGCCAAGGCGTTTGCGCTGCTGAAGGCCAAGCTCTATGATATCGAGCAGCAGCAGAGGCATGACGCGGAGGCGGAGATGAGGAGAAGCCAGATCGGCACGGGGGACCGCTCCGAAAAGATACGCACCTACAACTTTCCCCAGGGCCGCGTCACCGACCACAGGATAGGACTTACCATTTATAAGCTGGATAAGGTGATGAACGGCGATATCCAGGAGATCCTGGATGCCTGTATCGCTGCCGACCAGGCGGCCAAGCTTATAAAGATGGGAGAAAACTGAACGAAGTCCGGCCGTGTGACATAAGCGGCCGGGCCCGCCGTGATGCTTTTGACCGGGCCTGCCAGCTGGCGCTTGTCCGGAGGTGTTGACTTCAGAGTCCGCTTATGCTATCATGGCTGTAGAAAATGGAGGTGCGGTTGCAGGTTGTCTTTATTTCGATATGAGGAGAAATTCATTATTGACCGGCTCCAGGCAGAAGAAATCCGTATGAGGATTGCCGCAGTCTGCGACGTGGATCCGCAGGCCGGCCGCAGCGGCCGGTACAATATCCGGAGCCTCTATTTTGATGACTATGCTGACAGTGCATATCATGCAAACGAAACAGGCACGGAGCCGCGGAGCAAGTGGCGGCTCCGTATATACAACCATGATCCGGGGATGATCCGGCTGGAACAGAAGATAAAAATGCATTCCAAAATCCGCAAGGACAGTGCGGAGATATCGAAAGATTTATGCTGCCGCCTGATGGAGAATGCGGACAATGCGGAGTATCCGGCCGGGGACAGGGTGGTAAACCGTTTCCTGACGGATTGCTTCACAAAGGGCCTGCGCCCTAAAATAATAGTGGAGTATAACAGGGAACCCTATGTATATGATGTGGGAGATGTGCGCATTACTTTTGATACAGGAATATGCTTTTCTGACCAGATTGACCGCTTTTTTGAGGAAGATATCTTCAGGTATCCTGTCCAGGAGGCGGGCAGACTGCTGCTGGAGGTAAAATATACGGAAGTTTTGCCGGGGTTCCTGCATGACCTGCTGGATACGGGAGGACTGCAGAAGAGCACATTTTCAAAGTACTATCTGGGAAGAAAGCTTGGGAGAGGCTTGGGAATATGACGACTTTTAAGGATATATTGAAAAAATCTTTTTTGGAGTATTTTGACGGCGGAGGGATCACGTTTCAGGTGATTCTGCTGTCTTTGGCCGCTGCCGTGCTTTTGTCACTGTATTTGTTCTTTCTCTACCGGCTGCTGGGCAGGAAATCCTTTTACAACAGTAATTTTAATCTATCCCTGGTGGGCATGACTGTGACTACCGCCGCCATTGTGCTGGCAATCCAGTCCAACCTGGTGCTGTCCCTTGGTATGGTGGGTGCCCTGTCCATTGTGAGATACCGTTCCGCGGTGAAGGACTCCCTGGATCTGTTTTTCCTGTTCTGGGGGGTGGCCACAGGCATTATGTGCGGCGCGAGGCAGTATCTGCTGGCAATTGTGGTAACGTTGTTACTGACGGTGCTTCTCTTTGTGCTCAGCCATATCCCGGTGCTGAAGGCTCCTTATGTTCTGGTGGTCAACGGCATGGAGGGCGACCTGGAAGCGGTCAGGGAATCCGTGAAGGAGTACTGCAGTTATTCCAGGATCAGGTCAAGCTACCTGTCCGAGGGCAGGCTGCGGATGATCGTTGAAATCAAGACGGACCGCCAGGATGATCTCCTGCTCCGGCTGGGAGGGATGAAAGGGGTTGCCGTATCCGTATTGACTTATGAGGGTGATATTGTAGCTTGAGAGACCGATTTGGAGGCGCCAGGTGGAAAAGCGTAAGATCAGGTTATTTGTGGCAGGCTGTGTGCTGTTCTTGATAGGCAGTGCATGGCTTCTGTTTTATAATTTTAAAATAGAAAACAGTGGGAAAATATATGTTTTCCCGGACAGCGGTTTTTACCGGGAGGGCATGACGGTAACGGTACGGATGCCGTCAGGGAAAGGGACTGTATATTATACTGTCGACGGGAAAAAGCCTTCGGAAGACTGGGGCAACGTGAGGGAGTACACGGAGCCCCTGGCCCTGTATGCGGAGCCGGAGGGAAGCGCGTACAGCTTTTTGTTCTTCACCTGTCTGGAAGACGGCACCCTTCTGGAACAGCAGGAGCGCAATTATCTGATCCTGGGGGAGGGAAGGTACCTGGAGACGGACTATGTGGTCTGTGTACAGGGGGATGAAGACAGCCTGTTTGGCTATGAGGACGGAATCTTTGTCAGGGGCCGGCGATGGGACGAGTATATGGCGGAAAATCCAGGTGTGAATCCGCAGCATGTCCTGGTTCCTGCGAATTATTATGAGGAAACGGAGCTGGAAGTCCATGCGGCGGTCTTCGACAGGGACGGCGGGGAGATCATCTCGCAGGAATGCGGCATTAAGATTTATGGAAGGGCGGCGCGTGTCAAAAACCAGAAATCATTCCGGCTCATTGCCAGGCACAGCTATGACGAGGTAAATGAGTTTACCTATCCCTTTTTCAGCCAGCTGATCTCTGACAGCACAGGCGAGAATATTCAGGAATTTCAGAGGCTGTCCCTGCACAATTCAGGTCAGGATAACGGTTACGGGTTTATCAGGAACACCCTGTGCTGCGAGCTTGCAGGCCAATCAGGATTTCCCGATGTACTGGTGTCCCGCAGTGCGGCGGTGTATATCAACGGATGCTACCAGGGGGTGTACTGGCTGCAAAATGCGTATGACGACAGGTATTTCCGTGAAAAGTACGGCTTCTACGAGGGGGAAATGGCAGTCTGCGGGAATAGTATGAACCAGATGGAAATATCGGAGGGGCAGGATCCGCTGGAACGGCAGAGCGCGGAAGAATATAACAGCTTTTGTATCTGGCTCAGGGACGCGGACATAAACGATGACAAAGTGTGGGAGAAGGTAACAAAGACAATAGATGTGGACAACCTTCTGCATTACGCGGCGATTGAATATTATGTGAATAATTATGACTGGGCGGGGAATGTCAAGGTATATCGTTATATGGCGGCGGATGGGGAGGAGTATCGTGAGGGTACGGTCTTCGACGGACGATACCGTTACCTGCTCTATGATCTGGATTATGGGATGGGCCTGATTTTCTTTGGGTGGATAGGCAGGGATGTGACTGCGGAAGTGCTGCAGGAGCTGTGCGACCCGGATCAGTATACCATGATATTTGCCAGGCTGATGGAACGTAAAGAATGCAGGGATGCGTTTATCAACCAGGTGATCAACCTGGGAAATAACAGCTTTTCCAAGGAAAATGTGGACTGGACACTGGAGACGCTGAATGCTTCCAGATGGGCTGAACTGGAATATATGATGGGGCAGACAGATATTCTGAAGGACTCCATATGGGAGTCAGATGATAACAGCATCGAGGATGTTGTGGAAGAAATGCAGGTCATCCGAAGGTTTGCGGAGGACAGAAGGGCAAATGTGCTTTCAGAGATGATGCGGACATGGGACTGCGGGGCCCTGTTTCAGGCGGAGGCGGAAGGCGGGGCGGTGGAGGCATGTATCAACGGGCAGCCAGTATCAGAGAATAGCTGGTACTTTGCGGGAATCCCGATCACACTCTCTGTAAAGGCTAACAGCGGGATAGAGGTAAAAGGCTATGAGGTCAATGGGAAATATATAGAAGGCAGTGAAGCAGAGATTCTGGCGGAGGAGTATCTGGGGGAAAATGAAAAGCTGATCGTGGTTCCCGATTACGAGATTGTGGATAAGGAACAGCTTTCTATCTGTTATTTTTCCATCAATGGGACTCAGGACAGTGTAGTGCTGGAGAACACAGGCAGTACAAATATCCATCTGGAGGATTATTTCCTCAGCGACGACTATGAGGAAATCTTAAAGGGAAGGCTGCCCAATATTATACTGGAACCGGGAGAAAGAATTACCGTGTATGGAAGTAAATATGAAGGCAGGATGGAAAGGGGAAGCTGCCAGGTGGATTTTTCCTGGGCTAAGGAGGAACCTGTCATATTGTCTCACCTTACAGAGGGGATAGTGGAGTGCAGGAATTGTCCCTGAAAGCATGATCATCTTTCTCTGAAAATAGAAGCGGATTATGGTAGAAATAAATCATTTATTATGGTAAAATAAAAACAGGATTTGGGGACTGCAAATCAATATAAAGGGGGAAGGGCTTATGAGAGTGTTTGGTAGTAAGTACAAGGAGCTGCGCACTCCGTATCCCGACAGTATCTGGTATATGATCGAGGGGCAGAAGCAGGGATTCTGCTTTGAAGACTGGAGAGATATGTTTGTGAAGGATTTCAAGATCAACACGGCGGAGGTTATCTTCAACGGCGTACTGGATTCCCGGCCCATAAAGATAACGCTGCAGCAGCTCTTCGATATCGGGGCAAAGCATCCGCATTTCGGAGAGGCCATCCGCGCTGTCGCGATGAGATGTGCTTACACGGGCGAAGATCCAAGGGATGAGTATGTGAAGCTGATTGAGAGGAATGCACTGACCGGGACGAGATGGCTGTTGGAATGTATTTAAGAAGGAAAGAGGAGGATATTTTGGATAAGAAAGCGATGTATCAGTTGACCTATGGCCTGTTTATCCTGACAGCCAGGGAGGGAGAGAAGGATAATGGGTGTATTGTGAACACAGTGTCCCAGGTGACCACAGAGCCGAACCGTATTACTGTTGCGGTGAACAAGAAAAACTATACCCATGATATGATCCTCCGTACAGGGGAATTTAATGTGTCCGTACTGACAGAAAAATCTACCTTTGGTACTTTTAAGCATTGGGGCTTCCAGAGCGGGGCGGAAGTGGATAAGTTGGAGGCTGTGGAATACCAGCGGTCAGGCAACGGCATCGTCTACATTGCCAATGAATGTAATGCGTATATATCTGCCAGGGTGGTATCTGCCACAGACCTGGGGACTCATACCCTGTTCCTGGCCGATGTGACGGACTGTGCCGTGCTGTCGGAGGATAATTCTGTGACTTACCAGTACTATCAGAAAAATATCAAGGCAGCTCCCGCGGCGCAGGAGAAGAAAAAGGGCTTTATCTGTACCGTGTGCGGCTACATCTACGAGGGGGATACGCTTCCCGAAGGCTTTATCTGCCCGTGGTGCAAGCATCCGGCCAGCGATTTTAAGCCGTTATGATTTTTAACAATACAGGAGGATATTACAATGAACAAATATGCGGGAACGCAGACTGAGAAAAACCTGGAGGCGGCATTTGCCGGTGAGTCACAGGCGAGGAATAAGTATACTTATTTTGCTTCAGTGGCGAAGAAGGAGGGATATGAGCAGATATCCTCCCTGTTTTTAAAGACTGCTGAGAACGAGAAGGAGCATGCTAAGCTCTGGTTTAAGGAGCTGAACGGTATCGGGGATACCAGGGCCAATCTCGGTGCGGCGGCAGACGGTGAGAATTACGAGTGGACGGATATGTACGAGGAATTTGCAAAGACAGCAGAGCAGGAAGGGTTCGGGGAGCTTGCGGAGAAGTTCCGGCTTGTGGGGGCTATTGAAAAGCACCATGAGGAGAGATACCGCGCCCTGCTTCATAACATCGAGACTGCAGCCGTGTTTGAGAAGAGCGAGGTGAAGGTGTGGGAGTGCCGCAACTGCGGGCATATAGTGGTAGGGACCAAGGCGCCGGAGGTGTGTCCTGCCTGCAGCCATCCCCAGAGCTATTTTGAAGTGAGTGCTGATAATTACTGACTTTCATACAAATTCTGTGTATTGATACATGGTGACAGGTCGCCCTGCCGGTTTCCGGCAGGGCTTTTGTAAATGTGCCGGACTGGGAGGACAGAAGGATGAGAGGTTTGAAATCGGAAATTTGTTGGGAGGGGCAGGGCTTTTGGTATCATGGCCGGTACAGGGAGCTGAATGAGAGGGCCGTTCTGCTGGACGGCAGCCTGCCGGAGGAGGAAGCTGCCTGCAGGCCTCACGTCTACCGCGAAATCCGGCAGGCCTTTAACGGCCCGGAGGTGTGCGGCGCCATCCCGGAGGGGACTGAATCCGCCCCGGGGTGTCCGGCCGGCTGTCCGCAGGAAGACTGTGAGGCGCCGGGAGGGCCGGTGACAGTGTACATTGCCCCCGGCGTCTATTGGATTGACGATCCCGGCGCGACGGATCTTATGCGGAAGAAGCCGGGGGACTTGCTTCCCTTCGGTATGCAGATCCGATGCGGGGCGCTGAATATAGAAGGCCTGTCCGGTCATTCTGAGGATGTGGTCATTGCGGGCAACAGAGGGCAGTCCCACGCCTGCAACGGCAATTATACCATGCTGCATTTCCAGGTGGAGGAGCTCTGTGTATCCGGGATTACCCTGGGAAATTACTGTAGTGTGGATCTGGTATATCCCCTGGATCCTTCCCTGAATTATCCCAAGCGCACGGACACGATTACCCAGGCGCAGCTGGCGATTCAGCAGGGGGAAAAGCTCTACGCCAGGGACTGCCGGTTTGTCAGCCGCCTGAATCTGAGCCCCATCTGCGGGGCGGAGCGCGCCCTGTACGAGAGCTGTCATTTTGAGAGTACGGACGATGCCCTGAACGGAAATGCGGTCTATGTGGGCTGTGATTTTGACTTTTACGGCGGGCGGCCCATCTACCGGGCGAGGCAGACGGGGGACGTGTTTATAGACTGCCTGTTCCGAAGCAGGCTTGCGGGCGGCGATGCGGAGAGCTGCCAGTACCTGACGAAGGAGGGAGGCCCGGTGGCGCTGATAGGCTGCCGGTATGAGAGCGGGGAGGGCGTCAGGCTGTATTGGACGAAATACCCCGGGACAGCGCTGAAGTGCTATCAGTATCAGGTCAGCCAGAACGGGCAGCCTGTGACCCTGGGAGGGGAGGAGGCGGAGGAGACCGTACAGCTTCAGGGAAAGAAGGCCCTGGAAGCGTATATCCTGGAACAGGACGGCAGGTATTCTGCCAACGTGGGGAACCTTCTGGGAGGCAGTGACGGCTGGGATCCCATGGGGCTGCTGGCCTGGGCGGAGAGTGCAGGCAGGGTGGGGATCCCCACGCTCCTTACGCTTACGGCGCAGCCTTCTGTGATAAGCTTCGGGGAGGAGGCAGTGCTTTCGGCCCAGGCATTTTTGTTTTCCCACGAGCCCTGCGGGGATTATGAGCCCTGCGGGAATCGTGAGCCCTGTGAGGAGAAGGCCAGGTTCTCTGTGAGCGCGGAGGACGGGGCTTATGTGACGATCCGGCAGGAGGGGGACGCTTCCTGCGTGGTGACGGGCTGTAATCACGGTACGGAGGCCAGGGAAGTGGTCATCCGCGCCTGTACGGAGAACGGCCTGGAGGCGGCTGTGGCTGTGACGGTGGAGCCATATCTGCAGCCTGCGCCAGCATTTTTAAAGGCGCCCTGTATCAGAAGGGACAATGGGAAGCTGATCCTGGAATATGAATTGTCGTCCGGGGAGGCGGATATCTCGGACATCAGCTGGTACAGGTGTGACAGCCCGGAGGGCGGGGGCGCCGTGCTCTGCGGGATATCCAGGCGTGACAGGCCGCTGGGGGCTTACCGTCTGACCGCGGCGGACGAGGGCGGATATATGAAGGCGGTCATACGTCCCAGGGTGAAGGGCAGCCTGGAAGGGGAGGCGGCGGACGCCTTTTTGGCAGAGCCTGTGGAAGAAGGCGAGGTGGACAGGAACCGCTTATTCACCGATTTTTCAGAACTGCCTGACGGAAGCCGGGAAACGGCTCAGGGGGGAAGGTGGATCTTTGACCGGGCCAAGCCGGAAGATCTGGAACCTGATTCGGAAAACTTTAGTGGCTGGGCGGCGGATACAGGCGCTCCTGCCTGGAGGTATGGACGGACGGGCAACGGCAGCGTGGGCGAGGGCTTATACCAGGGCGTCCAGGGGGCGCGGCTCCGCTACACCCCTGTGAGGGAGCACAGCGGCGGCATGAGCATGACGGTGAAGGCCGACCCGGCAAAGACGGCGGGCCAGGGCTTTGGCATTGCGGGCCAGTATATGGATTTCGGTATTAAATTTGACACGGTGAGGCTTACGGGATATGCGCTCAGGGTGATCCGCGTCAGGGAGGCTTCCGATGCGGTGGCAATGGCGCTGGTGGAGTATCGGGATGGCAGGAGCCGGTATCTTACGGAGCGGATCCTGACCTCCTGCTACCTCACGGGCTGCACGATCCGGGTGAGCCTGGAAGGGAAGCGTCTGACAGCGGAGGCTTCCACCACTGCGCCCCAGCCTGCCTGTAAGCTGGAAAAGGGATATGAACAGGCTGTGCGGCTGGAAGCGGAGGTGGAGAAGAACCCTTACGGGGGGATCCTGTTCTGGCATACCGGCACGCCCGGCACGGGAGGCTGGCAGAATACTACCATGCTGCACAGTGTGGAAGCCATATATGACAGTGTGGTTTCCGGAAATTGACGGCAGATTTTTGCCCGTCGCAAAGTACGGCGCACACCCTGTGGAAGGCATTTTCAGATATGTTCGGGGAGAAGCGCAGGAATGAGGAGGAATATGGAAATCAGAAAAGCGACAGAGGACTCACTGGAGGAAATACTGGATATTTATGCAAATGCCAGAAGGTTTATGGCTCAAAATGGCAATCCTTCACAGTGGGGGGAGTCTTATCCCCCGGCTGACCTTGTCAGGCAGGATATCACGGAGGGGAAATGCCATGTCTGTGTGGAGAATGGCAGGATCCTGTGTGTCTTTTATTTTGCCCGGGAGGAGGATCCGGCCTATGTACATATCAGGGACGGAAGCTGGCTGAAGGGCGGGGAATACGCGGTAGTCCACCGCATCGCGTCTGCGGAGGGCGTCAGGGGCGCGGCCTCTTTCTGCCTGGAATGGGCCTTTGAGCAGACGGGGAACCTCCGCATTGACACCCATGACGACAACAAGCCCATGCAGGGGCTGTTAAAAAAATCAGGCTTCCGGTATTGCGGCAGGATCACCCTGGCGGACGGAAGCCCCAGGATTGCGTTTCAGAAGATAAGGGTGTGAAAAAAATTCATACCCTTTTCCTGTATCGGATCAGTATCATCGTAATGTAATCATCCCGATCCCGCAGGGTCATCTCATTCAGCCCCTCCTCATATGCATGGCCGGCTAATTCCAGGCAGTTATCTTCCGCAAAAGCGCAGATGGCCCGGTATACGCCGGCCAGCCTGTCCCATCCGCCGATGCAGAATGCCCGCAGATAATCGCCGGCCGGCCGGATATCGTCGCAGTCTTTTATATCATTCCTGCCGTAGGCGAAGAAACAGTCGTAATTATGGATGTCCCCTCTTAATATGTTTTCTGCCGGGATGCGGCTTCCGAAGTTATCATAGAGTCCGAAGACAGACTTAAGGCGCAGGGAAAAGTCCCCGGCGACTGCAAAATCATCATCCCCATAGCTGCCTGTTATGGGGGCGCTGAGCAGGATTTTCCGTTCCGGGAGCGATAGGGTATCTATTTTGCCATGCTGTGCGGTCATGCTCAGCGACAGCTTGTCCGATTTTTGCTCCAGAAAGGCCTTCGCGCCCATAAGCTCCCTGATCGATCTGTCGATCAGGGACTTTTTTTCGGCAATCAGTTCCGCAAAGGAACTGCCGGAGGGGCTTTCCTGATAACGGAGGATCTCCTCGATGGACAGCCCGATCTTTCGCAGAGTCACGATCAATTCCAGCTGCACCGTCTGGAAGCAGGTGTAATAGCGGTATCCGTTGTCATCCTTTCTCTCAGGGGAAAATAAACCGATCTCGTCGTAATAGTGCAGAGTGCGCTTGTTGATCCCGTTTAATCTGGCAAATTGCCCTGTGGTATACAGATATTGCCCGTTCTTCATAAGGATTTCCCAACCTTTTCTTTATCTTAATAATTCTGTTTTATTTTATAAAAACCTCTTGACTTTACAGTTACTGTATACTTTACAATACCACCTGTAAGAGAAAATTGCAAGCAGACAGGAGAGGAAGTTTATGAAAATGGTAAGTATTGACAAAGGGCAGTGGCGTGAGGTCAGGGAAATTTATCTTGAGGCATTCCCGAAGTCGGAGCGGAAGCCTTTCCCGGTTCTCAGGCATTCTGTGAAAAGTGGCAAGGCGCAGCTTCTGACTGCACTGGAGGACGGTGTCGTGCAGGGCTTTGTGGTGGTCATTCCCTATCAGGATATGGTGATGGTGGATTATCTGGCGGTCTCCGGGAACATCCGCAGCCGGGGGACGGGCAGCAGGCTTATGCAGGCGGTGCGCAGCCGGTTTCCGGGAAAGAAGCTTGTCCTTTTGATCGAGAGGCCTGACGAACGGGCCGGGAACCGGGAGCAGCGGCTGGCCCGGAGGCGCTTTTATCTGAAAAACGGGTTTACGCCCTCGGGCATTTTCATAACCGGCTTCAGCGGGGATATGGAAATCCTGAATTATGGGGGAAAGGTTTCCCCACAGGCTTATATGGGATTGCAGCGGTATGCCCTGGGGGGCCTGATGTTTTGGCTCTCCGGGATCCGGCAGGCAGCATGACAAAGGAGGCAGAAGATGGAAAGCGCAAAAAGCAGCGCAGAAATGAGGTTAAGATTATGAAAAGAATTTTTACAGAGATAAAGCTGAAATGGAATCAGATCCTTCTGCTGTCGGGCCTGATACTGGCAGCGGCGGTGGGGGAAATGATGCTTCCGTCGCTGCTGGCCCAGATGATCAACGAGGGCGTGGCGGAAGGGTCTGGCAGCAGGATCCTGACCCTTGCCGCCGTTATGGCGGGGATCACGCTGGTGGCCTGTATCGTGAATTTTTTGTCTGTCAGGATTGCGTCTTATATATCTACCGATTTTGCGGCGCGGCTCAGGGGACGGGTGTTTGAAAAGGTGCAGGGCTTTTCCGCGGCGGAGCTCGACCGCTTCGGCACGGCCAGCCTGGTTACCAGGAGTACTTCGGATATTACGAATGTGCAGGGATTTCTTACCATGCTTCTGCGCATCGGCATTCTGGCGCCCATGATGGCGGCAGCGGGACTGGCCTTTTCCGCGGCTACCGGGGGGCAGGTCAGCTCCGTGCTGAGCGTTGCAATCCCGATTCTGCTGATCGGATGCGGCATTGTGATCCTGATGGCCTCCCGCTATTCAGTGAAATTAAGGAAAAAGCTGGACAGGATCAACCAGCTGTTCCTGGAATCCCTGGAGGGAGTCCGTGTCATCCGGGCCTTTAACCGGCAGGAGGCGGAGAGCCGGCGCTTCGATGAGGCGAATGCGGAACATGCCGTCACCGCAATGGCCTCCGGCAGGGTCACAAGCCTCCTGATGCCTGTGATCAATGTGATCTTTGGCGTGACCACGGCGGCGGTTTTGGGGCTGGGGGCACATTATGTGGAGACGGGGGCCATGGAGGTGGGATCCCTGGTGGCAAACAGCCAGTACATCAGTATGGTGCTGATGTCCGTTATGATGCTTGCGCTTGTCATAATGATGTTCCCCACTGCCTTCGCCTGTTCCGGGCGGATTGCGGAGGTGCTGGAGACGGAGAAGAGTATCCGGGACGGGGGCTTTGCGCTGGAGGAGCGCCTCTTTCGTTCCACAGTGGAATTCCGCCATGTGACCTTTGCGTATCCCGGCGCGTCGGAGCCTGTGCTGAAGGATATCAGCTTTGAAGCCCATCCCGGGGAGGTTACGGCAATCATCGGCGGAACGGGACGCGGGAAATCCAGTATTGTGAAGCTGATTCCCCGGCTGTATGACCCGCTGTTCGGGGAAGTCCTGATCGACGGGGTAAATGCCAGGGAATACGCGGTGGATGAGCTCCGTTCCCTGATTGGTTATGTGCCGCAGAAAAATGTCCTGTTTTCCGGGGATATCGCTTCCAACCTGAATTTCGGAAAGGAGGCGGGGACGGAGCAGGACTGGAGGGAGGCTGCCAGGGTGGCCTGCGCGGAGGAGTTTATCCTGAAAAAGAAGGAGGGCTACCATGACGGAGTCTCCCAGGGCGGCGCCAACCTTTCCGGGGGACAGCGCCAGCGCATGGCCATTGCCCGGGCCATCATGAAGAAGCCGGAGATCTACGTGTTTGACGACAGCTTTTCAGCCCTGGACATGAAGACCGACCAGACCCTGCGCAGGAACCTGAAGGCGTTCATGGGGGATGCCACCGTGATCATGGTGGCCCAGAGGGTCAGCTCCATTCTGGACGCAGACCGTATCCTGGTGGTGGACGACGGGAGGATCGTGGGGCAGGGGACACATAAGGAGCTTTTGGAGACCTGTCCGCTATATCGCGAGATTGCGGAGATACAGCTGGGAAAGGAGGCGGTCTGACATGAAGAAGGGTACGTTTAAGAGGCTTCTGGGGTATCTGAAGGCATACAGGGTGCGGCTGGCTTTTGTCCTGCTGTTTGCCTCTGTCAGCACGGTCTTCACCGTGATGGCGCCGTTTGTGATCGGCCGGGTCACAACCACGCTCTTTGACAGCATCCGGGACGGCATATTTTACTGGGAAACGATCCTCTGGCTGCTTGCGGCGCTGGTATGCCTGTATTTGATATCGCAGTTCTTTTCCTTTTTGCAGGGATTCCATATGGCTAAGATCACAGCCGGGGTGATGCGGCGGCTCAGGAGCGATATCAACGGTAAAATGCACAGGCTGAGGCTGGATTACTACGACACGCATACCCACGGGGATATCCTGAGTGTCATTACGAACGATGTGGACACGATCAACAATACGGTCAGCCAGAACCTTACCTCCATTGTCACACAGATCATCACCGCGGTGGGAATCCTGCTGATGATGCTGGCGATCAGCCCGAAGCTGGCCCTGATCCCCGTGGTCATGGTTCCCCTCTCCCTGCTGAGTGCGGCGGGGGTGATGAAGGCGGGAGGCAGGCATTATGGGAAGCAGCAGGAGCTGCTTGGCCGGCTGAACGGGTATATAGAAGAAATGTATAACGGGCAGCAGGTGGTGCAGGCATTCTGTTACCAGGAGCGGGCGAAACGGGAATTTCATGCGCTGAATGAACGGCTGAAGGAAAGCTCCTGTAAGGCGGAGACAACCGCGGGCGCAGTCAGCCCCATAACCACCCTGGTAAATGATATGGGATATGTACTCTGTGCGGCTGTGGGCTGCCTGTGGGCCGTGGGGGGACAAATCAGCGTGGGGAATGTGCAGGCCATGCTGGAGTATACGCGCCGGTTTGCGGAGCCGTTTTCTTCCCTGGCGGGAATGGCCGGAAGCTTTGGCGCCGCCAGGGCCGCCGGGGACAGGATCTTTGCCCTGCTGGACGCCCGGGAGGAAATGCCGGAGCCGGAGAAGGCCGTGGTTCCCGAAAAAAGTTCCGGCAGCGTGACCTTCCAGGATGTCCGGTTCGGCTATACGCCTGACCGTATGTTGATGAATGGGGTAAACCTGACAGTAAAGCCCGGACAGAAGGTAGCTGTGGTGGGGCCTACGGGAGCGGGAAAGACGACACTGATCAACCTGCTGATGCGTTTTTATGAAATAAACGGCGGTGTGATCGCGGTGGACGGGGTGGACATCCGGGACATGTCCAGGCAGGAGCTGAGGAGCCGCTTTGGCATGGTGCTCCAGGATACCTGGCTGTTTGAGGGGACGATTGCCGATAACCTGGGGTATGCGGAGGAGCATATGGACAGGGACAGGATCATAGCCTCGGCCAGGTCGGCCTGTGCCCATGACTTTATTAAAACGCTTCCCGGCGGATATGACATGGTGCTGACAAAGGGGGCGGAAAACATTTCCCAGGGGGAGAGGCAGCTTCTGACCATTGCCAGGGCCATTGCCGCCGACCCGGAGATCATGATCCTGGATGAAGCCACCAGCAATGTGGACACCCATACGGAGGTCCTGATCCAAAGGGCCATGGCAAAGCTTATGAAGGGCCGGACAAGCTTCGTCATCGCACACCGTCTCTCCACAATCCGGGATGCGGATATGATCCTTTATATGGAGGACGGGGACATTAAGGAAACAGGGACCCACGGCGGGCTGATGGAAAGGAACGGGAAGTACGCTGCCCTATATAACAGCCAGTTTTCATAACGGACGGAAGGGAAAAAGATGCCGGGCAGAGTGCCCGGCATCTTTCCTGCCTTTTACCTGGCCAGCCATCCGCCGTCTACGGCAAGGGTAAAGCCGTGAATATAGGCTGCGGCATCGGAGGCCAAAAAGATCGCGGCGCCGGCGACGTCCTCGGGAGTACCCCAGCGCCCTGCGGGGATACGGGAAAGGATTTCCTCGCTGCGCTGCCCGTCGCTTCTCAGGTTCTGGGTATTGTTCGTCTCCATATAGCCGGGGGCAATCCCGTTTACATTGATATTGTGGCCGGCCCATTCGTTGGCAAGGGCCCTGGTCAGGCCGATCACTGCGCTCTTACTGGAGGTGTAGGCGGGGACACGGATGCCGCCCTGATAGCTGAGCATGGAGGCAATATTGATGATCTTCCCGCCCTTCTGATCCGCGATCCATTTTTCCGCGAAGGCCCGGCACAGGAAGAATACCATTTTTTCGTTTACGTCTATGACGGCATCCCAGTCCTCCTCTGTCACGTCCACGGCATCGCATCTCTTAATGATTCCCGCGTTATTTACCAGGATGTCCACGCGGCCGAAGGCCTTCTGCGCCTCCTCCACGATACGGGGGATTACGGAGATGTCTGAGAGGTCTGCGAGAATTTCCCGGAAGCTTCCCTGAAATGCGGAAATCTTGTCTGCCGTTTCCTGACAGCTTCTTCTGGCAACGCCGACTACATTGGCGCCCGCCTTTGCATATGCCACGCAGATTCCCTGCCCAAGCCCTGTGTTGGCTCCTGTTACGAGGGCGGTCCTGCCTTCCAGCGAAAACATGTTCAAATCAGTCATATAAATATCCTCCGTTTTCTTTTGCTATTATCTTATCACAAACGGAAAGCGACGGCAATACAAGGCTGAAATGTGTTACTGCTCACTCCGTGACCGGCGACTGATGCACAGAAACTGCCTCGCGGTGGCGCAGGTGTGAAAAGTAATTGAAATGTTGTTTTTGCGCGGCGGCCGCGCATGAAACAGGTTGACTTGGGAGCCTTGTGAGAATATTATAATAGAAAGGGCCATATCATGCGGGAAAGCATGTGGAAAAGAGGTATCTATGGGCAGGAACGATAACAGGAATACGGGCGGCGGTGTGGACGAAGCCATGCTGGAGGACATTGTAAGGCATCTGGACGGCGAATTGGAAAAGGGAGCCCTGCGGATGAGTGTGATCATGGACGATCGGTCTGAGGGGAAGGAGGTATCCCACAAATGCTGTAACAGCTACGGGAGGCCCGCTACGGAGACCGTGGGGCTTCTGGATATGTACACGGACAGGAACGCGGGGGAACCGGACAGGGGCGAAATAGGGAATGAAATTGTCTCCTGAATATGGTATACTAAAGAGGGATGTGTCAGGGGCTTTTATATTATCATCGGAGGAGCACAGCGGATATGGGAGACACAAAGAATATAGCATTAATCACAAATGCGTCTAACTTTGAACGCCAGAAGGTCATTATCAAGGCGGTGCACAGGAGCCTGAAGAAACGAGGGGGCTATGTGCTGTATGTATTCAGCAATTACGGGGCTTTCTACGACGATACCTGGCATGAGCACGGGGAGGGGGCCATCTATGACCTGTTGAATTACGTGAGGTTTGACGGCTGTATCCTGGAGGGGAATCTGGGCAGCGGGCAGCTTGCGAACAGGCTTGCGGCCATGCTCCGGGAGAAGGAGACGCCCCTTGTGACTATCAATATTGAGGCAGAGGATGCTCCCTTTCTGACCATAGACGCCTATAAGGCCGGCTGCGAGCTGATGGAACATCTCATTGACAGGCACGGCTGTACAAGGATTAACCTGATCCAGCAGGATAAGCTTGACGTGATCTCCATGCAGATGAAAAAGGCATACCAGGAGGTACTTGGCAAAAGGGGCATTCCCTATGAGGAGAAGCGGGTGCTGGAGAAGCAGGTATCCATACAGAATGGCCGTAACCTTTATGATGAATTCCGGGAGCTGGGAATCAGTGACGCGGAGGCTGTGATCTGCGTCCATGATGTAATGGCCATCGGCCTGTGCCTGGAATTGGAGGAGAGAGGCTTTAAGGTGCCGGAGGATAAGCTGCTGTGCACGCTGAATTACAGTACCAACAGTATTGTGTTCCGCCCCATGCTGACAGGCGCTGACAGGATGGACGAGGATGCAGCGGAGTCCGCCTGCGGCCTGCTGGAGGAGATGATGGCCGGGAAGGCGGTCAGGAGGGAGAATTATTACGAGTGCAGGATGCACTATGGAACGAGCTGCGGCTGTGAGAACCGCGAGGAGGCCGCATACGGCGAGAGATATCAGGAACTGATCCTCTCCAAGGTGGAGGCTGCCACACAGGTCAGCGGGATGATGCAGTATAACAATGCGCTGGAGAAGGTGGACTCCCTGGATCAGCTGGGGGCGAATCTCAGGGAAATGCTGGAGGGAATCAGCTGCTCGGATTTCTTCTGCTGTCTGAACCAGAGCGACCTGAAATACATAATCAATGAGGAGAGCGAGAGGATCACAGAGCAGGGCAGGATATACGACAGGACCATGGTGGCTGTCACCGGGGTGTCCAAAAGGACGGGGGCCCTGAAAAATGTGGCCTTTCCGGTGGAGAAGCTGTTTCCGGCCCAAGCCAGGGAGAATGATATACTGATCTTCTTCCCCATCCATTACAAGGAGCAGGACTTCGGGTATATGGTCTTTTTAAATGAATATTTCCCCATCGAAATCTACAATTACCGCATCTGCCACGAGAGCATTGGCAGCAGTATTGAGAATCTGCGCCGGCAGATGATCCTGCGCAGCAGCATCCAGACACTGGATGAGCTCCATATGAGGGATCAGATGACAGGGCTGTATAACCGCTTTGGCCTGCAGCGCTTTAAGGAGGATTATACGTCGGGGGAGGAATTCACAGTGGCGATCATGGATATGGACGGGCTGAAAAAGGTCAATGACGAATTCGGGCATCTGGCCGGGAACCATGCGCTGTGCATCATCGCCAGCGTGCTTCAGGCGGTGACGGAGGAGGATGAGCTGCTGGTGCGCTATGGAGGGGATGAATTCCTGCTGCTTTCCCGCAATGTGCAGCCGGAGCACTGGCAGGGGCTCAGGGAGAGGATTGACCGGATACTGGCCGACAAGGTGAGCAGGCGCCAGATCCGTTATCAGCTGGGCGTGAGCATCGGCTATGCCATGAGCACACGGGAGAAGCCTCTTACGGTGGAGGCGTGTTGTGACCTGGCAGACCAGGCCATGTACCAGGATAAGAGCAGCCGGAAATGCCGCAGGGCGAATGGGGGAAGTTGAATGAAAATATTAGTGACAGGGGGAAGCTATTTCTTTGGGAGGGTATTTGTCATGCTCACGGCAGGAGAGCACCGGGTGACTGTAGTCAACCGTGGAAGCTGTCCTGTGGAAGCGCTGGGAGCGGCGCAGATCAGAGGCGATCGTCACGATCCCTCCCTCTGGCAGGGCATACAGGAAGACTTCGATGTGGCGGTGGATTTCTGCGCTTATGAGAAAGGCGATATCCGTACCTTTTTCCATCATTTCGGGGGGAAGATCCGCCAGTATGTCCTGATCAGCACGGTGGATGTCTATGAAAGGACAGGAGGGGAAGCGAAGAAGGAGGATTCACCCTTTGAGACCCGCAGCTTTCCGGGGGAGGCAGGCGCATATATTGCCGGAAAGGTTGCGCTGGAGCAGGAGCTTTCTGAGGTCTGCGGGGAGAAGGGGATTCCGTATACCGTACTCAGGCCGGCCATCCTTTACGGCCCTTATAATTATGCGCCCAGGGAGCCCGTCTTTATCCGGCTCATGGTGCAGCAGGGGGTCTTGCCCCATATCACGGATGCTTCGGGGGCCTTTCAGTTTGTCTATGTGAAGGATGCCGCGGAGGCGGTGAAAAGATGCCTGCTAAACGAGGCCGCTTACGGCCAGGCGTACAACCTGTGCCAGGATCAAATGACGGATTATGACCAGTTTTTCCAGGCTCTGTGGGAAGCGGCGGACAGGGAGGCCGCAGAGCTTCCCCTGACCTGTGATCAGGCAAGGCAGCAGGGGCTTCCTCTGCCCTTCCCGGTGACGCGGGAGGAGACGTTCTGTTATTCCAATGAAAAGAGCAGGCGGGAGCTGGGACTTGCTTACACGGATATCAGGGAGGGCATGAAGAAGACCTACCGTGCCTTCAAAGGGGTATACGGCGGCTGAAAGAGAAAGGGACAGGAAAGAGATGGAATCAAGGCAATACGGCACAAAGGAGCTGCTTCGGCGCTTTGTGCCCTACTTCGGGAAATATAAGGGGACACTGGCTATGGATCTGTTCTGTGCCGCGCTGACTACGGTCTGCGAGCTGGTGCTCCCCATGATCATGCGTTACATCACAAATGAGGGGATCCGGGATCTGGCGTCCCTCTCCGTGAAAACCATAGGGGGGCTGGGGCTTCTTTATTTCGGCCTGCGGATCGTGGACTGCTTTGCCAGCTATTATATGGCGGACATGGGTCATGTGATGGGGGCGAGGATTGAGACGGACATGCGCCGGGACGCTTACAGCCATCTTCAGAAGCTTTCCGACACCTACTATAACAATACCAAGGTGGGACAGATCATGGGGCGTATCACCAACGATCTGTTTGACGTGACGGAATTCGCGCACCATTGCCCGGAGGAATTTTTCATAGCGGGGATCAAGACGGTGATCGCCTTTGTCATTCTGGCCAACATCAATCTGCTTCTGACGGCAATCATTTTCCTGTGCGTGCCCCTGATGCTGATTGTCTGCATGATACTGAATTTCAGGCAGCGTGCCGCCTTCCGTAAGCAGAGGAACCAGATCGGCGAGCTCAATGCCCGGATTGAGGACAGCCTCCTTGGCCACAAGGTAGTGAAGGCTTTTACCAACGAGGCGGTGGAGGAATCCAAGTTTGAGAAGGACAACAGTGTGTTCCTGGACATCAAGAAGCTGACCTACCGCTATATGGCAGCGTTCCAGACGGCGGTGAAGATGTTCGACGGCCTGATGTACCTGCTGGTGTTGGTAGCAGGCGGCGGGTTTATGATAAAGGGGCTGATCGCTCCCGGTGATCTGGTGGCGTATATGCTTTATGTCTCCACCCTGATCGCCACCATCCGGCGTATCATAGAGTTTGCCGAGCAGTTTCAGAGAGGGGTTACGGGAATCGAGCGTTTCCTGCAGATCCTGGACGCGGATATCGAGATTTTCGACGAGCCGGGGGCTGTGGAGCTGGAAAACCCCCGGGGAAATATTGTGTTTGAGGATGTGAGCTTCGAGTATCCCGACGACCATAATCAGGTGTTCAGCAATCTGAACCTGGAGATCCGTCCCGGGGAAAAGGTTGCCATCGTGGGGCCTTCGGGAGGCGGGAAGACTACCCTGTGTAACCTGATTCCCAGGTTTTATGATGTGTCCAGGGGCAGGATCACTCTGGACGGCCAGGATGTGAAGCATTTCACCTTAAAGAGCCTCCGGGGAAGCATTGGCATCGTACAGCAGGATGTGTACCTGTTCTCGGGAACCATCTATGAGAATATCCTGTACGGAAGGCCGGGCGCCTCCCGGGAGGAGATTGTGGATGCGGCGAAACGGGCCGGGGCCCATGAGTTTATCACGGCCCTGAGGGACGGCTATGAGACTTATGTGGGAGAGCGGGGCGTAAAGCTCTCCGGGGGACAGAAGCAGAGGATCAGCATTGCCAGGGTGTTCTTAAAGAACCCGCCCATCATCATCCTGGACGAGGCAACCTCCGCCCTGGACAATGAGAGCGAATTTGCCGTGGCGAAATCCCTGGCAAAGCTTTCCGAGGGCAGGACTACGCTGACCATTGCCCACAGGCTTTCCAGCATCCGAAATTCTGACCGGATACTGGTGCTGACGGAGGAAGGCATTGTGGAGGAGGGCAGCCACGACCAGCTGATAGAGAAGAAGGGCATGTATTATCATTTTTATGAAACCGCAAACGCGTTGAAGTAGAAGACGCAGGGATCGCTGCAGGCAGCAGCTGGATACGAGGAGGTATGGCTATGAAGCTTGTATTTGTGGGAGCGGATCATGAGGTGACAGGAAGCTGTCATTACCTGGAGGCAGGCGGCAGGCACATCCTGGTGGATTACGGGATGGAGCAGGGGGTGAATGTCTTCGAGAATGTACCGCTGCCGGTGGATGAGGCGAAGATTGACTATGTGTTCCTGACCCACGCCCATGTGGATCACTCCGGGCTGCTTCCCTTACTGTATGCACGGGGCTTCAGGGGGCAGGTATTTATGACCGATGCCACGGCGGATCTCTGCAGCATCATGCTGCGTGACTGCGCCCACATCCAGATGATGGAGGCGGAGTGGAAGAACCGCAAGGCTAAGAGAAGCGAATCCGTGGCAGCGTCGGAGCCTCTGTATACCATGGAGGATGCGGACGGCATTATCAAGAGGATCGTTCCCTGTCAGTATGACGCCATGGTGGAGGTGTGCGAGGGGATTAAGATCCGTTTTACGGATATCGGGCATCTGCTGGGCTCGGCCAGCATCGAGGTGTGGCTGACGGAGGAGGGCCAGACCAGGAAGATTGTGTTTTCCGGGGATATCGGGAACAAGGAGCAGCCTCTTTTAAGGGATCCCGTCCACACGGAGGAGGCGGACTATGTAGTGATGGAGTCCACCTACGGCAACCGCCTGCATTCTGCGGGACATCCCGACTTTGTGGGGGAGCTGGCGTCCATCCTGAAGGAGACCTTTGACCGGGGAGGGAACGTGGTGATCCCTTCCTTTGCCGTGGGGCGTACCCAGGAGATGCTGTATTTCCTGCGGAAGATCAAAGTGGAGCGGATGGTGGAAGGGCATGAGAATTTCCCGGTGTATGTGGACAGCCCCCTGGCTGTGGAGGCCACACAGATTTTCCAGGAAAACCGTTATGAGTGCTTTGACGAGGATGCGCTGGAGCTGGTAAAGGAGGGGATCAATCCCATCGCCTTTGCGGGGCTTAAGCTGACCATCACCAGTGAGGAATCCAAGGAGATCAACTTTATCGAGACGCCCAAGGTGATCATCTCCGCTTCCGGGATGTGCGAGGCGGGACGTATCAGGCACCATTTAAAGCATAATCTCTGGCGGCCGGAGAGCACCATTCTGTTTGTGGGATATCAGGCGGTGGGAACGCTGGGCAGGGCCATTATCGAGGGGACGGAGGAGGTGCGTCTGTTCGGGGAGCCCATCCAGGTGAGGGCCGAGATCCGGCAGCTGGTGGGAATGAGCGGCCATGCGGACAAGGACGGCCTGCTGGACTGGCTGGGCGGCTTCCGGGAGAAACCGAAGAAGGTCTTTGTGGTGCACGGGGAGGACAGTGTGTGCACGGAATTTACGGAATGTCTCAGGATGGAGTATGGGCAGCGGGCCTACGCGCCTTACAGCGGAACAGTATTTAATCTCCTTTCCAACAAATTTGAATATGAGGCGGAGCCTGTGCGCGTGAAGAAGACGGCGAGGGCGGTGGCTTCCGGAGTCTATGCAAGGCTTCTGGCAGCGGCCCAGAGGCTTCTGGCACTGGTGCAGAAAAGCGACGGGCTTGCGCATAAGGATATGGCAAAGTTTGCCAGCCAGATCAATTCCCTGTGTGACAAATGGAAGCTGTGAGAAAGAAAGGAAACAGGCGGATATGAATATCATTGTGGCGGTGGACAGCAACTGGGCGATCGGCAGCAGGAACCGGCTTCTGGTCAGCATTCCCGGGGATCACAGGTTTTTCCGGGAGGAGACGAAGGGAAAGGTTGTGGTACTGGGGAGAAAGACTCTGGAGACCTTTCCCCAGGGGCAGCCCCTGCAGGACCGCACGAATATCATCCTCTCCAGGGACAGGGAATTTAAGGCAAAGGGCGCTGTGGTGATGCACTCCGTGGAGGAACTGCTGGAGGGACTGAAAAAGTATGACACAGAGGAGGTGTATGTGGTGGGCGGCGAGAGCGTCTACCGGCAGCTCCTTCCCTTCTGCGATACCGCCCATGTGACTAAGATTGACCATGTGTACGAGGCGGATGCTCATTTCCCCGACCTGGATCGGGATCCGGAGTGGGAGATTGTGGCAGACAGCGAGGAACAGACGTATTTCGACATCGCCTATACCTTTCTGAAGTACAGGAGAAAGGGAGAAAAGCATTGACTTTTTACCATAAAAGTATAATAATTGTTACCAGAAAAAGAAAGGGGCTGCCTGGCCGGGAGGCTCCTGAAAACAGTCTGAGGAAAGAAGGTAATACCAATGGAAAAGAAAAACATTGATTGGGGCAATCTGGGCTTTGGGTATATGCAGACGGATTTCAGATATGTATCCAATTTTAAGGACGGCGCGTGGGATGAGGGGGGCCTCACCGAGGATGCCAATATTGTGTTGAATGAGTGCGCAGGCGTCCTGCAGTATGCACAGACGATCTTTGAAGGCTTAAAGGCTTATACTACGGATGACGGGCATATCGTTACCTTCCGCCCTGACTTGAACGGGGAGCGCATGGAGGCTTCCGCCGCAAGGCTGGAAATGCCTGTGTTTCCCAAAGAGCGCTTTGTGAAGGCGGTGACAGAGGTGGTGGCTGCCAACGCGGCGTATGTGCCTCCTTACGGCAGCGGGGCAACGCTCTATGTACGTCCCTATATGTTCGGATCCAACCCCGTGATCGGCGTGAAACCTGCGGACGAGTATCAGTTCCGTATTTTCTGTACACCTGTGGGGCCTTACTTTAAGGGAGGCGTAAAACCCCTGACGATCCGCGTCAGTGATTTTGACCGTGCGGCGCCCCATGGAACCGGCCACATTAAGGCAGGGTTGAATTATGCGATGAGCCTTCATGCGATCGTGAGCGCCCATGAGGAAGGATATGACGAGAATATGTATCTTGATCCCGGAACCCGCACTAAGGTGGAGGAGACAGGAGGCGCTAATTTCCTGTTTGTGACGAAGGACAATAAGGTGGTCACGCCTAAATCCGACAGTATCCTCCCCTCTATTACCCGCCGTTCTTTGGTATATGTAGCAAAAGAGTATCTGGGGCTGGAGGTTGAGGAGAGAGAGGTTTTGCTGGATGAGGTAAAGGATTTTGCGGAGTGCGGCCTCTGCGGTACGGCTGCGGTCATTTCCCCTGTGGGTAAGATCGTGGATCATGGAAGGGAAATCTGTCTGCCAAGCGGCATGACGGAGATGGGGCCTGTCACCAGAAAGCTGTATGATACCCTGACCGGTATCCAGATGGGCAGGCTGGAAGCCCCTGAGGGCTGGATACATGTGATCCGGTAAAATATCGGGATGGTATCACGATTTTTTGTACCGCCCGGGCGTTATGCCCGGGCGGCTTTTTCTGTCTGTGTGGCTGCAGCCCACAGGTGTTTTTCATCGGGGAACAGTACCGTCAGTGCATGAAAACAGGAATGGAAGCGGGTTTCAAAGAATACAATCCATGATATCATAATGTTATGTGGCTTGCTAAAATATCTGTATAACATGATTGACGTATCTTTTGTTATCCTGTTCTGCTCTGTACAGTCCTGTGATGTTTCCTGATCAGATGATTGTGTCACTTTCCCTCTTCAGATTCATGCTGTTGCGGTAAGTCATATGTGCAGCGTTATTCCCCCGGCAGCCCGCCGGGCGGTCGATATCGCAGGGCCAGGCCGGCAGTCTGGATGCGGGCCTGGCTGTCCCTCCGGATGCAGGCCCGGTCATTCCTCCGGAAGCGGATAAAAGAAAATATGCAATAATAGGAGCACCGTGGGTAATATTAAAAACTTATAATGGGTAATATAAGAGATACTCATTGATAGTTTAATTATTTGTAAGGATGGAAATTGCCCATGAACAGTGAATATCAACATGTGCTGCGTAGACTGAAAGAGGAGCGTGAAAGGCGGAATCTGACACAGCGTCTGCTGTGTTATAATATGAAAATGCTGCAGAGTCATTACAGCAGGGCAGAGTCGGGGAGCAAACGCTTCTCCTATAATGAGATAAAAGGGCTTTGCACATCGGATGTGGACGTACTCTATGTGTTTACCGGAAAGAAGTCGGGGGAGCGGCAGGAATTTGTAGAACAGCGGGACTGCAGCCCGGAGGAAATTCTGTGTTTCCTGAATACAGTGTATATCCTGATAAAGGCCATGAAGCCGTCGGACAAAAAGGGCGCTTCCTATGGGGAAATCAGGAGTCAGCTGGAATATCTGCAGTATGGTAATGAGAACAGGGGAGTAAAGGACAACATTTTCTATTGTGTGAGGAACCGGGAGGATTATACCCAGCAGAAAATGGCTGACGAGCTGGGAGTTGATATCAAGAAGCTGCGCGAGCTGGAAAACGGCAGGATCCTTCCGGACAGCGAGATGATCTGGAAGATGTATGATCTCTTCCGGGTGTCGCCGGCGTTTATGTTAGAGGATACTAAGGGACTGTGGAGGGAGCTGAATTATGTCCTGGACATGCTGGATGAGAAAGACAGGGAGTGCATGATCCGGATCCTGCAGGAGGAGCACAGGCTGCTGCAGGGCTGAGGAGAATTTCTGTGCGGCCGGTACACTGGGGTACTGACAGCAGCGACATGTATTGGAGACAGGGAAAGACCGGAAGATGATTCTGGTCTTACTTTTTGGGGATAACTGGAACAATGGGTAGCACTGCATGGAACGATTGACGGTTTATTTATTCCTGGAGAAAATTGTACAATTTTGTCAGACGGGGAGCTTCATTGACTGTTTGTGCCGATTATGTCGGTATATCTGGAACGAACAAAGCGCTTTGGCGGAATGGAGATTAGTATGTCGGATAGGCATGTCGGGGAACGAATCAGAGAATTAAGGGAAATCCAGTGCTATACAAGGGAAGCGCTGGCAGAGAAGGCGGATATTTCTTCTAAATTCCTCTATGAGATAGAGACGGGGAAGAAGGGGTTTTCGGCGGATGTGCTGTGCAGGTTATCCAGGGCCCTGGAAGTGAGCTGCGATTATATCATGCTGGGAGAGGATGTGTCTGGCCAGGGCTCGGAGCAGATTACCTGTGTACTGGAAACACTGGGCCGCCATCAGGTGAGCCGAATACAAAACCTGCTGATGCTGCTCTCGGATATGTGCCAGTCCTTTTAAAGCGTATTGGCAGGAATCGCTTCCTAGAGCGTGTTTGAAAAATCATTCCCTTGGGCTGTGCGCCACACTTTGTGGGATGCACAGCCCAAGGAAAGCATTTTTCAAACACGCTCTAAACACGCCAGGGGATATTTATTTTTCCTGGATATGTGCCGATATAGTATACAGACACAGGGAAGTGTCCAATGAAACCAAAAGGAAGTGGATCATATGAAGCTGATAGAAGCGCAGAGGGCGTATCGTGCCCAGAGACAGGAGATCATTGACCAGAGAAGGGAATTGCAGAAGCGCCAGAAGGCATTGGAGCGGAGGATGAATGCCACAGAAGGCGGAAGGGAGCTGTTTGCGGAGGAAGCGGCAGTCCTGGAGCTTTCCATCAATGCCAATAAGGAAAAGTTTGAAGAAAACCTGGAGGTCCTGGACAGGCTGGCGGAGCAGGAATGTGCGGTGTGGAATGCGGAGGTATGCAGGCAGCAGACGGATGCCATGAGCGATTATGCCGTTGATATGGCGAAGATCATGGAAGTTGCAAGGCGCATTTCCAATGGCGGCAAGGTACCTGCTTCGGATGAGAGGAAGCTGATGGAGTACAGTATGGAGCTGTATATGTCGGCCAAGAATATGGCAATGCTGAGTGAGATGCGGAAGAAGAGGGAGAAGTATGATTCTCTCTGGGATGACGAGGACGAGGAACAGGCAGAGTATGACCCGCAGGGTAAGGCGGAGAACTCCGAAGTGGACATTGCGCTTCCGGAGGAGATCGGGCCTGTGGAGGCTGAGAGCTGCTGATAATACCACCACACATTACCGGAATATCCGGGTTAATGTGTGGTTTTTTTGTGTCCTCTGTACAGGCGGCCCGGGCGGGATCAAAGTAACGGATAGAACGATAAAACGATAATAGGGAGTTAAAAATTTCTTGACTTATGAAATGACCGGTGGTATCCTATAACAAACGCAGGGGATATCTGTCCTGTGTTATAAGGAGAAAGAAGAATCATATCGCACTTTGCAGCAGTCTGCAGATTAGGGTGCCTTTCAGGCGATTCGCCACGGATTCAACTTTTTAAAATGACATGGCGGGGAATGGAAGGCATGGAGGCTTAAAGCGCCCCTGTTTTCAATGCTGTATATCTGTTTCCTGTCCATATCCCTTTCAGACCTGGAGCGCTTCCATTAAGCTTCGGGGGTGTCAGGGGGAGCTGAGCGGACAAAGGAGGAGAACATGGGGGATAAGGATAAGGCGGAAAAGCTGTTTGTGGCCTGCGGGGATGTGTTTGCAGAGCTGGTAAATGTGCTGCTGTATCGTGGAAAGGGGATTTTGTCGGAGGAGGCCATGCTTCCAGGGCCGACGGAGAGTGTCAGCCCAGAACCTGGGGGAGGGGTGTTCAGCCAGTTTCAGGATTACAGTATGTATGTTATGAAGCGGGGCGAGGTGCTGGCGCTGTACACCCTTGAAAATCAGAGCAGCGTTGAAAGCAGGATGGCACTGCGGAGCGCGGGATATGAAGGTGCGGCTTATCGCAGGCAGTACCGGATGAAAGAAAAGGACAGGACAAAGGGCCAGGGAATCTACCCGGTCATCAGTCTGGTCCTTAACTGGAGCGAGAAGCGCTGGACGGCGGCGACGTCCGTTCGTGAGCTGTTGGATTATGCTGTTCCTGAGGAGGCGGAGGACTATCTGGATAAGAACAGGATGCATGTATTTGACATGCGTTTCCTGGACGGGCCGGTGCGGGAATTGTTTCAGGGGGATATGCGGGTAGTGCTGGATTATCTTTCCGACAGGGAAAGCCTGCTGGACAGGAGGCAGATACTGAGGAACCCGGAAGAAGTGCTGAGGATGCTGTACGCACTGTCCGGCGATGAAAGGTATCTGGAAAATATAGCGTTTGTAAAAGAAGGAGGAAGGGCTGTGTGCGATCTGCTGGACGAGATGGTGAATAAAGGGATAGAACAGGGAATGCAACGGGGTATAGAACAGGGGATACAACAGGGAATACAACGGGGAATACAGGCATTGGTAACTACCTGCAGGGAGGTGGGTATTACTTTTGCGGAGACGGCTGTCAAGCTGAGAGAAAAGTTTTCCCTGACACCGGAGGAGACGGAAGGGTATCTGAGAGAGTACTGGACGGAATGACCCTGAAAGGATAAGGAAATACAAACAGCGGAGTATACGTCATTATGAAATTCCTGCATACTGCCGATCTTCACATTGGCAAAAAAATTTATGAACAGTCCCTGATGGAGGATCAGTCCCATATCCTGAATCAAATATATGAAACGGCCCTGGAGGAACAGGTGGATGCGGTGGTCATAGCGGGAGATATCTACGACAGGGCCATTCCTCCGGCGGAAGCGGTGACGCTGCTGGACGATTTCCTGACCAGGCTGACGGAGAAGAAGATTCCCGTGATCGCTGTGACAGGAAATCACGATTCAGCGGAGAGGGTTGCCTTTGCGGGCCGGATCCTGGAGAAGCAGGGACTGTATATTGCGGGAGGCGCAGAGGGATCTCTGAAGACAGTGACGCTGGAGGATGCCTACGGGCCGGTGGCTTTTGTGTGCCTGCCCTTTATAAGGCCGGCGGCGGTGGGGGCTTCCAGCAGCGCGCAGGCGGTGGAGGAAATGCTGGGCAGACATCCCATGTCCCTTTCTGCCTGTCAGAGGAATGTGCTTGTTACTCATTTTTTTGTTGTGGGAGAGAGTGGGGAAGGGCCGGAAATCTCGGATTCGGAAACGGATACGCAGGTGGGAGGCCTGGATGCCGTTCCGGCGGCTCTGTTCCGGCATTTTGATTATGTAGCTTTAGGGCATATCCATAAGCCTCAGCACATGGGGAGAGGAAATGTCTATTATGCAGGTTCTCCCCTGAAATATTCCTTCAGCGAGGCACAGTGGGATAAATCCGTCAACCTTGTGGAATTGGCGGAGCCCGGAAATGTGACAGTCAGGAAGATACCGCTGTCACCCCTGCGGGATATGCGGAGTATCCGGGGAAGGCTGAAGGAGCTTATGGAGCCGGAAAGGATTGCGGCAGAGGGGGAAGGGAGCAGGGATTACCTGCAGGCAGTGCTCACGGACACAGAGGAGCTGATTGATCCTATGGGGACGCTGCGCAGTGCCTACCCCAATGTACTCTTTATTCAGATGGAGAAAAAAGCCTGCAGCGGTACGGAGGAATACAGCAGCCGCCTGCCCGGTCAGAGAAAGAGCATTTCACAACTTTTCGAGGAATTCTATGAAATGCTGAAGGGGGAGCCCCTGGACGAGGTACGGCAGCAGTTTGTGGAGGAGGCCGCCAGGGAGGCGGAGAACGGATTGTGACAGGTAAACAGCAATGAGACCGAAGATATTGACGCTTTGCGGCTGGGGGCCGTATAGGGAGAAGGAAAGAGTAGATTTTACGGCTTTTGAGGAAAAAGGGATTTTTCTGATCACCGGGGCCACCGGGGCGGGGAAAACCACCATTTTTGACGCCATTACTTATGCGCTCTATGGTGCGCTCAGCGGCGAAGAACGTGATAAGGAAAGAGGGAGCGTGCGGAGTGATTTCGCGGAACCGGCTGACCCGACCTATGTGGAGCTGGATATGGAGCATGGGGGGATAAGGTATCGTATCCGCCGCAACCCCGAATACCTGCGCCCGAAAAAGAGGAAAGGCAGGGGCGATGCCTGTACAAGGGAGAGGGAGAATGCCATTCTCTATTATCCTGATGGCCGGGTGCTGGAAGGGGTGAGGGAGGTCAATGCTGCCCTGAAGGAGCTGCTGGTGTTGGATCTGCAGCAGTTTAAGAGGCTTTCCATGATCGCCCAGGGGGAGTTTGCAAGGCTCCTGGTGGCGCCACCGAAGGAGAAGGCCAGAATCTTTCGCGAAATTTTTGACACAGGGATGTATGAACGCTTTACTCAGAGCCTGGGGGCAAGGGCGAGAGCGGCTTACAACAGGGTCAGCGAGCAGAAACATAAGCTGGAGGAGGATGTGCGCCTGCTTATGGAGGGACTTGAGGAATCGGGCTGGAGCCGGGAGGCAAAGGACGCGTTAGGGGAGCTGTCCGCTGCAGAAAACCGGAATTATCCTGCCATTGCAGCCTTGCTGGGACAGTTGGGACAGGAGGCCCGGCGCAACGCGGAGGAATACAGGGCAGCCTATGAGAAGGGGGATAAGCAGCTGGAGGAGCTGACGGCAGAGCTGACAAGGCTGCAGGAGGAAAACGAGAGAATCCTGCAGCTTAAGAGAGTTTCCGATGAAAGGAGGCAGCTGGAGGGGCTGGCTTCGGAGCAGGAGGCGGCGCAGAGGCGCTATACGCGTGCCGTAAATGCCGTTGAAGTGCAGAAGGAGGAAGAAAGGGGAAGGGGCCTGGAAAGGCAGCTTGCCCTCTGCCAGGCGGAAAGACAGCATATGGAGGAGGAGCGGGAGCAGCTGCAAAAGGAAGCTGCCGGGCTGAGAGCTGTGGCGGAGAATGCGGAGCAGATACGCAGCCTGTTGGAGCTGCGCAGCGCCATGGAAGAAGAAAAGAGGATATACGGCAGCCTGAAAGGGCAGCTGGAGTCAAAGCGGAAGCAGCTTATGGCAGGACAGGGGGCTTATCTGGAGCAGGAGAAGGACTATAACTGCAAAAGAGCCGATTATGAGGGGGCTGAAAGAGAGAGGCGGATGAATGTGATAGGACTGGCGGCGGGGCAGCTGAGAGATGGGGAGCCATGTCCTGTCTGCGGCTCCCTGCATCACCCGTCTCCGGCGCAGGCAGATTTCAGGGATGTTTCGGAGGAGACGCTGGCAGAAATAAAGAAAAATATGGAGGAAGCCTATGCGGGCCTGATGGAACTGCATGAGCAGAGTGTGGCGTTAAAGACGCAGACCGAAGGCCTGGAAGGTCAGCTTCTTATGTCGGAGGAAAAGCAGCGGGAAATGGAAAAGCGGCTGGTGTCCTTTCAGGCAGAGGTATACGAGGAGTTTTGCGGACTGTCTCTGGAGGAAGCTTCTGCCAGGCTGCAGGAAAAATGCGGAAGGGCCAGCGAGCTTTCAGGACTGCTGCAGGAGAAGGACAGTTCCCTGGAGCGCCTTACAGAAAAAGCGGGAGTACTGCAGGAGGAAATCGAAGCGGAGAAGGCGGCTCTGGAGGAGGCACTTTCCCGATATGGATTTCAGGGCGTTGGAGATTATGAGGCGGCGCGGCTTCCGGCAGAGCAGCGGGAGGAGCTGCACTGCAGCATAGAGGCTTATAAGCTGCGTGTGGCGGCAAACAGGGAATTGTACAGCCATCTCGAGGGAACGGTTTCCGTCCGGGAGCCGTCCGATCTTACCGGAAAGACAAGGGCACTAAACAGGCTTCGGGAAGAAAGGGAGGACAGCTTAAAGGGACAGAAGCTTTGGGACAGACAGCTTTCCGAGGTGAAAAGAGTTTCCTCTCTCATGGAACGCAAGCTTGCAGTGATTGAAAAGGAAAGCCGTGAATACGGATTTATCAGGGATCTGGAAAATATGGCTTCCGGGAATAATGCCAGGCGCCTGGTCTTTGAACAGTATGTGCTTGCCGGTTACTTTGAAGAAATTCTTCGGGCTGCCAACCTGCGTTTTGCCAGGATGAGCGGCGGACGTTATGAAATGTCCCGGGTGGAGCAGGTGGGGGACGGCAGGGTCAAGGATAATCTGGAGATTCAGGTGTTAGACTATTACACAGGGAAGTATCGGTCTGTCCGCACCCTGTCCGGAGGAGAATCCTTTAAAGCGGCGCTGGCGCTGGCATTGGGCATGAGCGATGTGATACAGGCCATGAACGGGGGAATCCGTGTGGATACTCTGTTTGTAGATGAGGGGTTCGGGGCGCTGGATCCGGAGAGCCTGGATCAGGCGTGCGATGCGCTTATGGGCCTGTCGGGAAAGAAACAGCTGATCGGCATAATTTCCCATGTGCCGGAGCTGAGGGAGAGGATCCCTGACCAGCTGGTCATCGAGAAGACAGGGAGCGGCAGCAGGCTGGTGCATTGACAGGCGCCGGTTTTCTGAATCGGCAGCATATGCTGTCACAGCCAGTGCGGAAAGCAGGGCGCTTATGCGTAATAGCAGCGCAGAAATGGGGATTCAGATGAAAAATCAATCTAATAGACATAACAGCGGCCAGGGCCGTCAGTGCAATTCCCGGATACTTTCCGGCAGTATGCGCAGGCTGGCAGCGCTGGCGCTGGCCGCGGTGCTGGGCCTGGCAGGGGGCGCGGCATGCGGCAGTGACGGAAGCGGCACAAGGGTGGTGTTTACCACTGGTTTTGCCCGGGACGAGGTATTCCGCATAGGCAGCGCTTCCTGTACCACGGCGGAGGTCATGGTATACCTGACTACCACACAGAACCAGTATGAGAGTGTATACGGCCTGGAGGTGTGGAATGTAGCTCTGGACGGGATGACGCTGGAGGAGAATGTAAAGGAGACGGTGCTTGCCAAGCTTGCCCAGATCAAGACTATGTACCTGCTGGCGCAGAGCAAGGAGGTTACTCTGGATGCGCAGGAGCAGGAAAAGGTACGCCAGGCAGCGGAAAAATATTTCCAGTCGTTAAACGACAGGGAGAAGGAGCTGATGGGAGTGGATCTTAAGGTGATCCAGCAGCTCTACACGGAATATGCCCTGGCGGATAAGGTATACCAGTTTATTATCCAGGACGTGAATCCGGAGATCAGCGATGATGAGGCCAGGACGATCACTGTGCAGCATATCCTGCTTCGTACCTCCACTGAGAGCGGGACGGGCAGGAGGGTACCCCTGCCGGAGAATCAGAAGCGTGCTGTCTATGAGAAGGCTTTGGAGATCAGAGAATTGGCGGTAAACGGCGAAAGTGACTTTGTGGATCTGGCATCACGCTACAGTGAGGATTCCACCATCACATATTCCTTCGGAAAGGGAGAGATGGATGCTGCTTTTGAGGAGGCAGCCTTTGCGCTGGAAACCAATGAGATCAGTCAGGTCATAGAGAGCGAGGAGGGGTATCATATCATTAAATGCCTCAATACTTTTGACAGGGAGCAGACTGACATAAGCAAGCAGGAAATCGTGGAGGAGCGCAGAAGGGAGGTTTTCGGACAGGAGTATGATGAATTTGTAGATACGCTGGCGAGGAACCTGAATACCAAACTTTGGGAAGAAATCACACTGATCCATGACCCGGAGGTGGTGACAACCGGATTCTTTGAAATTTACGCGGATTACTTTTCCTAGTGTAGTAACACGTTTATAAAATTTTTAGAATTATGGAAATGCCCGAAAACAGGGCGTTCCAGGCTTATTATTAGCACTCACTTAAAATGAGTGCTAATTTTGCCTTGACTTTTATTTTTACCGGCTATAAACTTGTCTTTAGCGGGGTGCGAAAGCGCCGGAAATCCAGAAAAGACTATGAATAAGAAAGGAATGTTGTAAAATGGCAGCAAAGAGCGGCAGTTTATCCATTAACAGTGAAAACATTTTTCCGATTATCAAGAAGTGGCTTTATTCGGATCACGACATTTTCTACAGAGAGCTGATCTCCAACGGCTGCGACGCAGTCACCAAGCTGAAAAAGCTTGACATGATGGGGGAATATACTCTGCCTGAGGGCTATAAGGCCCGGGTGGATGTTGTGGTCAATCCTGAGGAGAAGACTCTGTCCTTTACAGATAACGGCCTGGGGATGACAGAGGAAGAGGTAGAGGAATATATTAACCAGATCGCCTTTTCCGGAGCGGCGGATTTCATTGAGAAGTATAAGGACAAGAGCAGCTCGGATCAGATCATCGGCCATTTCGGCCTGGGCTTCTATTCCGCTTTTATGGTGGCGGATGAGGTGCATATTGACACCCTGTCTTATAAGGAGGGGGCAAAGCCTGTCCACTGGGAATGTGACGGCGGCACGGAGTTTTCCATGGAAGAAGGCGACAGGCAGGAGGTGGGCACCACTATCACCCTGTTCCTGAACGAGGACTGCCTGGAATTCTGCAATGAATATAAGGCGCGGGAGGTCATTAAGAAATACTGTTCCTTTATGCCTACGGAGATTTATCTGTCCAAGGCCGAGACAAAGGAGACGCAGATCATCAAGGCGGACGAGCTGCAGGAGGGGGATGTAATCCTGGAGGAGATCCATCCCGAGGAGAAGACTGCGGAGGACGGTACCAAGACTACGGAAGGTGAGGAGAAGCTTAAAATCCGGAAGCGTCCCGAGCTTTTAAACGAGACGGCGCCGCTGTGGACGAAGCATCCCAACGATTGCACAAAGGAAGAATATCTGGAATTCTACCGCAAGGTATTCCAGGATTACAAGGAGCCTTTGTTCTGGATTCATTTAAATATGGATTACCCCTTTAACCTCAAGGGAATCCTTTACTTCCCCAAGATCAATATGGAGTATGAATCCATCGAGGGAACCATAAAGCTGTATAATAACCAGGTGTTCATCGCGGATAATATCAAGGAGGTCATTCCGGAATTCCTGCTGTTGTTAAAGGGCGTAATTGACTGTCCCGACCTGCCTCTGAATGTTTCCAGGAGCGCGCTGCAGAACGACGGCTTTGTGAAGAAGATTTCCGAATATATTTCCAAGAAGGTGGCGGATAAGCTCTCCGGCATGTGTAAGACGGAGAAGGAGGAATACGATAAGTACTGGGATGACATCAGCCCCTTCATCAAATTCGGATGCCTCAAGGATGATAAATTCTGTGAGAAGATGACAGATTACATCCTTTTCAAGAACCTGGACGGTAAATATCTGACTCTGCCGGAGTGCCTGGAGGTAAAGCCCGTGGACGGAAAGGAAGCGGATGCAGCAGGCGCGGAGAATGGAAGCGACGGTACGGCGGACGCAGGGAGCGCGGGTGTGGACACAACTGCGGCAGGTACGGCGGAAAGCGAAGGTACAGAGGGCGCGGCCGAGGAGAAGGAAAATGCGGGCGCAGCCGCAGACGGCGAGGCTGCCGCATCAGAGGAAGGCAGAGAGAATGCCGTAGATGAAAACGGCGAGAAGGTGGAAGCTGAGATTGTTACGGAGGAAGCGGAAGCCGGGGAGGATGAGGACGAGACAGAGGAGAAGAAAGAGAAGATCATTTACTATGTCACCGACGAACAGCAGCAGAGCCAGTATATCAATATGTTCAAGGCGGCCAGGATGGATGCGGTCATCCTTACCCATAATATCGACCAGCCCTTTATTTCACAGCTGGAATCCAAGAACGAGGGAATCAGGTTCCAGCGCATCGATGCCGATGTCACGGATTCAATGAAGTCCAAGACCTCCAAAAAGACTGAAAAGGAGTTGGAGGAGCAGGCGGAGGCAATCTCCAAGATCATGAAGAAGGCGTTAAAGAACGACAAGCTTGCAGTAAAAGTAGAGAAGCTGAAGAATAAGGAGATTTCCTCCATAATCACGCTTTCCGAGGAGAGCAGGCGTATGCAGGACATGATGAAGATGTATTCCATGCCCGGTATGGATATGGGAGGCTTTGGCGGCGAGGGAGAAACCCTGATCCTCAATGCGAACCACCCTCTGGTACAGTATGTGACGGAGCATCAGGAGGGCGAAAATGTGGAGCTGATCTGTGAGCAGCTCTATGACCTGGCGAAGCTTCAGAATGCCCCTCTTTCACCGGAGGCGATGACGAAGTTTGTTGCCCGCAGCAATGATATCATGCTTCTGCTGGCGAAATAGCAAGGCAGCTGTGGATTTGTATAAGTATATATTGTGGGGCTGCCGCTTCACGGATTTTCATTCGTGGAAGCGGCAGCCTTTATTTATTGTTCACAGTGTGCGACCGTGTAGTAGCCATAAGTATGAAGTGTAAATCCGGCCTGTTCAAAGGGGGCCAGGTCTGTTGTCTGGTTGAGGATGTAGGTGGCTTCCGTATCCGGTGCCGCCGGGTCGAAATCGTAGCTGAACCGCCCAAAGGAGCGGGCCTCCAGGTAGGCATTGGGATAATTATAATATTCTACGGTCTCGATATATTCCGTTACCGGGACCTCTGCCAGAAAGAGGATATCGGAGTGCTTGAGGCCATAGCTTACGTAAATCTGTCCGTCATGGGTGACTGCCTCATTTACGGCATCCTCAAGGCCGTCGCAGAAATAGTATTGCAGGATTTCTCTGTATTCCGTAAAATAGTAATGCTCAAAGCCTGCAAACATACACAGGTAAAATGCGGCGGGGATTACCAGATAGCGCAGATCGATCAGGCTGCACAGGTAATAGGCTCCCAGTGACGCTACCATCATCATGGGAATGAACAGGATATTATTGCGGTTTATGTTGGTGTAGATCAGCAGTCCCAGGAGAATCCCGCAGCCCACCTGGATCAGCAGGAGAAGCTCAGGGGCTTCCTTTTTCTGCCGCAGCTTTTCCACAGAGGCCTTGATACAGTAAAACATTCCCAGAACAAAGAAGGACAACGTACCGGCATGGTAGATGCCGTATTTCGGGGTACTGTTCCAGAGCATGTCATCAGACTGCAGCTTCATGATGGACCAGAGCCGGCGCGCCTTTAAGGGGAGCTGTGAGAGAGAAATCTCACTGTCCCGCAGGACTACCAGCCTGGGGATGGACAGAAAAGGGAGACGGATCTCCTCCAGGATTCCCTTGTTGACCAGCATAAACAGTAAAAGCGGAAGTGCCAGCAGGGCCAGAATCAGGCCGGACACGAGCAGATACCGATTAATGCGGATTTTTTTATAGACCAGGCCGTAGATGAGCTGCAGCAGGACCAGCAGCGGGACAATGGGCCATATGGTGGCGTAGCAGTACAGGGAGAGGCCATACATCAGCGCGGACAGCAGCAGGAATTTATTGTCCTCCAGCCCCCTCACAAAAAAGTAAAGGCCGAAGACCACAAAGCCCGGCGCCAGATTACAGTCCATACCCCAGCGGGACATCCCGATATGCCAGGGGGAGATGGCAAGCAGGAACAGGGCGCAGAGAGCCAGCTTTTCATGGAACAGCCTTTTTACAAGGAGGTAGACCGCCCACAGGGTGAGACATGCCACAATGACCTGCGGAAGGCGGATAACCCATATTTTGGCTCCGAAGACTGCCATAAAAGGGATTGTCAGATAGGTGCTTAAGGCGCTGGCCCCGCTTCCCCAGGTGGTCAGGTAGACGGGAAAACGATAACCAGCGGAGTCTGTGCCGTAGTGAAGCAGGCTGTAGGCTTCGTAACCCGTGAATGCTTCGTCAGGATTGATATCACCGGGAATCTCCCCGAATTTCCAGATACGGGCAAGGATGCCCATGATCATGAACAGACAGAAAAGGATACGCATATATTTTGGGGAAGATAACTTTATCGGGTTTTTCATTATTTCTTTCCATGCCTTTCCGGTGCCTCATGAGAGCCCACCCTGCATTTTTTACACATGGCCTCTCCAGGCTGTTTATATAGACCGATTATAACAGTTTATGGAAATCTGGTCAAATCATATATGGGGCTTTCACAGGGAAGGGGAGTGTAGTAAAATAGACACAAAAAGGGATGAGGGAGAATCTATATGAGGGAAGAATTGTTGAGGGAGCTGCGGAAGATCACGCCGGAGGAGGAGAGGCTGCTGACCGGGACGAGGGGGATCGAAAAGGCGTTATATATGTCCCCGGAGAAGGATATAGTGGAGGCGGACAAGCTTCTGGAGGCGGGAAAGATGATCCAGATACGGACTCATACCCGGTTCGTCCATTTTCCCAGGCATACCCATAATTATATAGAAGTGATCTATATGTGTTCCGGAAGCACCCGGCATGTCATCAACGGGGAGGATGTGATCCTGCGGCAGGGAGAGCTCCTTTTTTTGGGGCAGACAGCCACGCAGGAGATTTATCCTGCAGGGGAGGAGGATATTGCGGTAAATTTTATTATCCTGCCGGAATTTTTCGAGTATGGCCTGAACATGATGGAGCCGGAGGAAAATCAGCTTCGCAGCTTTGTCATAGACTGTCTGAAGGGCGAGAGGGAAGCTGCGGGCTATCTGCATTTTAAGGTTGCGGATGTGCTGCCCGTGCAGAATCTGGTGGAAAACCTGATCTGGACCCTGTGGCATAAGGTGCCAAATAAAAGGCGGACTAATCAGGCGACCATGGGGCTGCTGTTTCTGCAGCTGATGAATTGCACAGACAAGCTTGTGACGGATGAGAGGGCGGGACAGCAGAAGCTTGTGATCTCCGTTTTAAGCTACATAGAAAATCATTACAGGGAAGGAGAGCTGTCGGAACTGGCGGAAAGCCTGCACTATGATGTTTACTGGCTTTCCAGGGAAATCAGGAAGCGGACGGGGAAGACTTACACGGAGCTGATACAGGCAAAGCGCCTGGCCCAGGCGGCATACCTGCTGTCCGCTACAGGATTGTCCGTGGCGGAGGTGTCAGAGGCCGTGGGATATGATAATATCAGTTATTTTCACAGAATATTCCAAAAAAGATACAATATGACTCCCAGAAGGTATCGGCTGGGAGAAAAAAATGACAAAATAGACAAAAAAAATTGAAAATGGACTATATTTTTGGTACACACTTATGTTATAATAAACTACATTGTAAGGAGGATTCGTATATAAGGCAGAAGGAAAAACATAAAACATTGGAGGGAAGCGGGTAATGGAAATCAAGGAATTTACGGATATGACACAATTCGAGCACATTATGTCAAGCTGGGCGAAAGCTACCGGCCTGGCAACGGTTGCAGTGGGGAAGGACGGAAAGTACATCTCCGAGTGTTATAATTTTACTGATTTTTGTATCAAGCTGACACGTGGAAGCGCTGAGGGGTGCGCGAGATGTGAGCGGTGCGACAGGGAGGGCCAGGGCGTGTATCATTGCCATGCCGGGCTGATTGATTTCGGAATTCCCCTGATGGTGGAAGGCGAACAGGTTGGCTCCGTTATTGGAGGACAGGTGCTTCCGGAGGATCCTGACGAGGAAAAATTCCGCAGGGTTGCCAGGGAAATCGGTGTCAATGAGGATGCTTACATTGACGCGTTACATAAAGTGAACGTGCGTTCGGAAGAGGCTATACACGCTTCTGCAGAATTGCTGGGTGAAGTGCTGAATAATTTCATCAATGCGGAGTACGCGAAAAAGGTAAACGGGAAAATCATACATAAACTGTCCAACGGCGTTACGGCTACCAATCAGCTTGTGGAGCGCATCACACTGAAGACCTCCGAGCTGAAGGCATTGCAGAATAAGCAGAAGATACTGGCGCTGAATGCCAGCATTGAGGCGGCAAGGGCCGGGGAAAAGGGAGCAGGCTTTGCAGTGGTTGCAAAAGAGGTAGGCAAGCTGTCTGAGCAGAGTACAGTGGTCAACAAGGAAATTGAAGAGATCGTCTCCAATATTTCCGCTGAGGTGGAGGCTATGAAAGCCTGATCCGGCAGGATAAGACAAAAGAATGATGAGGGCGGCAATATGAGATATGTGGCTGAGTTTGCCGGAAGCCTGGTGCTTCTCCTGTGTGGCTATGGCTATATGTGTAATGTGTCCCTGAAGAAGACATTGGTCACTGCCTTAAATTATGTGGAGCTGGTCATAGCATGGAGCCTTTCTGTCGGCCTGGGCCTTACAACATCAATTGTCATGGGCGGGCCTGCATATTTGAATCCCGGCGTTGTGCTGGGAAATGTCATAGCGGGCACATTGCCGGTGTTGGAAGCCCTGCTTTTCCTGTTGATGGAATTTCTGGCGGCGGGGGCGGCGGTGGTTTTATGCATGGTCTTTTTCTGGGATTCGTTTCAGGCAACTCCCAACGCTCCCAAGCGCGGGATTTTTTCCGCATATCCTGTAGAGAGGAACCTTGTACAGAATTTTGTGCAGGAGATTATGGCGACTTTTGTTTTCCTGTTCATAATGCTTACCTGCCTGAAAGCTGCCGGCGGTGAATTCAGGGCATTCCAGACCGGCGTGATCGGCGCTGCGGTAGTTGCGGTTCTGGCATTATCCCTGAACAGCACCGGCTACAGTATGAATGCAATGCGCTCCGTGTTCAGCAGCGTCTGGTTTGAGCTTCTGCCCATTCCCAACAAGAACGGGGAGAGGGTGGACTGGCCGTATCAGCTTACTGTAAACCTCCTGGGATCCTCCATTGGCGGTATCCTGGGGGTACTTGTGACAGGGCTGTTCTGAGCGGTGGAGGTATCATTGTGTGATCGACAGCAATATAATTGCAAATAAGGACACTTTTACAACAAAAGGTGTCCTTTTTTTATACAGCGGGCTGTGGTAATATAAAAATACAAAGAAGCGCGGCCGGCAGGAAAGGAGAGGACAACAATGAATCCATATTATCTGGGAATTGATATTGGGGCATCCAGCGGAAGACACATTCTGGCGCATCTGGAGGATGGGAGAATGGTATTGGAGGAGATTCACCGTTTTCCCAACGGGATGGTAGAGAAGGATGGGGAGAATGTCTGGGATGTGGACGGGCTCTTTCAGGAAATCAGGGAGGGCATGAAAAAGTGCGTTGAGCTGGGCAAGATTCCTGTCAGTGTAGGCATTGACACATGGGGTGTGGATTTTGTGCTCCTGGATGAGAATCAGAACCGTATCGGCAATGCGGTGGCATACCGCGATGGCCGTACAAAAGGGATGGATGAGGAAGTCTACAAGGTGATCTCTGAGGAAGAACTGTATGCCCGGACCGGTATTCAGAAGCAGCTTTTCAATACGATTTACCAGCTGATGGCTTTAAAGGTGAAAAAGCCGGAGCAGCTGGCAAAGGCGAAAACTATGCTGATGATGCCGGACTATTTCCATTTCCTGCTTTCGGGAGTGGCGGCGACGGAGTATACCAATGCCACTACAGGGCAGCTGGTGGATCCTGAGACGAAGGACTGGGATATGGAGTTGATCCAAAAGCTGGGGTATCCGGAAGGGATTTTCCAGAAAATAGTGGCTCCCGGAACGGTGCTGGGAGAATTGACGGAAGAGATCCAGAAAGAGGTTGGCTTTAACTGTAAGGTCATTGCCCCCGCCACTCATGATACTGGCTCCGCGGTGATAGCGGTTCCCACGGACAGCGATAATACGCTTTACATAAGCTCCGGAACATGGTCCCTGATGGGCACGGAATTGTTCCAGGCGAACTGCTCCAAAGAGAGCAAAGCCAATAACCTGACCAACGAAGGCGGCTATGACTACCGTTTCCGTTACCTGAAGAATATCATGGGCCTCTGGATGATACAGTCGGTGAAGAAAGAAATCGGAGAGGGTCTTGGCTTCGGCGAAATCTGTGAACAGGCTTCCAGATGTGATATTACTTCCATTGTAGACTGCAATGACGACCGTTTCCTGGCTCCTGCCAATATGACGAAAGAAGTGCAGGCGGCATGCGCAGAATCCGGGCAGCAGGTTCCCCAGGGAATCGCCGAGACGGCATGCGTCATCTATAACAGCCTGGCACAGTGCTATGCGAAGACCATTAAAGAGATTGCCCAGATCACAGGGCAGGTTTACGACAGAATCCATATCGTGGGAGGAGGCGCCAACGCAGATTACTTAAACCGCCTGACCGCCAAAGCCACCGGAATCCCTGTCTATGCAGGCCCCACCGAGGCTACGGCCATCGGCAACCTGGCTGCACAGATGATGGCCATGGGAGAGCTGAAGGGCTTAAAAGACGCCAGGGCGTGCGTCTACCGCTCCTTCCCCATTTCAGAATATAAATAGCCCGCAAGAAAATCAAGCGGCTGCCGGAGGCAGACATTTGATTTTCGGGGCTATGAGCGAGAAAGCGTCCGGCGGAAAGCCGGACAGGGAGCGCGCCAGCGCGTGCTTTCGAGCATAAGAGGGTCCGCAAGAAAATCAAGCGGCTGCCGGAGGCAGACATTTGATTTTCGGGGCTGTAGATTACAGGAAAAACAAGCAAACTTTAATATAAAGGAGAAGAAGAAATGACAAGATTTGAATCCGCAAAAGAGATTTATGCTTCCTACGGAGTGGACGTGGAAGCGGCAATGAAAGCGTGTATGGAAGCGCCTGTTTCCCTTCACTGCTGGCAGGGGGATGATGTGATCGGCTTCGACCATGACGGCCCTCTGACCGGAGGCATCCAGACTACAGGTAATTATCCCGGAAAGGCTAAGACGCCTGAACAGCTGATGGCTGACATGGATAAGGCTCTGAGCCTGATGCCCGGCAGGAAGAAGCTGAATCTTCATGCAAGCTACGCAATCTTTGAGCCCGGCGAGTTTGTGGATCGTGATAAGCTGGAGCCTAAGCACTTTCAGAAATGGGTGGAGTTTGCCAAGGAGAGAAATATGGGTATCGACTTTAATCCTACTTTCTTCTCCAGCGACAAGGTGAAGGACGGACTGACACTGTCCAGCCCCGACGAGGAGACCAGGACATTCTGGATCAACCACGGCAAGGCATGCATCCGCATTTCCCAGTATTTCGCAGAGGAGACAGGAGTGCCCTGTGTAATGAATATCTGGACAGGGGACGGCTTTAAGGATGTTCCTGCCGACCGCATGGGCCCCAGGATGAGATATAAGGATTCCATCGAGCAGATTCTTTCCGAGCCCTTTGACAAGAGCAAGGTAAAGCCCTGTGTGGAGTCTAAGGTATTCGGTATCGGTGTGGAAGCTTTCACTGCAGGCAGCGCGGAGTTTACCTTAAGCTTTGCAGCCAGCCATGAGGGATGTCTGCCTCTGATGGACAACGGGCATTATCACCCCACTGAGGTGGTATCCGACAAGATTCCTGCCCTGCTCTGCTTCTACCCTGAGATTGCTCTGCATATTACAAGGCCCATCCGCTGGGACAGCGACCATGTGGTACTTTTTGACGATGAGACGAAGGAGATGGCGAAGGAAATCGTAAGATGCGGCGGCCTGAACCGTGTCTATATGGCACTGGATTACTTTGACGCAAGCATCAACCGTGTGTCTGCCTGGGCGGTAGGCTTCAGAAGCTGGCAGAAGGCTCTGCTGGCGGCTCTCCTCACACCCAACGAGACCTTGAAGAAGCTGCAGGATGAATCCAGATTTACGGAGCTGATGGCAATGCATGAGGCTGTGAAGCTTCTCCCCCTTGGCGATATCTGGGAGGAGTATTGCGCACGCCAGAATGTGGTGTCCGATAAGGATTTCTTTGCTGAAGTCAAGAAATATGAGGATGAGGTGCTCTCCAAGCGCAGCTGAGGCATGACGTAAAATTCTGGTCGCACAGCGCTTTGTGCCTGCGCGCTGCTTGCCGCAAAGCCGCTTATGTGCAAAGAACAGCGCAGAAATGAGGATTATCATGAACAATATTTTCGGTGTTAAAGTAATGGACGATTATATCCGCATGTGCCATGACGGCGTGAGACAGGGCTGGCATGAGAGAAACGGCGGTAATCTGACTTATCGTATGATGGAGGAGGAAGTAGCGGAATGCCGTCCTTATTTCAAAACGGAACCCGGCCCCTGGGTGGCCCTCGGCGTCCAGGCGGATAATTTAAAGGGCGAGTATTTTATCTCTACCGGAAGCGGGAAGTTTCTGCAGAATGTAGGACTGGAACCGCAGAACAGTATCTGTATCGTAGAGATTAACGACCAGGGCGATTCCTACCGTATCGTTTGGGGCCTGGAGAATGGCGGAAGGCCTACCAGTGAATTCCCGACCCACTTTATGAATCACTCTGTGAGAAAGAGGGTGACGAACGGCGCTAACCGTGTTATTTATCATGCGCATACTCCCTATGTGATCGCGCTCACTTATGTGCTTCCCCTGAAGGCGGAGGTATTTACCAGGATGCTCTGGAAGAGCGCAACGGAGTGCTGTGTAGTATTTCCCGGCGGGGTGGGCGTTGTGCCCTGGATGGTGCCCGGCGGCCCGGAAATTGCAAAGGCTACCTGCGTGCTGATGGAGAAGTATGATGCGGCTATCTGGTCTTTCCACGGATTGTTTGTATCCGGGCCCGATTTTGATACGGCGTTCGGCCTGATGCATACCATTGAAAAGGCGGCTCAGATTGCTTCCATCGCACTCTCCGCTAATGGCGGAAGGGCGCCCAGGCAGATGATCACGGACGACAATATCCGGGATATCGGCAGGGATTTTGGCGTGGAGCTGAACCAGGAGATTTTAAATTACAAGCCGGAAGGGGACGACATGTTCTGAGGCAGTGTTGCGTAAAAGCTATTTGAAGTACAGAGCATAGGGTGATTTTTCAGAATCATCCTATGCTTTTTGTGCGAATGAGCAGGAAGGCGCAGCCTTACGGGCCTGCTCCACGAAAAAAAGAAAAGGAACGGTTTTTATGGGATTGGAAATGATAGACGCGGGATGGCTTTCCATTTTGCCTCCGTTGATAGCCATTACGCTTGCTTTGGTCAGCAAGGAGGTATATTCATCGCTTTTCGTGGGAATCTTCACAGGAATGTGTGTGTATTGCTTTTCCACCGGAGGAAATATCCTGGAGGCGGTTACCTGTGTTTTTGATATGATGGCACTGAAAATCGGAGAGAACGGGTACATGATCATTTTTCTGGTACTTCTGGGTTCTCTGGTGGTTGTCGTGACCCGATCCGGAGGATCCGACGCCTATGGTAAATGGGCGGGAAAGAAGATACAAAGGGCAGTCAGCGCCAAGCTTGCAACCGCCCTGTTGGGTCTTTTGATCTTTGTGGACGACGGATTTAACTGCCTGACTGTGGGCACCGTCATGCGGCCTGTCACGGATAAATGCCGGATCTCCCGGGAAAAGCTTGCTTATCTGCTGGATGCTACTGCGGCGCCGGTGTGTATCATTGCACCGATTTCCAGCTGGGCTGTGGCTGTGGCATCTGAAGTGGAGGAGGCGGGCGGCCTGAATGCATTTGTCAGGACGATTCCCTATAATCTGTATGCGATTCTCACGATTGTCATGGTGTTTTTTCTCAGCTCCACCAATTTTGACTTTGGCCCAATGAAAAAGGCGGAGCAGGGAATGTCGGAAGACGGTTCCGTGAAGCGGCGGTCGGAAGGCGCTGGGACTGCCTCCGGGACTGTCCCTGTACCAGGAGGAATGGAGAAAGATAGGGAGAGGGCAGAAAATGCGGGAGAAGGCCGGAAAGCCAGAGGGACGGAGGTAACAGGGAAGGAAGATGCCGGGGAGCAGGGTGCAGCTTCAGGAGGCACTGTGGCGGATCTGCTCCTTCCAGTCCTGACGTTGATTGTCTGCGCGATCCTGGGGATGGCTTATGTGGGAGGATATTTCGAAGGCGTGCCCTTTTCGGAAGCTATCGGTGAGAATCCTACCGCGGGCCTTACTCTTGGGACTTTTGCCGGGCTTACCGTGGCGATGCTTCTGTATGTCCCCCGGAGGATCATGAGCCTGCGGGAGTTTATGACGGGGGTGATTGATGGAATCAAGACTATGATACCGGCTTTGACCATATTGATCCTGGCTTGGGCCCTGGGCGGAGTATGCCGGGAGATGATAGGCACGGGATTGTTCGTGAGCCATTTTGTGACTGCAGCGAAGCTGTCCTTCAGCCTCCTGCCTGCCATTGTGTTTCTTGTAGCGGCATTCCTTTCCTTTTCCATGGGAACGGCGTGGGGAACCTTTGGAATCCTGCTGCCCATTGTATCCATGCTCTGTGTGGGGGATGAGGGGGCGTCCATCCTGATACCGGCGTTGGGAGCCACATTGGCGGGGTCTGTATATGGAGACCACTGTTCTCCCATTTCGGACACTACCATTCTGGCATCCACCGGGGCGCAGTGTGATCACCTGCGCCATGTGGAAACCCAGCTGCCTTACGCCACTCTGGTAGCTGCCGTATGTGCAGTGGGATACCTGGTGGCAGGCTTTGTAAGAAACCCATGGATAACAGTTGCGGCATCGGTTACTTTGCTGCTTCTCGTGTTCGTTGTTATGATAATGTGGCAGAAGCGGCGGTTGAAATTACATTAATGTCGGAAAGCATTCTATGTGATTGATTCAGCTAACTGCCGTACGATATATTGGATGTTACAAGCTGTTTCGGGAAATCCAGTTCCCGGAGCAGCTTTATTGCTTCTGTGACCTCCCCTACATGCTTACGGCCATGGCTGTCGCTGGACAGTATTACGGGACAGGAGAGTGCCTCGCAGGTGCGGAGCATGGAGACGGCGTTGGCCCGACAGTTCAGGCGGTAGCTGTCCGGCAGGAGGGAGACATTATTCAGCTCGGGAAGTACTCCCGTGGACAGCGCAGCCCTGATCAGCTCCTGATAATCTACCGGGAAACGCGAATCGTCGCAGTGCCCGATAAGCTTCACCCCCGGATGGCGCATCGCCCGGATGTATGCCTTTGTGTTCTCGGCAGTGGAGCCGGAGGTGAAGATAGGGCGGTGTGTGCTGATGATACAGAAATCCAGCTGGCTCAGGATATCGTCAGGAATATCCAGATGGCCCTCCGTATCCAGGATATTTGCCTCGGCGCCATAAAGAATATCGATACCAAAGCGTTTTCTCTCGCACAGGGAAAGGCTGCGGAAATAAGAAAGTCCGGCGCTGCCTGTTGTGGCAGGGCCGTGGTCGCTGATTCCAAGGAGCTTCATTTGGCGTTGTGCAGCGGCCTTTGCCAGGTCGGTGATCCGGTCATTGGTGCCGTGCCCGCTGGCACAGGTATGCGTGTGCAGGTCTGTTCTGGCATACGGGATTGCCGCCGTCTTTGTGTTATCTGTACTTTCCGTTTCTGACATATATCATTCCTCCTGCCAAGCTGGTATTGATATTCACAGCTCTTTGACAAAAAACAGTTCCATGGGCTGAGCGGCCCGGGTTATATTCAGAACCAGGGCCCCTGCGTCCTGATATCCCAGTTTTCTGTAAAAATGCTGAGCGTCCTCGTCCGACTGCGTGGATACCATGACCCATTCATACCCGAGCTGTTTCATTTCCTTTTCCCAGTGGAGCATCAGTCTTCTGCCCAGGCCGCCGTGCCGGCAGACAGGGGAGATATGAAGCAGGGTGCAGAAAGGGGTATTATCCCAGAATAGATTATAGCGCATCAGGCCCACCGGGATATCATTCTGTAAGATTACATAGCCCATTTTGTCCCGGGCCTTTCTGTCAAATTCCGTTTTGGAGATATGTCTGTCCAGGGTGAACCAGAAATCCCTGTCACCCGGTTCCACGTATCGGATTGTCGTCATGGGTATGCCTCCTGTAAGAATTTTGTGATTACAGTATAACACAGGGCGGACGGAATCACAATGACGCGACAGCCGGGACGGACTTGGTTATTTGTCGAACGATGTACTGGAAAATATAGTGTGCTGACGCCTGTACGCATCGTTGTCCTTTTGGCTCAATTCGCTTTCCACCTGTGCCAGTTTTTTCTCCAGCTCCCTGGTTTTTTCTTCATCGCCGGAGACGGAATGGAGCTGCTGTTCAAGCTGCCGCTTTTTTTCCTTCAGCTTCCTGACCTCCCGGTCAACCCTGTCTGTGTTCCCGACAATTTTTTCCGGCTCCTCCGAGGCTGCCTCAGGTGCGCTTGCACTGCTCCTTTTTTCAGGGCTGTCCGCATTTGTCCCGGGATGTGGTTTCCTGTCCGCGTTGTGGGCCTTTTTCGGATTCTCGTAGAAGATTTTCCGGTTGCCCTCCTCGTCCTGCCCCAGCCGGTACAGGCCGCCGGGCTTTACGCCCGTCTTTTCACTGCTGATGTATTCGTCCTGTGGAACAGGCAGCCTGTCAGTCGTGGTGCTTTCAGCGTCTGCTGTCTTGTCTGCCCTGTCAGGGCTCCGATCCTCTTTCAGCCGCTCGGTGTAAGCCCTCAGGCCGTCAGGGCGGCTTCCATTGATTTCCATTGACATATGGTCATCCTCCTTGTATTTTGTCAGGCAGAATAACACAAAATCCTGCCTGCACTGTCTTTTTCGGCATCCGGGAGGGGGAGTTAAGGAGTTTGCCGTGAGATGCTTTTCAGATGTAGTGGAATGAAGATGAAAATAATCGTAACAAATAATAAAAAAAATTTAGAAAAGAGCTTGACTTTTTTCGCGGGGGGGGGTGTAGAATACTTCAAGTAATAGCTGTTACCCGTGCAAAATACATAACAACAGGAACAGGAGGAAAAATTTTTATCATGAAGAAAAGAATACTTACAGCATTTCTGCTGGCAGGAGCCCTTGTGGTTACACCCTTAACCGGAGGCTTTTTCTCGGCGGTGGCGACTGCTTCCAGCAACGTATCCGACGGCAGTTTCTCCACCAGCATAGAGAATCTGATCCAGAATGCAGGCGTGGACGCAGCCGTGAAGCGCGTCTGGAGCTATGATACGGCTACAATCGGCAGCGCCATGGTGAGTGGGAATGCGGAAATATTAGACACAATGGCAGCTCTTGAGAAGTCTTATATGGAGGCGAAGGGAATCTCTGAGACGACTGTGGAGGTGTCCGGCGTGGAAGGCGTTGACGCTTCCCAGGTGAAGGTGACAGGAGCGGGCCTGAATGTGCCAAACGGAGGAGGAGCGGCTCTGAGCATCGGGGTTTCTGATCAGTCTGTGAAGCTGCCGGAGGGATGCGCCAATGCAAAGGTGTTGGAGATCAGCATGGCAGGTCTGCACGATCTCGCGAAGCTTCCCATGATGATCACCATGCCTGTTCCCAGCGGGGTGAACGCGGATAAGGTGGTAGTGCTCCACTACGCACGCGGCACAGAAAACGCGCCGGTAGCGCTGCAGACAGCTAAGAATGGGGACGGTACCATCTCCTTCTATGTGACAGGCTTCAGTGTGTTTGCGTTTGCAGAATCCGATGGAACGGTATCCGGTGATACCTCTTCCGGCAATACGTCTTCCGGTAATACCTCTTCCGAGAGCGGAGAAGAGGGAGATTCCTCGGATGTACAGTCCGATCTCGCAGATCAGATTGCAAATGCCGAGAGCGGGGCAGTGATTCGTGTCAGCGGGATCAATACATTGTCCAACAGCGTGATGCATACGCTTCTGGTAAAGGGTGATGTGACACTGGTAATGGAATATACCTATGAAGGCGTTGACTATGTGATTACCATTCCCGCAGCTGCAGCAGAGAATAAGGACATTCCCTGGTATGGCCCTCTCTACCTGGCAGGCCGTTACGGGCATGGCGCGGTTCCGGTAAAGGGTGCGAACGGCCCCTCCTATACCGTACAGTCCGGTGACACCATGAGCAGGATCGCACAGGCAAATGGCATGACACTCAGCCAGCTTGCGGCAAAGAATCCCCAGGTAAAGAATATCGATTACATTGTAGTTGGTCAGAAGATCAACCTGAATTAATAAGTTGTCAGACACCGGGCAGGCAGCGGGAGTATTCCCCGCTGCCTGCCTGTTTGTTCTCTTATAGGAAATTCCTCCTGCCGGAGGACTTTTGAATAAAATAGCCCGCCAGAGGCGGGCATAAAAACAGGACGAATGCTTTTAGAAGATATAGAAACCTTCTTCAAATTCGTCATCATCAAGGTC
>CATKXX010000001.1 GCA_949840935.1 uncultured Acetatifactor sp. | reverse complement strand
TATTTGCGCCAAATTCAGGTTACATAGCCCGCTATGCGCCCTTCATTTGGCCAAGCGTCCGTTGGATGCTTTATCTCCCACAAATTGTGACGCACATCTGCCAGAAAGCAATTTTCAAACACGCTCTGGTCAGCCTGCTACAATATATGAGAAGGACGGACATCAACAACCCGGATATCACAGTGAAGGATCCACGCCTGCTGGCGCTGGATAAGATAGTCACACAGGTAAAACAATCAGAAGAATGGGAGGCAGTCAGCATGGATTTGATTGATTATGGAATCAGCAAGGGGATTACACAGGGGATCGACCAGGGTGAGATCAAAAATTTAATCTCCTTAATTTCCAAGAAAAAGGCCAAAAACTACACCGTATCGGAAGCCGCGGATATGCTGGAGGCGGAGGTTCCCCTTGTACAGCAAGTGTATGACGCCCTGGAGCATTACGATGTCAAAACCCAGTGGAAGGACATCATGGCTTTGATACGTCAGACGCCCTCCTGATGCCCTGACAGATACTGGGCGGGGAGGCATGGAGGGGCTGGCGCTTTCTTCTCCGGCATCCTCCCCATTCCCGGCGTAAAAAGGGCCGGGGAAAACGGAAATCTTACCCTTTTTCCGTTTCTCCGCGGCCCGTTCCTTCCCTGCCGTTTACACTTTCCTTCCCTGGCAGTTACCCTTTCGACCCTGCCAATTACAGATAGTTATGGGTCTCAAAGTACAGCTCGTTTACGTGGCCGGAATGGAGCAGCTCGTGGGCCTTGTGGCTTAAGGGTTTCCCAAGGAACTCCTGGTAGGCTTTCTGCACCTCTGGATTTTCATGGGAGTACCGGAGCGGCCTCTCACTGTCCAGCCGGTACAGCTGTCCGCCCCTGCTGCCCGCAAGCTCAAAACCGTCGTGGATGGGCTGTCCGCCTCCTCCCACACAGCCGCCGGGGCAGGCCATGACCTCCACAAAGTCGTAGCTTACCTTTCCGGCGATGATATCCTGCATCAGCTTCTCCGCATTGCCCAGGCCGCTGACGGTACAGGTATGTAAGGTCTTACCTCCCAAGACGAAATCCGCTTCCCTCCTGCCTTCCGCTCCCCGGACGGCCCGGAAGGCGTCCGGGTCGGGATTATGCCCCTCTGTCACGGCGTAGGCAGTCCTCAGCGCCGCCTCCATAACGCCCCCGGTGACGCCGAAGATCACGCCCGCGCCGGTGCTCTCCCCCAGAGGCGAATCGAAGGGCTGATCCTTCAAAAACCTGGGATTGATGTGCTCCGCCCGGATCAGGCGCACCAGTTCCCTGGTGGTCAGCACGATGTCCACATCCTGCCCCGCCCCCGCGCTCCTCATATAGGACAGGGCCGCCTCGCGCTTCTTGGACACGCAGGGCATGATGGAAATACAGCAGATGTTGTGGGGGTCGATCCCTTTTTTCTGGGCAAAATAAGATTTGGCCATGGCGCCGAACATCTGCTGTGGCGATTTGGCCGTGGAGAGATTCCGAAGGTACTTGGGGTATCTCTTGGACACAAAATTCACCCAGCCGGGACAGCAGGAGGTAAACATGGGCCACGCGTATTTGCCGGGATTGCCCAGGCGCTCCAGCAGCTCGCTGCCCTCCTCCATAATGGTGAGATCCGCCGCAAAATTGGTGTCGAACACATAGTCGAAGCCGATGCGCTTCAGGGCCGCCACCATCCGCCCCTCGCCGGAGTCCTCCGGGGCCAGCCCCAGTTCCTCGCCCCAGGCGGTGCGGACGGCGGGAGCCACCTGCACCACCGTGATCGTCTCCGGATCCGCCAGAGCGTCAAACACTTTCGGGATATCGTTCCTCTCCCGCAGCGCCCCGGTGGGACAATGGGTGATGCACTGGCCGCAGAGCGTACAGTCGGAGGCATCGATGGCCTTGTTGCAGGCCACGTCCACTGTGGTGCGGGAGCCGGTATTCTGTACATCCCACACATGCATATCCTGCACCTTGTCACAGATCTGTACACAGCGCATACATTTGATACACTTCCTGGAGTCCCGTATCAAGGGGAAGGAAGCGTCCCAGGGCGTCTCGGGAACCTCCTCCTTAAAAGGGATCTCCAAGATTCCCAGGTCGTTGGAAATCTTCTGCAGGTTACAGTTGCCGCTTCTGACACAGGTGGCGCAGTGGCAGTCGTGCTGGGACAGCACCAGCTCCACATTGGTCCGGCGCACCCGGCGCACCTTGGGGGAGTTGGTGTAGATCACCATCCCCTCCTCCACAGGGCTGTTGCAGGCGGTGATCAGCTTATCCTTGCCCTGCAGCTCCACCACGCAGACCTTGCAGGCGCTGATCTCATTGATCCCCTCCAGGAAACAGAGATGGGGAATCTCGATACCCAGCTCCAGCGCCGCCTTCATCACGGTGGTTCCCTCGGGAACACAAACTTCAAGGCCGTCTATTGTAAGATTTACCATATCGCCGCACGTCCTCCTTTCAGACTTCCATAACCATATTTGTCACAGCGCAGGCAGCGCCCCGCCTCCTGGCAGGCCTCCTGTTCCGTCATGCCGCACTCAAAGGCGTCGAAATTCTTCCTTCTGGCCTCCGCCTCCCCTTCGGAAAGCTGAATCCTCCCGCAGGGCTCCTTGTCCTCATATCTCACCGGAGGGATCTCCACATCGCAGGGGATCACATGGTGGTAGCCCAGATATTCGTCGATATTGGCCGCCGCCACCTTGCCGGACGCAATGGCGCGGATCACCGTCGCCGGCCCGGTCACACAGTCGCCCCCCGCGAAGACGCCGGGCACATCCTTTACCTCGCTGTCGCTCATGGCGGAAATGGTGCCCCGCTTCACAGAAAGCCCCGCCTCCTGGAAATGGCGCGTCTCGATGCCCTGGCCGATGGCCACCACCACGATATCGCAGGGAATCCGCATCAGGGGCACGTCCGCCTGGATGGGACGGGCCCTGCCCCAGGCGTCAATGGGGCCGATGATCTGGGGCTCCACCCAGAGAGCCGTCACATTGCCGTTCTCGTCCGCTTCTATTTTATGAGGGGCTTTCAGCGCATACAGCTCCGCCCCCTCTGCGATCGCACCCTCCACTTCCTCGGGAAGGGCCGTCATATCATCCTGCCGCCTTCTGTAGGCGATCCCCACCTTCTTCGCCCCCAGGCGGATGGCGGAGCGGGTACAGTCCATGGCCACGTTGCCGCCGCCGATCACCACCACAGTCTTACCGTTGAAATCGGGCATATGGTCGTCGCCGATGTTCCGCAGCATTTCCACAGCGGACATGACCCCATGGGAATCCTCGCCCTCGATACCGATCTTCTTGTCCGTATGGGCCCCGATGGCCACATGGACGGCGTCAAACTCCTCCCGCAGCCGCTCAAAGGGAATCTCCCCTTCCCCGTTGCCGATCCTGGTATTCAGCCTGACCTCCACCCCGGTGGACAGGATCACGTCAATATCCTCCTGGAGCCGCTCCCTGGGGAAACGGTAGCTGGGAATCCCGTAGCGGAGCATACCGCCCAGCCTGCCCTTCTCCTCAAAGACCACCGCATGGTGCCCCATCAGCTCCAGATAATACGCCGCCGACAGGCCCCCGGGGCCGCCTCCCACAATGGCAATCCTCTTGCCCGTGCTCTCCGCCTTCTCCGGCACGGGAACCGTATTGGCCCTGGCGTTGTCCACCGCCATACGCTTCAGGCCCCTGATATTGATGGAGCTGTCGATCATGTTGCGGCGGCATCTTGCCTCACAGGGATGCTCACAGATCAGGGCACAGGCTGTGGGGAAGGGATTGTCCTTGCGGATCAGCTTCACCGCGTCCGCATATCTCTTCTCCCTCACCAGCGCTATGTAGCCGGGAATATCCACACCCGCGGGGCACAGCGCCACGCAGGGCACGGGCTGGGTGATATGGCAGGAACACTTCCCATGCTCGATATGATGCTTGTAATCCTCCATAAAGCCGTCCATGCCGGCCAGCACCATATGGGCCGCCTCATAGCCGATGGCGCAGTCCGCGGAATCCATAATATTCCCCGCTGTCTCCCGGATCAGATCCAATGTCTTTAAGCTGGCCCTGCCCTCCAGCACATCCTCCAGCAGGTTCTGGAGCTGTCCCAGCCCGATCCGGCAGGGCGTGCACTTGCCGCAGGTCTGGGCATGGCACAGCTTTAAAAAGGACAGCTGCAGATCCACGGGACAGAGCCCGGGAGGGCTGGCAATGATGCGTCGTTCCAGATCCTTGTAGAGACGCTCTACTGTCAGCTGCGCCGTGTTGGGTGTTGCGATTTTCAGTCGGCTCATTCTTCTCTCCTCTTTCTTTTTCTTGTTTTATGTAAATTTCCTGTAAGCTCTTACAATTCATTGTGCTTTTCGTACAAACTTACAACTCGTATTCTACATTATTTAACAAAATGTAGCAATAGGTTTTGAATAAGTTAATTTTTTATCTATTTCAGAGAATGTAAGTATTTACATCCCGTAAGACGCTCTTTCGCTTCCGGCACTTGGCTCATGGCTGGCGGGAATCAAAAAAGCGCGTCTGAAAAATTATTTCCGCGGCATAAGGCCGCCGGGAAAGGGATTTTCAAACACGCTCTAATACTCCATCCGGCCAGTAATCACACTGCCAGTGCCGAATATTTTGTCAGCCTGCAAGGCGGAGGAAGGAGGCGATGCGGTGGCATCGTTGACTGACGACAACGCGGCAGATGGCAAAATAGGCGGTGCTGAAAGTGTGGTTACTGGCCGGATGGAGTACTAAGTACTGTCCAAGATCTTCCTGCACGATTTCCTGGATAGCCTTCGCCGTTTTTTTCGCTTTTACCTTATCCAATTTTTTACCGCCTTATAATTGTTCATCAATTACCTCCTGTATGGAAGCGTAGCCCTTCCTGGAAAAGAGCCCGTCAAAATCTCCCTCACAGCCCAGGGCAAAGGCAAGCTTGATGAGTGAGGATAATGATATCTCACCTGTCTGCTCAAACCTCTTGAGCGATCCCAGGCTCACGTCCGCCCTCTTACTGAGCTGAGCCTGGGACAATTTCCTCTCCTTTCTCCTCTCCCGCATCCTTGCCGCAATCTCCATATTCATCTCACCCGGCGATCTCAGAAAAAAATAGTTATCCATAGATAATATTTTAACCCAAATCCTGATTTTTATCAAGTTTTGGCTAAAATATTATCCATCCTCTAAATACGATTTCTAAATATACCCTTTAAATATACCGCACCTCGATCTCCCCGAAGGCCGCCTCGCCCCTGATCTCCAGGACGCTCACGCCGTCCGGGTTACAGCAGCCTTTCTCCCGGATGACTCCAAAGGCAGTGTCGCCCTTAACGACCACCTTCCAGGATGCCGGCACATAGAGCACCAGGCTGCCAAAAGATGTCTCCGCACTGACATGCACCGTATAATTTGGCGCCGTCGTATTGTCAAAGTAAACCGACATGCTCCCAAAATTATTCTCCAGGCTCACCTGCTCCGGCGGCTCACCGGTAAGGTACTTGACCGTAGCGCCAAAATTGTTTTCCAGGCTTATTTTCTCCCCCGAATTCGTCTGTACTATTTCCTTTTCACCTCCCTCATGTTTCCCGTCCTGTGTACTGCCGTCATTCCCGGAGACAACGCAGCCTGCATGGACTCTGTTTTTCTTCCAGTGCCTTCTGTGGGGAAAAATGACACTCAGCCCTATCCCGCCGAAAACAGCCGCTGCCAGGATTGGCCACGGACTGACTTCCGGCATTCCCATGCGCTGGCCATATCGGATGAAAAAAAGCGCCGCCGATAACAGCATCAGGATAAAATTCCTGTTAAGAATCCCCACGATCAGGAGCACAAGCATTAACAGCATGATCAATATGCTTCCAACCGAAACGTTGTAGAAGCTTCCCAAAAGGAGCAGTACTGCCGCCGCAAGGAACCCCACTCCCCAGATCGTCTTTCTCATTCTTCTCATGATTATTCCTCCTCATTTCTGCGCTGCCTGTCACAGGCCGCTGTGTGAAAAATCTTCCCTTACGATTTCAGCCGCCTCTCACGCAGCCGCTCCAGCACCGCCTTGTAATAGCCCCGCGATACCATCACCCGTTTATTGCTCCCCTGGAATTCCGCCACGCTGGAGGCAGTCAGGTTCCTGGTAATGGAGTAAATATAGTCCAGATTCGCTATGGTGGACTTGGATATCCTCATAAATGCGCCCGGCAGCAGCTCCTCCAGCTCATACAGCTTATAATGGCATTCATAGAGCTGTTCCGCGGTGTGGGCGAATATCGCCTTCCCCTCCGTCTCAAAGAAATACAGCTTCTCTATGGGAATGTAAAACTCCGTATCCCCCCGGCTGAGAGGCAGGCAACGCTTGTTATTGCCCTGTTCCATAATGTAATTCTGCAGCAGTACAATGCTCTCATCCAGCTGCCCGCAGCGGATCAGTACCTCTGCCTCCGGCAGACCGCTGACTATCTCAATCTTTACCCTCATATGTCTTCTCCCCGGGAACTGCCGCAGGCAGCCCCTCTTTCCGTAACAAGTATACACACAAATCCCGGGGATAGTAAACAGGTTTTGCGCAACAGGTAAAAATCCCGAGGTAAGCAGTAACAGGAAAGCAAAAAAGAGAAGAATCCTATCTTCCCTCTCTCCTGCGGTATTGGATATGTTCATAGTCGCTGGCCCCGCTGCGTCCCACCATACATTGATACACCTGATCCCGCAGCCTCTGTCTTGCTTCCCTTGGTTTCAGAGACTCGTCGGCAAAGAAAGGGCCGTCAATATAAGTGATCAGCTTTACCCCCCTTTTCCCCCTTCTGTGATAGGTGTTCGTCAGGGCAAACACCGGGCATTTCAGCTTCACCGGATACTGGAAGGAAACCGCCTGAAAGGGCCGGATTCCGGTATAATAGGGCCAGATATGCGCCTCCGGATAGATGGTCACGGAGTGCCCATGCCCCACCTTATCCTCCACCGAGCGGATGAAATTTTTCATGCCCCCCAGGTCGCAGGGGATGGGGATTGCCCCCAGCAGCTCCACCAGCGTCCCCATTCCCGGCATGGAAATATTTTCAGGGTTTACGATAAAGAAATTCCTCTTGGGGTAATTCCCCAGGCTGGGGATAAAGGTATCCGCAAAGGGCTGCGTATGGTTCCCGTATATAAAATAACCCCTGTCTTTATATTCCTTCAGCTTTTCCCTGCCCACATATCGTATGTGGAATTTCAGCTTTGCGTACAAATATTTCACAGGCATACTGAGCACGTTCTGCGCGGCCTGCGAACAAAAATCCCACAGTCTACCATGAAAATATCGGAAGTCCTTATCCACCACCCTGGGAGTGATCTGCGCCGTGGAAAATTCTTCGTTCAGCTCATCGCTGTAGTAGATCACCCTTCTTTCTTTCATTATCCGCATTCCTCCGTCCCCTCCGTGGTATACTCCAGCGGAATACCGTAGAAGCTTTCATAGGTACTTTTCCAGATCTCATAATTGCGGTCGCGCATCTCTGCCGCCTTCTCCCTCTCAGAGAGCCCCTCCTTCGGGTAGATCGGCGGATGGATGAAGACAGTGTATTCCTGGATGGGGAAACCGTCGGAGCCGATGCGGCTGCCGTCCTCCATACAGATAAATATGGGAAGGACGGGCACACGATTCTTCTCCGCAAATTTAAACGCCCCGTTCTTCAGCGGCTTGGGCTTTCTGTAATTCCACCACAGGCTCTGCTCCGGGTAGATCAGTATGAAATCCCCTCTCTGGAGGATCGTATCCACCGCCGTCAGGAAATTGTACATGGTCTTCTTATTGCCGCTCAGGGGCAGGGTGTCGCAATTTCGGAACAGATAGCCGTACAAGCCCGGAAAATTCGTATAATTTCCCTCCCGGATCACCTTAAACAGCCTCCTTTTGTGATATTGCCCTGACCGCTGGAAAATCCTCTCCACGGTAAAGCAGTCAAAGGGGTTAAAGTGATTACAGGTGATGACCGCACCCGTGTCCAGCCCGTTCAGATGCTCCATGCCGTAAACCTTTTTAATGACCAGCTTCCGCTCCCGGATCAGCTTATCCACAAAACGGTTTGCGATCAGATACGCCGTCCTCCGTTTGAGGATACTGTCCGGCCGCACCTTCAGATAATCCACCATGTCAGGCAGTAAAGGGATGGTGGGCGGGTCATCCTCCGCGTCCACGTCAAACCTTCCCTCCCGTTCCAGCCTCTCTATGATCTCCAGAACCGCCAGCCTATCCGGCGCCTTTGGGGGAATCTGTTGTCTTTTCCTGCTTCTGTGTCCCATGCTAATCCTCCTTCCAAAGCATTCCCTTCACAGGCCCTGATCCACACGTTTTGAGAACGCTATATACCATGCTGCGGCGTACTCTGTGCCGATGCGTCATACGGAACACGCCTGGCACCGGGAGGGGCAAATCGCCCCTGTGTTACCGCCTGAACCTCCTGTCGTCGCCCACGCAGTCCGATTCCTTCCTGGCAAGCCTGATCAGCTTATCATGCTGCTGTTTGTCCTTGAAGCGCTCCTCCTCCGTATAGCTTTCACGGATTTCCTGAATCCTGTCAAAATACTCCGTCTCCTGGGCGTACATCCAGAAAAATTCCTTATACAGGATATCCTCGAAATGCCACGGCTTAAAAGCCAGATTGTAATGTATCAGCTTTACATTCTCCGTCTTTATCCTGGGATCCGGTATGGGCATCCTGTTCCACACCCTGTCAAAGAGCTTCACCCTTCCCTTACACAGCCTGTTCAGGTAATCCTGATCCTGTGCCACGGAAAACCGGATCCTGTCCAGAAGATACACAAATTTCTCCTGGAATTTAAACTTCCGCAGCTGATCCAGATTCATCAGCAGCACTCCCGCGTTAAAATATCTCCGGTAATCCGCCACGCCCACTACCTTCTCCGCATATGTCTGAAACACCTCGTTAAACTGGATGATGTCATCCGGTGCCGCTGCCACCAGGTTATCCCCCATATCAATATTATAGAGTCCGGCAATATCGTCCAGTATCACGATGTCGCTGTCCAGATACAGCACCTTATCATACTGCGGGTACAGATTGGGCAGGAAAAGCCTGAAATAAGTGGTCTTGGAATAGTAATCCCTGGTGTAAAGCTTATCCTTGACCTTCTGGATATAATAATTCAGATCCACAAATTCTATATCGACATTGTCCCTCTCATATTGGGATATCCTTCTCTTGTTTTCCAGGCTGATATCCGTGTTCAGCACCTTGATCAGATACTTGTTCCCGGGGGAGGAATTATCGATCAGGGACTGCACCGCCACAGCCAGGAAAGGGCAATAGCCGTCGTCCACCGCGAAGAATACAGGTATTTCCTTACTGATAATATTTGCCATCTCACTCCTCTTTTCTGTACGCCCGATTCACCCGCAAAGGGCATTCGTCTCAAATTCCCGCTTTCTTCGCAGGTACTCCTCCAGATCCGCGTCAAAGGTATAGCAATTCAGGTATTTGTGAATCTCCTCCACCTGCCACTGCTTATAATTCTCCGTATGAGGGTAGGGCCTGAACATAAGCCTCTTGCAGAAATGGCACACCACGGTGTCTTTTCGGTCAAATCTGGACTGTTCGTTGAATCTCCTGGGAAGAAGCTTCTTCTTTTTTGTGGATTTAAAGATGGCCGTCTGGTCGGCAAAGAGCATTTTCTTCCCGCGGATCCTCTGCCTGGCCTTGCCAAGCAGCCCCGTGCGGCGTATTTCTTCCATATTTAACAGCAGCATCCCGGCATTAAAATAGTCTGGCCGTATCAGCCAGCAGCCGTATTTCTCCCTTACCGCCGCGTATTCCACACCGGACACGTCGATGTCATAGAGCTCCTTTATATCTCCCGCGATCATCACATCCATATCCAGGTAAAGGAGCTTGTCGGGAATCCCCGGCACGATATCCGCCAGAAGCCGCAGCAGCGTGTAGGGGGTACAGTAAGCCCCCTCATTGACGCAGCCGTGGAATTCCGCCTCATACAATTCCGTCACATCCAGCCGGGTCACCCGATTATCCGGGTTCTTCTCCTGTATCACCCGTTCCAGAAAGTCCGTCTGTTCCTCTGTGATACAGACATAGCCGGGGCTGAGACGGCCAAGCTCCATGGTCATAATGTAGGCGTGGACTGCCTCCTTCGTCCGGTTTGTCATGGAGATCAGCTGGGTCAGGGCCCCGTCGAATACTTTTTTATTGCCACACAACAGCAAATTTATCATAACATGCGTTCTCCTATTCCATTACGGAATACTGCATCCACTCATAGAGCAGCTTCGTCCCCTCCGCAATCTCCGGCGGGAGCAGCGCCCTTGCCACCAGCTTCAATTCTTCTGTCTCCACATCCGTCCGCCGCAGATTGGCATAATCCCCGTCAATGCTTTCCACTACATATTCAAAACGATTCATATCCGCTCCCTCACCCTTCCACTCCCAGCGCAAACAGTGCCGGAAGGAACATGAAATTCTCTCCACCTCCCTGGGGCATATGGATAAAATGCGATTCCGGATCCACCGCCATCCAGTCTTTGATCACTTGGGATTCCTTCGAGGTATCCCCGCGCACATTCACAAAGGTCTTCGGCTCCTCAAAATAGGAAAACAGGATGTTTTCATGGAGGGCGATGGACTGGTACCTGTCACCGGCCAGAAGCCCCTCGTCCACAATGGCTTTATGAAAGTATGTGTAGCTGAACAGCTTATCATCCCTCAAAAAGGCAATTCTTCCCCTGCGCTTTTCAGGCACAGCCGCCCGTTTCCACTGTTTTGGATCCTCCGGCACACTGTGATAATAAATATGATACATATGTACCCACAGCCGGTCGCCATTCTGCCCCGGCCATACCTGCAGCACAGGCTTCAGGGGCAGGAGCAGTTCCTCCGGCCTTATACAGGTGCTCTGCACATCCTCGCCGGACTCCGGCAGCGCCGAACCGTTTCCGCAGGCTGCGGCAGACAGCGGCATTCCGCCTGCTTCCGTCTTCACAACAACGGCAGGTTCCACCACCGCCAGCGGCTCGCCCACCGCCTCATAATAGAAAAAAAGCATCCTGTCGCTGCGGTAGAGCGCCGCAGTCAGCACCTTTCCCTCCGCCTGCGCCCGCCGGACATTTTGGACACAGCCCTGAATCTCACGTTCCAGACTGCCAGAGGATACATCCTCCTTCAGCTGTCCCCTGTAATGAAGCCTGTATATTTTTGATGCCATTCCCTTTCCTCCTGTACCCTGATTCCTTCTCTATATAATATTCTTTTTATTTCTAAGCCATATGGCCTTTCTTTCCAATAATGTAATGCTGCTGTTGAATTTGTATACCATTCTCAAAACACAATACATGGTTTTTGAAACTATGTCAAGTAGTTTTGTCAATTTCTCTTAAATGCCTCCGACTGCCAGAACATGTAGCCGCCGGGCACACTGGTCTTAAAATCAGGAAAAGGAGCCATGGAACGAAACATTTCCATGGCTCCTGCATATCAACCTGTGATTAGTATGCTCCCATTCCGGGGCCGCCTGCGGGCATTGCAGGGGTGTCTTCCTTAATATTTGCCACAACGCTTTCCGTGGTGAGCAGGGTGCTTGCCACGCTGGTAGCGTTCTGCAGCGCGCTTCTGGTAACCTTTGCAGGATCCAGGATACCTGCCTTGACCATATCCACATATTCTTCCTTCAGTACGTCGAAGCCCATGCCGGACTCAGACTCCTGAACCTTATTGATGATTACATTGCCCTCAAGGCCCGCGTTGGCCGCAATGTGGAACAGAGGGGACTCCAGGGCCTTCAACACAATGTTCGCGCCGGTCTTCTCGTCGCCTTCCATGGTCTCAGCCAGCTTTGCCACATCCTTTGCAGCGTGGATATAAGCGGAACCGCCGCCACAGATAATACCTTCCTCCACAGCTGCCCTGGTTGCTGCCAGAGCGTCCTCCATACGCAGCTTCGCTTCCTTCATCTCCGTCTCGGTAGCGGCGCCCACACGGATCACTGCCACACCGCCTGCCAGCTTTGCAAGCCTCTCCTGCAGCTTCTCCTTATCGAAATCTGAGGTGGTCTCCTCGATCTGCATCTTGATCTGGGCAATCCTGGACTGGATGGCTTCCTTGTCGCCCTCGCCGTCCACGATCACGGTATTCTCCTTCTGCACCTTTACGGATTTCGCATGGCCCAGCATATCCATAGTGGTATCCTTCAGCTCATAGCCAAGCTCGGAGCTGATCACAGTACCGCCGGTAAGGATCGCGATATCCTCCAGCATGGCCTTCCTTCTGTCGCCGTAGCCGGGAGCCTTCACCGCCACAACGTTGAAGGTGCCGCGCAGCTTGTTCACGATCAGGGTGGTCAACGCCTCGCCCTCCACGTCCTCGGCGATGATCAGCAGCTTCGCGCCGGACTGAACCACCTGCTCCAGCAGGGGCAGGATCTCCTGAATGTTGGAAATCTTCTTGTCGGTGATCAGGATGCAGGGATTGTCAAGGACAGCCTCCATCTTGTCCATATCCGTCGCCATATAAGCGGAGATATAGCCTCTGTCAAACTGCATACCTTCCACCAGATCCAGCTCGGTCTGCATGGTCTTCGACTCCTCGATAGTGATGACGCCGTCCCCGCTGACCTTCTCCATGGCATCCGCAACCAGCTGCCCTACCTCGTCATCCCCTGCGGAGATAGCGGCTACCCTTGCGATATGCTCCTTGCCGTTTACCTTCTGGCTCATCTTGGAAATGGACTCTACTGCACAGTCGGTAGCCTTCTTCATACCTTTTCTCAGGATAATGGGGTTTGCGCCTGCTGCCAGGTTCTTCATACCCGCATTGATCATAGCCTGCGCCAGAACGGTTGCGGTGGTGGTGCCGTCGCCTGCCACGTCGTTGGTCTTGGTAGCCACTTCCTTAACCAGCTGTGCGCCCATGTTCTCGAAAGCGTCTTCCAGCTCGATCTCCTTCGCGATGGTAACGCCGTCGTTGGTGATCAGGGGAGCGCCAAAGGACTTATCCAGTACCACATTCCTTCCTTTGGGGCCAAGGGTTACTCTGACAGTGTCTGCCAGCTGGTTTACACCGGACTCTAATGCTGCACGGGCCTCAGCGCCGTATTTGATCTCTTTTGCCATAATGATTGCCTCCATTATTTCATATTATTATTTGGATTTTCAAACTGCCCATTGTGAGCTCGCTCACATGTACATCTGTAAATTTAATTCCGCACTACTCAATGATCGCCAGGATATCGTTCTGCTTTACAACGATCAGCTCCTCGTCGTCGTCCAGTGTTACGTTGGTTCCTGAATACTTGGAGAAGATCACCTTATCGCCGACCTTTACCTCCATCTTCACTTCCTTGCCGTCAACCACACCGCCGGGGCCTACCGCAATCACTTCGGCCTGCTGGGGCTTTTCCTTGTTCTGGCCGGGAAGGACGATACCGGACTTGGTAGTCTCCTCAGCTTCCAACTGCTTTAATACAACCCTGTCACCTAAAGGCACTAACTTCATGATATTTACCTCCTGAATCTGCTTTGTTTTCTATTTTATTAGCACTCACAAATATCGAGTGCTAATCACTAAGACATATATTAATTTTATATGTAAAAGTTGGCAAACATATTCACGGCTGTTTATATCTGTTTATATCTTATTTTCTCACGTTATCTTTCTTTTATTCTGTTTTTCTTATGCAACCCACAAATATCAGATTTTATATTTCCTTTATAAATGTCCCAAATTGTTTATTTCTGCGAGCAATGAGTCAGGTGGCTGTGCTTGCACGGACAGTTGGCGAATGCCGCGAAAGTCAAAGAGCCGGCAACCGACAGTTTCGGTCACCGGCCCTTATCTAAATTATATCTAAATTACCGGACGTTCCCGGCCTTTCTCAGCACTTGATCTCCAGATAGCCCAGGAGCTTACTCATATCGTACTCCTCCAGCACGCCAAGGTTGGAGTCATAATACTTTCCGTCAAAGTGGATCAGATAATGGCTGAACCGGCCCATCCTCTCCATCATAACGCAGCACTTGGGCAGCACCGCGTCCCGCCCCTCGGTGTAGACAATGATATCGTTGTGGTCAATGCCGTAATAATTCAGCGCGGAAATGATGCGGCCCATGGTAGCCTGCCACTCGCGGCAGTCCATAACGCTCATGACCTCCGCAATGGTAACGCCTGCCAGCATCGCCACACAAGCCTGTCCGCAGAGCCCGTCCTCGGGCTGGATGATGACCTCCATGCTGTCGATCTTACGGATGGGCTTGTCGAAGCTGAAGGGGCTGTTCTGATCCATGCGAATCAGGGAACCGTTTACATGCAGCAGAATCTTGTGGGTAACTCCCAGCTCCACGTTCACCGCGTCCTCATCCGTGATATGAATCTCATAATTCCCCTTCTCCTTGGGATGCAGCTCGCAGTCAATGATCTTGTTATCCAGCACCACATCGCCCTGGATCACATCGCGCTGCTTGCAGACCTCCCATACATTGAAGGGAATCTGAATCGTATATCCCTTCTCCTGTTTTTCTACTTTTGATTCAAAAAAATACCTCATATTATATACCTCCGTTCCGGTTTCCCGGTCAATCAATTCATAGAATTATTGTACCAGATTTTGTCCTGCTTGAAAACAGGTTTTTCATTTTCCGCCCTTCTCCCCCTGCTTCTTCCTCACCTGGGAGGGCGACACCCCGAAATGCTTCTTAAACAGCTTGCTGAAATGGTACGCGTCCTCATATCCCACCAGGGACGCCACCTCCTGGATATTCCCGTCGAAGCCGCTCTCCAGAAGCTCCCTGGCCTTCTCCAGCCGGATATGGATCAGATGCCGGATGGGGGCGTCCCCCGTCTCGCTCTTAAAAATCTTGGAGATGTAAAAGGGACTGAGATACATATTTTCGGCAATCTGATCCAGCGAAATCTTCTCATCGTAATGATCCTCGAAATAATTCAGTATCTGCTCCACCACATATTTACGGTTCACGGACTCAAACGAAAAGCCCTGGGGCCTTTCCATGGGCTCGCACTGCTCCCGGATGACCAGCAGCAAAAGCTGGATCATATAGGCCTTCAGCATAAAGTATTTCCCCTGCCTGCAGACCGCCTTTTCCGCCTCCATGGAGGAACAGAGCTTAAACAGCCGCTGCCGCAGCTCCCCGGCAGTATGCAGCATATACTCCCCCTCCGGCACAGGCATACAGTTGACGGCAAGCCCGTTCAGCTGCAGGTCGGAATAACCTATGAAAAATTCGGTGGCGGGAGTCGCGCTCTCCGGACAGGCCAGCGCCTGATGTCTGACCCCCGGGTTTAAGATCAGCAGATCCCCCTCCTGGACCGTGTAAATCTCATCCTCAATGCGATATTTCCCTGTTCCAGAAAGTACAAACGCAATCTCACCGTGATCATGGCAATGGTAATTTTCCGTGACATGGCCGCGAAAACCTTTCCATGTAAAGAGGAAGGTGGGATTCAGGTCTTCCGTAATAAACTGAATATTCTTCTGCGTCTTCATACAGGCTTAAACCTCCGTGATGATCCATATTCCCCATCCCTCTCTTTTTCTCTCATCCCATTGTATTATACCTTTTTATTCTGAAAAGTAAATCTCAATCTTATAAAATTCTACATGAAGGATACAAGATACTCCATTTCCTTTTGTACTTAAAAAAGTACAATAACCTTGCACGGCAAAAACTGGCGCCGCGCAGGGAGGAAAAATTATGACACCGCTGAAATGGTTTTACTCGTTTCTGAAAAGATACCGGGCGCGGCTCTGCCTGGGGCTTTTCCTGACCACATGCATCGCAGGGCTTTCCATTGTAAACCCTTACCTGTCCGGTATTATCGTGGATGACGTTGTCCTGGCGGGAGACTATGGCCTGCTGCCCGGCCTTATCGCCTGTCTGCTGGGGGTAACGGCTTTCACCGGCATCCTGCGCTTTTCCTATCAGGTTACCTTCGAGACCGTCTCCCAGGGAATCCTTTACGACATGCGCGGCAAGGTATACCGGAAACTGCTGGAGGAAGACTTCTCTTTCTATAACAGAAAGAGGACGGGCGACCTTATGAGCCGCCAGACCGGGGACATGGATGCCATCCGACATTTCGTTGCAGCTGTTATTTATACAGTGTATCAGAATATCCTGATGTTCACCTTCGCCCTCCTTATGATTTTCACCGTCAACACCCGGCTGGCCCTTTGTATGCTGGCGGTGCTGCCCTTCACAGCCATTGCCGCCTACAGGCAGTCCAGGGAGGTAAAGCCCGCCTTTCAGAGGAACCGCAGCTGCTTTTCCTCCCTGAATGCCTTTGTTCAGGAAAATGTAAGCGGTAACCGTGTAGTCAAAGCCTTTGCAAAAGAAGACTATGAAATCGAAAAATTTGAAAAAGAAAACGACAAATTCCGCAATTCCCAGATTATGGGCTCCCGGGTGTGGATGAAGTATGTCCCCATCTTTGAAATCCTCTCCCACTCACTGACCGTCATACTGATGGTCTACGGCGGATATATGGTAATCCATCAGGAAATATCCCTAGGCGACCTGGTCAGGGTGAACGGCTACCTGTGGATGCTGAACAATCCCCTGCGCATGGCGGGCTAGTGGGTCAACGACATCCAGAATTTCATCACCTCCGTGGAAAAAATATACGCCACCTACAGCGAGGAACCCAAAGTCAGGACACCCCGCACCGGCGGCATTACCGCCAGGCTTAAGGGGGAGGTGGAATTTAAAAACGTGTCCTACAGGGCGGACGGCGAGGAAATCGTCTCGGATATCAATTTCCGGGTGAAAACAGGGCAGACGGTGGGTATCATAGGCTCCACCGGCTCCGGGAAGTCCACCCTGATGAACCTTCTCTGCCGTTTCTACGACGCCACCTCGGGGGAGGTGCTGGTGGACGGCCAGGATGTGCGCCGCCATGACCTGTACAATCTGCGCGACAATATCGGTATGGCCATGCAGGATGTGTTCCTGTTCTCCGACACCATTGAAGGCAATATTGCCTACGGCAGGCCGGACTGCAGCTTTGAGGAGGTAAAGCATGCCGCCGTCATGGCGGACGCCAACCACTTTATCAGCGCCCTGCCCGAGGGCTACGACACTATTGTGGGGGAACGGGGCGTAGGGCTCTCCGGGGGACAGAAGCAAAGGATATCCCTGGCTCGTGCGCTTCTGAAGGATCCCTCCATCCTGATCCTGGACGACACCACCTCCGCCGTTGACATGGAGACGGAAAGCTACATCCAGTCACAGCTGAAAAAGATACAGGATAACTGTACCGTATTCATCATTGCCTACCGCATTTCTTCTATAAAAGATGCGGATCTGATCCTGGTCATGGACGGCGGGCGCATCATTGAACAGGGCACCCACGAGGAGCTGGTGGCAAAGGGCGGCTACTACGCCAGGGCATTTCACAACCAGTACGGTGAAATCCCCTACGGCCTGCTGAAGGAGCGGCGGGCGCGCAGGAACCGCCGGTAATACTTCTTCCGCATACATACTGCCGCACAGGACGGCCGGTTGAAAGCACCGGTAACGCCTCTGCCGAATACATGCCGCTGCGGCAGGAACCGGACAGACATTATAAATACCGTATCGCGCAAATTCAGCGCAGAAATGAGGATAAAAATGGCTCGAAACAGATATGACATGGACGAAGTATTGGAAGACAGCTTTGACTACAGCCAGTTAAAGCGTCTGGCGGGCTATATCGCCCCTTACCGGAGTAAGATGGCGGGTGTTATTTTACTGATGCTCTCCTCCTCCGCCCTGACCATGACGATTCCCATCCTTTTCCAGCGGATCATGGACATCTACATACCCGCCCGGGACATGGGGAAAATCGTACTTGTCAGCGGCCTTACCCTGCTGGCGGCCTGCTACTCGGCAGTGAGCCTGCGGTTCAAGATCCGGACAATGAGCGTTGTGGGGCAGAATATCATCCATTCCATCAGGAGCGATATCTTCACCCACCTCCAGGAGCTCCCCTTCTCCTACTATGACGACCGACCCCACGGCAAGATCCAGGTGCGCGTGGTAAACTATGTTAACAGCCTCAGCGACCTGCTGAGCAACGGTATCATCAACACCGTCACCGATCTGTGCAACCTTTTTTTCATCCTGATCTTCATGCTGATCTGTGACGTGCGGCTGACTCTGGTATGCCTCTGCGGCCTGCCCCTTCTGGCGGCGGTCATCGTCTTCATCAAGAGGCGGCAGCGCCGGGCATGGCAGATCCAGTCCAACAAGCAGAGTAATTTAAACGCCTATATCGCCGAAAGCATCAACGGGATCCGGGTCACCCAGTCCTTTGTCCGCGAGAAGGAAAACAGCGGCATCTTCAACCGCTTAAGCGGCAATTACCGCCAGGCATGGATGCACGCCGTGATGCTGAATTTTACCATGGGCCCCAGTGTGGACATTATTTCCGCCGTCACCACCGCCTTCGTCTATGTGTTGGGCATCCGCTGGATTCTTGCTCCCGACGCCACGCTGACCGTGGGCGTGCTGATTGCTTTTACTGCCTATATCAGCCGCTTCTGGGCCCCCATCAACACGCTGGCGGGATTTTACAACTCCCTGCTCACCGCCATCTCCTATCTGGAGCGTATCTTTGAGACCATTGACGAGCCTGTAAACGTAAAGGACGCGGCGGATGCGGTGGAAATGCCCCCCATCCGGGGCCGGGTGGAATTCCAGGACGTGTGCTTCAGCTACGAGGAGGGACATCCAATCCTGGATCACATAAGCTTTACGGCAGAGCAGGGGGCCACATACGCCTTCGTAGGCCCCACCGGCGCCGGCAAGTCCACCATCGTCAACCTGATCAGCCGCTTCTACAATGTAGATTCCGGCCGCATCCTGATCGACGGCACGGATATCTCCGGGGTCACCATCCGCTCCCTCCGGAGCCAAATGGGTGTTATGATGCAGGACAGCTTTATCTTCTCCGGGACGATTATGGATAACATTCGTTATGGAAACAGGACTGCCACCGACGAGCAGGTGGTTGCCGCCGCGAAAACGGTCTGCGCCCATGATTTTATCAGCCAGCTGGAAAACGGCTATTACACGGAGGTAAACGAGCGGGGGAGCCGTCTCTCCGCCGGGCAGAGGCAGCTGATCTCCTTCGCCAGGGCCCTGCTGGCCGACCCTGCCATCCTGATACTGGACGAGGCCACCTCCAGCATCGATACGGAGACGGAAATCCTGCTGCAGAAGGGCCTGAACGAGCTGCTGAAGGGACGCACCTCCTTCATCATCGCCCACCGCCTCTCCACCATCCAGAGCGCGGACTGCATCATGTACATCGACAGAGGCGGAATCCTGGAGCGGGGCACCCATGAGGAACTGCTGGAACAGAAGGGAGCGTATTATGAGCTGTACATGAGCCAGTTTGATTTTTTGAATTGAGTTAACCATATTTTCAGCCAGAGGTTCCATGGAATCCTGGCTGATTTTTTCATTGTTTAAAATTCTCTTGTATTCTGAAAAATGATTATTTATTGACAAATTATTCTTTATGCAATATGATATAAAATAATGGTAAATGCGAAAGGTACAGGCAATGGCAAAAAAAGAAGCGAAAACAGATTTATGGGTATATGAACTGCTCAAACAGGCAAATATCAACCTTGATCCCCAGGGGAGCTCTGTTATGGAAATTGATGCAGCATTAAAGTCAGCTTCCAAAAAAGGGACAGGAAAAGCCGGTTTTCCAGAATATGTCGGCGTCGTAAAAGATTATCTGCTCATCATTGAGGACAAAGCGGATTTGTCAAGGCATGTCAAACTCGATCCCATGGGGAACATCAGCGCCGAAATAAACGCTGTTATTGATTATGCCGTAAATGGCGCTGTTTTTTACGGTAAACACCTTGCCAATAATACCTCATACAAGAAGGTCATAGCCTTTGGCATATCCGGTGATGAAAAGAGACACAGGATTTCTCCCATTTACATTGACGAAACGGAATACTATCGCGAACTTCCCGAAGTAGAATCCTTTATCACTTTCAATGAAGACAATATCGATGAGTACTATATCCGTGAAATCCTCAGGGAAAATACCGACTATGAAAAGGAAACAGCTGAATTACTCAAAGACGCAAGCGCCTTACATGAGGATTTAAGAAACTACGGCAATTTACTTGACACAGAAAAACCACTCATTGTTTCAGGCATACTCTTAGCGCTCCGTGAAAGCGAATATAAAAATTTTTCTGTGCAAGACCTTACAGGCGACACGGTAAAGACAGACGGCCAGAAGATTTATGATGCCATCAGCGCAAACCTGCAAAGGGCAAATGTGTCTCCCGATGTCAAAAAAGATAAAATACTAAATCAGTTTGCCTTCATTAAGGATACCGTTAAATTAAATGAAATCGAACCCAAATTGAATGAAACCCCACTGAAATACTTTGCTAAATTTCTTGATGCAAAGATTTACAAATCTATCCGCTACATAAACAGCGCCGAAGATTATATAGGCAGGTTTTATGGCGAATTCATGAGTTATTCCGGTGGAGACGGCCAGACGCTGGGAATTATCCTCACGCCAAAACACATTACGCAGTTATTCTGCGATTTGGCAGATTTACAGCCTGACGATATTGTTTTCGACCCTTGCTGCGGCACAGCCGGATTTCTGATTGCCGCCATGTACAATATGCTGGAAAAAGCGGAAAATGACACGCAGAAAAAAAGCATTCGCCAGAAACAGCTTCATGGCATTGAAATGCGTCCAAATATGTTCGCCATAGCGACCACTAATATGATCCTGCGAGGAGACGGAAAGAGCAATCTGATCAATGACGACTTTTTTAAGCAGGAAGCAAATAAACTGCAATTAAAGCAGTCTTCCGTGGGTATGATGAACCCTCCCTACTCCCAGGGTTCAAAGCAAAACCCTGACCTGTATGAATTATCCTTTGTGGAACATCTGCTCAATTCCCTCGTGGCAGGGGCAAGATGTATCGTCATCGTACCCCAGTCTTCCATGACCGGCAAAACAAAGGAAGAACAGATATTAAAAGAAAGCATCTTAAAACGTCACACCCTGGAGGGAGTGATCACACTGAATAAAGATACTTTTTATGGCGTCGGCGTAATGCCCTGTATCGCTGTCTTTACTTCAGGCGAGCCTCACCCTGGTGATAAAATCTGTAAATTTATCAACTTTGAAAATGACGGGTATAAGGTTGCCCCTCATGTGGGACTCATTGAAACAGAATCCGCAAAAGATAGAAAACAACATTTATTGGATGTCTGGTTTGGAAGAATGGAGGCGGAGACGAAATTCTGTGTACAGACCACCATTGAAGCAACGGATGAATGGCTGCACAGCTTCTATTATTTTAACGATGAAATCCCCTCCGAAGAAGACTTTATAAAAACCATCGGGGATTATCTGACCTTTGAATTTTCTATGGTAATGCAGGGGCGCGATTATCTGTTTGAGGAGAAAAATGATGATCAGTTTAAATGACAGAGAATGGAAGGAAATGTTTATCGGCAGTCTGTTTACCGTTAAGCGGCCTAGAGCACGCTCTGAAAAGCAATATCATTCCGGGCAGACTCCTTTCATTGCTTCGGGAAATACGAATAACGGCGTGATAAGGTGCTGCACCCCACAGGGGAACGAATCTTTAGACAAAGGCAACTGCATTACCGTCAGCCCCGTTGATGGCAGCACATTTTATCAGGAATTTGATTTTCTTGGCAGAGGCGGGGCCGGTTCCTCCATCCTTTTGCTCTATAATGACCGATTAAATAAGTACTCCGGGCTGTTTCTTTCCAGGATGATCCGGCAGACCTGTTCTAAATATTGTTATGGGAAAATGGGGAATCAGGAGGGGATCAAACGTGAAAAGATCATGCTCCCCGTTGACAGCCAGGGCAATCCCGACTATGTTTTTATGGAAAATTATATAAAGGAAAGAATATTGCTGTTAAAGCAGAAATACAGCGCTTATATTAAAAACCGGCTCCAGGTAAAAAATATGGTCAAACCTGCTGCCGCTCATGAATGGCATGAATTCTTCCTGACTGATATCTTCACACAGATCAAAAGAGGAAAACGGCTTAAGCGGGAGGATCATTTCGCCGGAAACATACCATACATTTCCTCCTCGGCATTGTCCAATGGCGTAGATAACTTTATTTCAAATAAAGATAAGGTACGTATTTTTTCAAACTGCTTATCGTTAGCCAACAGCGGCAGCGTCGGCTCCTGCTACTACCATCCTTACTGTTTTGTTGCCAGCGACCATGTAACAGGTTTATACAATCCTGCTTTTAATCAGTATCATTATTTATTTCTGGCAGCGATAATGTGCCGTTTGACCGAGAAGTACAATTTTAACCGTGAAATTAACGATCTGCGCATATCACGGGAAAAAATCATACTTCCCGTCAACGGGCACGGCGCCCCTGATTATGAATACATGGAGCAATATGGGAAACAGATCATGCTGCAAAAATACCAACAGTATCTTAATTATATTGGCATGTAAACCTTTTCCACATCCTTACGCCAGCTCCGACCTCTCAAAGATCAATGCCGAGGCCGCCAGGGTGACCGCCAATGTCACCAGAACAACTCCTAAAAACAGCCCCTTGGACAGATTCTCCCAGTCCCCCAGGATGAACATCTGGCAGATCACCGAATACCTTACCGGGGAAAATCTTTCCACATCCGCGTTGACGTAATTGGAGGCCAGCACCAGCATGAGATACGCAATCCCCAGCCCTGCCCCCATAGTCGCCGCCGTGTTTTTCGTCGCCATGGCCAGAAATAGGAAGAAGCCGCCTATGGCAGAGCAGGCCAGCCAGAAAAAGGCCGCCTGCGCCAGGAAATCCATACAATTCCCCGCCGTCAGCTCCATGCCAAACCCGTTCACAAGGGACATGGCCACCATGGGCGTCACCACCACCGCGGACAGCAGACACAAAAGTCCCGCGAAATAGGCCGTAATCTTGGCCAAAAACACCTTGCGCCGGGGCAGGCCGCACAAAAGCCCCATCCCCACAGTGCGCCCGGAAAACTCGCTGCAGACAAAGGCCGCCGTAAACACACTGGTAAAAATGGTGTGGAACATCACAAACGAATCCATGATCGGCAGCATCTGGTATCCTGACGCCGTTACGGAATGGCTGATCCCATAAAAGCTGAAAAACAGGCCCACCCCCACGGAAAAAGCCATCATAACCTTGTAACTCCCCGATTTCGCCAATTTATAAAATTCCGATCTGATCAAATTTTTCATATTCATATCCCCTTCCCCGCTGCGGTAAAGAATTCCTCATGAGGCATCCTTTATCAGCGAAAAATAATACCGATCCAGGTCATCCCCCTTTATGGCCACTGTCTCCACGCTGATCCCCTCCAGGATCAGGGCCCTGCTGATGCCCCCGATTTCAACCTTATCCGTCACGTCGTATACCTGTATCACGTTTTCCGGCATCCTCTCCAGATTCTGCAGCCCCAGCTTTGTCCGCAGGACGGTTTCTGCCTTCTGTGCCTGATCCACCCGGATGTACAGGTACTTCCTGCATTTCCGGTTCAGCTCCTCCGAAGTGATCTGTTCCAGCATCCTTCCGTCACGGATAAACCCGTAGCAGGTGGCCAGCTGGTGCAGCTCGCTCAACAGGTGGCTGGAAATCAGGATCGTGATCCCCTGCTCCCGGTTCAGGCCTGTCAAAAGCTCCCGCAGCCCCATCATTCCCTCGGGATCCAGGCCGTTTATGGGTTCGTCCAGGAATAAAAGCTCCGACCCGCCCAACAGCGCCATAGCCACAGCCAGCCTCTGCTTCATTCCCAGGGAAAACTTCCCCGCCTTTTTGGAACCGGTTTTCGCCAGGCCCACGGCCCGGAGGGTTTCCGCTATGCATTTGTCATCCGCGATTCCCCGCTGCCTCCTGCATACCTCCAGGTTCTCCCTTGCCGTCAGATGGGGATAAATCGCCGGTTTCTCAATGATCCCGCTGATACGCCTGCGCTGCAGATACAGCTTTCCCGGGTCGTCCTCCCCAAACAGCTCCAGATGTCCTTCCGTCTGCTCCGAAACCCCGGCCAGGATGCGGATCATCGTGGTCTTCCCCGCCCCGTTGGCGCCCACAAAGCCGTAAATCTCCCCCTTACGGATCTCCATATCCAGATGATCCAGTACCGTGGTACTGCTCACCCGCAGGCCCTCGCGTTTCCAATATTTTTTCGTAATACCTTTTGCTTTGAATATAACTTCCGTCATCAGCCTCTGCCCCTCCTTTTTATCCTTTAGAGCCCCCGTACCCTTTTCGTCAGACCCTCACGGTCCGTCAGGGAAGTCTTCTCCAGGATATGGGTAATGTGCTTCTTCACCGTAGCCTCTGATATATACAGCGCCTGGGCAATCTCCCGGTTGGTCATATCGCAGCTCACCAGCCGCGCCACCTCGGCCTCCCTGTCCGTCAGCCCCAGCGCCCTGAGCTTAAAATAGAGCGTCTGGGCTTCCTCCACGGAAATCCCCGCCTCCGGCTCCTCCATGTAGGAAGCCAGCATATTTTCCAGCTTTGCGCTCAGTATGGTCAGCAGCACCGCCGCCATAAACGCATACAGCGCGCTTAAGATACCAACGGCAAGGGCCGGGCCCAGGGTGAGGCCATACCCAAAGTCAACATGATACAGCAGATCGATCACGCCTGTAAAAATCATAAAGACCGCTTCCATGAATATCAGGGTTTTCGTATATTTTACGGCATTACAGGCCCTCTGAAGCTTGATCCTGGAATACCCCTTCTGCTCCGTAAAGGCCAGCTGGAGGCCGTTGAGGAAATCCTTTCCCACACCGCTCAGCCACAGCACCGCTGTAGTAAAGAACAGCATGGGCACCAGGGTCGGCAGATCCAAAAACTGCTTATAGGCCGTTATCCCTCCCGCAGTAACCATATAAAACCAGAAAAAAAACGCAGTCACAAACAACATCCCCAACAGCTTAAGCGTTTCCTTTGCCTTCAGCTTCATCAACATCCCTTTCATCCACTCTCCTCCATTCTCGTTCCATTTTTTCTGCACCGCGTCAATATCCCCTCCGCCGGCCCCGGTTCCAAACCGGGTGCGCTGCCAGCGGGATGACACGCCGCTCATACCGGTATGCTTTCATGGTAATATAAGGAGCTTTTTCTTTTCAATAGTTTTCCACGAAAAAGGAGGTAGTATTTTTCTACCACCTCCCGTTTTCCGGGCATTTGACGCCTTCTGCGGCTTCCGGCCCGCCTGTCCGCAGACAGGAACCGCCTTTTTCACGGTTTCCCCGCCTGAGCAGAAAAAACATTCTGAATAGGAATACGTATCATATTCCTAAAATAACACCTGCTACTCTGAAATACACGATCAATGAAAGCGCATCCACGATAGTGGTGATAAAGGGGCTCGCCATGACCGCCGGGTCAAATCCCAGCTTCTTGGCGCCGATGGGCAGAAGGCATCCCACCAACATGGCCAGGAGCACCGCCGCTACCAGGGTCAGGCACACCACCGCCGCCACGCTTACGCCCACCCGGTCAAATAACATCAGTTTTGCAAAGTTGGCCGCCGCCAGGGTCAGCCCGCAGAGGAAGGCCACCCTGACCTCCTTCCACACCACCCGGAAGGCGTCCCCGTATTCGATCTCCCCCAGGGAGAGCCCGCGGATCACCGTCACGCTGGCCTGTCCACCTGCATTCCCTCCGGTATCCATGAGCATGGGGATAAAGGCGATAAGGGCAGCGTAGACGCTCAGCGCCTCCTCAAAGGATGTGATGATGGCCCCCGTAAAGGTGGCGGAAACCATCAACAGCAGCAGCCAGGGGATCCTCTTTCTGTAGGTCTCCGCCACGGAGGTCCTCATATAGGGCTTATCGCTGGGCACGATAGCCGCCATCTTCTCCATATCCTCCGTGGTCTCCTCCTCAATGATATCCACAATATCGTCCACGGTGATGATCCCCACCAGGCGGTTCTCATTGTCCACCACAGGCATAGCCGTAAAATCGTACTTTTTAAACTGCCTGGCCGCCTCCTCCTGGTCGGTCAGGGTATGGATGGAAATGACATTCTCGTGCATCATGTCGCCGATGACCTCATCCCCCTGGCTGAGCAGCAGATAGCGCAGGGCCACCGTACCCACCAGCCTTCTCTGCTCGTCCAGCACATAACAGATGTTGATGGTCTCGCTGTCCAGCCCCACCCTGCGGATCTTCGCGATAGCCTCATCCACGGTCAAAGTCTCCTTCAGATCCACATACTCCACGGTCATAATGCTTCCCGCCGAATCCTCGGGATAGCGCAGCAGATGGTTGATATCCCTCCTGGTTTCGGGGCTGGCGATGGCCAGAAGCCCCTTCACCACATTGGCAGGCATTTCCTCCAGCAGATCCACCGCGTCGTCGGCCATCAGATTGTCGATGATACCTGCGGCCTCCTTCTCCGACATGGAGGTCAGGATAAACTGCTGATCTTCCACATCCAGATAGGAAAAGACATCCGCCGCCATATCCTTGGGCAGCATACGGAAGGTCTTCAGCGTGGGGGCGTCCTCCATCTCCTCTATGAGCGCCGCCACGTCCGCGTGGTTCAGCTCGGAAAGATATTGCCGCAGCTTCGTATACTGCTTTGTGTCAAGGAGTTCCAGTAATTCGTCCATTTCCCTCAGTTGTTCCATCTTCCTTCCTCCTTCCTGTGACAATATTCTTCCGAATATGCCCGAAAAAAATCACTCTTTCTCCGCAAAGTACAATTCCCTGCGCCTTACGATACCGGCCCTGCCGCCGGTGGCCTCCGTGATCTCCTTTTCCAGCCGCTCCAGCCCGTCCGACGGCGCAAGGATCCGCAGGGAAACCGCCTCCGCATAATTGCTCTCCACAGGCTCGATGCCGGCGTTCCCCAACAGATACAGGATCTTCCCGACGCCGTTGTAATCCGTGCCGATCTCCACCTCCCAGCCATGGCGCATCCGCCCCAGGGTACAGTTTTCCAGGCCGGCCTTTACCGCCTGGGTGTAGGCCCTGACCAGGCCCCCCGTGCCCAGGAGGACTCCGCCGAAATACCGGGTCACCACTACCGCCGCATTGCGGATGCCCTCCCCTGAGAGCACCTCCAGCATGGGGCGCCCCGCCGTCCCGCCGGGCTCCCCGTCGTCGCTGCATCTGGCCAGCTCCCCCCTTGCCCCGATCACAAAGGCAGAACAGTTGTGCCTGGCGTCCCAGTATTTCTTTTTCATCTCCTCGATGAAAGCTGCCGCCTCCCCCTCGCTCTCGCATTTGCGGAGGGTGGCGATAAAGCGGGACTTCTTTTCCACATACTCTCCCTCGCCCCCTTCCAGCAGCACACGATAGGATTCTACCATATTCTCATTCATAACATACGTTTCCCTTATATTTTTTTATACATAACCTGTCTTTTTTCAGTATAAGGATAGCATAATTTGTTCAAAATGTGAAACAATTCTTAAGTCTGGAAAAAAAACTTTAATTACATACTGTTATTTGTTATAATATATCGTGTGGTATTTTCATACAGAAAGGGATATTTCAATGAATTATGGAAGAAGAGGAGTACGCGCCAAGCAAAAGGCGTTGAATTCCAAAGTAATAAAATGGGAAAGGAAACTGCTGGTTTCCCTGATGGAGCTGATCCTGATCGCCATAATCGGCGTGGGTATCTGCGGCGCGGCGGCAGGGATCGGCGCATACAAGGGTATCCTGTCCTCCACTCCCGAAGTCCGCTTCAGCGATATCGTGGCCTCCGGCCAGGCGACCATCGTCTATGACCGGGTGGGAAACGAGATCGACCAGTATGTGAGCACCGACTCCAACCGTATCCGTGTGGATATGGACATGGTGCCGGAGCATCTGGGACAGGCCTTCGTAGCCATCGAGGACGAGCGTTTCTACCAGCATAACGGTATCGACTTTAAAAGTATGATCCGCGCCGGCTGGACCTTCCTGAAGACCGGCGGCGAATCCGCCCAGGGCGCCAGCACCATCACCCAGCAGCTCCTGAAGAACACCATCTTCACGGAGTGGATGCAGGAGGGTGACAATATGATCAAGAAGATCAAGCGTAAGCTCCAGGAACAGTTCCTTGCGCTGGCGATCAGCAAATCCTACACAAAGGATCAGATTCTCCTGGAATATATGAACGCCATCAACCTGGGCCAGAATACACTTGGCGTGGAATCGGCCTCCCAGCGGTATTTCGGTAAGTCATGCAGCGAGCTGACGCTGTCGGAATGCGCCGTTATCGCATGTATTACACAGAACCCCACCAAGTACAATCCCATCAGCCATCCGGAACAGAACCAGCGCCGCCGCCAGGACTGCCTGGATAACATGCTGCGCCTGGAATTTATCACCCAGGCGGAGTACGATGAAGCGATTGCCGACACCGAGGCTGTCTACGAGAGGATTGGGCTGTTCGACACGGACTACCGCTTAAGCAGCAACGCGTCCTCCGGCTCCTATTTCTCTGATGCCGTATACGAACAGGTCAAGGACGACCTGGTCAATATAGCGGGCTACAGCGAAAGCATGACGGAGCACCTTCTCACCGCCGGCGGCCTGCGGATTTATTCCACCATGGATCCCGCCATCCAGGCCATAGCGGACGAAGAATTTGCCAACCCGGACAACTATCCCGCCAATGTAAAGTGGTATCTGAATTATGCGCTTACCATCCGGGACGCTGCGGGCAACGCACACAATTTCAGCAAGGAAAACATGATGACCTGGTTCAAGAATACCAGTGATAAGAAATTCAATCTGATCTTCTCCTCCCAGGATGAAGCCAACGAGGCCATCACCATATACCGCACTGCCATGCTGACAGAACTGGGCGTAGCTGACAACGAGGATAACTATGATGAAACCATTTCGATGACCGCCCAGCCCCAGGCTGCTTTCGTCATCGAAGATCAGGAGACCGGTTATGTGGCTGCCCTGGTAGGCGGCCGCGGCACCAAGGAGGGAAGGCGTACTCTGAACAGGGCCACCTCCGCCATGCGCTCCCCCGGCTCCACCTTCAAGGTGCTGGCTTCCTTTGCCCCTGCGCTGGACAGCGCCGGCAAGACCCTGGCCACCGTATACAACGACGCTCCCTTTAACTATGACGACGGAAAGCCGGTGAGCAACTGGTATCACGGATATTACCGTGGCATCCAGTCACTGCGCGAAGCCACCAGGGAGTCCCTGAATATCATTGCCGTTAAGAATCTGACCGTAATTACGCCTCAGCTGGGCTACGACTACCTGTTGAATTTCGGATTCACTACCCTGACCGACCATTATGTACTCAGCGATGGCCGGATACTGTCCGACGTCAACCAGTCCCTGGCGCTGGGCGGCCTTACGATCGGTGTCACCCCCTATGAACTCAATGCCGGGTACGCCACAGTCGCCAACATGGGAACCTACGTGGAGCCAAAGCTTTACACAAAAGTCACCGATGCCGACGGCAATGTGATACTGGACAACACTTCCCCCAACACCAGGCAGGTCATCAAGGAGACCACTGCATTCCTGCTGACCGATGCCATGGTGGATGTGGTAAAGAACGGCGGAACCGGAGCCAGATGTAATTTCAGCTCCAGCATGGCGATTGCCGGAAAGACGGGAACCTCCACCGATTACCATGACGTATGGTTCTGCGGCTATACCCCTTACTACACTGCCACTGTATGGGCCGGATACGATAATAATATCGGCATGAGCACCTCCAAAGGGAACGACGAGTCCGCTGTGGCGAAAACGCTCTGGCGCGCCATTATGCAGCGAGTCCACGAGAATCTGACCCCCGAGTCCTTTTCCAGGCCGGCGGAGGGCATAATCCAGGTGGATATCTGTACCCAGTCCGGTCAGCTTCCCGTTCCCGGCCTCTGTGACGGCTGTGTGAGATCGGAGCTTTTCGCGGAGGGTACTCAGCCCACGGAGACCTGTACCATACATTATCAGGGTGATATCTGTGCCTACTATGGTATTCCCGCGAGCCCGGAATGCCCCTTCAAGAATTACGGAGTAGCGACTTTCCCCCTGGCGGAGGATCCCGCTCTGGTGAGCGGTTCTACCACCATCATAGAAAACCCTGATGGTACACAGTCGGTGAATACTCCCAACCGTACCTCCGAACGCTGTCAGCATGATGCCGCTTTCTTCGCAAACCCTGACTGGGAAAATATCATTAACGGGCAGCGATGGGAGCTGGAACAGAGAGGCTGGTCAGAAAACAACGGAGAGGAAGATAATGGGGATGATGACTGGGAGGACGAGGAGTAACCCGGAAGGCAGGGCTGCTCCTCCGGAGACCGGAAGAAACATCCATATCCACTAATCGAATAGCTGTGCATTTAAAAAGGCGACGCTTTCAAGCGCCGCCTTTTTAATCCATATTTTTTTGCCCGCAGGTATGTATCATAAGCCCTTGATATCGTTAATCTTCTGCTGCAGCTCCTCCACACCGTGCCTGGCGTTTTTGATGGCTTTACACTGCTTCTCAAAGCTGTCCTCCGTCATATCGCCGTACAGCTCATAGTACAGCTTCCCAATCTCCAGATAATTCTTCTTGATGACCTCCTCACAGGTAGCAATCTGGCTCCTCAGATTCGCGATCTCAGCAATCTCCTTTGCCTTATCCGCAACTTCCTTTCCCTTTGTAGTAACGGTATCTCCAATCTTTTCCAGAATATCCATGGCATCCTCGCATTCCGCCGCTGCTGCGGCATATAATCTTTTTTCTCAGTATAACTCAAATAAGTATGGAAGTAAAGCAGGAAAAGAAAGCCATCACTCAGCGGCACAGGAACAGCTCTGAGAGGAACACCACCACACAGCAGGACACAGACACAGGGAACAGGCCTGCCCCGCGCCATGCGGCTATCATGCCGACGGCCAGCGCAAGGGCCCCCGCCACGGGGGACTGGGTACACTCCAGGATAGCGGGAAAGGTCATCACCGCCAGCGTCACATAAGGCACATAATACAGAAAGGAACGCAGGAAACGGTTCCTGATCTGTTTCCGGATGAGGGTCAGGGGCAGTACCCGGATGGCATAGGTTACAGCCGCCATAATTCCGATATAGATGTAAATATTATGGGTCATACCGCTGCCTCCTCCCGGGCCGGGAAAAATGCGGCCGCCGCCGCTGAAATGGCCACAGTCAGGATGATCGTCCTTGTACCACCTGAAAGCCGTGAGATATAAGGCAGCCTGGAGGCAGCCAGACTGGCCAGAAAGCTGATCATCACCAGCCCCGCCACAACAGGATCCTTTCTGGCAGGAGGGATGATCACCGCCAGAAACATACCGAATAGTGCCACGCTGAGAGCGCTGACCACTCTCAGGGGCAGCAGGTTGCCCGCAGTCACACCCAGGGCGGTACCTACAGCCCAGCAGGGAGCCGCCACCACAATGGCCCCATATGTATAGTAAGGCTCCAGCACCCCCTGCCTGGCAATGGTGATGCCAAATATCTCATCCGTCACATCATAGCCCACCATCAGGCGGTGCCTCAGAGGCGTATCCGGTGCAAATTTCTGACTCAGCGCGCAGCTCATCAACAGGTATCGCGCATTTGCGATCAATGTCATCAGCACCATTTCCAGATAGGAAGCATTCGCGGCGATCACCGTAAAGCCGGCGTACTCTCCCGCGGACGCATTATTCAGCAGGCTGACGGCAAAGCCCTGAAACGCAGTAAGCCCCGCGCTCTTTGCGGCCACCCCCAGAGAAAAGGATACGGCAAGGTATCCCAGTCCAATGGGAATGCCGTCTCGTATTCCCTCTCTAAATTCCTTTTTCATTTGATCATTTCCACCTTATTTCCAAAGTAAAAGGGTATTAAAGAAACTGGTTCTGTGCCCTGCGCATAAGAAATTTTACGGAGTATCCCTTTTCATCACAGATATTCCGCACTACCTCTTCCGCAACTTCCTTTACGTTATCGTTGACACATATGATGCATATATTCTTCTTTCTGTTGAAAATAGAGGGCTTCTGCCAACGGATATAGTAAGAAATACGATCCTTCAAAAGCTCCCTCTCAATAAGCTGCTTGCATTCCATGTCCGTGATCTCGCATAGCTCGATTTCATTATTAACCTTCAGCGTCGTATATATCGGCTGCATTGATACCACCCCTCCATATCGCTTAATTCCGCAGATTGAATCTCAGAACGCAATACGCGGCAGGCGCGCAGCGGCCGGATTCTCGAATGTATTTATTATAACATATTTCCCGTATTGTATGCAATCCAATAGTAATAGTTCACAGGCCCTCCATTATCATAGACAAATCCTCATAATTATTATATAATGGACAAAAATACGAAGGAGGCAATTTCCATGAACAATGAATCCATCCCGTCGTCCAAAGAAATAAACATGCTGTTTGAAACGTTTTTTGATGTTTTCCCTATGATTCTCTCCGCAAATCTTTCGCAAAACACATACTTTCTATTCAAACACGATGACTTTCTCGATGATAACATCCCGGAATCAGGTAATTATGACGAAATGATCGAACAAAGCGTTTCCAATATCCATCCTGATTACCAGGCAGACTATCTCCGCCTCTTTTCCCGGGAAAAGCTGTTGAGCGCATACGAGGAGGGAATAACCGATATCTACGCGGAATTATATCAGAAAGGCCGGGCATCCGATTACCAGTGGATTTCCACCCACGTTATACGCACAACAAACCAGAACGGCGACATCTGCCAGCTCTGTATCAAAAGGATCCTGAGCGATGTCCACCGTGTCAATATGCACAAGAGACGGCTCTGAGCAGAGCCGGGATGCCTGATAACACTGTGTTAAATTAATTTCCCGCAGCATTGCTGCGGGAAATTAATTTAACCCATACAAGCTCCGCGAAGCATGAATCCCATGGCCTTACAGTCCTGCAATATCCGTCAGGGTCAGCTCGTTGCCTGCATTTTCCAGGCTCGTTACCAGAGCCCTTGCCGTATCCATGGCAGTAATACAGTTGATCCCCGTCTCAATGGAGGTACGGCGGATCAGGAAGCCATCCCTGTTCTTGTCACGTCCCTGGGTGGGCGTATCGATCACAAGGTCAATGCGGTGCCCCAGGATCAGATCCATGACCGTAGGCGACTCCTGTGAAATCTTATTCACCTTTCTCGCCTTTACTCCCGCCTCGTTCAGCGCTGCTGCAGTACTTCTGGTAGCGTAAATCGTGTACCCCAGCTTCTCAAAGCGGCGGCCGATCTCAATCGCCTCTCCCTTGTCGGCATCCTTCACCGTGATGATCATATTCTTATATTTCGGCAGGTTTACACCCGCACCCAGAAACGCCTTATACAGCGCTTCCGTGTAATCCTTCGCAATGCCCAGGCATTCGCCGGTGGACTTCATCTCCGGCCCCAGGCTCACCTCTGCGCCGCGGATTTTTTCAAAGGAAAATACCGGCATCTTGATGGCATAGTAATCCGCCTCCGGCTGCAGCCCCGGCTCATAGCCCAGCTCCCGGATCGTCTTGCCCAGGATGACCTCTGTCGCCAGATCCACAATGGGTATGCCTGTCACCTTGCTGATATAGGGCACCGTGCGGGAGGAGCGGGGATTTACCTCAATGACATACACATCCTCGCCAATGGCGATAAACTGGATATTGATCAGCCCCCTGACATGGAGCGCCCTGGCCAGCCGCCGGGTGTATTCCGCTATCTTCTCCTTGATCAGCCGCCCGATGGTAGGAGCGGGATAGACGGAAATACTGTCTCCTGAGTGCACCCCCGTCCTCTCAATATGCTCCATGATACCGGGGATCAGGATATCCGTGCCGTCGCAGACGGCATCCACCTCTATCTCCTTGCCCTGCAGGTATTTATCCACCAGGATGGGATGCTCCTGTGCGATCCGGTTGATGATCGCCATGAATTCCTCAATCTCCTCATCGGATATGGCAATCTGCATCCCCTGGCCGCCCAGCACATAGGAGGGGCGTACCAGCACGGGATAGCCCAGGCGGTTCGCCACTTCCTTCGCCTCCTGCGCCGTATACACCGTGCCCCCCGCGGCCCTGGGAATCTTTGTCTCCTCCAGGATCCGGTCGAACAGCTCCCTGTCCTCCGCGGCGTCAACATCCTCCGCCTTCGTGCCCAGGATGGGGACGCCCATCTTCATCAGGCTCTCCGTCAATTTGATGGCAGTCTGACCCCCAAACTGCACCACCGCCCCGTCAGGGTGCTCTATCTCTACAATGGATTCCACATCCTCCGGCGTCAGCGGCTCGAAATACAGCTTGTCCGCAATGTCAAAGTCCGTACTCACCGTCTCCGGGTTGTTGTTGATGATAATGGTCTCATAGCCCGCCCTGGAAAATGCCCATGTGGCATGCACGGAGCAATAGTCAAACTCGATCCCCTGGCCGATGCGGATGGGGCCGGAGCCCAATACAAGCACCTTCCTGCGGCCGCCTGTGGCCCTGGCCTCGCACTCCCTGCCATATACCGAATAATAATAAGGCGTGGACGCGGCAAATTCAGCGGCACAGGTATCCACCATCTTATAGGCAGCCCGGATGCCGTTGTCATAGCGCAGCTTCTTAATCTCCTCCTCCGTACTGCCGGTCAGCCTGGCGATCACAGCATCCGGGAATTCAATCCGCTTTGCCTCCTTTAACAGCTCCACCGTCAGAGGCCCCTTCTGCAGCGCCTGCTCCATCTCCACCAGGACGGCAAGCTTGTCAATGAACCAGGTATCGATCATTGTGATCTCGTGAATGGTATCATAATCAAGCCCCTTTCTCAGGGCCTCCGCGATCACCCAGATCCGCTGGTCATCCACCACCGCCAGGCGCTCCCGCAGCTCCTCCGCAGACAATGCGCTGAAGTCATAGCTCAGGAGGCAGTCCACATGCTGCTCCAGGGAACGGATGGCTTTCATCAGCGCGCCCTCAAAATTGTCACAGATGCTCATGACCTCCCCGGTAGCCTTCATCTGGGTAGTCAGAGCCCTTTTCGCCGTGATGAACTTGTCAAAGGGCAGCCTGGGAAGCTTTACCACACAGTAATCCAGCGCAGGCTCAAAGGAAGCATAGGTCTTCTGGGTTATGGCATTCTTAATCTCATCCAGCGTATAGCCCAGAGCGATCTTCGCCGCCACCTTCGCGATGGGATAGCCCGTAGCCTTGGAGGCCAGGGCCGAGGAGCGGCTCACGCGGGGATTTACCTCGATAACGCAGTACTCGAAGCTGGTGGGATGCAGCGCAAACTGCACATTACAGCCTCCGGTGATCTTCAGCTCACTGATGATCTTCAGCGCGGAGGTGCGCAGCATCTGATATTCCTTATCGCTCAGGGTCTGGGAGGGCGCCACTACAATACTGTCCCCGGTATGCACGCCCACCGGGTCGATATTTTCCATATTACATACGGTAATACAGTTTCCCGCACTGTCCCGCATGACCTCATACTCAATCTCCTTCCAGCCCGCAATACAGCGCTCCACCAGCACCTGCCCCACCCGGGACAGGCGCAGCCCGTTCTCCAGGATTTCCTCCAGCTCCGCCCTGTTATGGGCGATACCCCCGCCGGAGCCCCCCAGGGTGTATGCGGGGCGCAGCACTACGGGATAGCCGATGGTATCGGTAAAGGCGATGCCGTCCTCCACAGACTCCACCACCCTGGAGGCGGCGCAGGGCTCTCCGATGCGCTCCATCAGATCCTTGAATTCCTGGCGCCCCTCCGCGTTGCGGATGGTTGCCGCCGTCGTCCCCAGAAGCGTCACCCCGTGGGAAGCCAGGAAACCGGACTCCTCCAGCTCCATCCCCAGGTTCAGCCCCGCCTGGCCGCCCAGGGTGGGCAGGATGCTGTCAGGCTTCTCCTTCTCAATGACCTGCTCCAGCACCCTCACTGTCAGAGGCTCGATATATACCTTATCCGCAATATCCCTGTCGGTCATGATAGTGGCGGGATTGGAATTCACCAGGATGACCTCCACTCCCTCCTCCTTCAGGGAACGGCATGCCTGGGTGCCCGCATAGTCAAATTCCGCCGCCTGCCCGATCACAATAGGGCCGGAGCCGATCACCATTACACGTTTTACATCAGGATTTTTAGGCATGACATTTTCCTCCCTTCCTCATAAACTCTATAAACCTGTCGAACAGATAGCCGGAATCCTGGGGGCCGCAGCACGCCTCCGGATGGAACTGCACCGTGAAAATATTCTTCCCGGTATAGGAAAGGCCCTCGTTTGTGCCGTCATTTACGTTGACAAAGGCCGGCACGGCCACTTTCGGATCCAGTGTGTCCGTATCCACCACATAGCCGTGATTCTGGGAGGAGATATAGACCCTTCCCGTCTCCAGATCCTTCACCGGGTGGTTCCCGCCCCTGTGCCCGTACTTCATCTTATAGGTATCCGCCCCGTTGGCCAGCGCCATCAGCTGATGCCCCAGGCAGATTGCAAAGATCGGGATATCCGTGCGGTACAGCTTCTTAAGCTCCCCGATGACAGAGGCGCACTCCTTGGGATCCCCCGGCCCGTTGCTGAGCATGATCCCGTCCGGTTTCGCGGCAATGATATCCTCCGCGGAAGTAAAAGCCGGCCAGACCGTGACCTGGCAGCCCCTGGCAGCCAGGGAAGCCGCAATGTTTTTCTTGGCCCCGAAGTCCATCAGGGCCACCCTCAGCCCTGCCCCGTTCAATTCCCGCACCAGGGCCGGCCTGGGCTCCCGCTCCCCTCTCTCATATGCCTCCCGGTCGAAGCGCGCGGCGCCGGAGAGGGGGCCGTTCTGTGAGAGCTCCGTGACCGCCTCCACCACATATTTCTCCTTACAGGTGACCCTCTCCACCACCTTTCCCGTAGTGTATGATCTCAGCCTTGGCTCTAACGCGGCAAAATCATAATTCTCATCCGTGGTGATCATGCCGTTCATCGTTCCCTTCTCGCGAAGCAGCTTCACCAGCGCCCTGGTATCAATCCCCGCGATCCCGGGTATATCATTTTCCTCCAGAAACTGTTGTATCGTACCATCATTTCTAAAATTGCTGGGAATGCGGGAGAGCTCCCTTACGATGAAGCCGTCAGGCCAGGCCCTTGAAGATTCCATGTCATCTCTGCAGATACCGTAATTGCCAATCAGGGGATAGGTCATACACACTGCCTGCCCCGCATAAGAGGGGTCGGTCAGCACCTCCAGATATCCCGCCATAGACGTATTGAATACGATCTCGCTGATAATCTCCCTGTGGGCGCCGATATGTGTCCCTTCAAACACAGTGCCGTCTTCCAAAATCAAAAAAGCTTTCATCCTCTCTCCTCCATTCCGGTTTCCTTCCAGCCCCTGTACTCATTTCAATCTTCTCTTAACACTTTTCGTCCCATTGTACCACAAAAAAAATAGACGGGCAACAAAAAAACCCGTCTATTTCCACACGATTATATCTAATTACTCCTCCCTGCCATACATTAACTGCCTGTACCACTGCAGGGATTTGAAATAAAGGTCATTGACCACGGATACCTCTACATTCGCCAGGAGCAGCAGGCGCGTAACCTCCTGCCAGTTGGCGCTCTCATACTGTTTCACCAGCTCAAGGATACTTGCAAGGGGCCCCTCGCCCGCCGTCAGGGCACGGCTCACATCCCCGGTCACTTTTACCTTCTCCAGCGCTTCCTCCATGGACTTCTCCAGGATCACATCCAGCACGGATACCAGCCCCATAAGGAACAGCTCCTCCTGCCTGGCCTGCATCTGGAAGGGCTCCGCCAGAAATTCCGCGAATTTCGCCCGCAGCAGGGAAAGCCTGGTGATCTCCCCGGGCTTGTCAGCGTACATCTCCTTCACCACCGCCGTGTTGATCCACTTCCTCAGCTCCTTCTGCCCCAGCATGGCGGCAGCGTGACGGATAGTGGTGATACCGGAATTGATCGTCATACGGTTCACCATCTCCAGAAGGGAAATGGTCAGAGCAGGATCCCGCCCAATGATATCCGCCACATCGGCCAGGTCAAAATTCTCACTGTTTACCGAATTCATCAGGGCAATATAGTTTACCTTCAGCGGAGAAATCTCCACATTCCCTCTTGTCACGGGCACACGGTAGAATTCGCCCTCATACAGCTCATATCCGCCGGATGCCTTCAGCCTTTCAAAGGTTTCCATGTCGCTGATATTGCCCGCAACCAGCCTGATATTCGGATAAATCTTTCCAAAATAGATTTTGGCCTTGTCAATGGCAATCTTGCGGTTATTCAGAAGCACATAATCCATCAGCTTCAGCACTTCACTGTAATTTTCAAAGTCCGATACCGCCAGCTTGCGGATTGCCAGCTTATACCCCATCTCCTTCAATTCCCGCAGCCGCTTTATATACATTTCCACAGGCGGGATCGTATTATCGATCAGGAATACGATCCGGTCGTGAGGCGCACTGCACTGTCCCGCCACGTCAGAGAATACAGAGATATTGCTCAGAGAGACAAAGATCTCGCAGTCCTCGGAAATAGTCTCAATCCCCATCTCCTCGATCATTTCCAGCCCGTACACGGCGGCAGCGCCGTCATTCTGCCTGGTTCCCTGCATCATGGGATCCAGAAAGAAATTGTCCTTCTGCGTGAAGATAGAATATGCATGAACTGCCATATCCTCATTAAAAAGTGGCACTAACGCTAATAACATAAGTAACTCCCCTTTCTATCGTAAGCTTTCCTGCTGCTTAACCTTTTCTTATTTAAAGTACCCTACACCGGATTCAAAGATCCTGATGTCCTGTTCCCCGTATATATTGATTGCCACACCCGCATCCCGTCTCTCCGAGTGCGCCATCTTGCCCAGACAGCGCCCGTCGGGAGAAGTAATGCCCTCGATAGCGCAGTAAGAACCGTTAATATTATACTCCTCGTCCATGGATGTATTCCCCTCCGGGTCACAGTACTGGGTAGCCACCTGGCCGTTGGCAAACAGCTTATCCAGCCATTTCTTCGGCGCCACAAAGCGTCCCTCGCCGTGGGAGGCAGGATTGCAGTACACCTTCCCAAGCCCGGCCTCCTGCAGCCATGGCGATTTATTGGAAACCACCTTTGTATAGACCATCCTGGAAATATGCCTGTTTATGGTATTAAAGGTCAGGGTGGGAGAATTCTCATTCTGCCCCCAGATCTCCCCAAGAGGCACCAGCCCCAGCTTGATCAGCGCCTGGAAACCGTTACAGATTCCCAGCGCCAGGCCGTCACGCTGGTGTAAAAGCTTCATCACCGCTTCCTTCAGCTTCTCGTTCTGGAATGCGGTGGCAAAGAATTTCGCGCTTCCGTCCGGCTCGTCGCCTGCGGAGAACCCGCCGGGGAACATGATGATCTGGGCCTGGGATATGGCCCTTTCAAATTCCTCCACAGAAGCCCTGATATCCGCCTCGCTGAGGTTCCGGAATACCCTGGTCACCACGTTTGCGCCGGCACGCTCAAAGGCCTTTCCACTGTCGTACTCACAGTTGGTTCCCGGGAACACGGGAATGAATACCGTAGGCTTTGCCACCTTATTCTTGCATACATAGACGCTGTCCGCCTGGTACAGCCTGCTCTCCACGGGCTCCGTCCCCTTTGCCGCCTTTGTGGGGAATACCTTCTCCAGCCTGGAAGTCCAGGAAGAAAGAGCCTCCTCCATATCAATCCGCACATCCCCATATACGAATGCAGGTTCCTCCGTCACCGTACCGATCACTCTTACATTATGCTCCGAAGCTGTCAATACGGGCAGCTTCTCAGGGATCACTTCCACAAGGATATCTCCCAGGGCATTTTCAAAGAGCGTATCCACGGACACGCCGTCCCCGATCTCCACACCCAGCTTGTTGCCGAAGGCCATCTTGGACAATGCCGCCGCTGCGCCTCTGGCGTCCAGGGCGTAGGCGGATACCACCATTTTCTCCCGGATCAGGTGGCTGACAAAGCGGTACAGCTCCGCCACATCCTCGTACATGGGAATGTCAAAGTCATCCTTCTCTATCTTAAAGCGTACCAGCTTATTCCCCGCCTTTTTCAGCTCGGGGGTGATGATGTCGCCCTGCTTCGCTATATCCACCGCAAAGGAGACCAGGGTAGGCGGAACGTCAATATCGTTGAAGGTTCCCGACATGCTGTCCTTGCCGCCGATGGAGGGAAGCCCGAAGCCCATCTGGGCGTCATAGGCTCCCAGCAGGGCTGCAAAGGGCTGGCTCCAGCGGGCGGGATCTCCCGTCATCCTGCGGAAATATTCCTGGAAAGTAAAGCGTATCTTCTCAAAGTCACCGCCGGAGGCCACGATCTTCGCCATGGACTCCGTCACCGCGTAGACCGCGCCGTGGTAGGGGCTCCAGGAGGACAGGCAGGGATCGAAGCCAAAGCTCATCATAGTCACAGTATCCGTCTTTCCACGAAGCACGGGCAGCTTTGCCACCATGGCCTGAGTCTCCGTCAGCTGATACTTTCCGCCGTATGGCATGAACACGCTCCCCGCACCGATGGAGGCGTCAAACATTTCCACAAGCCCCTTCTGGGAACACACGTTCAGGTCGTTTAACAGCGCAAGCCACGCCTTCCGGAGCTCTCCCGCCTCCAGCCTCTCTCCCACCGCAGGCACGGCGTATTGTTCAAAATAATTGTCCTTCTCCTGGGGGATCTCCACCTTCACCGCAGTCTCCTGATGGGCGCCGTTGGTATCCAGGAAAGACCTTTTCAGATTCACGATGGTCTTGCCTCTCCATTTCAGGACCAGCCTGGGCTCCTCCGTTACCACGGCTACCGCCACAGCCTCCAGATTCTCCTCCGCCGCATAGCCTAAAAGCTTCTCCACGTCCCCGGGATCCACCACCACAGCCATACGCTCCTGGGACTCGGAGATGGCCAGCTCCGTACCGTCCAGCCCGGCATACTTCTTGGGCACCTTGTCCAGATCCACGATCAGCCCGTCCGCCAGCTCGCCGATCGCCACGGACACGCCGCCAGCGCCAAAGTCGTTGCATTTCCGGATGATACGGCTTACCTCCTCGCGGCGGAACAGCCTCTGAAGCTTCCTCTCCGTAGGCGCATTTCCCTTCTGTACCTCGGCGCCGCAGGTCTCGATGGACTGCTCGGTGTGCACCTTAGAGGATCCGGTGGCGCCGCCGCAGCCGTCCCTTCCGGTGCGTCCGCCCAGCAGGATGATGATATTCCCCGGGTCGGAGGTCTCGCGGATCACATTCTTCCTGGGAGCGGCGCCCATGACAGCCCCGATCTCCATTCTCTTGGCCACATAGTTGGGATGGTAGATTTCCTTGACGAAACCGGTGGCAAGGCCGATCTGGTTCCCATAGGAGGAATAACCGCTTGCAGCCCCCCTGACCAGCTTCTTCTGGGAGAGCTTTCCCTTTAATGTATCCGCCACGGGGACGGTGGGATCCGCCGCCCCGGTAACGCGCATGGCCTGGTACACATAACCCCTTCCCGAAAGGGGATCGCGTATGGCGCCGCCCAGGCAGGTGGCCGCCCCGCCGAAGGGCTCTATCTCTGTGGGATGATTATGCGTCTCGTTCTTAAAGAACACCAGCCACTCCTCGGTCTCCCTGTGATCGCCGTAATCCATTTCCACAGGAACCACTACGGAGCAGGCGTTGATCTCATCGGATTCCTCCATGTCCGCCAGCTTCCCGTCCTTTTTCAGCTTACGCATGGCCATCAGGGCCAGATCCATCAGACAGACAAATTTGTCCTCCCTGCCGGCAAAGAGCTCCTCCCTGGTATCAAGATAGCTCTGGTAGGTGGTCTCAATGGGAGAACGGTAATACCCCTCGCCAAATTCCACATCCGTCAGCTCCGTGGAAAAGGTGGTATGACGGCAGTGGTCGGACCAGTAGGTATCCAGTACGCGTATCTCCGTCATGGAAGGATCCCGCTTCTCATCCTCCCTGAAATAATTCTGAATATGTAAAAAGTCTTTAAAGGTCATAGCCAGGGACAGGGACTCATAGAGCTCTGAAAGCGCCCTCTCCTCCAACTGCACAAACCCCTCCAATATCTTCACATCGGCAGGCTCCTCAAAGGCCGTGATCAGGGTGTCCGGCTTCTCCATCCCCGTCTCCCTGGAATCCACCGGGTTGATGCAGTACGACTTGATGCGGTCAAATTCCTCATCCGTAATATCGCCCAGGATCATATATGTGACTGCCGTCCGGATCACCGGCTCCTCCGATTCCTTCAAAAACTGTACGCACTGCACGGCGGAATCCGCCCTCTGGTCGAACTGGCCGGGCAGGAATTCCACGGAGAAGACCCTGCCATTCTCCGGTATTTCTATGGCCTCCTCATACAGCTCGTCCACAGGAGGCTCGGAAAAGACGGTCCTGCACGCTTTTGCAAACACCTCGTCGGATATATTCTCCACGTCATAGCGTATGAATTCCCGCACTCCCTCCACGCTGATCCCAAGGTAGCCCTTCAGCTCCTCATACAGCTCCTTCGCCTTTACCGCGAAAGGCTCCTTTTTCTCCACATAAATACGTCTTACGTTTCCCATTCTGCTCCTCCAAGCGCCAGAACATGTCTGAAAAATCCCGCGGCCTGCCGCACCTCAAACACGCTCTGATCTGTTTTTGTTCTTTTATCAGATTTCCGCATCCAGCGACCTTAATATGTACGCAATCTCCCTGTCCACGGCATCCGCCGTGATACCGATGGTCTGCGCGGAAATCTTCAGTCCCTCCAGCACAAACATAATATTGCGGGCCGTCCCCTGGCAGTCCTCACAATAAAATTCCCCGTTGTCCACCCCGTTCTCTATCAGCCTCTCTATGATCTTCACCGCGGAGTCAAACTGCCTGCGCAGCAGGTTATCCTTTCTGCCCGGCTGGTTCTCAAAGTAAAATTCATAGATTGCCTGGGTCAGGGTATCCTCCTTCCTCAGCAGCTCCTTCTTCTGCTCCTGCAGGAACAGGATCAGGATATCCGCAGCCGTGGCATCCTCTGTAATGCTGTCCGAAAACACATCGTCCGTCTCCTCGCTCTCCAGCTTCAGCACCTCCAGAAAAATCTGGCTGGTGCTGTCAAAGTAAAGGTACAGGCCTCCCCGGCTGATCTCACATGCCTCCACAATATCCTTCATGGTAACCCGCTTAAAGCCCTTTTCCACAAATACCCTTCTGGCGGTCTCCAATATATATCGTCTCTTCTGTATTGATTTCTCGCCCATATATCCTCTCATTCTGCCGCTCTGCAGGTCAGAAACCGTCCGTCGCCGCTCTGCGCATACAGTCCTTTTACTTCCCGAGCCCTCTGGATTTATCCCAGAATCCGATGATCTGCCGCATCTGTTTCAGCACCAGATAGAAGATATTTTCCTGCACCCCCTGGCTCCACAGCATGCTCTTTGTCCTGCCTCCCAGCACGTACTTGGAGAGGATTCCCTTTAAGAGATCCCATTCCCTTATCCCCGCGCGCTCAATGACCCTGCGCTCGTCGTCATGGGTCCTGATATTATTCCTGGTATATACATAAGGATAATTGCGATCCATCAGGGGAGAATTCGCCGCCTCCTTGACAAAGCTCATCAGCGTGGCGTCATATACCGGGATAGCCATGGTCTGGTTGTCGGCGTCCGGCCCCTGGTAAAAGGAATTCCCCGCCTGCCCCGCGTTTTTCTCAAACCAGGGCAGATATTTCAACAGAGGCGCTGTCATCTCCCTGTATTCCTCAATGAGCTGCTGCATATACTCCATATTTTCTTCCATGATATGTAACCGTACCTTTCCCATTCATTCTTGCTGTCATGCCCCTTATAAAAAATGACACGTATGTATTTTTATTTTATCACATTTTTATCAAAAGTACAGTAGAAAATTGCACCCGTTTTGTTGTATAATGAAACATGGCAGCATATCTCCCGCCCAAAGCAGGGCGGACGGTAAGGCTGTGGAATAAAGTCGTATTACGGCAGAAATGAGATGGGAAATATGGCGGGTAGTATTTTAGAAAAAGGGAAAAAAATCTATTCTTGCGGCCAGCCCATGGCCGCACTGCACATCATCACTAAGGGAAGGGTACAGGCCTCTTATCCCGGCGGCACATACATGCTGATAGAAGGGGATGTGATCGGTATCTGTGAGATCTGTTCCGAGGTACATTTTGTGGATTATGTCGCTCTGACGGATATCACCGTTATGTCATATCCGCTGAACAATGTGGAAGCGCTGGAAAAGGTGCTGCGCTCCCACGCAGCAATGGCAAGGCTGATCCTGCTGTCCCTGTTCCGGCAGCTGAACAATGTCATGGGGCGGATCATGCCGGCTGAGGCCACCTGTGACAACCTTCATCAGGAGCTGCTCAATGACTATAAGCATTATGCAGCCCTCTGCAGCCGTTACCGTGTCCAGCCTCAGACGCTGAACCTGTCGGAGGTAAACGCTTTCCCGGGCGCGGAGACACCGGAAGCCTGGCTGGGAGATTATTACCTGGGGCTGCAGCACGCCTATGCCGGCGAGGCTGCCCGGTATCTCTGTACCGAAATAGGCCTTGCCATGGGAATCCTGCGCAGGGGAAGCCAGGATTTCCGGCAGATTTACGCCAGCCTGGAGGAGGAATACCAGTACCGCAGGCAGATTGCCTCCTTCTACTTTAACGAATCCGGGAACGACCTGTTCGAGCTGTTGTCAAGCCTGTATATCCGCCTTGGCCCGGGCTGCGAGGACGCGGAAAGCCTGTGCGCCGCCGTCACGCGGATCATCGATAAGTTTGAAAAGGATCCCTCTGTGGATCAGAATATCACGGCCCCAAGGATCAAAGCCTTCCGGGAAAGCATGGCCTCCCTGGCCGCAGGCGGGAGCACACTTCCCTCCGGCGCAGGGGATGCGGCCTCCGATGCGGATCCCGCCGTTATGGCGGAGCTCTCCGGCTCTCTGACTACGATCCTGGGCTTTGCCGGGCTGGAGCTGGAGATTGGGCCCGCCTTCCGCAAGCATGTCCTTGCCTATAAGGCCCTGGAGGACAAGAATTCCACAGAGGAGGAAGCCAGCAGGCTACGCAGGCAGCTCACCACAGAGTTTAACGCACTGTACGCTGCCGTGTTCGAGCGTTCCCTGCAGACGACTTCCCTGCCCGTACCGGTACGGATGTTCCTGTATTTCGGATATGTGGATGAGGAGCTTGCAGGCCCTGCCAATTGTGTCACGCTTTACCAGCTTGCCTGCAGCATGAGCGACCATTCCGAATTCGGCATATACACCTCCTACGACTGGCTCCGCGCCATCTACAGGGGGGACAAGAATCCCAGCCGCAACGAATTCGACGAGGATTTCTTTGATAACATCAACAAGCAGAAGGCTACGGGAAAGATCACGGAAGCTCAGGCCACTGCCATGAAGAATGACGCACTGTTAAAAGTGCGGTTTGAGATGGAGAATCTCTTTGCCTCCGCCAACAAGATCACCTCCGGCCGCATCACCACCTTCTGTCCTCTCTTTGCCAGCGACAATGTGATGAAGAGCCTGAAGGATTCCTTCGTCACCGTGAGCCAGATCAGCAAGACACTGGAGATGATCAAGAGCGTTGACTATTCCGTATTCTACCGGGAGAGCCTTGACCTGGAAAACGCAGGCGTGATGGGCAAGGAAACCATTCATCTGGAATTCCTTCCGGATATCATCCTGATGCCCAATGTAGGCGTCAGAGGCATTATGTGGCAGGAGATCGAAGGCAAAAAGCGCAATTCCCCCTCCCGCATGGTCTTCTCCATCTTCCATATGGAGGACATCAGTGCTACCATGGTACGCCTGGCCGGTGAATTCCGCTGGGAGATGTGCAAACGCGTACAGGGAAGCCGCTGGAATGACGTATCCGAACGCTCCCTCACCAGTGAATACTTCGATTATGTACAGTTCTTCCGCAAGAATCACGAACTCACCGGAGAGGCAAAGGAAAAGATCAAGAACAGCCTCCAGAGGGCAAAGAACAGCTTCAAGGAAATGTTTGTCAGGGATTATATTGTGTGGGTACTGTTTGAAGGAACAGGTTCTCCCAGGCTGAACAAGGTAGCACGGAGAATCCTGCTTACCTACTGCCCTTTCCCTGCGCAGCTGAGCAAGACACTGGAGCAGAACCCGATGTTTACGGAAATAATCACACAGAGGAATAATGTGATGAAACAGAAGCTGCATCATATCGATATGTTCATGCAGAAGCTCCGCAGCTGTAATACCGCCATCCCGCCGACATTGGAGGCGGAGCGTGCTTTTATAAAAGGTGAAATCTGATATAGACAAAACGCGCTTTTTGATGTATAATTAAATGGAATTCCCCAAAGAGATAGAAGGCACAACGCCCATACCGGCCGCGTGCCTTCTATTTCATTTCTGTCATTCCTTAATGTCTGTGCCTGTCTCCCCGCGCATCTTCTCCACAAAGGGCGCAGGATCCCTCTCCATCTCTACCATCGTCTCAAAGGAGGCCAGCAGCAGCCTCTGCTGCCTGTAGCGGTTCATATCCTCCGGCCGATCCATATAGAGCTTGAAATGATCCACCTGCCATACCAGCACATCCGCCAGTGTGTAACCCGCAATCTTGTATTTACAGAGAAAGCTCCGATAGTCATGGTAATAGGCAAGCTCCTGCAGAAGCCCTTCCGAAGCCCTGATCCCCTGCCAAAGCTTCTCCCCATATTCCGGCTTTTCCCCTGCCTGCTCCGCCAGGTTCAGGACAAACCGGTGCAGCGTGGCAAGCGCCTGCTCCAGCTGATTCTTATCTTCCATATAACACCGACCCCTTTCCGCCGCACTCAACCGGCTAAAGCCGTTAGTCAATAACCCCGCTGCAAGCACGGTCGCTTGGCTCATTGCTCGCAGAAATAAAAGCCTGAGAAACCACGCTCTCAGGCTTACAGCAGGGGAAGAGAGGATCGAACTCCCGTTAACGGTTTTGGAGACCGCCGCACTACCGCTGTACTATTCCCCTGTATCATTGTCATCGCTGACAGGAGCTATTATAACACAGACTGCTTCACTTTAGCAAGCACTTTTTTATAAAAGTTGATTTTGTGATTCCAGCTTTAAATATCGGCCTTTGAAGCTGTCTTTTCCTCCTTCTTCACTCCCCGGATCACCAGCATCGCAATGGCAAAGGAAAGCATCGCTGTCAGCGTATTGCTGGCTGCCATAACGATTCCCACGCTCTCGCTGCCCAGGCTTGTAAAATTCTGCAGCGCCCAGAGGATGGGGATGCGGAAGATAAACACCCGGCTGAAATTGCAGACCAGCGTAAGCTTCGTCTTTCCGAAGCCGAACAGCAAAGCCATGCACGCGCTGTTGATTCCCAGAGGGATACAGCCGCCCAGCGCTTCATAGCGGAACACGTGCATGATCAGCTGCTGGAATTCCTCGTTAAAGCCCTCCGCGCTGTTGGCGAAAAGCCACGTTACAGGCCCCAGGAAGACGTTCAACAGGATCAGGCCCACCGCGCCGATGGCAGCGTTGACGATCACCAGCCGCCAGAAAGTCCCCAGCGCACGCTTTCGATTGCCTGCCCCCAGATTCTGGCTGATAATGGAGGAGCCTCCATCCTGGAATCCGTTCTGTACCCCTGTTACCAGGCCGTTGATATTGTTGGAGATTCCCAGCGCCCCCACAGTGGTGGAGCCGTAATTCTTACTCATGGAATTCACCACTGTCTTCCCGAAGGAAAAGGCCACCTTCTCCACGATCACCGGGAAGGAAAGATTGATCATGGGCCCCACGACCTTCCTGCGGAAGACGATACTCCTTCTGTCAAAGGTAAAGGCGTCATCGCCCGCGCACAGATTCTTCACCGCCATCACAAACAGGAACACCTGGGAGATCACCGTAGCAACTGCTATCATGGTAATATCAGCATTCAGCCCGTATATAAAAATCGCCGTCAGCGTCAGCTTCAGGGAAATGACGAACAGGTTCAGCTTCAGAATCCGCCTGGAATTCCCCCTGGAACGCTCAATGGCTATATAGACATTGTTAAAGAAATTCAGCACTGTGGAAAACAGGGTGACGGAAAAATATCTGGCACCCACCGCGATAAAGTCCTCCGGCGTACCGAACAGCCGGAGCAGCCCGGAGGAAAAGGGGATCATGAAAAGAACCACCAGCGCAATACTCCCACAGATTGCCAGCAGCGTGCTCAGCCTCTTTTTCACCATGCCGTAATCCCCCGCACCGTAGGCCTCGCTGATCTTCAGGGTGCTTCCTGCGGCCAGCCCGCCGCCCACCGCAGAGATCATGCTCTGGAGCTGGGACAGATAAGCCACCGCCGACACCGCCACGGCGCTGACATGGGACGCCATCATGGTATCCAGTATATTAAAGAGATGGTTGATCAGCTGGAAAAAGGCCAGCGGCACACATACATGAAAGATTACCTTCCACAGGTTCCCTGTCAACGCAAATTCCCTGAATTTTTTATCCTTTTCGGAAAGAGAGGCGCTTCCTGTCTTTGCCATAATGTATTCCTTCTTCCTTTTATCTTGTTTCCGGAAAATCTGCCGCCCTCCTTCCGGCGGTCTGCATTTTCAGGAAACTGTCTGTATATAACACCATATAATACTTTACTACCAAATATAAGCGCTTTCTACTTTCTGTATGACATTTTAAGGCCGGAAACACTGTTTTTTTAAGGTTTATGGTATCCATGCCTGAATCTCACTGGATGTTTCGGAACACTTGTGTTTTCTGACAGAAGGGACGGCCCCAGGGCAGCATCATAGAAAAGTTAAGGGCAAGACAGACCATTATGGTTTGCCTTGCCCGTTCTATACAGTCTCCCCCACTATAACACTTTCAGGAAAAGTATCTGTGGGGCAGAACGATAAAGCTCCTAAATTACGTCATGGGAAAGTATCTCAAATTCTATGGGATCGTCCAGCTTTAAAAATTCTGCCTCCAGATCCAGGCCCATATAGTCCTCTTCCTCTCCGCCTTCATCACCGGTGAAGCGGAGGGAAAGGAGAATCTGGTAATATCGGGTAATCTCCGGGCTGTCCAGGGGGAGCCATTCCGATATCCATTCTTTTCCGTTGTGGTGCTTATGGCGCAGCTGGCCCTCCTTGATGTGATAGGGCCGATGGTTTTTATCCCGATAGACGTAGCCATAAGACACATCCCCCACATAGTAATTCCCGGTGAGGAATCGGATATCGGGGAAAGAGTCCACCTCGGACATGATTTCATCACTGTTAGGATCCAGATAATTCCGCCAGATGATTGCCTCAGCCAGGGATATCATCTCATCCCATCGGGAAGCCAAAGCCTGATGCTCCTCCTGTGTGATACCGTCATCCAAATCAATACGCGGCTTCATCTTGTCTTCCCAGGTGATGTATGTATTTTCAGTGTTCTCATTCTCAAAGATAATTTGATGGGGACGAACGCCAGTTTTCTGACGACGCATATGCTCAAAAAAATCCATATGGAATAACCTCCTTTTGTCGTTTAAGCAATTATAAAACAACATCCTCTGAAAAACAAGCGTTTCTCAGAGGGTATCAGCAGTTTGTTTTCGATGGTACTTGACAATATATTTTCCAGATATTAGAATAAATAAAAGAAATTTAGAATAATTCTAATTTGTAAAGGAAAAAGAATTCCCATATGACAAAATATGAAATGGAAATTTATAACATTATTACCGCGTCCACGGAGCATCCTACCGTGGAGCAGATATATGCGCAGCTAAGGGAAAAGTACCCGAAGGCTGTCATGGCAACCGCCTATAACAATGTAAATAAGCTGTGGAAGGCCGGGCTGATCCGCAAAATATCCGTGGAAGGTATGCCTGACCGGTATGACCGGATCATGAAACATGATCATCTGATATGTCAGAGATGCGGAAAGCTTGCAGACTTCTCGTTTGAAGATCTGACGGCCTCCCTGCGCGGACAGATGGGCGAGGGGTTTCTGTCCTACGACCTGAAGGTCTTTTACATCTGCCCGCAGTGCCGGGAGCGGGAAAAGAGGAAAAAGACTACCTAAATTACAGAAAATATATCACAGAAGGGGACAACAATGAGTATTTTAATGAAACCGAAAAGTAAAAGCTTACTACTATCAATGTCGGAGCTCACCGAGGCGGATTACGGCAAGAAATCCGCGGAGCTGGAACAGATTTACCGCCGTCTGCTGACAGGACGCTCAGAGTTTGAGGAAGTGATGGCCGGGCTTCTGGATTCTCTGATGCAGATCAGCTCGCTGGATCTCTCCCTGAACCACTACTCCGAAATTCTGCAAAAGGTGTCAGACAGCGTCTCGAACGCCACAGAGCTGATTCACAGAGCCGCAAATGAAGCAGCTTCTATTTCCAATACAGTATCCGTACAGCACGAGGAGCTGACCAATACGATCATTGCCATATCAGAGGAGTCGAACACGGTCTATCAGCGTATCGACGAAAGCCAGAAGGAGTTATCCGACACCAGGGAGCTCTCCCACAACACCATCGGCGCGTCCAGGGAAATGCAGCAGGACATGAACCGGCTTTCCGAGGTCATCAGCCGGATCAATCAGGTCATCTCCGGCATCATCTCCATATCCTCCCAGACCAACCTCCTGGCGCTGAACGCTTCCATTGAAGCGGCAAGGGCCGGGGATGCCGGCCGGGGATTTGCGGTGGTAGCGGATGAAATCCGGCAGCTGGCCGATGAGACAAAGAAGCTCACCTCCAGTATGGGCTCCTTTGTGACGGACATACAGACCGCATCCGCCAAGAGCGTTGAGAGCGTGGATAACACCATCGGTTCCCTAGAAACCGTCATACAGAAGATCAGCCACGTATGGGAGCTGAACGAGGACAACCGGCGGAATCTGGAGGAAATCACCAACAGCATTTCTTCTCTGGCAGGCCTCAGCGAAGAAATCAGCAGCTCCATCATCGAGCTCGAATCGCGCTCCGCGGACATCAACAGCCAGTGCGGCGTGCTGCATGAGGATACTGTGCGTTTACAGGAACACGGCAAAGGAATCGACCAGGTTGCCCGGCCCCTGGGAAACATTGAGTCTTCGCTGGATGACGCTGTCAAAATCATGGGCAACATGACAAAGGACGCATTCTACCGGCTGGAAGATCAGAATTTTGCCGGATACATTGAGAAAGCCATCACCGCACACAAAAACTGGCTCGGAAATCTGGAACGTATTGTCAGGGAACGAACCATCCTGCCGCTTCAGGTCAACGACAGAAAATGCGGCTTTGGCCATTTCTACTATGCTATAGAGCCTGCCAAGCCGGAAGCCATGCAGCTTTGGAAGGAGCTGGGTGAGAAGCACAAAAAATTCCATACTTTCGGTAAACAGGCAATCGACGCCCTGTTCAATGGGGATTACAGCAGGGCGGAAACCATCTTCCAGGAAGCGTCAGGGTATTCGGAGACCCTGATCCGTGACCTGGAGCGCATGAAAGATATCATCCTCCGTTGATTCCAATGCGACATTATCAGGGAAGACAAAGCTACAGCGCCCGATCCATGGCCTCCTGCACCTTCCGCACCCCGATGATCCTGATGCTGCTGGCCTTCTTACAGTCCTCCGCGCACACTGCGGGAAGGATGCAGGTGTCAAAACCCAGCTTTTCCGCCTCCGCCACACGCTGGGCCGCCTGGCTGACGGCCCGCACCTCGCCGCTTAAGCCCACTTCCCCGAAAGCGATCATCCTGGGATTGAGAGGGCGGTTGCGGAAGCTGGACAGAAGTGCCAGCACAATCCCCAGGTCGATAGCCGGTTCCAGCACCTTCATCCCCCCCGTGATATTCACATAGGCGTCGCAATCCCCCAGCTGCACCCCGGAACGCTTCTCCAGCACCGCCATCAACAGGTTCACACGGTTAAAGTCCGTCCCGGTAGTCTGCCGTCTGGGAATCCCGAAATTGCTGTGGCACACCAGCGCCTGGATTTCCACCAGGAGGGGGCGCGTGCCCTCCATAGTACACACCACAATGGAGCCGCTTGCATCCTCGGGCCGCCCATTTAACATATATTCGGAAGCGTTCTGCACCTCCACCAGCCCCTGTTCCCGCATCTCAAAGACCCCAATCTCATTGGTGGAGCCGAAACGGTTCTTCACTCCCCGTAGGATACGGTAGGACGCATGTCTGTCCCCCTCGAAATACAGCACTGTGTCCACCATATGCTCCAGCACCCTGGGGCCCGCCACAGTCCCCTCCTTGGTCACGTGGCCTACGATCATCACAGAGACCCCCAGCCCCTTAGCCAGCTGCAGCAGGATCCCGGTGGATTCCCTGACCTGAGAAACGCTGCCCGGAGCCGCCGAAACCGCCTCGTTATACATGGTCTGAATGGAGTCGATCACCACCGCCTGAGGCTTGTTCTGCCGTATTACTTCCGCGATCTCGTCCAGGTTCGTCTCGCACAAAAGAAGCATATTCCCTGTAAATTCCCCCAGCCTGTCCGCCCGCATCTTAATCTGCGCCAGAGATTCCTCCCCGGAAATATAGAGCACCTTATGGCCGCCGGAGGAAAGATTTCGACATACCTGAAGTAACAGCGTGGACTTGCCGATACCGGGATCTCCCCCCACCAGGGTCAGGGAGCCCTGCACAATTCCCCCTCCCAGCACGCGGTCCAACTCCTCCATGCCGGTAGACAGCTTGTCCTCTCTGCGGATTACAATCTCCGACAATACGCTGGGAGTACTTTTCATCCCCCGCCTTCCCGCCGGGGCGGATGCCACCCCCGCATGAGGCGCCTTTAACACTGTCTCCTCCACAAAGGAATTCCATTCCCTGCAGCCCGGGCACTGCCCCATCCACTTGGAGGACTCATAGCCGCAGTTCTGGCAGAAAAATACAGATGATGTTTTACCCTTTGCCATACTAATCCTCATTTCTGCGCTGCTCTTTGCGCATAAGCGACTTTGTGGCAAGCAACGCGCAGACACAAATCGCCGTGTGAAAAATTCATTTTCACACTATATCACCATGCCTTTCCGTAAAATTGATACCATTTTTGCAGCTGACATCTTCCTTGGGACACCGCATACTGTGAAACAGCAAACTTCCATATGCGGGCGGGCCTGCGCATAAAACAACAGGCCCCCGGAATCGGCTGCAAAGGATTCCAGGAGCCTGTCTGCTTCATTTCATACTGATTCCACCATCCCAAAGCCGGCAAACCGGCTTATGGGAACATCATTCACCGTCACGTTCACGGCACAATTATCTTCACACACGCACAACCCTTACGGGAATCTCGCCTGCCGCGCCCAGCTCCACACTGAGGGAAAGCTTGCCGCCCAGGCCGGTCTTCATAGTTCCGGTACTCTTGCCGCCCACAAACACCTCATACTCCGTATCGTCGTTGAGCCCGATGGTGATCTGCGCGTCCTCATCGCCCTCCACCACGAATTCCACGCCATCTTCCTTCTCCACGAAATCCTGCACACTGGTTCCCGGCACCGACTCATAAAGGAACATCCCGTTCTTCTCAAGCTTGGTGATTTCATTGTAGGTCTTGACCTTCAGCAGGTCGCCCCCATGCTTGTAATCCTCCACCTTCGCCTTCCGGGGTAATTTGTGATTGCCAAAACTGATTGCGCCGCTCTCCTCACTGCGGAGCAATTCTTCCACAACTGCCATGTGTATATCCTCCTGTTTTTACTTTAAAGGTTCCCTATGGGAATTCAGTTGCTGAAAACCTATCAGCTACACATACAGTATAATATAAAGTACGGCATTTATCTACAATATTTTTGTTAATTTTTACTTTACCGTAAAACACACCTTCCCGTTCTTAAAGCCTGCCGACACCGTATCCCCCGGCTGCACCTTCTTTAACAGGATCTCCTCCGCCAGAGCGTCCTCCACCACGGACTGTATCGCACGCTTTAAGGGCCTTGCACCCATTTTATTGTCCGAGTACTTCTCCACCAGATGCTCCTTCAGGGAGGCCGTAAGGCTTAAATGAATGTCCATCTGGGCCTCGCAGCGCTTTGTCAGGTTGCCTGCCAGCAGATTGATAATAGACTTCATATTCTCGTTATCCAGCTGATGGAATACGATGATCTCGTCAATGCGGTTGATAAACTCGGGCTTAAAGCTGCGCTTTACCTCCTCCATAACGCCTGACTTCATCTTCTCATAATCCTTCTTTGCATCGCTGACGGACGCAAACCCCAGGTTCTTCGGATCCACGATCCTCTGTGCCCCGGCGTTGGAGGTCATGATCAGGATGGTGTTCTTAAAGCTCACCTTCCTTCCCTTGGAGTCCGTGATATGTCCGTCGTCCAGCACCTGCAGCAGGATATTGAACACATCCGGATGGGCCTTTTCAATCTCGTCAAAGAGCACCACGGAATAGGGATTCCTGCGCACCTTCTCGCTGAGCTGGCCTCCCTCGTCGAAGCCCACGTATCCGGGAGGCGAGCCGATCATCTTGGACACCGAATGGCCCTCCATGTACTCCGACATGTCCACCCTGATAATGGCATCCTCCGACCCAAACATAGCCTCCGCCAGGGCCTTGGAAAGCTCCGTCTTGCCCACACCGGTAGGGCCCAAAAACAGGAAGGAACCGATGGGGCGCCTGGGATCCTTTAAACCCACCCGGCCCCGGCGCATGGCCTTCGCCACCGCCGTCACGGCCTCCTCCTGGCCTATGACACGCTTATGCAGCACGCTCTCCAGCTTTAACAGCCTCTCGCTCTCCTTCTGGGCCAGCTTCTGCACGGGAATCTTCGTCCACATTGCCACCGCCTCGGCAATCTCGTTCTCTCCGATGGAATGCTGCTTCAGGCTTTCTTTATTTTCATTGCGCTTTTTCATGCGCTCGTATTTCTTCACCAGCTCGTCCTGATTGTGTTTGATCTCCGCCGCCTGGGTAAAGGCTTCCATGCGGATGGAGCGCTCGATCTGAAGATCCATCTTCTTGATCTGATCCAACAGCTCCTTCTGTTTGTCCGGCAGATCCATGACCTTAAGCCTGGCGCTGGCTGCCGCCTCATCGATCAGGTCGATGGCCTTGTCGGGCAGGTTCCTGTCGTTGATATAGCGGGCAGACAGCCTCACGGCAGCCTCTACCGCCTGGGAGGTGATGCTGACCTGGTGATGCTCCTCGTACTTCCCCTTTACGCCCTCCAGGATACGGATTGCCTCCTCCTCTGTGGGTTCCTCCACATTTACCGGCTGGAAACGCCTCTCCAGAGCCGCGTCCTTCTCAATATATTTCCGATACTCCACAATGGTGGTGGCACCGATCAGCTGCAGTTCACCCCTAGCCAGGGAGGGCTTTAAGATATTGGAGGCATCGATGGCCCCCTCCGCGCCGCCGGCCCCGATAATAGTGTGCAGCTCGTCCAGGAACAGAATCACATTGCCGTCCTCAATGACTTCCCGGATCAGCCTCTTAATCCTTTCCTCAAATTCACCACGATATTTACTGCCCGCCACCATACCGGAGAGATCCAGCGTCATCACACGCTTTTCCTTCACTGTGGCGGGAACCTTCCCCTCCACAATCCTGAGGGCCAGTCCCTCTACCACGGCGGTCTTTCCCACCCCGGGTTCCCCGATGAGACAGGGATTGTTCTTGGTGCGGCGGCTTAAGATCTGGATCAGCCTGCGGATTTCGTCCTCTCTGCCTATCACCGGATCCAGCTTTCCCTCCCTGGCCATGGCGGTAAGATCCCTGCTGTACTGGCTTAAGGTAGAAGGCTTCCCCTTCCCGGATGCCCTTCTCGCCAGATCCTCCTTATAGAGATTTCCGTCCTGCCCTATGGAAATCAACGTATCGGAATAAATTTTCTGCACATTGGCGCCAAGGGTATTTAACAGACGGACAGCGACATTTTCCCCTTCCTTGATGATCGCCAGAAGGATGTGCTCCGTCCCCGTCTCTCTCTGGCCGAATCTTGCAGCCTGGCGGTGCGCCTCTTCCAGAATCTTACGGGCCCTGGGAGAATAGCCTTCTCTTTCCCTCACGGGGGTTCCGTTATCAAAAGCGATCAGCTCCTGGATCATATCCAGGACACCTGACACCTCCACGCCGTTGTCCGTCAATACCTTGCAGGCCACACCGGACTGCTCCTTTAAAAGCCCTACCAGGATATGTTCTGTTCCCACATACCCCTGCTTCAGGCTCCGTGCGCACCGGGAAGCATGGGATAATGCTTCCTGCGCCTTATCTGTAAACCGTGACTGCATAAATCAAACCTCCGTCTTAAAGTAAGAAAGCGTTGAAAGCTTCCTGTGGTTTTCAGCTATAATCCTCGTATATTTCTTCAATCAGCTCATGTATTTCTTCCTTCGAGATATTTTTACAGCTGCTCTTTGCCAGTATGACCTGGAGCTCCTTTTTCAGCTCCGCAATCGTCCTCATCCGGTCGGCGTCTATGGCAATGACGGCTCCGCGGCGCCTGTCCACCTTGACATAGCCCTCCTCCTTCAGCACAGTATATGCCTTATTCACCGTGTGCATGTTGATACCGATAGTATCTGCCATCTGCCGGACACTGGGAAGGGAATCCCCCTCCCGGAACTGAGAGGTGGCAATCCCCATGATAATCTGATTATACAACTGTATATACAACGCCTCATCACTGTTGAAATCCACTTCTATTATCATGTAAGATCCCCTTTCGACCATCGTACATCAGATGCCCTGAGCATTTGATATACTTATCATAGCACAGATATCACTTCTGTCAACCTTTGTTTCTATGAGTCTTCCCAAAAGCTTTTTCCGTATGCGCAGGCAATACAACGGGCAGCCGCCATGCGTGCTGCCCGTCCTGTACATTTATTTCCCTATTTGGAATCGTCCCCGTCATAATTCAGGAATTCAAACTCAAACTCATCCTCATCCGCCATAAAATTCTTGGACTGCCATCCGGGATTCTGCTGGCCCTGGGATGCGGGCCTGTTCCCCTGGGGACGCTGGCCCTGAGACGCGGGACGCTGATTTCCCTGGGGCGGCTGTTCCGCCGGCCTTGCCCCCTGAGGACGCTGGCCCTGGGCTCCTGCGGGCCTCCCGCCCTGAGGACGCTGACCCTCTCCTGCGGGCCTCCCGCCCTGGGGACGCTGGCCCTCTCCCGCGGGCCTTCCTCCCTGAGGACGCTGGCCCTGGCCCTCTCCTGCGGGCCTGCTACCCTGGGGACGCTGGCCCTGGGAGGCACCTGCTGGCCTTCCTCCCTGAGGACGCTGGCCCTGGGAGGCACCTGCTGGCCTTCCTCCCTGAGGGCGCTGCTGGCCCTGGGACGCGCCCTGGCGCGCTCCTGCGCCTCTCCCGCCCTGTCTCTCATTGCCCGCTGTCTGTATGGCCTTCTGGCCGCCGCCCTGGGTTCTGGCGCCCCGGCGCTGCAGGGTCTCGTTTTCCACCTCGTTAAAGTACTGGGCATCCGTTATGTCCTTTACCTTGAAGATCAGCAGCGTGATCGCTGCCGCCGCGATCACCAGGATGATCACCAGGATAATAATGATGATCTTCTGCATCTTGACAGTCTTTTCGCTTTCTTCGTACATAGCGGCGTTCTTTTTTACGCCCTCCATAACGGTATCAATGGAAAAAGCCTCGCCGGGATTATTGGAATACTTTCCCTCCACATCCACCAGCATCCACTGGCCATCCTGCAATATTGTCTCGTATGCCTTTTCCTCCGCGGGCTCCACAGGAGCTTCCGGGTTATCCGCAGGCGGTTCTTCCGCGGGAGGCTCCTCCGCAGGAGGATCCGCTGTCAGCGGAGTCAGCTCCTCCGCCTTTACCGTTGTAAAATCGGAACGGATAAAGCCCGTGGTCTCCGCCCCGTTGGAAAGTAATGTCACCTGATACCACTGTTTGCCGTCCGTGCCGGTAGCCATACCGGTAATCGTCAATGCCATGCCGTTTTTCACGGTAGTTATGATTCGGCTCGTAGTGGACGCATTCTGGCGGATCCTCACAGACTCCCCGCCTGTCACAGCCGCGCTGGCAGGGTTCACTGCCGTCACATCCACCAGCGGTTCATCCGGAATCTGGGCAGTCGGTGCCTGGGTGGGCGTGGAAGGCGGCGGCGTTGACGTAGCGGGAGCCGACCCTGTAGGGGGCGTTGTCCCGTCTGTAATCTGCACCAGGTCAGAGCGGATATATCCCAGCGTATCGGCATTCACGTATACCTCATACCAGGTATAACCGTCGCTGCCCTGTACCTGGCTCTTTATGGAAATAACTTTATCCCTCTCCGTACTGCCAATGGTCTCGCTGGTCGAATTCGGCTCCTTCCGGATATTGGCGCTGGCTGCCGTTACCTTTGCCGCACTCTCCGCATGGCTGACAATAGAAAAGCCCTTTACAAATACGGCAAGCAGCAACACTGCAGCTATCGTCATCACGCCCATAAAGAAAGGGCGCCTCCATTGTAATTCTCTTGTCTTTCTCATAAGTCTTCCTTTCTGTATCCTCTGTCTCGCGGGCGTATTTCTATCAGGCACCGCCCCTTCTCATGAAGCGGCGCTGCCCCTCGTCACCCTTCTCTCCCATACCCACACCCTTGGTATTTTTCAGATTGATGGCACGCTGCTGTTCTTCTATCCTGCGGTGGAATTTCACCTCACACTCGGGACAGAACTGCCCTGACCGGATACTCTTCCCGCACACCTCACAACGCAGGAAGGATTTGGAGCCCTCAGCCACCTCAATCCTGCCATCCTTTAACAGCTGCCGGATGATCTTCTGGGATACACCGGTGTTTTCCTCCACCTGTGCCGCATTGGCACCGGGGTGATCCTCTATGTACATTCTTACCTTCCCGTAATCGTCATAGTCCACCGCCCCGCATTCCTCACACTGGTATTCCCCTACACCTTTAAATACCATTACTCCCCCACAGCCCATACAGACCTGAGGAACATGATATTTTTCCAAGCTTCCGAAACCCTCCATACAATATCATCTCCCATAGCAAATTTTTAATACCTGTTATATTTCGTCGATCGCTTTCCCAATATCATGACGCATATATTTATTTTCAAAGGATACCCATCCTGTGGCATCGTATGCCTTAGCGCGGGCTTCCTTCAGCGTTTTCCCCTTAGCCGTCACACCCAGCACACGCCCGCCGTTTGTGACTGTCTTACCGTCCTTGCCGATCCTGCTTCCCGCATGGAAGCAGTAGTAATCGTCCTTCCCGTCAAATTTTTCAAGCCCGGTGATCTCAAATCCCTTTTCATAGGACTCGGGATAACCGTCAGAAGCCAGCACCACGCAGACTGCAGCGTTATCTTCAAACTGCAGCTCGATCTGGTCAAGGGTGCCGTCGATGCAGGCATCTATCACGTCCATAATATCATTCTTCATCCGGCAGAGCACCACCTGTGTCTCAGGATCCCCGAAGCGTGCGTTAAACTCCAGCACCCTGGGGCCCTCCGGGGTAAGCATCAGCCCAAAGAAGATCACTCCCTTGAATTCTCTTCCCTCAGCCGCCATGGCATCCACAGTGGCCTGGTAAATATGTTCCCAACAGAACCTGTCTATTTCCTCCGTGTAGAAGGGGCTGGGTGAAAAGGTTCCCATCCCTCCTGTATTCAGTCCCTGGTCGCCGTCCTTTGCCCTCTTATGATCCTGCGCGGAGGTCATGGTCTTAATGGTCTTCCCGTCCACAAAGGACAGCACCGATACCTCCGGGCCAGTGATAAACTGCTCGATGACCATGCGGTTCCCGGCGCTGCCGAAATGCTTATCCAGCATGATTTCCTTCACTCCCGCCCTGGCTTCCTCCAGGGTATTACAGATCAGGACGCCCTTCCCCAGCGCCAGCCCGTCAGCTTTCAGCACAATGGGCATCTTTGCGGTCTCCAAATAAGCAAGCGCCTTCTCGGGGTCGTCGAAATTCCCGTAGTCCGCCGTGGGAATACCATACTTCTTCATCAGATCCTTGGAGAAAGCCTTGCTGTATTCCAGGATTGCCGCATTTTTCCTGGGCCCGAAGGTACGGATGCCTTCCGCCTCCAGGGCATCCACCAGCCCCCCCGCCAGAGGATCATCAGGCGCCACAAATACAAGATCCACCTTTTTTTCCTTTGCATAGGCGATGATCCGGTCGAAATCCATCACCCCGATGGACGGCTCGCATTCCGCGATCTGCGCGATCCCCGCATTGCCGGGCACACAGTAAAGCTTCTCCACCCGGCTGCTCTTTTTCATGCTGGTCGCAATGGCATGCTCCCTGCCGCCTCCTCCTATGATCAGTACCTTCATGTTCATACCTCCCTGCCTGCTCCTGCGGGCATCCGCCGTATTTGTTCCCGTTTTTATCCCTGCCCCGGTGTCCTCAACACCCTGCCGTCCGACACCCTGAGCCTGCCATTTGCAATATCATCCACAGCTGCCGGCAGCAAAATCCATTCCGCCTGCTCCATGACGCGCCTCTGCAGGCTCTCCGGCGTATCGTCCTCCTCCACGGCTACCGCCCTCTGGGCAATGATCGGCCCCTCGTCCATGCCGTCATTGACAAAGTGCACGGTCGCCCCGGTAATCTTTACTCCTCTCTCCAGTACCTTCTCATGTACCTTCAGGCCGTAATATCCCACCCCGCAGAAGGAGGGGATCAGGGAAGGATGGATATTGATGATCCGGTTGGAAAATTCCGTCACCATTTCCGCCGGGATCCTGACCAGAAATCCCGCCAGCACTATAAGGTCGGGAGCCAGCCTGCGCATCTCTTCCGTAAACGCCCGGTTGAACGCGCTCCTGTCCTCATAAGCCTTAGGGCTCATCAAAATCCCGGGAATCCCGCGCCCCCTGGCACGCTCCAGCGCTTTCGCCCCGGCATTGTTGCTGATGACGGCAGCAATCTCCGTATTGGTGATCCTGCCGCTGTCAATGGCATCCAGGATTGCCTGCAGGTTCGTGCCCCCGCCGGACACGCAGACCACTATCTTCAACATATGCATACACCTTTCTCCTGCCTGAGTAAATCCCTGCGTTAAAGCTTTACACACTTCTCGCCGGCTTCACATCTGCCGACCACCCAGGCCTTCTCCCCTGCGCCGCAGAGGACATCCACCGTCTTCTGCGCATCGGCCGGATCCACGGCAAGCACCATGCCCAGGCCCATGTTATATGTATTGTACATCATTTCCTCCGCTATGCCGCCTTTCTTCTGAAGCAGCCGGAACACAGCGGGAACCTCATAGCTGTCCTTTTCCACCCTTGCGGTAATCCCCTCTGGCAGCATCCTGGGAATATTTTCATAGAAGCCGCCCCCCGTAATATGGCTGCAGCCCTTGATCGTCACTCCTGCTTCCTTCACCGCCCTCAAAGCCTTCACATAAATCCTGGTAGGCGTAAGCAGCGTCTCTCCCAGGGTATCCCCCAGCTCATCATAGTAGGTATCCAGGCTCTCCCTGGTCATCTCAAACACCTTGCGTATCAGGGAGAAGCCATTGGAATGCACACCGGAAGAAGCAATGCCGATCAGGGCATCCCCTTCCCGGATATTTTCACCGGTGATCAGATCCTTCTCATCCGCCACACCCACCGTAAATCCCGCCAGGTCATATTCCTCCTCCGGCATCAGCCCGGGATGCTCCGCGGTCTCCCCGCCGATCAGCGCCGCGCCTGCCTGCCTGCAGCCCTCGGCCACACCCTTTACAATGGCCGCGATCTTTTCCGGATAATTCCTTCCGCAGGCGATATAATCCAGGAAAAACAAAGGCTCGCCGCCTGCGCAGGCCACATCGTTGACGCACATCGCCACACAGTCAATCCCCACCGTGTCGTGCTTATCCATCAGGAATGCCAGCTTCAGCTTCGTGCCCACACCGTCCGTACCGGAGAGCAGAACGGGCTTCTCCATCCCCTTGACCGCCTCCATGGAAAAAGCCCCGGAAAAGCCTCCCAGGCCGCCGAGTACCTCAGGGCGCATGGTTCCTTCCACATATTTCTTCATCAGCTCCACGGACTGATAACCCGCTTCAATATCGACTCCTGCTTTCTTATAATCCATTGTTCTCCTCGTTTCTCTGTCTGCTATTTTCTGTTTTCCAGATATCCCCTGTAGCCCTGCTCCTGCAGCCTGGCGTCCTTCGCCATGACCTGCTCCTTCAGCCCTGCGCTGTAATCCTTCAGCTTCTGCAGCAGCGCCGCATCGGAGGTGGCCAGGATCCTTGCCGCCAGAAGCCCTGCATTGGCGCCGCCATTGATAGCTACCGTAGCCACCGGTATACCGGAGGGCATCTGTACAATGGAGTACAGGGAATCGCGTCCCCCCAGGGAAGTCGTGTGCATGGGAATCCCGATCACAGGCATGGGAAAGATTGCCGCACACATGCCAGGCAGATGCGCCGCCATGCCCGCTCCGGCAATGATGACCTTGAAGCCTTTATCCTCCGCGCTCTTCGCATATTCAAAAAAGACATCCGGCTCCCTGTGGGCGCTGATGATCGCCATCTCATAAGATATGCCCAGCTCCTCCAGAATATCCGCCGCCTTTGCCATGATGGGCATGTCGGAATCACTGCCCATTACTATACCTACACTCGCCATGACATCCTCCTTATAAAAGTCCTCACTACCTTTTAGTTTACTAAAATCAGCCTCCACATGCAACTGTTTCTTGCAATTCACTCTGGAATTTCGTAACAGTTCAATTCTCACATTCCTCAAACGCCTTATTTAATATCTCACATCCCGGAAGGACAAACCTTCCGTCCCGCACAATGGGAATCCTCGTGCCGTCCGCTCTCACGGCGGCCAGCTCCCCCAGCTCGTCGTAGGGGATGGTGATATCCGTATGGCAGTTAAAATAAGCCTCCCCGGGCCTCTCCTTTCTCAGAAGTGACACCTCGTTATCCCTGGCCACGATTTCCTTCCCGTCAGGGTTATGGACGGGAATCTCCTCCACATGGGAATAGCAGGTGTCCCCCACGGCAAAATGCGGCCCCATCTTCTCCGCGATCAGGATGGGAAGCTTATCCTCCACCCCCAGCCGTCTGGCCGCCACATAGGCGGTGGTGTTGGTTCCGATGGCAAATTCCCCCAGAGGGAGGGTAGGATGACGGAACAGGATGTTCTCACTGATAAACGCCCGGTTCTCCTCCTGCGTGTCAAAATTGTCACAGGTATAGTCCCGGATCATACCGTCCTCAAAGGTGATGGCAAGGTTGCGGTATTCCAGCCCCTGAAGGTAGACGCGGCTCACATGGAGCAGCCCCTCCGTCCCCTTTAATACCGGGGAGGTGAACACCTCGCCCACGGGAATATTCACATCCGCCACACAGTTTTCAAAGCCGGTCTCCCTGCCGGGATCCTGAAGCCGGTGCAGCTTCACCCTCAGATCCGTGCGGTTGGCGCCGCTTCCTTTGATTTCACAGTAATCCGCCGTATCCAGGGTATCGATCAAATCCTGCTGCACCCTGCGGTAAACCATGTAATCCAGGGTATTGATGCGGATTGTCTCCTGGAACAGCTCCCGGAAAACCGGGCCGATCTCCGGGACGGGGAATGCAATAATAGTAAAGCTGCGCTCCTCCTCCAGGATATACTGCCTCTGAAGCTCCCCTGCCCGGGTGCGGTATTCCACCCAAAGCTCGTTCTGTTCCCCGTCCAGCCTGACGGCCTCCTTTTTCGCCGCCGGGTCAAAGGAAGCTTCCCCGAAGGTCTCCACCACCGCAGGGCCTGCGTAGCCTGCCGCCTGCTCCTTAAACAGCTCGTAGGCAGTGCGCGTCACCTCCAGCCTGCGGTTCACATAATTTTTATCCAGAAATAAAGCCCTGTCATCCTTATGGTCATACTCATACTGCCTGTTGGGCACTGCCCCGTAAAATCCGCTTTTGACCAGGGAAGGGTGATCCAGCGCGCTGACGGCGCTGCGGAAGATCACAGGCTTTAAGCCCATGCGCCCGAAATTCTCTATGGCCCGCCTCATCATCCTCTCAAAACCGATCTGGTAATACAGTGCCACCGTCTTTTTCCCGGACAGATCCTTGTTCGTCACCTCAAAGCCTTTGCGATAGCCTTCCGTAAAAGTATCCGCCATGGCCGCGATGGTCTCCAGAGGCAGGCTGTTTAAGAATTCCGCCATCTCCAGCACACTCTCGCTGACATACTCGCCATAGGCATACAGATACCGAAGATCGGCAAGATTGCTTTCACAGATGATACCCGCCCCGAAACACTTCTCCGGGCACACCTGCTCCCGGATCCTTCTCTCCGCCGCCACGTCGGCATAATCACTTACAAACCAGTACAGAATCCCCCTGATGTCCCTCCCTGACGGCAGCCTCCGGTTCTCCTGCCATTCGCAGGCTGCCGCCGTATAGACCTCCACCAGAAGCTCCATCCGGATCACCAGCTCCTCCAGCCTTCCCTCATAGCAGAAGCCGATCATGCTTCGCAGCTCCGCATACAGGAAGGAAAGCTCCTGCCCCAATTCCTCCCCCAGCCTCTGCACCGCACAGGCGGGGTTGCCGTAGCTGGCCCCATAATTTTCCGGAAGGATATCCTCGTACAGCGCCCTGTTCCTGGCTTTGAGCTGCTCCAGGGACGCGCCCCCGGGCCCGCCGCCCTCCAGGAATCTGCGGTTCTCGTCGATCAGCAGTACAAACTCCGCCATCGCCGCAAAATACGCCTCCACCGCGGGCACGCCGAAATGCTCTCCGGGAATCTCCCGGATCCTGCCCAGCGCCAATTCATATCGCTCTCTGTATATTTCCGCTTCACTCATCTTCCAACCCTCCTCGTCGCTGCATTGATATCCTGCGCAGCACCGCCGCCAAAACCTGTCGCTCTCACAGCTTCGCCCCCATGTACAGGATCAGGCTGATCCCCCCCAGGGCTGCCAGATTCAACACGGTCCCCAGGACAGGGAATAACCGGTAATAATTCTTATCCCGAAAGGTCACAACACCCAGTCCCAGTCCTACCATGGAATAAACAGCCGCGAGGAGTCCCGTAAATCCATATCCGTTGGCCGCCTCCCCGTCCCTCCTGTATGTCATGAACAGCACGACGCCCAGCGAGATCAGGCTGATGATCCCCAGAATCGTAGCCATTATGGCACGATTGGAATGCTTTTTATTGGTAAAAATATAATTTTTCTTCATAAAACTCTAAAAGGGCACTCCCCAAAAGTCCGCAGACCTCTCAGGAAATGCCCGGCTAAGCCCCTTCTATTAAAATAGGATTTTAGATTTTCCGGCGATCAGCCTGGCTCCGGTGACGATCATCAAAATCCCGGACACAATACCCACAATCAGCGAGATCACTCCCAGGGCAATATTGGCTGCCCCCGCGCCCTTCATAATCTTGTAAACCTTTTCTTCCATTGTCCTGCTCCCTTCACGCTTTTCTCCTGTCAACAGGATATCTCTCTCATCATGCGCCATATGCTTCATAATATTCATCAATCGCCGCCTTTAATTTATCGTCAATGTACACCTGTCCCTTACAGGGCCTGTTGTATAAATACTCAATGACTTCCCGCATGGTCACAATGGCGCGCGTTTCAAAGCCGTACTTCTCCCGAATCTCCTCCAGCGCGCTGACTTTGCCGCCAAGCCCTTTTTCCATGCGGTTTAAGGAAACCATCAGCCCCCTGATCTCCACATTGCCCTGGGCACGGATCACAGGGAACGTTTCCTCGATGGATTTGCCGGATGTGGTCACATCCTCGATGATCACCACCCTGTCGCCGTCCTTAAGGCTGCTGCCAAGAAGGATACCCACATCGCCGTGATCCTTGACCTCCTTACGGTTGGAGCAGTACCGGATTTCCCTGCCGTACAGCTGGCTGTATGCCATCGTAGTGGCCACGCTTAAAGGAATCCCCTTATACGCCGGGCCAAACAGCACATCAAAATCGTCCCCGAAATTATCGTGAATTGCCTTTGCGTAATACTCTCCCAGCCTGCGAAGCTGCGTACCGGTGATATACATCCCCGCATTCATGAAAAAGGGGGACTTCCTTCCGCTCTTTAAGGTAAACTCGCCAAATTTAAGAACCTGGCTGTCCACCATGAACTCGATAAATTCCTGCTTATATGCCTCCATTTTATCCTAAAACCTCCGATTTTCAATGCTTTCCGCCTGTATCGTTCTCTCCCAGAGCACTCTGCTGCACACTTTTGTCTCAGGTTCTAGCCTATACACACTTTTCCATCAGGCTCATTGCTATAGGAAAGGATTCCAAATATCCCTTTCATATTACCATAAAACTTTTTATTATTCAATCAATTTTATAAATTAAACGCTTTCAAGTTAGGGCAATCGCAAAGTCAGCATATAAACATCAGCCTTCTTCCCATGCTATTTTTCCAAAGAGAAGAAACGGCGTGATGCCGATGCCATATTTTTTGCACACTCCCATAATTTCGTGCTCTATGAAACGGTTCATCATGTGATATTGCGGCTGTAATCAGATTGGTGCAACATATGGGGGTTGTCAAGACATTTGTACAAGATATAGTAGTTATCTATGGTATGTATTGCCTTATGCCGGATAACTTACTCTCATGACTATTCTGCCCAAAACACCCTGCCATCCTTTCGCTTTGCCGCTTCCGGCATCTCTCCTTCGATATAGCCTATCGCACAATGTCCTATACCCTCCCATTCACCTTCCACACCAAGATTCTTCAGTAACTGCTGATACTCAGGCATTTCAAATTCTTCTTTCGCCCTGTGGATCTAAATGCTGCCAAGCCCACTGCCTGCTTACCCATACCATTCGCCGCATAAAGGCCGGCCTCGATGATCTGCTCTATATCTTCCTTTGCAGGCATATCCGCTTAAAACCCACGGATGCTTCTGCGCCCTTCCATAGCCTTCATTACCTCATTCAGGTTTACTCCTCCTCATAATCAATTCTTTCGATTTTAAAAATAACCGGCCTGGTGCCGTCAGAACAGCAGGCTATCATCTCGTTTTCACGCTCCATCCAGCCTTTCATGATAGAGCCGCCCTGAAGTCCTGTATAAATGTACCTGCTGATGGCATCCCACAGTTCGGAACAGTGGGGCATTTTAGGCCCCCCTGCCACGGTATCAGGATCGGCCGAGGTCTTTACAAGGGTATTCAGCCCGCAATGCCAGAAATCATCCCGTTCCCCATCACGGTAAAATTCAAATTCATCGCCTATATTGTAGCATGGACAGGCGCCGGAATCGGGATCAGCACAGAATTGCCGCTGAAGCTCCGGATACAGTTTCTTATCAATGACCGTTAATTTTACCTTATGCTTCATAAGCACCTCCACTATTTCAATTTACATATCATTATAAAATATCTGCCCGCCTCCTGCAAAGATTTTTTATTCTTTTCAGCAAGCGCTCACGCCAACTGTCCGTGCAAGCACGGCCGCTTGGCTCATTGCTCGCGGAAATAACAGACCTGTACATCGGCATGGAAATCAGGGACAAGAAGTGTGTCCCGCGTATAACGACAGCCTCGAACTAGTACACTGACCTGTTCACATTTCGCCAAATGACTTGCCTGAATTTCCATCTGCCACGTTGGCTTCAATCGACGACGCCACCGCATCGCCTCATTCAGCCGCCTTGCAGACTGAAAATTCATTCTGCGTCATTTAGCTGAAAATGAACAGGTCAGCACATTAGAGGGGGATATGTACTATGAAGAATCAATTCATCCTGCTTGAGCTGAACCAGCGTAACGAGATACGGGCTGACGTAAACCTGACAATCAAAAGCCTTGGAATCACAGAAATCGAAAATATAAATGGCAAGCCGTATATCTTTTGCTCAGATCTTCTAAACCGGAAAAGAAGCCGTCACCCTCTGGCGCCCATTTTGCCGAAAGCAGACAAGACATCGTCAATCCCAAGCAGGATCAGGTATGCGCCAATCAAATAGGTAACAGACATCAGTGCAACCAGAGGACGGAACACCATCATAAATCCCAAAATAATGCCAATAATATTGACAACCATTGTAAAGTAGTAAACAAATTTCCCGTCCAGCCTGCGGATAATAGGCAGGCGCGAAAGCCGGGAGATACAATGTGCGATAAACCAGACAGGGAAAAACATGGTCAATACCAGCTTGCCTGTCATCGGATGAAAGATTAGCATCAGACCACAGATAACCGTCAGGATGCCTGCAATCAGGGATACGGTCGGACCGAACCCGGTACTGCGCTCCACATGGGTGTAAAACACAATGTCCACAATTCCGGTTATAACCGCCAATAACCCATATATCCATACCACGCCGGTCAGCGCCTTCCACGGATAAAGGAATGTGACAATGCCAAACACCGTCAGTATCATTCCAATAATAAACTCCATCCAGCCAAATCCAGAACGATTTTTCATTTTATTTTGTTCCTCCTGTTCTTCTTTCACAGCATCATTCGGATGCTTTTTCAAGGCACCTCGCCACTGCGTCTTTGATACCGTCCGAGGTAACCTACAGCCATATCGTGTGGGGAATCACATCCGGGTCATGGTTTGCAAGGGATTCCAGACAGTTCTTATTGACACTCATTTTGGATATCCATGTAAGGGATTGATATTGTTTTTCCCTGTCTGTTGCAATCCCGGAGAGAATGAGCTGCTGCCATGATTTTGTGGAATATCCGCCATCGGAATACAGCAAGACATACTTACCCATCCCACCTGTGACCAGCACGGCAAAAAGCCCGTCCGAGTGACCGGGGATAGCAACGAGCTGAACGGAGCCATCGCCAAATAAATCATAGGATTTCTCAAACGGACCGATTCCGTTATCTGTAAATGAAAACTCCGTCAGCGATACGCCTTCCCACATGGAAGCGGTATAGCGGGTCTTATGCTTTTTGGCGCAGACTACTTCCTCTTTGGAAACAAGGAGCTTCTTTGCGTCCTTTACCTGCCTCACACCGCTGGCATGGTCGCAGTCCAGGTGTGTCAGCAGCACATAATCCAAATCCTTCGTCTCCACACCCAGCAGGCAGAGTTGTTCATCCACCGTCTGCCCTTTTGCAATCTCCCCCTGATTGGTAAAGTAGAGGGGAACGGACATATGGCGGATCTGCGCTTTCCGGTCATAGACCCCGTCCGGACTCATCTCCCGGCTCCAGCCGGTATCAACAAGCAGTTTCCCCTTCGGATGTTCAATATAATAAGCGGAAACAGGAAACCACAGCCGGTCTCTTTTCCGGGTGGTAATTCCCGCGGCTTTCAGCATACTGCAATCCTTTCCCCCATAGGGAAGATAAGGCGAGACGCACACCCTGCCACAATGTAAGATGTGGATTCGGATATCGTTCATTTTCATGTCTCCTCAATCAAAAAGAAATGCAACAAAATGAATCATTATAAAAAGCGCTGTGAAAACAGCCGTTCCCCGGTGAATATGCCTCAAAAATATCCCCGTCTTTTTACAGGAACATATCCATGTTTCAAACTGCACAAGCAATAACACGAAAGCAAAAACACCACTTACTTTCATCATCAAAGGAGCCGATGCAAATAATATCACCCCGTGCCGTGCTCCCAAAAGCAGCAGCAAATTACCGGAAACAATATGTATGTATCGAAGCATTTCCTTTGTCTTTTCTGTTAAATGTCTTTTTCTATACGCTAAACAAGCAAACAGAATAAAAGCGTATAGAATTACTATCACCCACATTGCTTTCCCATAAAAAAGCCTCCTTCTGTCGTTCCCCGTTCTTCTGCTGCAAATAACTGTAACAGGAGATATTAGAAAAGTGTACGACAAAAAGAGGCGATTTGTATAAAAACAAAGCCGATGTTCGGATCTATCATTTATCTAATCAATTCTAAAATTTTTGTAATGATAGAATTGAATGCCCGTGGATCAATATCATACGGGTTTTGAAACCAATAGGTAAACGCTGCAATTGCTTCGGCGGCTACCATTTCCAACACAAAACCCTCATTCTTGCTATTCTTATCCCGAAAAAGGCATTCCCAAAAATTATATTTGATACCGTCCTTCCACTTTTGAATGAAGTGCATATTGGGATAGGCAATCAAAAAAGCATGGAACGCCTGTTTATGCTCCATCATAAATTGGCAGGTGTTTATATGGTAAGAAAAATCCTCATCAGAGAGAAAATAATCTCTAATTCCGGCGTTTATACGAATTAATCTGCAAATTAGATTGTTTTCGCATTCCTCCTGAAGCTGAGTAATGTTATCATAATATGCGTAAAAGGTACTTCGGGCCACATGTGCCTGACCGCACAGTTCTTTCGTAGAAATCTTGTAAATCGCCTTATGCTGATTGAGTGAAATCAGCGCATTTTGCAAGGCGAGCTGAGCTTCCGTATTCTTCTTTTGTTTCATATTTATAATATATTCATATGGATTTCCCGCCATAATTCTTCTTACCTCCCACATGATTTACTTTTTCTGCTGATCCTTTGGTTTTTCTCCCGACTGACATATGATCCATCTTTGATTTCTCCCGACTACTATGCGCTTATCCGAAATGTATGTGTATATTATATTTGGCAAAAAAGAAGTGTGTCAAGCGCGCAATTTCAAATAACCTATACCGCATCCACTTAACAAAATGGAAAATACCTACTTGACAATTCCCATTTTATTTCTTATACTTAGTTTGCTAAGTAATCGGAGGGCAGCTTATGAAACAACACAGACATGCCGCACGCTATATCAGCAAATTATCAAACAAATTACGCAGGAAAATTGACGCTTTTTCAAGCAGGGAAAATTTCAGCGGTTCACAGGGGAAAGTGCTGCATTTCCTTCTGGCACAGACAAATGATGTTTTCCAAAAAGACATTGAGGAAGAATACAGCCTGCGCCCCTCAACGGCAACCGTGCTTTTGAAGAAAATGGAGAAGAACGGTTTGATTTACCGTGAAGCCGATGAGAACGACGCGCGGTGGAAAAAGATCATTGTCAGTGAAAAGGCTTTGCAATACAAGGATATTGTTATGGCTGACATACTGAACCTGGAGAAAGAACTGACACAGGGGATTTCAGAAAATGACCTTGCTGTTTTTTTCAGCGTTGTTGAAAAAATGCTTGATAATATTTCCTAAAACTGTTATCCGGCGTTTTTTGCCCATATACTTAGTAAGCTAAATAATTAAATGGAGGTTACAAAGCTGCATAAATTCTCTGAAGAACAATTTATGCAGCCGGGAATTTGTGCAGAAGCATCACAAATTCCATTGTTCGCAGAGCAGAATCGAACATTCTGACCGCGTTCCTCAGCATTGAATGCTTCAGAATGGAGGAAAAAATGAACGAAAAATCAGTAGATTACTTAAACGGGCGACTGTTTCCCATGATATTGAAATTCTCAGTCCCGGCGGCAATTTCACTTTTAATTACCGCTATTTACAACATTGTTGACCGAATGTTTGTCGGCAATTTTAACGGTACTTCCGCATTAGCCGGATTGTCTGTCTGCTTCCCTTTGTCGTATATGATGATGGCATTTGCCCTGACGTGCAGCGCAGGCGGCTCCACCTTTTTCAGTCTGTTTTCCGGGCAGAATGAAAAGGATAAAATGAATAAGTCTTTTGGAAATGCCTTTGTTCTGGTCTGCATTTTTGAAATACTGCTGACAATTATACTGCTTCTGTTTCCCGATCCCGTCTTAAAAATTTTCGGAGTAACGCAAACCTCCTACCCTTATGCTCTCTCCTATTACAGAATTGTTGCATTGGGCTGTCTTTTTCAAGGGTTTTCACAGCTATTTTGTGATTTTGTCCGTGTTTCCGGCAAGCCGGTTCTGGGAATGTGTGTAACGGGAATAGGGGCTGTCACAAATATTATTCTGGACGCTGTTTTCATCATTATTTTTGACTGGGGCGTGGTTGGCGCTGCCAGTGCAACCGTAATCGGACAGATTTTCTCTGCCCTGTTCGGCGCATATCTTGTCTTTGGAAAGAAAACACAGGTTACGATTTCCAAAAATATATTCCGTTTAGACAAGGGGCTATGCCTGCAGATCATTTCCTGCGGCTTCTCATTCTTTGTCGCCCAAATGGCTATGGGCTTCATCAGCCTTGTTTACAACAGCCAGTTGGGAAAGTATGGCGGGGACATTGCAATCAGCGTTTATGCCGTTGTTTCCAGTATTATGACTTTTGTTATCATGCCCGCAAGCGGTATCAGCCAGGGTATTCAGCCAATCATCGGGAATAATTACGGTTCAAAGAATTATAACCGGGTCATGCAGACGCTTTTTCAGGCTACAATCTTTTCCGTAGCAATTACCTGTTTTATCTGGCTGATTGTTCTGTTTTTCCCGCAACAGATCCTTGCGGCATTTGGCGGGACAGAAGAAATGTTCCAGATTGGAATTACGGGACTGCGGATAAACTTCTGCATTACCCCGGTTTTGGGATTTGTCATGCTGGCAACAACGTTCTTTCAATCCATTAACCGCCCTGCACCTTCTATTCTGATAACGGTATTAAGGCAGGTGGTGTTTTTAGTGCCGTTTATTATTATATTTCCGATTTTTTTCAAGATAAACGGCATATTTTTTGCACAGCCAATCAGTGACATACTTGCAACGATCTTATCACTGTATCTTGTTTTGAAAGAACGCAAAAAAATGTTGTCGTTGATACAGTCCTCATAGTTACAGCATACTTGTAACTATGATAGTCCCGCCGATTTTGGGCTTCCTCCTCGCTGGTGTGGGATAACCCTGCCAATCTCCATGCCTGCTTTTATCTCTGCCTGCGTCTTCTTTACCGCCTCACTCACATGTACCCCGTTTGGCGCAGGCATATCTTTCATGCTCTCATTGCGCATGTCAAAAATAATCCTGCGAGCCGCAGCCTTGGCGCTGTTATATTCCTCATACTAATGTCCTTAAGCATGCCTTCCGTTTCTTTGACTTCCTCACCTATCTTGCCCGATATCAGCGAGGACAGCACATGAGGATTTCCAATTGAAGCTTCTTATTTCCGCCATAATTTCACCCCTACAGGCGAATATCAACATGCGTGCGGGCATTTGTCTGTACTGCCGCATTTTCTGCGGGAAGTTCCATGGCAGCACATGTTTCCCGCGGCTGCACTGCTGCCTGGCTGCCAGTACCGTCTGCCTCATCCACAGACACTTCACCCATTCCCTGCCCGTTATGATTGGCTTCATCAGCCTTGTTTTCCGCCTTTGCATCTGCTTCAGCTGTCTTACTGCCCTGATCCGCCTTTGCAGCCTCTTCCATTGCCTGGTTTGCGTTTGCAAGCGTATTCATCTGCGAAGCTGCAGCGCTCATTGCCTTCTGCTCTGCCTCTGCAAGTTCCACTTCTTTTGCCTCTGTATTACTGCCTGCATCCTGCTTGATTTCTGCCTTCAGGACGCCTGCCCTGCCTTCCATCCTGGTGGCCACATTGCCCTGCACCTGTGCCTGTTTCATGGAAGAATCCGCAGAGATCATTGCCTGCATGCTCGCCTGGGACAAACCGTTTCCTTTGTTTCCTGCCTTTCCTGTATTCTGTTTTCCGCCAAGCAAATCATCCACGGAGGAACCCTTTGACTGCCGCTCTTTTCGCTGTTCGATCTGACGTTGTCTCAGCTGCTGGTTCAGACTGGTAATCTCCTGTTGGATTTCCTGCCTCTTCTTCATTTTTTCTTCCAGTGTCATTTCCTGGCCCGCGGAAATTTCCTGCAGCTGTTTCTGTGCGTTTGCGATCTGATTCTGTATATTCTTACTGACAGAATCATTCTGCAGGCTTATGTTTCCTGCCTGTACGCCGCCTCCTGCCCCCTGGAACGATGCCCCGTTAATACATCCGACTTTCATCATAATTTTGATCCCCTTTCCATTTTCCTACATCCATGTGCTGTTATGTAAGCCAAAACAAAGCTGTTTTTTCTTCGGCTGCTTATTGTTTCGGGCATCATTTTATAAAATACAGCAAAATGCCGTGGAACAGCTTTTTTCCGCTGTAAAGCCGCTCTCCCCTGTACATTGCGTGTTCCACGCGCTGACATGGCCGCCTGCTGCCCTGGCCGTGAGGCGGCCCACTTACCCGCTGTCCATCATCAGCATAATACTGATGCGGAACTCCCCCTCTTTTACATCAATCGCTATATCCCCCGAATATTTCCTGGCAACCCTGCGGATATTTGCCAGCCCGTAACCATGCTCCTCCGCCTTCCTTTTTGTGGTGACCGGAAGTTCATTTTCCAGATCCCACCGCAAATCTCCGGTAAAACGATTGCAGATTTCTATCATATACGCATTATCCCTGTGATACGAATGGACGGAGATATAGGGTGTATCCCCATTTGTATTTTCCATTGCGTTCTGCAGCGCATTGTTTAAAATCACGCTGATATCAAAAGCATTGATTCGGGAACATTTTGGAAAATAAAAATCGGAATGGAAACATATCTTCCTTTTTTCAACCTCTCTTTTCCACTCCTGCAAAATAACATCAGTTACCGGATTCCCGCTTTTGATCTCCCCTGCCGCTTCAGACAGGACATGCTTTAATTCCACGCCATACACCTTTGCCTCTTCTTCCTGATCCCCCGCATAAAGCCTTTCCAGCGTCAGGATATGATTGGTCATATCATGTTTGACGCTGCGAAGATTCTGATACAGGCTTTCCACCTGCGCTATATGCTTTTCCGTGCTGTCAATCTGCGCAGACAGCAGTTCATTTTGTAGTTTTTCTTCCTGTCTGGCCCGGATATTCTGGAACAACACGGTTACAACCACAATGGTAATAATGGATATGCCAAAATGCAGAAACGCCAGGATGTGATAAACCCCTGAGACAGCCTGCCGCACATTACTTTCCATATAGGTCTGGTAATACTGCATAATTCCGTATCCGGTTATTCCTGTTATGGAGGGGACAATCAACATAAGCATTTCTTTTATACTCATATTTTCATTTTTATAGACGTACGCTTTTACAATATATCCCACACTGATTCCTGCCACTGCCGCTTTTACTGCCACATCCATAACTTCCACAACAATGTACACTGCAAGCTGTGTGCGGGGATGTCCCACCATATAAGCCGCACCGATTATTCTCTGATACATTTCCTCTGTAACAATCCCCACCATATATACGGACAGCCAGCGCAATGCAAAAAAAGTGACCGCAATGAATATTTTCTGACGGTAGTTCCGGCGGTCTGCCCTGCACATGACAAAGAGCGCCGACAGCATCCCTATACCATATGCTGTAAGGTTATTGATTTCAAATGGCACAATATACAGAACCATCATTGTGACAAAATAGGCAATACCCGTACAGACAGCTCCATATCTGTTTTGCATAAACGGCCTGGCAAAGCGGTACAGGACATATCCCATTGCCAGCATCTGCACAATGATATGGGCATAAGATACAAAAGTCCAGCAGTTTTCCATCCTCTACCTGCCCTCTTTCTTCTGAATATATCTCAGGTAGCGTTTTACAAACTCGCCGTAATTCTGTTTTGCCATAAGCGCCTGCCCCTTTTTCAGATAAATTGCCGTGGCATCATATTTCCTGATAAAATTAAAATTCACCAGATATGCCCTGTGAGGACGGAAAAAATTATCTCCCGCCTTTTTCTCCAGATCTTTCATTTTCCCATAATATTCTATATCCATATCCAACGTATGGATGATTACTTTCCGGTCAAATACCTCTGCATAGACTATGTCCTCCAGATACACTATAAAATGCTGCCCCCCGGAAGTAACGACCAGGCTGGGAGATCCCTTTTTTCTGTCTGCCTTCTCCAACACTTTCCTGGTTTCATACTGTTTCACGGCGTTAAAAAGCACCTCCGCAAACTTCGCGTTGTGAAACGGCTTTACCAGATAATGAAAGGCTCCCACATCAAATGCCTCAAATACAAAATCGTCGGAAGCAGTCACGAAAATAATAATACATTCCTGGCTCTTCCTGCGTAATTCCCTGGCAGTTTCCATGCCGTCCTTTCCCGGCATCTGAATGTCCAGAAACAGAATATCCGGCCGTGTATCACGCAAAAGCATTTCTTTTCCCGACTGGTATAATGTGATTTCTGCCTGCGGATAGAATCTCCTTATCTTTTCCGCAAGCATGTCCCTGGCCTCTTTTTCATCATCACATACTGCAATCTGCATTTTTGCTCCCATCTGCGTGCTCTTCCCGCAGCCGCCTGCTTTTCCTTTGCGGCCCCCTGTTTTTCCTTTACGTCCATTATATCGGATGTTTACCCTGCCGTTGATAACAGAGCGCTGTGAAACAGACATTTTCTGTTGTAAACTGGCAAATATTTTCACCTGTGCGGTTGGACGCTCCAAGGAGCATCCAACCTGACTCTCACATTCACAAAACCCGCGCTTACGCGCTCATGCTCCTGCATCACACCGCAGTCAGCCTGCCTGCTTCCATACTGTAGACCTGATCGCATAGAATCCTGATGTCCTCCGAATTGTGGCTTGCAAGCAAAATAACCTTTCCCTCTTTTTTCAACCCAATCAACAACTCCCTCATCTCTTTGACACCCTGATTATCCAGTCCGTTAAACGGTTCGTCCAAAATCAGGAACGTGGGATCTTCCATAATGGCCTGTGCAATCGCCAGCCGCTGACGCATCCCCATGGAGTATCTCCCCACATGCTTTTTGGATTTTGCATCCAGCCCGACCTTTTCCAGAACCGTCTCCAGATGCCTCCTGTTGTCCTTATTGTTCAGCATATACAGATATTCCAGATTCTGCATCCCGGAATAATTTTTCAGAAAAGCCGGCTCTTCAATAATCACCCCGGCAGAGGGAAGAAAACCCGCCTGCCTTTTCTCACCGCCTATCAGTATCTCCCCTGAGTCCAGCGATAATAATCCGCAGATTGCCTTAAACAGAACCGTTTTCCCTGCCCCGTTCCTGCCAATGATCCCTGTGATCTCCCCCTGGCTGCACTCCAGGTTGACATCGGTAAGCGCCTGGATTTTGCCGAAAAACTTATTTGCCCCTATTACTTTCATATTTGTGCTCATGCTGCGAGCTCCCTTCTGCGAGCAGCTAATGCACCGATGTTTGTGCTGCTCGCTGCACAAACTCGTAGATTGAAAATTGAAATTTTCAATCTTATATCCTGCATGAAATTACTCCTCCTCTATCCAGTCTAGATCCTTTCCCTGTACCGCTTTTATGGAGAAAGCGCCCGCAATCATGATAAAAATTACTGCCGCCGCACAGATCACGGGGAAGGACGGCGCGGTTTTCCCTGTCTTTCCATACAGCAAAAGCAGATTCAGCCAGGAGAACGGGGAAAGGAACCCAATCCACGCCTGCCATAGACGCAGGTTCTCAAACACTACCGCCAGAACCACAGAAAATGTACCGGCCATTATGGCAGCCGTCCTGCCAAAGCATACACTCAGCGCAAACATCAGCGTCCCTGTCAACCCTGTGACAAGACACAAAACAACCAAAAACAGCAGCATCGTTGTCATTGCGTTGTTTGCATGGAGCATTTCATAAGGGAAAAACAGCCTGACATTGCAGGAGATCCCCGCATCGGTCAGCGCAAGGGAATGGTACAATTTCCCCCATTGAAAAGTCCACTCCAGATGCGGGACAAGCGGCAGAATGCTCAAAATAAATTCAACCATCACAAGCATCACGGCTGATAACCAGACCCGGAACAGTTTCATAAACGCCCACCGTACTTTTCCCAGCCGCATCAGCACGTACATCTCGTGCCTCTGCATAAACGGTACATTGGAATAAAAATAAATCACCGAAATTCCATAAACAAATTGAAAATATACATTCTGCCCCATAAAAGGCAGTATCCAGGGCGCCGCCGGATAATCTGCCACGGCTGCGTACCGTCTTACCGAATCCACATAATAATGCAGGATACTGAATTGAAAAACACAGAAAACCAGCAGCCTTCCACTGAAAAAATTGTGTATAAAACCTTTCCATGCATACCTGATTCTACTCATAGATTTTCCCCCTCATTCTCCATTCCATGAGCGGTTTCAGCAGTATAAAATTCAGGATTGCTGCCACAATCACAACGGACACCGCGAATAGATCATTTGAAAACAGATTATTAGAGGCCGAAAAAATCAGTCCTAAATTCACCTTCCCGGGGAAAAGACCCGCCAGCAGATAATCCGCAAAATAATACAGAATCATTGGAGCCGCCAATACCAGCATCCTGTTTGAAATATAGAAGGACAAATAAGATGCCCATAAGGATAAAATACCTGACAGCACTCCATACTGCACTCCATAACAGAGAAAATACAGTTCAAACCTCCGGCCTTCCAACAATCCCCTCAGCCCGCCAGCGCGGAGCAGACTTTCATACTGCTCCACACCGGATGTCCCCACCCACGCCAGACGAAGGTGCAGAATATTTACAAACACAAAAATACCCAGGGCAGTCGTAAGCATTGCCGCCAGGAAAATACTCAGCATTCTGGCCGAAACATATGCTCCCACATTTCCCCTAAACAGCTGCTGCATCAGATACTTATGCTCCATATCCTCACAGAAACTGTCCGCAAAAGCAACGGAGCCGCAGATCAGTATCATCATGGCCGGCATCCCGTACATGACAAGAGAAAAAACATATAATACTCCCGCATCCCAGTAAATCCCTTCCAGCGCCGCAGCCAGCAGCACCCCCACAGTCAGCAGCACTGACAGGATGGGCCTTGGCGAACACAGCAGTCTCTTTATGTCCGCTTTCAGATAAAAACAGATTTTCTTCATGGCACAATTTCCTCTGCGGTCTGCGCGTCTATGATAATCTGAAAATCCTTGCCGCCCTTTTCGCTTCCGGTAAGAATCCATACCGGCTTTACATCATATACCCCCTTACCGGAGGACAGATCCACATAGTAATACAGCTGCGCCTTTGTGATTTCGTATGTGGCACCGCCAAGTATCTGATTATATTTCTCTGCGGCAGTCTGGATAACGGCTTTCAGATCCGCCAGTGAAACGCCCCCTTTTTCCTCCGAGACCGTAAATACTTTTTCTATATTCAGCCACTCAAGCCCTTCCCCGGACACAACCGCCTGTATCGGTGCGTTATAATCCGCCGCATCCTGGAAAACCTGGTTATACACATGATAAAGCGGCAGGCCCTTATAGGTCTGGTTAATATAGAAATAATAGCAGTCATCCGCCTCTGTCCACTGCGCCTTATATTGCGATCTGTCAATATTTCCGTCCATGTTCTCATGATACTCCTGGGACTGCATGGTTTCATGGTCCAGGGCGTAACCCACATAAACCGGATCGATTTCGATCCCTATTTCCCCCAACACCTTTTGTACGGTTTCAAAAGCTCCCTCGCGGGTCATAAAGGGCAGCTGCACTGAACTGGAGTATACATCGGCATTGAAACGCTCATCCTGAAACGGCACAAAGGCATTCAGGACGTATGGCATCAGATTTCTTTCCATATAGTCAAATTTACTGGACTCAGGACCGCAGGCCAGCGTTGTTTCCTCAGGACTTACATAGGTCACGCTGTGGGCATTTCTTCCATACTCGTCCTCTTCCTCATAATCATAGGTATCATATTTTTCGATACCGCCAAACAACAGCGAAAAAGCTTTTTCCTGATCCACCTTCTGCATCTGCGCCTGCGCCGTCACGACAAAACCTGCTGTCAGATCCGTGTTTACAACAATGTCCATGTTAAACGTGACATTTCCTATTGTCTCGCTATAATTCTCCGGGAAAGCGATTTCCCCGCCGTTTTCAGAAGAAACAGACCCAGAAGGAACAGACCCTGTACCGGATGGGGCTGCTCCTGCCCCGGCAGAACCGGCACCGGCAGTTCCTGCATCCAAATGAGGCTCCTGGTTCCCCGCTTCCACTCCGCATCCGGATAAAGCCAGTGAAAAGACGGCAAAGGCCAACGTAGCACAACACGGCAGTTTCCTTTTCATTTGACTGACCTTTTTCATTTCATGAGGCTGCTTCATCTTATCCACTTTTCTTACTCTCTTTTCATAAGCTCTTTTCATAAGCCCTCTCTTTCCAACACAATGAAACCGTGTTTCGCATTTTCCGTTCCGTAAGACTGACGGTAATTCCTGATTATATCCGTTTTCGACAGCATTTCAACTCACTTTGCACGAAACAGCATTTCCCGCCGCTCTTTGGGGCAGATGCGCCCAAAAACAGCAGAAAAATGTCTTTTCATGCAGACTTTCTGTATTTATTTGCCTGGTTCATGTATAATAGTGTGAAGAGATTTTCTAAGGCGGCTGAAAAACGCCGCCCAAGAAAATCTAAAACTTCACACCGAAGAATGCCTGGAAAACAGGCATTCTTCATCCGAATTTGTAATTCCGCACAGCGGCAAATGTTGGTTAGTGTGAGAAGAGTTTCTCTGCGAAAAAATGGAGGTAAGTATGCGCATAGCGGTCTGTGACGATGATGCTTTGATGCTGGAGCAGCTTCAAAAATACATAAAACTCTATTTTGAGAAGACCTGCCTGAAATGTCCTGAAATCGCCTGCTTTTCGGACGGGGAATCCCTGCTTGCGGACAAAGGGGAAACGGATATCCTGTTCCTCGATATCGAAATGCCGGGAATCAACGGAATCTATGTGGGAAATGAACTGAAAAGACAAAATGAAAATATCATTATCTTCGTGGTGACCTCTTATTCCGAATATCTGGACGATGCCATGCGTTTCCATGTATTCCGCTATCTGTCCAAGCCTCTGGACGTCCGGCGCCTTTTCCGTAACATGAAGGAAGCCATCAGCCTGTACAACGCCATGACCGCCAAAATTCCGGTGGAGACAAAGCAGGGGGTACACACACTCTCAGCGTCCTCCATTATAGCGGTAGAAGCATTGGGGAGAAAAGTCATCGTCCATTCCACAATACGGGATTTTGATTCCGTCCACAACATGCAGTACTGGCTGGAGACGCTTCCCGGAAACTGCTTTTTCCAGACACACCGCAGTTTCATTGTCAACCTTGAGCACGTCGTGGATTTTGACCATACCCTGGTTCATTTGGCCGGAGGCCATTTTTCCGCTTATCTGACAAGGAGAAAATACAGCGCGTTTAAGGAAGCCTATCTTCTTTATCTGGAAAGTACAAGATGAATATGACGGGGAGGGTTATCATGACTACGACAATCTGCTATTTTTTCAGCTTTCTGGTGGAGGCGGTCATCCTCTGGCAGTACACCTCCGCCCTCTTTGTCCCTAAGCTTCAGACAAAGACCCGGCTGGGTTTTCTGTGCATCCTTTATTCCATTCTGTTTGTCGTATCTTTGTATGACTTCAAATGGCTGAATGCACTCCTGTACTTTCTTGTCAGTTTCACTTTCCTGAATATTGGATACCGGCTGAAATGGCTTACCGCTTTTTTCCATTCGGCTGTGCTGACTGCTGTCATGGCCATGTGTGAGCTGGCCGTGTATGGCATAATCGAGCATTTTGCGCCACACTTTTTCACGGAGACTGCACATTCCTATAACACCATCCTTTTTGCGATTTTCAGTAAAATGATCTTTTTTACCATTATCTATATTCTGATCCATTTTCTGGAGGGACGTCAGGAGTGTGACCAGAAACACGATCGTTACGCATTGCTGCTCGTGTTTATTCCGCTGACCTCCGTTTTTGTCATGCTGACCTTTGTAGCTATCAATGACACATACGCACTTTCATCCGCCCTTCTTTTCATGATGACCCTGGGCGCTGTCTTTTTACTGATTACCAACCTGTTTGTATTCGGCCTCAACCAATATAACCAGAAGAAAAACCTGGAATTTACAGAAATGCAGCTACTGCTTCAAAAAGAAGCAAACTCGGCGGAATATTATGAAATGCTGCTCTCCCAGAATGAAAACCAGAGCATCCTGATACATGATATCAAAAAACACCTCCAATCCATAGATCTGCTGAACCAGAAAAGGGAACATGACAAAATCAGCGCCTATATCGGACAGCTGCTGCTTTCCTCCGACCTGAAGGAATCTGTACGCCTGTGTGAAAATGAACTGCTCAATACCATCCTGTATCGGTACAAACGCCAATGCGATAACAGCCATATTTCCTTTCATGCCGACATCCGGCATGAGGCAATTGATCTTATCTCTGACAACGACCTTACCTCCCTGTTCTGCAACCTGTTGGACAACGCATTGGAAGCCTCCAGCGGCATTCCCGATGCCTTTATTGAAATCAATGCCCGCAAAAGAAACGGCACGCCATTTATCGTCATATCTGTCATAAATTCCAGCCGTATCAATCCCTTTGCAGATCCCCATGGCAGCCTGGTCACACATAAGCCTGACAGGCGCAGGCACGGCTTCGGGATAAAAAGTATCCGTAAAACCATTAACAAATACCATGGGGATATGGAAATGTACTACAGCGAAGATGCGCTTACCTTTCACACGATCATCACGTTAAAGCAATAAACCGTATATTTTCAAACATACTCCGATGTCTTGCAGTTTCTATCATTTGTTTTCATTCACATAAAGCAGGACGCGGTTCTGGATCAGGGCAGCCACATCCCCCGCCCCTCTCTGCCCGCTGTAGTAGCCTGAAGCTTCCTCACTGATGATCTGAATCACCTCATCGCCCTCCACGTCAAAATAGGGCTTTGCATCAGGAACCAGATTCAGCATGACATTGACTTCATCCCAGTTCAAAGCATGGAACTGGAACGTGGTACCGTCCGAATAAATCGTTTCCGGAAACCTGTCGTTCTCGTACTGACTGTCTCTCTCCATGGCTTCCTCCACCTTTTCATTCAGCACCTTTTTCAGTGTCGGAAAACTGGCAGTGAGAAAATTTCCATAATAGGAATCGCTTTTCTCCTGCGCCAGAAAATCTTCTATAAATTTCCATGCGCCATCCTTATGTTCAGATGCTGCGGCAATCCCATACGCATCCCCGGTAAAGAGAAGATGACCGCCCTGACCGTCCGGGGTGGGAAACCCGACACAGGCCGCCGTTCCTCCAAACATCCCCTCATACTCCTGAAACGCCCTGAATTCATTTAATTCCGCTATGGCGAACAGTACTTCCCCGTTCCTGATTTTGGCGGGCAGGGAGGGTTCTTCCATGCTGTTTCCCATTGTATCCGGAAATTGATTCACATACTCCAGTACCGCCTGAAAAGCTTCCGAATCAAAATGGCAGGTTCCGGTATCCCAGTCAATAAAAGTATTCTCATTGAACATCATAAGATAACGCATCATCTCTTCCTTTGTCAGTCCATCGAAAGCCATAGCTCCCGGATGGCGTTTTTCCGCTGCAAGCAGTTCTTCCAAAGTAAGTCCTTTCTGCAGTTCCTGCTGCGCCCCGTCTCCCACCACGGTCCGGAGCGTGAAGGATGCCGGAATCCCCACCAGCTGATCGTCAAAAGTATACACATCCATGATACCGTCCACAAAATCGGAACGGTCAAAAGCTTCCGACTGATCCACATAGGGAGCCAGATCCTCGAAAAACCCCTGAGAAGCCAGTTTCTGTATATTGATGCCGGACAGGTCTACCAGGTCGATGGATTCCTTTGCCAGCACGGCATTGTACAGATCCGACAGGGACTCATAATCTTTCACGGTGAGATGATACTGGCTGTTACCTCTGTTGAACCTTACGGCCATTGCCGCCAGGTTGCTTTCTCCCTCCACGGTGGCAAGCACCAGATCTTCCTTCTGGGGCGCCTGATCCGCTTTTGTTCTTTCCAGCATCACGATCGCCGTATCCTCATTGCCCCAATCCGCCACCGTGGCGCAGAGTCTTCCGTCCTCCGCCAGATACAGGTTGGTGACACAGTATCCGTTGATGTCGCTGTCCATCCAGGAAAACAGTTCCTCCCCCGCAGATCCGGGATTCTTTTCCCAGGCGGCGAGATCAAATCCATAGACTGCTTTTTCATCATACAGCAGTATGTCATACTGTGGGAAATCATATTGCCCGCCGGAAGGGTCATCCTGACCATCGGAATCCTTTGGCACGGCTGAATCCCCTCCCTGACCAGCGGAATCCCCTCCCTGCACAGCGGGATTCCCTCCCTGACCGGCAGAATCTCCTCCCTGCCGTTTTCCCGCACAGATACCTTTGATATCCGGCATATCCCTGGCCACTTCCGACATCCGAACACCCTCAAAGTCAATCTCCATCAGGGTACAACGGGCGTCTGCCCCAGCCTTCCCGCCTGCACTCTCCCCTGTAATATCCACACTCCCTTTGCTGACGCAGACATAATATTTGCCATCCGCGCCGTCACATGCTCCCCTGACCTGAACGGAAACAGGACTATCCGAAGAGCTGCAGCTGACGGAGCCGTGATACTCCCCTTCGCCGGTATACAGAAATATTTCCCCATCATCGGCAAAGAGATAGAGTCTTCCCTGCCTGTCCACAGTCAGTCTGTCAAGAGAGGAATCACGCCCCAGCTGCCCTGTGATATCCCTGGAAAACAGACAGTTACCCTCCGGATCAAACTTGCACAGAAAACGTGTCAGGGAACTGTAATCCGCCGGATAGACATTTGCCGTCAGATATACATTACAGTCCTGGTCAAAGAACCGGACGCCCACATCCCAATTCTGCCCTCCCTCCTCCCAGTCGAGGGGAACACTCTCAAGCTCCCGGTCAGCCAGGGAGTAACGGCAGATAACTTTTGCACTGCTCCCGTCATCTGCCCCCTGCGACACATAACAGAGAGTATTGCCGACCAGCTGCATCCTCTCGTAATCCGCATGTTCATCCTCCATCACGATCACTTCCGGCACATAGGCCCACTCCCGTTTCTGTGCGGAACCTGCCGCATTGCTGCCGCCTGAATCACTGCCGAAGCTATTGCCCGGTAAATTCCCACCCGCCGTGTCATCCCCGCCGCATGCTGTCAGAAGCAGCAGTGCACACACCGCCAGGACAGTGGAAAGACGGCATAAACGGATTTGTTTCCTGATTTGTTTCCTGTGGATCCTAAAATGAGTCATAATAAACATTCTCCCTCCTGTGTTCTGTAGAAGCAAAGCATTTTGCAGGGAAAAATATTGCTTCCCTGCACTCTGCATCGCCCGCCTATGTTTTAGGAGAATAAGGTTATCACAAAAAGTCCTTCCTGCCGGTTTCTGACAAAAATTATGTATATTTTTGTCAAAACTATTGAAAGCAGGTCCGCAATGCCTGTATTTTACGTTTCCGGCATATACAGAACCAGGTTCACACAAAACACATCCTTCTGCGGCGTGACTTCCATGGTCCCATGATATGCCTCCACAATTTTCTCTACGCTTTTCAGTCCAAATCCATGCTGCTCCTTTTCCTTCTTGGTGGTGAGAAAATGCTGTCTCCCCTGTTGCTCCCCATTTTCCGTCTCCACAGATAAAAAACTGTTTTCCACCCTGATTTTCAACACCCCTCTTTTAAATACCATAGTGACCTTCAGATACTTCCTGTCCGTTTGAACGGCTGCCTCGATAGCATTTTCCAGCAGATTTCCGATCAGGACATTCATGTCAAAAGCATGTTTCATTTTTTCCGGCAGTATTACCTTTACAATGACATCATCCAATTGATTCCTGGCCTTTTGCAGCATATAGTTCAACACGCTGTCGATTTCCACATTTCCGGAGGAAACCATTTCATCCGGATTCCGGATGGACTGTTCCATGCAGTCTATATAGTTTCCGATTTCCGCCGCATGATATTTGTCTGCCAGCAGCCGTATCTCGTTCATGTGATGCTTCATATCATGGCGCAGGATTTTTATTTTTTCTTCGCTCTGCCGGATGATGTCAAGCTGGTTGGCATACACACGCACCTTCTGCTCAAGCATCTGAGCCTCATACTTTTGCGAAACAGAACGCAGCAGCAAATTATACAGATACAGCATCAGAAAGTTGATCACAAGCAGGCCGAGGCTCACAATAGCCGCCTCCCTTCCAACATAATTTCCCGCATATACGAAAAACCAAATGACCGCAATGCTGCATAAGGGTACAAGTATCAGCGGAAAATTCTGAGCCGTTTCCGCATTTTTTTGAATGGTGATCAGCTTTTCTGCCAGAAGTTCGCATATCAAAATCAAAAGCAGTACTACAACCGCATAGATCTGATCATAGGTCTGTCCATCCTGATAATTGGTGAATAACGAATACACCGCCACGTCACATCCACAGTTGATCAAATAGACAGAGCAAGTCACAAATATGTTTGTTTTCACGGATTTCGTATATACCCTTACGATGGCGCATATCCCAAGAAGATTACTGGAAATATTGACCCATGCCGTGTGAAATTTCCAGTATAACGCAGTATTTATAAGGAAGAAACCGACACAGACTATTCTTTTTGCGTTCTTTTTTCCTTTCTTTTTTCCCAAAAAGAGGGACGCAAATCTGTCGATCAGAAGGATGCGGAATAGATTTGTCAATGCACATATCGCAAAATCAAACATACCTATTCCTCCCTCAGAATTCTTTCTCTGACTTGTTTTCGGTTTGCCGGGCTGATTGGCAGCATGACGCCATTCGCCAATTCCACCCTCTCATAAGTATATCGAAAAACATATTCTCTATTGACGATATATGATTTATGTATGACGACAAAATCTTCGGGAAGCAGTCTGATAATTTCTCTTAATCGGCCGTAAAACTCAAAGCTTTCTTTCAGGGTTACGATTTTTACTTTTCTTCCCTCGCTTACAAAATAGACAATATTTCCCATTGGCACATAATAATAGTCTTTCCCCAGTCTGAATTCAAATTTTTCGTTTTTCCGCTTTAATACCTTTAATGCCGTCTCAAGCACATCACTGATCTGGTCTTTCGTAATCGGCTTGACCAGAAAATCCAACGGCTGCGTTTTGAATAGCTGCGGCGCATAAGAGGCTTTCCCTGAAATGTAAACAATCTGCATTCCCATATCATCCAACTGATTCCTGATAAACCTGCCGACCTCTATTCCGCTCATTTGAAATAGTTCTATGTCCAGAAACAGAATATCCAGCTGGTTGCTTCTCTCCAGATATTCCTTCAGTCCCTCCCCTGTATACCATACAAAGGTATCTATCTGAAGCTTCTTTTCTTTTGCACACTGTAAGAGCATATCTTCAATGGAAGAGCAAATATTTTCTCCGTCGTCGCAGATTCCTATATTAAAGGAACCGCGTTGCGAACCCTGTAATCCATTATTATGATACATACAACACCTCAAAGCGTTAGATGATTGTAAATTTTCATTTCATCTTACTCTTTACCACACTTTTGTTTCGGTTTTGTTTCATCTTTTCCAAGTCACCATTTTTTTAAGTATGAATGAAATGCAGTTTGTATATGTCTTTTTCCTCTGATTCAGCCATAGCGGCATTTCCAGCACTGGCGGCAGGCGGGATAATTTTTTGCATACTCCCTGCCTGCGTCCGTAAAGCGGATGATTTTATTCCAAAACACTATGATGCGGGGAAAACATTGACCGCATAATATTTCGCCTGGGCATTCCACATCTTCGCATACTGCCCCTGCCCCGCCAGCAGCTCCTCGTGGCTTCCCCGTTCCACGATCCGCCCCTGGTCGAAGACTATGATGTCGTCGCAGAACCGGCAGCTGCTCATACGGTGGGAAATATAGATACTGGTCTTGTCCTTCACCATCTCATGGAAACCGGCGTACACCTGGGCCTCGCTGACAGGATCCAGCGCCGCGGTGGGCTCATCCAGCACCACAAAGGGCTCATCCTTGTACAATGCCCTGGCCAGCGCCAGTTTCTGGGCCTCACCGCCGCTGATATCCACACCGCCCTCCTTCCGCTTATACAGCAGTGTGTCCGCGCCCTGTGGCAGCCCTCTGACAAATTCCGCCGCGCCGGCCCGCTCCAGGCAACCTTGAATCTTCCCGTCATCCCTCTCATAGCCCGTAACAAGGTTGCACCACACCGGAAAGGCAAAGAGCTTGAAATCCTGAAACACCACGCTGAACAGCTCCCTGTATTCGTCCTCCCTGTATTTCCTGATATCAACGCCGTTCAGGGTAATACACCCCTCCGAAGGCTCATACAGACGGCATAAAAGCTTGATGAAGGTGGTCTTTCCCGCGCCGTTTTTTCCCACTAACGCCAGCCTGTTCTTCATGGTGAGCTTACAGCTGACATGCTTTAAAATCATTTCCTCACTGCCGGGGTACCGGAAACTCACATCCCTGAATTCAATCTCATACTCGCCGTCCAGACGCTTTTCCACAGGAATACTCCCCTCTGTATGGCTGCTTTCCCTGTGCAGAAAGTCCAGAAGATCCCCCATACCTAAACAGATTCTCCTCAGCTCCGCATCGCTTTCCACCAGATCCTGAAAGCCCTTTGCCAGCTTCGTGAGCGCACCCGCGTACTGAGTAAAGGCGCCCGTGGTCACAGCTCCTGTCAAAACCTTGACCGCCACGAACAGGTAGGCGCACACCACATAGAAGCCATTGACCATGCCCCGGAACAGGGATCCCCGGATTCCCACATCATTCCACTTTCCGAAGAACACCGCGGACTGCTCGTTAAATTCTCTGAAATTGCCCAACAGCATTTCCTTCATATCATAAATGCGGATCACCTTACCCACCCCGCAGTCATTCAGTATATGCCCCAGCATATAACTCAGTTTTATTTCCACATCCGTGTGGCTTTGAAAGACTTCATCATTTTTATTCATAAAGCTCTTGTTTACCCTGACATAAACCGCAAGCGTGGCGCAGGAGAGAAGAGCGATCAGGGACACGGAGACTGCCGGCTGCGCCATCCGGGCCAGGAATCCTCCCCCGGCCGCCGGCCCGGCAAAACAGACCGCCGCAGTCAATCCCACCGCCATGGCTATGGTGAGCAGGCTCTCCAACAGCCTCCTGTAAGAGGCTATCACATTCTGCAATCCGCCGTGCATTGTATTCATCCTCTCGGAGCGAGCAAGTCCCTGTGCCACTCCGGGCTGTTCCATGGTTTCATAATCCAGCGAGATTGCTTTCTCTCTCACCAGGATGTGCAATCCGATGCGGAGCCGGTTCGAGGTTTTCCGGAAAGCGCCGGTAAACAACAATCCCGCCGTCTCCAGGCACAGAGTCCCCACGATCAGAAGCCCCGCATACAAAAAAGCCCGGTGAAAGCCGCCTGCCAACAGGCTGTCAATGAGACGCGCGGTAAGAAACAAGCCCAGATAAATTTCCGCCACCTGGGTCAGCGCATGCAGGATCTGCAGAGGAATCGCCGATGAATCCATTTTATGGGCAAGCTTAAGAAGCTCCAGCCCCGTCCTGTGAATTCCTGCTGCATTTTTAATCTTATCCCTGACAGACTTCATAATGATCTCCTTTCCGATGCTGTATTCCTTTCTGTTTTCGTCTCTGCTTTCGTTTCTGTTTTCGTCTCTGTTTTCGTTTCTGCTTTCGTTTCTGTTTTCGCTTCTGTTTTCCTTTCTGCTTTCGTCTCTGTTTTCGCTTCTGCTTTCGTCTCTGTTTTCGTTTCTGCTTTCGTTTCTGTTTCTCTATCTGCCTGCGCATTATCATTGTAATACTGCGCCTGGGTATGGAACATGGCGGCGTAAGCCCCCTGCCTTGCCATCAGCTCCTCATGCCCGCCCTGCTCCGTGATCCTGCCGCCTTCCATAAACAGGATGCGGTCGCAGAATTTGGTGGAGCTAAGCCTGTGGGAGATAAAGATGCTGGTCTTCCCCCGTGTGAGACCATGGTATTTCTCATACAGCCAGCTTTCCGCGATGGGATCCAGGGAAGCGGTGGGCTCGTCCAGTATCAGCACCGGAGCATCCTTGTACAGGGCCCGGGCCAGCATCAGCTTCTGCATTTCACCTCCGGATAATGTTACGCCGTCAGAGTCCAGATCCCGGTTCATGTAGGTGTGTTCCTTCTTTTCCAGCCTCTGCACCCTCTCCCACAGCCCGGCCTCCTGCAGGCTCGACTTCAAACGCTCCCCATCCGCAAAGGCCCTTTCCCTGCAGGTCACATTATCCTCCAGGGGAAAGGAGAAGGCAAAGACATCCTGGAAGACAACCGCAAATTTCCTGTAATACTCCCCGGAGGGAAATTCGGAGATATCTCTTCCGTCTAGGCAGATTCTGCCGGAGGAGGGGCGGTAGAGCCCGCAGATCAGCTTGATCAGCGTGGATTTTCCTGCGCCGTTCATGCCCACCAGAGCCACCTTTTCTCCGGGAGAAATGACCAGAGACATATCGCGTATGGTATCCTCCTGATTTCCCTCATACCGGAAAGACACATGCTCCAAACGGATTTCATGAGTTTTTCCCGGCTGTGCCGCCGGTCTACAGTGCGGCTGTCCCGCACAGGCTTCTCCTGCCGGCTGTCCCGCACAGGCTTTCCCTCCCGGCCGTCCCGCACAGGCTTTCCCTCCCGGCTGTCCCGCAAAATCCAGGAAAGCCCGATAATCTGTCATATATTTGTTGTTTTCCAATATAGCGTTTAAGGCTTCCAGCATGGGCGTCATCCAGCCGCCAAAGCCCGCAGCCACACCCACATAGATCAGGAATGCGCTGAGCCCGATGCTTCCCTGCATCATCTGCCGGATCAGATAGCCGTATACCAGCAGATCACGCACAAACACAAGGCCTCTTTCCACAAGCCCTGCATTTCTCTTGCAGCAGATCCACCATTTATGACCCCATCGGACAAATTCCTCCTTCAGCGATTCATATTCCCGGGAAAACCAGCTCCACATATGGTACATGCGGATATCCTTCCCGTGGGCGGAAGCCAGCACTTCATTGCCCAATTCATTGTAATCCGTCCATACCTTTTCATACTTTTCATCGTATTTTACCGCACGCCTGCCGGCATAAACATGGATACCCGCCGCAAGCCCGGCCGCCCCAAGTGACAGCGCAAGGATTCCCAGGCTCTGTCTGCCCGTCACCACCGAATAAAGGATCAGCCCAAACAGACTGATCAGGAAGTCCCCCAGCACCTTGAGATAAGCCTGGATTCCCCTGTAATCGCCGAAATAAAGATTGCTTTCCGCATCCTTCAGCTTCTGCTGCCCTGTCCGGGCTTCCAGCGCCTGATAATCCGCATCCATGCTGGCTCCGAAAAGCTGCTCCCCTATCCGGATTCTGAGAAGCAGCTGCTTTTTCCTGCACCAGCCGTCCAGATATCCCTTTGCCACATGCATTCCCTGCAGCGGCAGGACATATCCCGCCAGCATAAGCAAGATCCTCCCGGGCTCCCTGCCGCTTTCCAACAGATATACCACAGCTCCGGGAAATGCCATGGCCAGAAAGGGCTGCACCACAGCCAGGAGCACATAGAGGCTATGAAAGAAGAAATAAGACGGCCCTTCCATCTCCCGCATCCATGAGTATGCTTTCCGATAATTACTCCATATCGTATAACGCCCCGAATTCTTGACGGGCCGCGCATCGGCTTTGATTCTGTTCTCCTTCTCTTTCCCCATAACAAGCTCTCCATTCGAATCTATTTTGATTCCTGTTTGGCAAATGCCGCATAGATCACATCCAGAACCATAACGTAAAAATCCCCTCAAAGGGGATTTTCTGCGTGAATTGTTTGTTTTTTTACGTCAAATGCAGGGCAGCGTCAGCTCCGCCGCAAAGATGCCCGGTTCATTGGCAAGGGTCAGGTATCCCTCATATTTGTCCGTCAGCGCTTTGACTCGCTTCATACCCAGGCCATGGCTGCCACGTTTCTGTGAAATATAATTCCTCTCGTCAAAGCTCAGGTCTTCCCTGGCGGAATTCTGGACGGAGATATACAGCTGCGCCCGGTTCACTGCCATATAGATACGCAGGAACCTCTGGTCGGGCGGGATCTTCTCACAGGCTTCCAGGGCGTTGTCCAAAAGGTTTCCCAACAGCACGCACAAATCCACATCCTCCACGGAGAGCTCCGCCGGCAGGACAGCCTTACAGTTTACCCTGATTTCCCGCTGGGATGCCAGGGTCAGCTTGCTGTTCAGGATTGCATCCACCATCAGATTCCCTGTCTTTACGTAGGTATCCACACTGTCCAGGCTCCGCTCCAGATCATCCAGATACCGCCCCATCTCCTCCACCTGCCCCACTGCAAGCTGAGCCTTCATCACCTGCAGATGATTGTGGTAGTCATGCCGCCACCCCCGCATATTCAGATAGATTTCCCGGATCTCATTATACTGATGGGCCAGCACCTCCCGCTGGAACCTTTCCGTCCGGGCCTCAAAGCCGCGCTGCCAGGAAAACAGGGTTCCCTCCAGCGAGAAGAACAGCAGCAGCTCCACCCCCAGGATTCCCGCCAGGAACCCGGCCTCCGCAATCCTGCCGCCCTGCAGCCGCCAGGCGGCCTCCCCGGCCTGAAATTCCCCGGATGCCTCCTCAACACCAGGCGGCCCTGCGGCCTCTCCCTCCCGGATTGCCCCGGACGCCTCCTCAGCATCGGGCGGCACTGCGGCCTCTCCCTCACGGAATTCCCCGGATGCCTCCTCAACACCGGGCGGCACTGCGCCCTCCCCCTCACGGGCCGGGCTCCCCAGCACGCACAGGCATCCCAGAAGCGCATAGACCGCAAGGTTCAGCAGGCCGTTCCACACACCCAGGTGCCCTCTCTCACAGCCCAGCAGCAGAAGCAGAGAAACGGTCACAGCCCCGGTACACAGAACCAGCTCTGCAGCATCCTCCGCCAGGACGCAGCCGGTCATGATAAGCCCCGGCACCAGCACCTTCCACCACTGCCGTCCCAGAGGCTTCCCGTCATAAAAGAGGTCATACAGAAAGAAAACGCCCACAATGACCAGCCAGCCCGCAGCCTGATGCAGGGGGCCGCCCCATCCGGGAACCGGCAGATGCACGGCAAAGAGCGTGCCAAAGGTGATTGCGCAGACAGCAATCCTTTTGGCACGCCCCCTCTCTATTTCACTTGCCTGTTCCATATAGTAATGATACAGCGCCAGCCATATCGCCTGAATTCCTGTCTGCAGCATGTTAGCTCCTTCCGGGACTGTCCTGCCGCCCCCGCAGCGATACGATCATTCAAATTTGCTGCGGAAATGCCGCATATACGCGCGGTGCAGCCCCTCCCACTTCCCCCGGGCAATTGGCACCAGTATCCCGCCCTCCAGCTGCACCTCCTTTTTCGTGATCTTCGCCACATAATCCAGATGAATCAGATAGGATCTGTGCGGCCGGAAGAAGGCCTCGGACATCTCTCTCAATTCCTGCTCCAGCTGCCGGAGAGCCCTCCTGCAGGGAATGACCCTGCCGTCCCGCATCCGCAGGATTGTCTCATGATCTCTGCTTTCCAGACAGCAGAGATCCGACACATACACCTTTTCCACCTCCCCGGCGGAAATGTCCACCAGAAGCGCCTCCCTGCTTACAGACTGCCTTGCGGCACGATCCAGCGCCGCCCTCAGCCGCTCCCTTTTCACAGGCTTCACAAGATAGGAGACCGCCTCCAGGTCATACCCTTCCAGGGCGAAATCAGGATTCCCGGTGACGAAGATAATGCTCAGCCGCTCCCCTCTCCGTCGCAGCCTCTTTGCCAGCTCCATCCCGTCCATTCCGGGCATCTCAATGTCCAGGAGCAGCACCTCCGTATCCTTCTTCTCCTCCCAGGCAAATAAAAAGGCTTCCGCTGAAGGGAAAAGCCCCACACTGCAGGCCTCATCCCTTTCCTTCGCCCAAAGCTGTACCTCCCGGCTCAGGTCTTCCAGCAAAACCCTGTCGTCGTCACATATCGCCACACGAAGCATGGTATCCCTCTATTTACTCTTATATGCCCAAAATTTATTTATCAGGAAATTCATGGGCACTGTGATCAGCAGGTTGATTCCCGCCGCCAGCGCTTCCCCCAGGAAACCGGCGTCAAACTGCGGGAATCCATGTTCCGCCAGCATTCCCGCCAGCCCGCCAAGGTAGCGGGAGAGCTGTATGAAATCGATCCAGAACACCAGCAGCGCCGAGCTCACAAGAAATCCCCAGAAATACGCCGCATAAGTCTTTAACAGCACCTTCCACCAGATGCGCTTCCCCTCTCCCGGGTCAGCCCTGAATACATATTTATTGCTCCAATAGTAGGCATTCAGCACACTCAGCGAAAAGCCGATAAAATATGCCAGAAGATACGGGACTCCGAAAAACACCAGTACGCAATAGATTCCCTCGCTGATCAGCGTGTTTGACACACCCACAAGCCCAAATTTAATAAACTGCCACAAATCTTTCATGCTTCCGCCACAAACAATCCTCTCCGAAACCAGCTTTCCCTATGAGTCCTTCGCGGCATCCTCATGCTCCCGTATCTCGTCGATGATAAAGGGCGGCCGGGAGCGCGCCGCATCCAGGGTACGCCACACATATTCCCCCAGAATCCCCATCATCAGGAGGATGAGCCCCGAGGAACACAATACCACGCACATCAGGGACGGCCACCCGGCAATGGGCGTTCCCACCGTAAAGTATTCCACGATCACACTGATAAACAGTACGACCGCCAGGATGTCAAACAGGATTCCCACATAGGTCATCAGGCGGATGGGCATATAGGAAAAGCTCATCATGGAGTCCAGCACCAGCTTAAATTTCTTCGCGAAGGTCCAGCGGGAGACTCCCTTCTCCCTGTCCTTCCGGTCAAAGTAAACCATGTCCGTCTGAAAGCCCGCCCACAGCACCTGCAGCGTCAGGCTGGAATTCTTCTCGTCAAGGCGTTCCAGCACTTCGATCACCTTCCGGTCGATCAGGTAACAGTCACAGCCGCCCACCGGCATATTTTTATTGACAAACCTGCGCACCAGCCCATAGTACCTGTTCGCAAAGAAGACCTTGGCCCTGGATTCATCCCTGGATCTGCGCACGGCGAGAACCACCTTATTCCCCTGCTTCCATCGCTCATACATCTCCAGGATCAGGGAGGAATCCTCCTGCAGATCCGCCTGCTTCGTCACCGCACAGTCCCCGGTGCAGACGGAAAGCCCCGCCAGGATTGCCGCGTGTTCCCCGAAATTGCGGGAAAGCTTTACCAGGCGCACACGCCTGTCCAGCCTGCGTATCTCGTTCATGACCTGCCAGGAGCCGTCTCCCGAGCCGTCGTCCACGAAGACGATCTCATAATCCCCCAGGACTCCCAATATCTTTTTTTTCATATCTTCATACAGATCCATCAGTGTATCTTCGTTAAAATACACCGGGACAACGATCGACAGCTTACTCACCTTCCGAAGACTCCTTTTCCCTCAACACCCTCAGATAGGTGTCGTAATCACGGATGTATTCCCTCTCGTCGTAATGCCTGCTGGCCAGCACCAGAAGCACGGAATCCTCCGAGAATTCATACATATCCTTCCACAGCATGGCGGACAGATACAGCCCCATCCGCGGCCTGTCCAACTCAATGACGGCGGACTCGCTCCCGTTGTCCACACGCACCTTACTTCTCCCGCTGACATTTACCAGCAGGAATTCCGTCTCCCGGTTGGCATGATTCCCCCGTACCACCGTGCTGTCCGAACCATAAATATAAAATACGCGCCTGATATCAAAGGGAATATCCATCCCCTCCCCCTCAATGACCACCAGGTTCCCCCGCTCATCGCCGAGATCCGCAAATTCAATTAATCTGTATTGTTCCTCTAAGCTCAATATTTTCTCCTGTTCCCGTTCGCTAAACCCTCAGAATTCATTCAGGCAGCGGATAACCCTCAGCTGTTCCTCCTGCGTCATCCCATTGTACATGGGAAGGGACAGTACCGTATCCGCGTACTTCTCCGTGATCTTCAGATCACCCCTTTTATGTCCCAGGTACGCATATGCCTCCGACAGATGGGGCGGCACCGGATAATGAATGATCGTCCCAATCCCCTGCCCCTCCAGCCATGCTGCCAGCTCGTCCCGCCTCTCTGTGCGGATCACATACTGATGCCATACGTGGGTTACACCCTGGCGGACAGCAGGCAGTATCAGCTTTTCATTGTCCAGCAGGGCGGTGTATCGCTCCGCAGCCTGCCTGCGCTCCTCCGTGATTTCCTCCATATGGGCCAGGCGTACCCGGAGCATGGCCGCCTGGAGCTCGTCCAGCCTGGAATTGGCGCCCACCACCTTATTGTAATACCGCTTCTCGCTTCCATAGTTGCGGTACATTCTCACCGCCCGGGCAAGCTCCTCGCTGTCGGTGACAATGGCCCCCGCATCCCCGAAGGCCCCCAGGTTTTTCGACGGGTAAAAAGAAAAACAGCCTATATCCCCGAAGCTTCCCGTCGTCTTCCCCCCGGCAGCCGCCCCGTGGGACTGCGCACAATCCTCCACCAGCTGCAGGCCGTGCCTCCTGCACAGCTCCACGATCTTTCCCATATCCGACGCCTGACCATACAGATGTACCACCAGGACAGCCTTCGTCCTCTCAGTGATTTTCTCCTCTATTCTGTCCGGGTCTATATTATAAAATTCATCCGGCTCCACAAAGACCGGCGTGGCCCCGTTGATCGTAATGCCCATAACGCTGGCGATATAGGTGTTGCCCTGGACGATCACTTCGTCCCCTCTGCCGATGCCCAACACACGGAAGGCCAGCCACAGTGCGTCCAGCCCGCTGGCCAGCCCCACGCAGTATCCCGAACCGGTATACCCTGCAAATTCCTCCTCAAAAGCCGCCACCTCCGGGCCAAGCACATACCAGCCGGAGCGCAGTACCCTCAGGGCAGCTGCCTCAAATTCCTCCTGGTATTTCTCAAAACCCCTGTCCAGCCGGTTTGGCATTATTTTATCTGTCATGCATCTATTCTCCTGTCTACCGGAATTCCCGCAAACATACTCTCCAAGCGTATTTTCATGGTAACGGACTATACCAATTTTACTCTATCCCGCAGGGGATTTCAAGCTCATTTCGCTTTACGCCGGCAGGGTTCTTTCTAATTTCTTTCCAAGCTCTTTCCGTTGTTTCTTTTCACACCCGCGCAACAAAAATAACAACCTCCGCGACACAAGTCCCTTCACCACAGGCCCTTCACGTCACAGGTCTTCTCGACACAGGCCCTTCGCGTCATCTGCGGTAAATCCGCACGTAATCCCCGTCCTGTACCTGTGTGTATCCGAAATCCGTCTCAATATAACGCATGATCCAGCTGTCCCGGGGTTCCATCAAGTCCCCGAACCAGCAGTCCACAACAATGGCATCCGGCCTTTTCTCCGGGTACTGCTCCCAGTAAGTCATTAGCCTCTCGTCGTAGCTGGTGGGATCTACCACAGAATAATGGCACACCTCATAGTCGTCAAAGAGATACGCCGTCGTCCCCACCGACATGACCATATTGGCAACGATCAGCACCTTATCCCCCTGCCGTAGGTTCTCCCGGTAAAACTGATAATTGGAGTTGTAGATATAGGCGCACATGTAATCCGTCAGGATACCTGCCGCCGGCCCGTCCTTCATGATTCCGCCAACCCTGAGCACCGTGCTGTCGTCCTTCCCGCCTCTCAGGGTAAATCCCTTTCCAAAGACGGCGCACAGGCACAGGCTGACGATCAGAAGATATGCCCAGGGAGCGGCGGATTTTCCCATAACCTGCTCCATGGCAAAGACGATCACCGCTACGGCGAAGACAATCCCCAGGGCCCCGTGAGGCAGCGTATAATACATGGCCAGGTCGCTGATGTACATAACTCCCGCATAGGCGGCAAGCGTCCCCAGTACCCCCCAGTAAAGCGTCCTCCTGCGCCCGTCGGCCAGCCGCCATACCCCGGCCGCAGCCAGCCAGACCACCAGGAAATGGATCTGCAGGTATTCGTAGCCTATTCCCCCTGCGGCCCAGTAGCAGATCTGCACGCCCTCCGCTGTAATGATTGCCATCACCAGCCAGATCAGCCATCCGGCCTTTCCGCTTGGAGCCCTGCCCCTTCGGGCCTGCAGCCGTCCCACAATCAGATAAAGCAGCCCGCTCACCGCAGCCGTCACGGCCAGCCACTGCCCCCACAGCACGAGATTTACCCCGTAATTATGCGCCTTTTCATCCGTCACCCCGGACACGTCATGGGTGGGGTCAAAGGAAAGCAGCTTTCCGATGTTTTCCCCCAGCTCCTGCAGGCTAACACCCTGCAGCACCCGCCAGAACCACAGCCCTCCGCAGACTGCACAGACTGCCGTCAGGATCAGGCAGTCCCGCCACCGGCTGCGCCCTGCCCTGGCCAGGATCCAGGCAAGGAAAAAGGGGAATAAAACAATACAGGTAGGATAGGTCAGGATTTCGCAGGACAGCGAAATCCCCACCGCCACAAGCAGATACCACCGGCTCCCGCAATCCTGTTCCAGGCCGCGGAAATACTGCATCATACACAAAATGCAGACGGTCAAAAACCACAGCTGCATATTTCCAAACTCAGGAATCTGGATATTCTTGGGAACTATATTAAAATACAGCAGCGCCAGCAGAAAGGCATACCTTTTATCCATAAGCCTGTCCAGAGTACGGTACACAAAGCAGGACAGTGCAAGCTGGATTCCCAGTGTCACAAAACGCAAAAACAACAGCACGCCCGTGACGGTCCCCGTGACTGCCCTGTATAGCCAGATCAGGCCCGCACACAAAAACGCGGAAGTCTGATGAGGCTCCCACATTTCCCTGAACAAATGATCTCCCTGCAGCTTCCTGTATGCCATTACCAGCTGATATTCCTCGTCGAGAGTGTAGTCCACAAAGATCAGCTTTGCCGCCGCCAGCAGGCTTCCCAGCAGCAGCGCCGCCTTGATCACTTTCCATATTTTCTCTGATACTGCCATACTCTGTTCCATCACACCAAGCTCTTTCCGGTATATTATTTTGAAACATCCTGAACCGGGAAATCCATCCCAAGTATATTATATACCAAAAAGCCCCTTTTCTCAATCCATAAATGCCGCGCGCTACTTAAAAAGAGGCATTCCCGCACGGGAATGCCTCCTGAAAGTCAACTATTTCCATTATATCAATATTTGTCAAACCCGTCGCCCAGGGAAATGATCTGCTCATTGGCGTTGGCACTGGAATTCATACTGTTGTCGCCCTTGTAGGAAGAGCTCTTCTTACCGCCGCCAAGATTGTAAACGGAAAGCAGCTCACGCATACGGGATGCCTGGTTGGACAGCTCCTCACTGGCAGCCGCACACTGCTCGCTGGTGGCAGAGTTGGTCTGAACCACCTGGGAAACCTGGGAGATTGCCTGCTCAATCTGTGCAATAGCCGTTGCCTGGTAATTGGAGGAATCCGCAATATTGTTGATGATGACCTCACTCTCATGTACCACCTCTGAGATCACGCTCAGAGCCTTAGCAGTCTCATCGGCAATCTTGGAACCGACACCTACCTTGCTGATGGAATCCTCGATAAGCTCCGCAGTCTCGGCTGCTGCCTCGGCACTCTTGACCGCAAGGCTTCTCACCTCTTCCGCAACCACTGCAAAGCCCTTGCCTGCCTCGCCGGCCCTTGCCGCCTCAACGGACGCATTCAGCGAAAGGATATTGGTCTGGAAGGAAATATTGTCGATAGTCTTGATGATCGTGGAAATGCTCTCGGAAGCCTTGTTGATCTCCTCCATTGCCGCCATCATATCCTGCATCTGCTTATTGCCCTGCTTTACGTCATTGATTGCCTTGCTCACCAGCTCTGCGGCGGAATTAGCCTGCTCCGCATTCTCCTTCGTCTTCTCAGCGATTTCATCGATGGATGCTGTAATCTGCTGAACCGCGCTTGCCTGCTCAGTGGAACCCTGTGCGAGGGACTGGCTTGCATCCGCTACCTGGGAAGAACCGATGGTCACCTGATATGCCGCGTCATTGATATTGCTCAGTGCGTGATGGTTGTCATCAACCAGCTTCTTTAAGGACACGCCCAGCACATCCTCCGCACATTTGGGGGTGACTTCAACAGTCAGATTACCGTTGGATACTTCCTCGGCAATGCCTGCCTGATATTTAATATTATCAATCACCATGGTGTATTCATCTACCAAGTCGCCAAACTCATCATTGGAATGCTTCTTCAGCTCCAGGTTGCTGACACGGCCCTGCGCGATTTCCTTCGCTGCATCGGACAGCTGGTGTACGGACTGCGCGATCGTCTTGATCAGGGCAGTGCTGATCACCAGAGTGATCACTACGGAAACAATGAGCAGTACGATGTTGATGGTATTTGAGATGTTCATTGTCTCCCGAAGGGTTGCAATCCTGTTGTCCTTACCGGTGTTGACAAAGGATTTCAGCTCCTCGCCGTGGCTCTTAAGGGTTGCAATCCTGTTATCCTTGCCGGAATTGACAAAGTCCATCATCTCCTGGCGGGTGGCATCGTCAATCTCGGTTATCCCATGCAGCTGCTCATTAATGCCGGTTGCCCCGTCTTCATTTAACTGGCTTATGGATTCCACAAGCTGATCCAGCCCCGATGCGATCTGTGTAGCACCGTCTTCGTTCATGACGCTGATCGTATCAACGGCATAATTTGTGATCCATACGCCCACAAGCACATTGATGATCGTCAATATAATGGGAACTGCAAAACCAAGTATAAGTTTTGTTCTGATTTTCATGTTTTTCATTGTTTTATACCTCTCTTTCATCCTCTTCACCCGTATCATTCGCCAGCTCAGCAGTAGACGAATCTTCATCATGCAGCAGCTTGTCAGGATCGATCAGCAGCTTCACCGTGTCTCCGACACGTCCGATTCCGTATACATACTTGTTCTGAACCCTGTCTCCCCTCATGATCGTGGGAGGCGGCAGGATATTATCATCCTCGATCTCCACGACCTCTGCAATCTCCTCTACAACCAGGCCGACCATCGTCCCCCTGACTGTAATGATAATGATACATGTCCTGTCATTATAGTCAAAGGGATCCTGCATAAACCTGAGCCGTACATCAATAACAGGAAGTATCTTTCCTCTGAGATTGATCAGTCCCTTGATATACTCCTCTGTCTCCGGGATGGCAGTGATCGCCTGAAAAGGGATAATCTCACTTACATACTGTATCTTCAGGCCAAAATACTCGTTCCCGGATCTGAAGGTCATGTACTTTTCCTGATGAACACTGCGCAGGCGCGCTTCTTCTCTGTCTTCACTCATTTCGGCACCATTCCTTTCTTCCAGTTTAATCTATTAATCCCGCCGGATCCAGTATCAAGGCAATGCTGCCATCTCCCAACTGGGTACAGCCGGAGATACCTTTTACCTTTTTAATGTAGGGAGGAATGGGCTTTACCACAATCTCCTGCTTCCCGATCAGCTTATCCACGAACAGGCAGATGGTGTTTCCCTCCACCTCAAAGAGAAGCATCATTCCCTCCTCAACTTCGGAATGGTAATCCTCCAGGCCATACCAGTCGCCAATCCGAAGCACGGGGTAGCACTCGTCTCTGATCATCACATATTCTTCGCCTGTAGGCTCATGTATCATCATATCCTTTGTCACACGGACGAACTGTTTAATGAAGCTGGTCTCCACCACAAAGGAGGTAGTACCCGTCTCCATAACAATTCCGTCAATGATCGCCAGCGTCAGGGGAATCTTCAGGATCATACTGCTGCCTTCGCCTGCGGTGCTCTCAATCTCCAGCGTACCGCCTATGGACTGGATGTTCTGTACCACGACGTCCATTCCCACGCCTCTGCCGGAGTATTCCGTCACCTGTTCGTTGGTGGAGAATCCGGGAAGGGTGATAAACTGGAAGACCTCCTTATCCTCATAGGAGGATTCCGCCCGGTCAGGATCCAACAGCCCCTGTTTCTTCGCCTTGGCCAGGATTTTCGCCCGGTCAAGCCCCTTACCGTTGTCCGTCACAATGATCCACACCTTGCCCGCTTCTGTCTTCGCAGACAGGGTGACCTTGCCCTTCTCCTGCTTATTGCTCGCGGCACGCTCCTCGTTCGTCTCTATTCCATGATCCACCGCATTTCTCACCAGGTGCATCAGAGGATCCGAAATCTTCTCACTGATATTCTTATCCACCTCAGTGTGCTCGCCGATCATCTCAAATTCAATATCCTTGCCCAGCTTCCTGGACACGTCAAAAACGATACGGTTCATCTTCTGGAAAAGATTGGTAAGAGGAACCATTCTCATCGACATGATCACATTCTGGAGATCCGTAGCAATCTTCGCCATCTCCGATGCCGCCTTGTTAAAGTTCGCCAGATTCAGGCCCGGCACACGGAGGTCAGGATTCTGCAGCACCAGCGATTCCGAGATCACCAGCTCCCCGATGAGATCCATCAGCTGATCCATCTTCTGGACATTTACGCTGATAAAGGCCGCCTTCTCGTTCTTGGGTTTATCCTTCGCCAGCTTTTTGGGTTTTCCGGGAGATTTGGACTGGATGACGAAATCACCCGGCGCCATCTTGGGCTTCTCCGGCTCCTTCTTCTCCTCGCTCTCCTGTTCGGCCTGAGCCCTGGCTTCGATTTCCTCCACACTGGACTTCAGGTCAATCTGCGGATGATCCTGATGCTCGCCAAAATCAAAGCCCTGCAGGAATTCCTCCGCCTTGCACTCGTAGATGTCAACCTTCTCGATATCGTAACCCGTCTTAATGACATTCCTGATGTCCGCCTCCGTGCACTGTGCCTGAAGCAGGATACGGAATCCGTCCTCCAGCAGCGTACCGATGCTGCTGTCGTCAGAGATCAGATCCTCCGGCTCATACAGCAGATCCTCCGCAAATTCCTTCAGGGCATACACGGTCTTATAAGCATGGACATTTGCCATATCCGTGTCCGGAAAAAAGGTTATGTATATCTTATAGAAATGGCTGGCACTGTTTGCTACGGGCGCGATATAAAAGTGCTTCGGCTCTTCGTTTACATTTTCCTTCGGCAATTCCTTGCCTTCCTTTACCGCACCGCTCTTGATTTCATCCAGGAATCGGTCAAGCTCGGCAATAATATCCGCCGGATCCCCGTCCACCGGGCTTCCATCCTGTATTTTATCCATTTCTCCGGTGATAAAGTCAACCACCTGTAGTACATGCTCCACAAGCGCTTCATGGACAACATTCTGGGGATGGGATTCTCTCAGATAATAAAATACATCCTCCAGTTTGTGTGAGATGGCTGTCACATTGTCAAACATCATAATACCGGAAGATCCCTTGATAGTATGCATTGTCCTGAAGATCTCGTTGATTGTGTCTTCGTCGAAGCAGTCTGCATCCTTCTGTTCCAAAACAGTCTCCTGGAGCTGTTCCAGCAGCTGTCCATTCTCGAACAGATACATATCAAGCATGCCTTCCACGTTAAATTCCTCAGCCATGTACTTCTCCTTTCCCTTTTATTTTCTTTTTGTCATTACATGCGTTTTAAATATATTTATCATATCAGATTGAGCTTTTTCATAGCCTGCTCGAATCTGGTCTGATCCACGGGTTTCCCGGAATAAATCGTACATCCCAGGTCAAATGCCATTTTCACATTCTGTTCATCGTTCAATGCAGTGGTCATGATAACCTTGACCTCCTGCTCCTTGGGAATATTCTTCTGCTTTTCCAGATTGCGGATTCCCATCAGCGCCTGATAGCCGTCCATGACCGGCATCATGATATCCAGGCATACCAGGTCATAAGGCTCCTCATCCTCCAGTGCCATCAAAAACGCGTCAACCGCCTCCATACCGTCCACGGTCACATCACACTCGCCGTACTTCGACAGAAAGCCTGACATAAACTTTCTTGTTGCATAATCATCCTCAGCCAGTAAAATTTTCATACTCCCTCTCCTTTACATTGTATTCAACACGTAGTATGTTTTTTTTGCAATATTTGACAGCTTCTCCTGAAACTCTACTGCACCTAAATCATATGCCACCTTGGGCATTCCGTAGACCACGCAGGTAGATTCGTCCTGACCGATGGTCCTGGCTCCCGCCTTCCTCATGGCCAAAAGGCCCTTGGCGCCGTCCCCGCCCATCCCGGTCAGTATGATGCCCAGCGCATTTGCGCCTGCCACCCTGGCGACGGAATCAAACAGCACATCCACAGACGGGCAGTGGCCGTTTACCTTGGGCCCCGCCTTTATCTCCACCTGGTACATGCCGTTGACTTTTACCAGATGCATGTGGCGGTCTCCTCCCGGAGCGATCAGCACCGTCCCCGGCAGCACCCGGTCCCCGGTCCTGGCCTCCTTCACACGTACCCTGCACTGGTTATCCAGCCTTTTTGCGTACATATCCGTAAAACCGGGAGGCATGTGCTGTACCACCACAATGCCGGGCAGATCCGGCCCGTAATCCTTCATAACAGAGAAGATAGCCTCGGTACCCCCTGTGGAAGCCCCTATGGCAATCACAAGGTTCTTGCCCTGGGACGTAAAAGTATGCGTCTCCTGGGGCATGACCTGCTGCTTGATCTTGCTGATCTTCGCAGTGGATGCTATCTTGATCTTGACCAGCAATTCATTCTTGATAAAATTCTCCAGCTGCCTTCGTTCAGACACCGCAGGCTTTGCCACAAAGTCCACCGCACCTGCATTCATGGCGTCAAACACCTTATCCGAAAGAGAACTGATGACGACCACCGGCAACGGATACTGGGGCATAAGCTTTCTCAGGAATTCTATCCCGCTCATACGGGGGAGTTCCACATCGAGAGTCATCACATCCGGATGATACTTTAAAATAGCGTCTCTGGCCTCAAAAGGATCCTTCGCAGTACCCACAACCTGAATGCTGGGATCCTTACTGAGCCCCTGCACCAGGAGCTCCCTGAAAACCAGGGAATCTTCCACAACCAAAACTTTAATCGGGTTCATATCCAAATCCTTCCTGAATTATTTTCTGAATATTGAAGGCTGTATGATCTGAAAGGGAGTGCTGTCCCTGTCTATCGTCTCCGTCATGCCGATGAACAGATAGCCTCCCGGCTCCAGCGCGTCATATACCTTCTGTACCACCTGACGCTTCGTTGCCTCATCAAAATATATCATCACGTTCCGCAGAAAGACAGTATGCATTTTCTTCTTAAAGGGAAAAGGATCCATCAGATTAAATTTTCGGAATATAACCTGCTCCCTGATCTCATCCACCACCTGGAAACCGCCTCCCGGCGCCTTATGAAAGAAATGCCTCCTCCAGTTTTCCGGCATCTTCTCCATATGCTCGTCGTCATATATCCCGCGGATGGCCTGGCTCAGCGCCTGTGTCGATATGTCGGTGGCAAGGATCCGGGCGTCCCATTTCTCATGATCCAGCCCCAGGAAATCCCTCACCGTCATGGCGATCATATACGGCTCCTCGCCGCTGGAAGCAGCCCCGCACCAGATGCGAAGATCCCTGGTATTCGCCGCCTTCTTCTGCGCCCAGGGCAGCACCTCCTTCTTAAAGAAGTCAAAGTGCCCGAATTCCCTCATGAAATAAGTGTGGTTTGTAGTCAGGTAATTCACCAGCGCCCGCTCCAGCTCCCCTGACTTATCCCTCTCCACATCGTTCATAAAGGCATTAAAGCTTCCCCATCCTCCCCTTCGCAGGTAATTTTCCAGCCTTCCGTTGATAATAGTCTTCTTGCCATTCAGATCAATGCCATATCTTGTCTTTACAAAAGAAACAATTCTTATAAACTCCTCTTCCGATAACATGATACTGCTTTCCTGCCCCTTTTTCAAATATAAATATCCAATGCATTAGCTTAGCTGGCGCGCTATCTTGCAGAATACCTGAAGAATTTCCGGCTGGAATTTTTTCCCGGATTCCCCCTTCATGATCTGCAGCGCCTCGTCCCTGCCGTATGCCTCACGGTAACTCCTTTTCTCCGTAAGGGCGCAGTAAACGTCCGCCACAGCCGCAATCCTTGCCGACAGAGGGATTTCCTCCCCCTTAAGCTGTGCCGGATAGCCGCTTCCGTCCCAATTCTCATGATGATAATTGACCATATCCACGGAAATCCTGACGAAGTCGTTAAAATCACTGGTGACATGCAGATCTTTCAACAATTTGGCCCCGGCCTCGGCATGGCTCTGCACCAGCTTCCTCTCCTCCTCATCCAGCGCCGATTCCTTCTGAAGTATGTAGGGTGGAATCCCTATGTTGCCGATATCGCAGAGCGCGGCTGCCGCCTCAATGGTATCAACATATGTGTCGGAGATTTTCTCCGAGAACAGCGGTGAAAACTGCATGCTCTGCGCCAGTTTCCTGCAGTTTACCTGCAGCCTCACAATATGCTCCCGGTCATAGGAGGATCTCTCCGCAGCCATATTCGCGAGAGCGTACAGCACGTTTTTCCTCTCCTGCTCAATCTGCAGCACCTGCTCCTGGACAGATTTCCGGAGACGTCTGTTGTTCTCGCTGATCTCCTTCGCAGCGGCGTGAAGCGAAAGATGAAGCTTTACTCTGGCCTGTACGACCTCCGGGATGAACGGCTTCACAATATAGTCATTTCCTCCCAGGGAAAACCCCTTCACCACATCCTCCGACTCCCCGAAGGCGGAAATAAAGATCACCGGGACATCCCTTGTGAGGGCGTTCCCCTTTATAATACGGCAAAATTCATGGCCGTCCATCTCCGGCATGGAGACATCCGTCAGCACCAGATCGGGATTGCAGCGCCCGAATTCCTCCAGTGCCTGCACCCCGTTTTCCGCCAGTACGGTACGGCACCCCATGGATTTAACGATTTCCTCCAGGATGACACGATTAGTCTCCACATCATCCACGATCAGAATCACTGATTCACAGATATCCTTCCCTTCACGATCCATCCGCCGCATCCCCTTCTTCCGATTTCTGCTCCATGCCCGCTTTCAGCTCATCCAGGCTCGCAATGGCCTTGTCGTAGTTTTCTTTCTGAACCGCCATTTTAAGACGCAGCAGGTTCTTCGACACATCCCTTGGCGCGCCCTCCATCAGCTGCCTCACTGTCTCCATAAAGTCCTCTGCCTTCTCCCAGTTCTCCATCTCGATACAGAGAACCATCTTGGACAGGGTCTTTTCCAGCACTTCCAAATTCTCCGGTGTCCCGAATACTCGCTGCGGGTCTGTCTCCTTCCTCTCCTGAGTTTCCTTCAGGGCAGCGGACAGCTCCGCGTGGCTTCTGCGTATCGTAGCATCGGGAAGGGTATACTCCTCTGTACCGGTGTCGCCGTCCCCGACCCATACGGAAAAAGTAAAAGTAGTCCCCTTGTTTTTCTGGCTTTCCACGCTGATGCTTCCGCCCATCATTTCCACCAGCTGCTTTGTGATGTTAAGGCCCAGGCCCGTACCGCCGTATTTGCGGGAAATGGAAGCGTCCACCTGGGAAAAAGCCTTAAACAGCTTATCCTGGTTCTCCTTGTCAACACCGATCCCCGTATCCATCACAAGGAAATAAAGCTCTATACTGTTCTGGAACTGCGCCGTCTTAAGGATTTCCACGGAAATCCTGCCCACATGGGTAAATTTCTGGGCATTGGACAGCAGGTTATTCAAAATCTGTACAAGCTTGAGCTCATCCCCTACAATATACTCCGGCACCTCCGGAGATACCGTAACGAAAAAATCCAGCCCTTTTTCTGTAATTTTGTTCTGATGATTGCCCCTGACGTAATCAATCATATTGCGGAAATGAAACCTGCGTGTTTCCAAGACAAACTTTCCGGCTTCAAGCTTAGAGAAATCCAGAATGTTATTGATCAGCCTGTTCATATCCCCACAGCACCGTTCGATCAGCTGCAGAGTCCTTTTCTTATGTTCATCCTGTTCTTTCTCTGACAATTCCATGATATTCCCCAGAATACCGTTTACAGGGGTCCTTAGCTCATGCGTCACATTGGCGACGAATTCAGACCTCACTTTAAGCGCCTGTTCCGCCTCCTGCTTCACATGCTCCATCTCCTGGCTCAGATGTTCTTTCTCCAGGATATCATTGGCCATGCACAGATATCCGGCACAGGCTTCCTCCCAGGCAATCCTCACCTCCACGGGAAAGCAGGTAAGATTCCTCCGGTAAGCAGTCAGGTTATGCGTTTTCAGGCCAAAGGGATACCCGGTGGAGAATCCCTCCTCCGTCCTCTTAAATTCATTGGGAAAAATACTGCTGATATGATTGCCGCATATTTCATCCCCGTATTCCAGCCTGTCTCTTGCAGCGGCATTCGCGTAAGTGATGATTCCATCCGCCCCAAACAGCAAAAACATTTCCAGACTGTTCTCAACAGGCAGCATTCCTGTCCCCTTCTGACTCATAACTCCCTCCACAAGCAGACAGGCAGCGAAATAGTACTGACACCATCATCTCGCTGTCTGTTTTATCTTTATACAAATTTATCTTTATACAAAGCTGAAAATCTTATTTACTTCCACCATATCGTAGAAGTCCTGCTTCGCGAGCTGAAAGCACTCCATTACATCCGGCGAGAACTGTCCGCACTCACCGTTCTGGATCATCTCGTAAGCCTCCGCGTGGGAGTAGGCCCCCTTGTACACTCTCACGCTGATCAGTGCATCATAAACGTCCGCAATGGATACGATCTGTGCGCTGATGGGAATCTCATCCCCTTTCAGATGATCCGGATAGCCCTTGCCGTCCCATCTCTCGTGATGATGGCGGCAGATTTCATAACAGTATCTGTAGAATTCACCCTCTACACCCTTTTGGAAGGTTTCGAGCATATCGCAGCCCAGCGTCGTATGGGTCTTCATGACCTCAAATTCCTCGTCGGTAAGCTTACCGGGCTTCATCAGGATCGCATCGGGGATTCCGATCTTTCCGATATCATGGAGCGTTGACGCCTTGGTGATTTCCTCGATCTGCAAGGGAGTAAGGCCATACTCGGGGAAATACTTTGCAAGGTACTTCAGAAGCACCCTGGTAAAGTACTTGATCCGGCGTACATGATCCCCCGACTCGGAGCTGCGGAATTCCACCACGGAGCTGAGCGCTTCGATCATGAATTCATTGTTCTCCCGGATCTTCTTCTGCTGCGCCAGGATAGCCTCCTCCTGCTCCTTCAGGCGTCTCTCCATATTCGCCTTGTTCTGGTACAGCTCGATCAGGTTCTTGGATCTTCTCTTTACGATATCAGGATAGAAGGGCTTATGTATCACATCCGCTATGCCATATTTGTATGCCTTGTCCTCACTGTCCCTGACCGTCTCGCTGGTAATCAGAATAACGGGGATATGCTCGATCAGCTCCTTCTGCTTCATATACTCCAGCACAGCGAAGCCGTCCATGACCGGCATGATAATATCCAGCAAAATCAGGGCAAAATTCGGGTTCTTCTCCAGCTGGTCAACCGCCTCCTGACCATTTTCACCCTGGACAACCTCATAATTTTCCCCGAACATTACTTCCAGTATTGTCCTGTTGACTTCTTCATCATCCACAATTAATATTCTCTGCTTATCCATTTTCTCTCCTATTTTGTAATTGCTCCTTTATGGTGTTCTACAAACAAAATATCATATATAGGATATTATTTATTTACTTAAATGTCAATATAAAAAAGCCCAATTTTTCACCCCAAATCCCCCCGCCCGGTCAGGTAATAAATGGCAGAAGCGGATATTCCTTCCATATTTATGGGAAAATGTATTAGACAAGCCCGCGGAAAAGGAATATAATAGATAAGACAGTATTATATCGGGCCGGATCGGGCCGAAATCACAGGAGGGCAAAAATGGATACAGCATTTAAAGCAGCGCTTGAAGAGATGGGGATGGATGTCAACACTACTGTCAACCGCTTTATGGGAAATGAGGCTCTGTACCTGAAATTTCTGAACAAATTCCAGTCAGACCAGAGTGTTGCCAATATCCAGCAATTCATAGCAGGACAAAACACGGAGGAACTGTTTAAAAGCGCCCACACCCTGAAGGGAGTTGCCGCGAACCTGGGACTGGATCCCATCGCCCGGTGCGCTTCCGACATTGTGGAGCTCTGCCGCGGCAAAAATCAATTCGCAGAGGTTGACGCAGACAGGCTTACCTCCCTGAATGAGGAGCTGAAGGGCGTCCACGAAGCGCTGATGAACCTGCTTCAGTCGCAGCAGTAAGGGCCGGGTAATCGCAGTATGCCGAATGCTGCGGGGACATCCATAAGAAAACAGTGTGTGCAACAGAAAGACACGAAGCTGCACACACTGTTTTTTTGATACGATGTAAAAGGCCGTGCCCGGAGTATCATTTTCATCCTGCCATACCGCCTCCGGCGGCACAGACACTCCGTAAGATCCTACAGCCTGAAATCGATATTGCGGCCCCACATTTTCTCCTCGTCGGTTCTGGTATTATCGCTCCAAGCGGAATAAAGCACATTATCCACCTTTTTCTGAAGCTCGTCTATGGAGGATGCCGTGACGGTCACATAATCCTTCTCCGCCCTGCCGGCCTTTTGACGTTCCTCCAGCGCCTCCGCCCGTTTCTCCTTCTCGGACTTCTTCGCTTCTTTCTTAGCGTTCGCCTTCTTTTCCTCCGCCTTTCTCGCAATCCGATCCTTCTGGGCCGCCAAAGACTTATCCACTACTGCAAAAAAGGATACCTTGCCATTATCGTCTACCTGCATCCCAAAGCCTTTGACACAGCTGTTGGAACCCACATTCTTCTTCAGCTGATTCATCTGTACGGAGGCGCTTCTGATGATCCCTTCATACTGTGCACGGAAAGTCTCATCCTCCGCCATCTTTTCCAGCTTCTCCTCGTCGATCAGCACCACGGTCTTAACAGGATTTGCATAGTTTCCCGCCTGCGCCTTGGCATTCTCCTTCTGGTCAGCGCTGACCAGGATAAAGTCCATGTTGGAGAATTTCTTCTTCAGCTCCTCATAGTACTTTGCCGCCTTGTCGCTGAGCTTGGGCTGCCCGATAGTCTTGCCGAAGTTCCCAGCCTTCCTGGTATCCTCAGCCCGGCCTGCCTCAGCCGCTTTCCTGGCGTCGGACGCTTTCCTCTCGGATTCCGCCATGTAGCTTCTGCCAACGCTTTCCTCTACATTAGATATACTGCTCATATTGATCCCTCCCTGGTCTGGTACTGCACTGTCCCCGTTCCTCACAGTGTCACACGGCGCTGCGGGACTTTCGCGGGCCAGTTTCTGCCGTACCGGTATGTGGAAATCCGTTCCCACACTGTCTGTATAGTTTCCTGTCTTTTTTATCGGCAGAAAGGAACCGTTTCTTAAGCCTGGCATATGATTTTTCCTGTATTACCAGGGATATGTACCGACAGCTTTCTGTTTCGGCTGTCCCTTTCATCTGTGCCAGAAGCGGCGCCGCACAGATCTTCTGGTCGCTGAACCTGGATTCTGACAGTGCATATTTCAGACTGCTGAGATAGCCGGCAGGCGAAATGACAATCAACGGATATGGCGTACGCTCTCATGAAGCTCAACCATAAATTGACCATGACAGTTTGCCGGGGGTGAAGAGGTTACTTTTCCTTGCATTTATAGCCTTTCTGTTGTATAGTTGTTTCGAGCTGAATTTTACAATGGATTTTAATACATAATTATGGAGGAAACTATCATGAAAGAAAAAGTTGTTCTGGCTTATTCCGGCGGCCTGGATACCACCGCCATCATTCCCTGGCTGAAGGAGAATTTCGACTATGAAGTCATCTGCGTCTGCGTGGACTGCGGACAGGCGGAGGAACTTGACGGCCTGGAAGAAAGAGCAAAATCCTGCGGCGCTTCCAAGCTCTACATAGAAAATGTGATTGATGAATTCTGCGATGAGTATATCGTTCCCTGTGTACAGGCAAACGCCATCTATGAAAATAAATATCTCCTGGGCACTTCCATGGCAAGGCCCCTGATTGCCAAGAAGCTGGTAGAGATTGCAAGGAAGGAGGGCGCTACCGCCATCTGTCACGGCGCTACCGGCAAGGGCAATGACCAGATCCGCTTCGAACTGGGCATCAAGGCTCTTGCACCCGATCTCAAGATCATCGCCGCATGGAGGAACGACAAATGGACCATGGATTCCCGGGAATCTGAGATCGCGTACTGCCAGGCCCACGGCATCCATCTTCCCTTCTCCGCGGATTCCTCCTACAGCCGCGACCGCAACATCTGGCATATCAGCCATGAGGGCCTGGAGCTGGAGGATCCCGCAAACGAGCCGAATTTCGAGCATCTGCTGGTGCTGGGCACCACCCCCGAGAAGGCTCCCGATGAGGGCGAGTATGTGACCATGACCTTTGAAAAGGGTGTTCCCACTTCCGTAAACGGCAGGAAGATGAAGGTCTCCGAGATCATCACCGTCTTAAACGAGCTGGGCGGAAAACACGGCATCGGCATCATTGATATCGTGGAGAACCGGGTGGTGGGCATGAAGTCCCGCGGCGTCTATGAGACCCCCGGCGGAACCATCCTGATGGAGGCCCACCAGCAGCTGGAGGAGCTGATCCTGGATCGCGACACTTATGCCCTGAAGAAGGAAATGGGCAGCCGTTTTGCCAGCCTTGTGTATGAAGGGAAATGGTTTACCCCCCTGCGTCAGGCGGAGCAGGCCTTTATCGAGGAGACACAGAAGTATGTCACCGGGGAGGTGAAATTTAAGCTCTACAAGGGTAATATCATCAAGGCGGGGACTACTTCCCCGTATACGCTGTATAACGAGAGCATTGCTTCCTTTACAACCGGGGATCTGTATGACCACCATGACGCGGAGGGCTTTATCAATCTGTTCGGGCTTTCCTGCAAGGTAAGGGCTATGAAGATGCAGGAGCAGGGGGAGGAAATGTTTTAAAAGAGTAAGAAGTGAGGGGATGAGGTAGGGGATGGAGCAAGAGGACGGCGCAAGGGACGGCGCCGGGGCGGCAGGGCCGCTTATCCGGGCCAGCTCGACAGGCGCTCCGATGAGCCTCGGGCACGGCAAGTGTCGCCAGAGGGCGCCACTCGCCGGAGTCTCCTCTCCGCGTCTCACCCATGGCCCGGCAAAGCGGCCCTGCCGCCCCGGTGCCTGTTGCTTTGCAGCTGTAGTAAGGGCGTAGGAGGAAGTTGCTTTGCGGGTTGGAGTGTGGGCGGTGGAGGACGTTGCTTTGCGGATTGGAGTGTGAGCGGTGGATAGCACTTCTTTGTGGGTTGGAGTAAGGGCGGTGGAGGACGTTGCTTTGCGGATTGGAGTGTGGGCGGTGGAGGACGTTGCTTTGCGGGTTGGAGTGTGAGCGGTTGGATGGAGAAGGGATGATAGGGGGAGTTGTTCTGGGGTATGAGTTTGAAATTTGTTTTTGATTGGAAAATGGTTGTTGGGGGTTATCTGCTGATTGTAAATTTGATTGGATTTATTATGATGGGTGTGGATAAAAGAAAAGCCATCCGGGGCGCCTGGCGTATCTCGGAGGCTTCTTTCTTTCTGACTGCTTTGCTGGGCGGCGCGCTGGGGTGTAGCCTGGGCATGAAGCGTTTCCGGCATAAGACGAAGCATTGGTATTTTAAGTATGGGATGCCGGCGATCTTTGTGGTGCAGGTGGTAGTTTTGGCAGTGCTTTTATCCCGAAACCTTATTCCAGTATAGCGGACGCATAAAAAGAGTGTTTGAATGAGAAACTTTTTTCAAATTCTTCTTATTACTGTTTGAGTTTAAGGACAAAAGTATATAGAAAACTTTTTATTCACGAGTGCATCATTAAAATGCCTTAAAATCGTACCGATATGGAACATCTGCCTCTGCGCCATACAATTTTTCATATAATTCACGCCACAGCTGAGCAACAGAGTCTTCTCCCTCACGGATATCATCAATAACTATGCCTCCATCTTTTTCCAAAATTTCATAAGCCATTCTGTCTTTTCCCATTTTATGTAAAGCAGAAACATAATAAAATTTTAATCTTCCTACTTCCTGAATTTCTTTATCCTGCTTTTCAAAGATATTCACAATTTCTTTATTCGCTTCGCAGAGATATAGAATTTTAAAGCTTTCTTTCAAATACGACAAGTTTCTGCACTCCATCGCAAGTCCCTTTGATATCCATTTAACCGCCGCTTCTTTCTGTCCCGCAATCAGACAAATACATGTAATTCCGTGGCAAGACCAGGGATTTTCCTCCATATCATAAGATTTCATCAGAAGTTTTTTGGCTGTCTCATAATCTCCCTCTGAGAAATATCCAATTCCAGCCTGATAATATGCATACCAATTGTTTTTATTTGAAGATTTAAGCGTATTCACAAGAAACTCCAGATTTTCACTGTCTATCAGAAACTCATCAGGAATATCTCCGGCATCCGGTTGATGCAAAACTCCCGTATCAAAAAAGAGTTTCCACTTTTTTAGAGAATTGGAAGATATGGAAAACTCCAAATGCTTTGACAACTCTCCCTGCTTCGCCAGCGCTCCGTACCCACTGCCTGCTGTTACAAGCTTTGCCCTGCTTTTTGCCATAGGGCCGGTTTCTTTCAACTTCTTTTCCATACGTTCAGAACATTTTGTGTTTTCTAATAAAGCCGTCAGCGCTTCTTCCCTCTCTTTATGAGATTTCTCTTTTACAGCTTTGGGCAATGTTACAGGACCATATTGTTCCAGCCATTCCCACGCCGTATGAGGAGCCATCGGAACGCAGCCGTACTGTGTTTTCCCAAGCCCTGCCTGGATTTCCACATACCTGCCTGCCTTATCTGTGAGAAATTCCTGCCAATGATCTGAGGCACATCCATTTCCCCAGGAGAACAGCTTTCTACTTCTCAGTCTTTTGGTCGAAGTATGTAAAAGCCCATAGCCCTCTTTATTTAAATTCGCAATATACTTCGGCTTCCCCTCTTCAATATCGAAAAAATAGTCCACAGATTTCGGAATTTTCTTGTAATCTGTTACATCAACACACTTTACTATAGGAATATCCACTTTAAAAACCGCACCGTCTGCATAAGTAAAAGCTTTTTCCGCCGGAACTACAATTCGCCCGTCTTCATATTCCGGAACAGCCATATTGCTCCACCAGTACATAGGAATTACTTCATCAGTTTCATTTACAATTCGCACTCTGCAATTTAACGCCCTGTCCTCCTCTTCCAGCCAGAAGTCCATCTGGTAAGGGACTTTTCTGATACGTTCGTATTCGTACATACGTAAAACTGGATTCCCTGTCTGAGTTTCTGTCACTGCCGTATATAAAGGCGCTGTTGTATATGGCGTATGCCCTATAACGCCTATATTCCATTCTACGCCACCGCTGAACCACGCATTTCGCACAGCCAGATTACTGAACTGAAGAACATCATTGGTATAAAGTAAGTTTTTTTCCGTTGATTTATCCCAAAGTTCCCAGAGTCTTCCTCCATATTCAGGAAGAAATATGGCCTTTAAATACTCGTTTTCCAGTACAGCCGTTTTGATTTCTCTTTCTTTTAATTCTCTGGTGTAATTGTTATACTGACGGTAAGGATAGGCATTTTTTCTCCGTCCGTATCCCTCATAAATTTCATCATCTTCCTCAAGCCGAAATTCTAAATCATTCTGAAGAATATATTCTCCTAATAGATCCGGTACGCAGGACTCTGCTCCCAAATCAGCCCCTCTGATTTTTATGCTCTCAAACCGCAGTTGCGACATACTTATTTCCTCCTGCAAAATATATCAGTTTATAAATCTCCACATTTTGACAGCTGGTCTCTCATTTTTCAATCCAAGATTACAAAAGCATCTTTTCCGGTATGTGCGTCGCCTTTGCCGGCGTATTTTGCCCCTGCGCCCGGGCTCAGGTGGTCACGATCACGCCGCCGTCGTTGGCGTACATGCTGCTGATGCCCCTGGTATCCATCACAATACACTCCTTGAATTTCCTTTTCGCCAGGATTAGGCTTTTCACCAGCTCTGCCCTGGAAAGCTCATTGCAGTGGGTAATGATCAGCCGGCGCTTCTCCGGGTTCTTAACCTCCGCTATGGCCATTTCAGCCATCTTACTCAACGCCTTATTGATGCCGATAGCCTGGCCTCTCTGAACGATCTGCCCCTTGTCCCCCGCCATCACCGGCTTTATGCTCAAAGCGGACGCCACCAGTGCCTTAACCCCTGACAGCCTTCCGTTCTTCCGCAGGGTTTCCAGATTATCCAGCACAAAGTAGGTATGCACACTGTCCCGGTATGCCTCTATCTGCTTTACAATCTCGTCAAAGGAAAGCCCCTCCTCCTCTAATTCCATCAGCTTCAGGGCCAGCTGTGTCTCGCCGCCGCTGGCGGATTCGGAATCTATTACATGAATTTGCTTATCGCCGTACTTTTCCCGGTACAGCTTTGCGCCCAGCTCCGCGCTGTTATAGCTGCCACTCAAATGAGAGGACAGGGTCACAATGTACACATGCCCGGCATCTCCCTTACACGCCTCCATAAAACGCTCAGGAGAAGGGCAGGAGGATTTGGGACATGAAGGGCAATCCGCCACCTTCTTTAAGAACACCTTCTGGTCGAAATCCTCGTCATCCATGATCTGGTAATCGCCCACCTCAAGCCCCAGCGGAACCCGCTCAAAACGGGAATCCTTCATCAGCTCCACGGGGAGCTCGCAACAACTGTCCACCACAATTTTGTAACTCATACTTCCTCTCATTCCGTCGCAAAAGCAACTATTGATTTCTGTAGAACCAAAAACGCTATCACATATGGTTTTTATTACCATATATGATAGCATCTAAAACATAGTATGTAAAGCATATTATTCCCAAATATTGAATTTCTTACTACACAGAGCCAAAATGGAGGCAATAACAATAATCGGTATTTTATGTAAATCCCGGCCCACATGTAATACATTCGCTTGCTTCCGACATACAATAGTGTTATAATAATCACAAACCGAATACGAAAGGAGAGATTCCTATGGCACTGGCAACCTTAACCGCAAGGGTAGACGAAAAGGATAAGGTAAACTTTGACAACTTTTGCTCCAATGTGGGCCTGAATACTTCTACTGCGATCAATCTTTTTGTGAAAGCAGTTTTACGCGAAAACCGCATTCCATTTGAAATCACCCAGGCTACCGACCCCTTCTTCTCCGAAGCGAACATGGCTTATGTGAAGAAATCTGTCCAGGAACTAAAAGCCGGGAAAGGCACCGCCCATGAATTAATCGAGGTTGACGATGAGTGAAAAAATATGGTCAGATGATGCCTGGGAAGATTACCTCTACTGGCAGACGCAGGATAAAAAAACTCTAAAGAAGATCAACCAGCTCATCCAGGATATTGAACGAAACGGCTGTATGAAAGGCATCGGGAAGCCTGAACCACTCTCCGGCGGCCTGCAGGGCGAATACAGCCGCCGCATCAATGAAAAAGACCGCCTTGTCTACCACATAGAAAACGGACGGCTCTACATCGCCCACTGCAGAAACCACTATGAAGATAAATAGTCAAAATCATTAACTTCCCCAAAGCCCTCCTCCATTTCCCTGTCATTGGCCAGCACAAAGTGCCCGGGACGGAATTCCTGCCATCTGGGCGGGTTCCTGTCGTAATCATGGATGGAGGGATCGTAGACCGTCAGCTTCTTCTCCCGCTCGCTGACGGGATTGGGCATGGGGATTGCAGACAACAACGCCCTGGTATAAGGGTGGGCGGCGTGGGATATGAGCTCCTCCGTCTCCGCCAGCTCCACAATCCGCCCCTTGTACACCACCGCTATCCTGTCAGAAAAGTACCGCATCACCGACAGGTCGTGTGCGATAAAAATATAGGTGATGCCCCTGGACTTCTGCAGGGCGGCCAGAAGGTTCAGCACCTGGGCCCTTATGGACACATCCAGGGCGGAGATCGGCTCGTCCGCGATAATGCACTCCGGCTCCATGATCAGCGCCCTGGCGATGCCGATTCTCTGGCGCTGTCCCCCGGAGAATTCATGGGGGAAACGGCTGGCAAATTCCGGCAAGAGCCCCACCTCCGCCAGGGCCTGCTGTACCCTGCGCCTGCGTTCTTCATCGCTCATCTTCTTATGAAGGTTGATCAGGCCCTCGCTGACAATATAATCCACCTTCGCCCGCTCGTTCAGGGACGCCATGGGATCCTGAAAGATCATCTGGATCTCCTGGATTACCTGTCTGTCCAGCTGACGGCTGATCTTGCCGTTGATCCGGTTTCCCTTGTAAAGGATTTCCCCCGCCGAGGTGGGATGGATACGCATGATCGCCCTTCCGATGGTGGTTTTCCCGGAACCGGACTCTCCCACAATGCCGAAGGTCTCCCCCCTGTATACCTGGAAGCTCACGCCGCGGACTGCCTCAAAGGCCTTTTTCCCGCTTCCGAAGGTGACATGCAGATCCTTTACATCCAACAGAATTTCTCTCTCCGCGCTCATCCCAGCACCTCCAGCTTCCTCAGATTTCGTATCCCCTCCGGGGGCTCCAGCTTCGGCGCCCTGGGATCCAACAGCCAGGTCTTCGCCATATGTGTCTCGCTGATATCAAAACGGGGCGGCGCTGCAAGGAAATCAATCTTCAGCGCCCTGGGGTTCCTGGGCGCAAAGGCGTCCCCCTCTATGGTCTTATACAGGCTGGGCGGCGTCCCCTTGATGGTAAACAGCTCCTCCCCCTTCTTTCCCAGCTGGGGGAGGGAGGACAGAAGCGCCCAGGTATAAGGATGCCTGGGATCGTAGAACACATCCTCCGCCGTGCCGATCTCCACGAAATCCCCCGCGTACATGACCGCCACCCTGTCCGCGATATTTGCCACAACTCCCAGATCGTGGGTAATAAAAATGATCGTCAGGTCATACTTTGCCTTCAGATCCTTCAACAGCTTCATGATCTGGGCCTGGATGGTCACGTCCAGGGCCGTAGTGGGCTCGTCGCAGATCAGGATCCTGGGATTGCATGCCAGCGCAATAGCGATTACCACACGCTGACGCATCCCCCCGGAAAATTCATGGGGATACTGTTTATAGCGTTTCTCCGGTTTGCGGATCCCCACATCCCGGAGGTAGGCGTATACCTTCTCCCTGACCGCGTCCCCGCCCCGTACCGCAGGCTGGTGCAGCCTTACCGCCTCGGCAATCTGCTCCCCGATAGTCTTTAAGGGATTCAGGCTTGTCATGGGATCCTGCATGATCATGGCGATCTGGCCGCCGCGGATCTTCTGCCATTCCCTCTCCTTCTTAAATTTCGTCAGATCCTTTCCGTCATAGAGGATCTCCCCCGAGGAGATGAAACCGTTATTGTCCAGCAGGCCCATAAAGGACTTGGTCAGGACGGACTTGCCGGAACCGGACTCCCCCACTATGGCGATGCTCTCCCCCTTATACACCTCCAGGGATACATTCCGTATGGCATGGAGCACGCGCCCCCGCAGGGTAAACTTTATATTCAGATCTTTTACCGATAAAATTGTTTCCTGATTCATATTTTCCATGCCCTTCCACGTTTACTTTTCTTAACCGTTTTCACTCCGCCGTTATTTATGATTCTTGGGATCCGCCGCGTCCGAAAACGCGTTTCCCACAATATAAAACGAAATCGTCACAATGGACAGGATCACCGTGGGGTAAATCAGCTGGTATCTCTGGGACACATTCATCATAACCGCCCGCCCCGCGTCGATCAGGTTCCCCAGGCTGGGGGTGGAAGTGGGAAGCCCTAAGCCTATGTAGGTGACAAACACCTCGTTGCCGATCGCGCCGGGAACCGACAGGGCCATCCGCAGCATGATCACGGATACCAGATAGGGCAGGAGGTTTTTCATCACCAGCCTTCTGGTGGGAGTCCCAAGGCATCTGGACGCCAGGTTGTAATCCCGGTCCCGGATGATCAGGATCTGGTTGCGGATAAACCGGGCCATGCCGATCCACCCTGTCAGGGACATGGCGAAGATCAGCGTCTTCACACTGGGGGAAAGGATGTAGGCCACCAGGATCAGGATAATGGTCTGGGGGATGTTGTCCAGCACATTGTAAAGCTCGGTGAAAAAGAAATCCAGCTTCCGCAGGTATCCCCACAGAACCCCCATGGTAATCCCCACCGCCGCCTCGATCAGGGCCACAGCAAAGCCGATCAGGATGGAAGTCCTGGTTCCCGCCCAGATGCGGGCCCAGAGATCCTGGCCGATGTTGTTGGTGCCGAACAGGAAGGTCTCGTTGGGAGGGACATTGCGCATCGCCATATAGGTAGCGGGGTCGTTGTTCACCGTGTTGGGGTCAAACTGCCCCGGCAAATGGGGCTGGATAAAGGTAAACAGCAGGATGGCCAGCATCAGAAGCAGCACCGCCACCGCGCCCTTGTTTTTGAAAAACATCCGCACCGTGCTGCCCCAGTAGGAATAATTGCTGTAGCCGGTCTTCTCCGCCTCCTTTTCGTCGTATTCCGCAAAGGAAAAGAGCTCCCTGTCGCTGATTCCCGCTATCTTCTCCGCCTCTGACCTGACTTTTGCCTCCGCGGCTTCCTCCAGATTTTTAGAAAGCTTATCCTTGAAAGAAAACATCAGCGTCCGCCCTCCTTTTTGCCCAGGCTGATCCTGGGATCCAGAACTGTCATCATGATATCGCCCAGAAGCAGGCCGATGACGCCCACGGTTGCATACAACAGGACAATGGCCTGAACCATGTTGTTGTCATTGTCCTTGATCACCGTGACCAGCAGCCCCCCCATGCCGGGGATGCTGTACAGGGATTCCACATAGATGGAGCCAATCACGGTGTTTAAAAAGGAGGACGGCAGATACTGTACCATAGGTACAAAGGCGTTCCGGAAAATGTGGCGGAACATCACCCTGTTGCCGTTTGCTCCCTTGGCCCTGGCAAGGCTCACATAATCCTTGTTGCTCTCGTCCACCATATATCGTCTCAGCCACATCCCGTAATATGCGATATTTCCCAGCGACATGGAAATCACCGGCAGGATCCAGCTGCGCCAGTTATCCGGATTGAACAGCAGAGGGATTTTCAGAAGCGTGGTTCCGTACATCTGGATAAACAGAAAATAGACCGCCGCGGGCACCGCCTGGATAAAGACGATGAACAGCGTCCCGAATTTGTCAAAGAATTTTCCCTTGTACCGCGCCATAAGCGTTCCCAGCGGGATACCCAGGCACATTGCCACAAGGATGGACAGGCTTCCCAGCTTAATGGATACCGGAAGCTTATCCTTTAAGATTTCCGTGACGGGAACATTGACCCGGTAGCTGTGGGACACGCCGAAGTCCCCCTGGAACATATCCCGGAAGAAATGCACGATCTGTACCGGCATGGGATCCAAAAGCCCCTGCTCCTTCAGCCCTGCCTGAATCTGTGCGTCCGTCAGCTTGTCAAAATTCTGGAAATAACCCTCGATAGGCATCTGGCGCATCAGGATAAAGACAATACATATGATCAGCGCCAGAGTCAGAAAGGATCTTCCGATTCTCTTTATCAGGTACTTTGCCATATTGTTCCTCCGGTTCTCATTATACAAGTATACAGGTCAAAAGATAAAAGCAGGCAGGTACAGGAACCCTCCCATACCTGCCTTATACTATCTTATTCCAACGCTTTCCATCTGTCAAGGCTGAACTGACCGCCGGGGAAGCGGTTTCACGCACAGCTGTCCAAACGATTATTCTGATTGCTCTGTTTTGTCACGCAAAAGACGTGTGAAAAATATCCCCTATTCTACTTATGCTCCGCCGCGGACTTCTCAAACTCCTCCATGGAGACGGGAGCGTCGTACAGCTTCTGGCCCTTGTAGCGGAGATTGGACACGCCGAAGGCGGCGTACTGGCCCTCCCAGGGATTCAGCCTGGAAACCACGAAGTCGCTGACGGTCACGCCGTAGGGCACTGCCAGGGCATGCTCGATGAGGTAGCTCTCGGCTTCCGCAAACGCGGCGTAGCGGGCCGCGGTGTCGTCGGTAATGGCCTTTGCGGCCTCCACCAGCGCGAAGTATTCCTTTACGGTATCGGCGGACGCGGTGTTATCTTCTATAGCATATGCCATGTAAGCGTATCTCATGCCACGGTTGTAGGTGCCGTCACCGTTTGCGGACTGATAAAAGGGATCCGTCCAGGTCTCAGGATCGGCATAGTCCGCGCCCCAGTTGCAGAGAAGCAGCATGTAATCGCTGGAACGGCGCACATCCGTTAAGAAGCTGTCGGCAGGGCCCGCCTCCACAATCACGTCGATATAATCCGTTCCCAGGACGCCCTCCAGCTGCTGCTCCAATACCACGCACTCCTCCTCCCAGTTGGTGGTGGTGGGATTGTAGCGCACCAGGGTCTTTACAGGGAAAGTAACTCCCTGTGCCGCAAGCTCTTCCATAGCGGCTTCCTTGTAGGAGACTGCCGCCGCCGCGTCAAAGAAGTCTTTGGAAACGATATCCGCAAATGCCTCCTGCTCGGTGTAATCCTTCCCTGTCTCCTCATCCACCGCAAACCCCGCGGGGGTGATGGTGTTCTGGATATAGTTGGCAGGATCGGCATAATCGCCGGTGCTGATGTAAACGGTGCTGGTACGGTTGATGGCATGCATGATGGACTGGCGGAAATTCTCGTTGTTCACGGCAATCTCCCAGTTCTGGGGCTCATACTTCTCGTCGATACTGTAGCCGGTCATCCCGTCCCTGTAGAAATCCTCGTTCAGCTTATGTACGTTAAAGTTAAAGCAGTAGAAATAGTCAAAGTCAATCTTGGGACGCTGCATACTCACCATACTGCTGGTGGCAGGGTCGCTCATCCACGCGTCCACAATATCGGAGCCCAGGGTAGTCTGATCGATCTCGCCCCTTTTCGCCATTTCCGCGCCGATGGTGTCCGCCTCGGCATTGTAGGTTCTCTGAATGGCATCAATGTAGACATGCTCCGCATCCCAGTTGTTGGGATTCTTGGTCAGGATCATCTGTACCTGGGGCTCAAAGGCCGAAATGTAATATGCGCCGCAGTAGTACATGGTATCCGCCGTGGTGGCGAAATTCGTACCCTGCTCCGCCAGCTGGGGGCCGTAAGCGGGCATAAAGCACACATAGGTCAGCATGGACAGGAAATAAGGGCACTCGTTTGCCAGCGTATACTGTAAGGTGGTGGCGTCCACCGCCTTTACGCCCACCTCGGAGAAGTCGATCTTAGCCGCTCCCTCCTCTCCCGCAAGGCCGTTGTAATATTCTTCCGCATTCTTAATGGTTCCGAACAGATTGCCCGCAGTGGCGCTGTTATTGGCAGGATCAAGCACGTATGCCATGGCGTCCACAAAGTCCTGGGCGGTCACATCCGCAACCGGGGCCCCGGTGTGGTCGATCCACTTCTGCCCCTCCCGCAGGGTAAAGGTCCAGGTCAGGGAAGCCTCGTCGTAGCTCCAGTCCGTAGCCAGGCCGGGCTGCAGATTGCTGAAATTATCGTATTCCACCAGGGTGTCAATGACATTTGCACCGATCTGGTATTCGTTGGTAGTCGCCGTAGTCAGGTAATTCAGCGAGGAGACCTCACTGGAATACAGGACACGGTACATGCTGTCCCCGCTCCCGGAACCATCGGCGGGCTGTTCCTCCCCGCTTCCCGAAGCTCCGGCGGACTGGCTCTCCCCGCTTCCCGAAGCCCCGGCAGCCTGATCGCCGCCGCAGCCTGCCAGCATGGTAAGCACCATTGCCGCAGACAAAACCATTGTAAGCAGTTTTTTCTTCATAATATTCCTCCTCTATCTATTTTCACAGGCTCCCGGAATCGCTCCCTGCCCCTGCAGGATACCCGCTTCCGGTGTCTGCCCTCTGTGGCCCCGCTGCAGTGCGCGGCCTCAACCGACGGGATTACAAAAAAGGAGCAGCATCCTATCCGAAGCTACTCCGTTGTAACCACCCCGCCAATTATTATTAGTATACTGTATTTTCCGGGAAAATCAAGAATTTTTTACTTATTCTTACTTTTCTATTCTTGCTTTTCAGAATAGTTCCCGGCTTTTCACAACCCTGGAGCGTGTTTGAAAAATGCTTTCCTTGGACTGTAGGTCACACACTGCAGGAAAGAATCTCCGCCTTCCACGTAAAATCCTCAAAGCCCAGGCCCCTGTCCTCATACTCCGCCTCGCCTCTCTGGTTGTCATAGGGGTCTGCCCGGAGGAAGCTTTTCCTCACGTCAAACTCCTGCTGAAAGCGGGAATTTGCCACCATGCGGAAGGGATCCAGATTCCCAAAATAGAACCTCCTGCGCTCCTCGTCCCCTTCCCTGTGGGCGCTTCCCCCGAAGGAGCAGTCCACATACCTCCAGCCATAGGGCGCAAGATACACCTGGGCCCAGTCGTGGCATCCGGCGGAAAACGGCGTGGTGTACAGGCCCGACTGCCATCTCGCGGGAATTCCCGCTATACGGCACAGTGTGATAAACATCAGCGCCTGTATCCCACAGTCTCCCTTACCTCCCACCGCCGCATATTCCGTCAGGTTTTCTATGGTAAAATAATTCCGCACAAAGGAATATTCCACATGAGTGGTGATATAGTCATAAATACTCCGGGCCTTCTCCAGCGGATTCTCCAGACCCTCCGTAAGCTGCTCCGCCAGCGCACGCATATAAGGCGTAAAGCGGATGTGAGGCAGCTGTTCTTCCAGATCCCGGGCAAAAGCTTCCGTATCCACAGGGCAAATTTCCTCCGGCCTCATCTCCACGAAATCCACCTTATTGCGGTATGAATATTCCACCCAGAAATCATGATTTTCTTCCATGATCTCCTGAAAACAGACAGCCCTCTGAGGGCTTTGGGCAGGCGCCGGATTGTATTCCCCGGAGGCTGCCAGGATCCGGATATCCCGAAGCTGCAGGCATTCCGCAGGCACGGGTATGTGTATCTTCACAGGGCCCTTTTGAAAGCTCTCCTCATTGATACGGAGGGATGCCCGGATATGAAAATAGCACTCTGCCTCCCCCTTTTCCCTGATCTGGCGGATGATATCTAACAATGCCTGCTTCTCCCTCGTTCCGGCTTCGCACGCCCTGCGGGCACGCTCCCTGACAGAGCGGTTGACCTTCAGCAGGGTCTCCGCAAACCGGTCGAAAAACCGTTCCTCCCCGTCCACATAAATCCAGTCAATCTTTCCCTGATCCTGCAGAGTGCGGAATTCCTCCCCCGTGATGTCCGGCACTGACTCCCGGAGCTTCCCCAATGCCTCCTCAAAAGTATAGGGATACTCCAGAGGAAGCCTCTTGAGGAGCTCTCTCTCCAGGAGCAGCCTGCTCTTAAGACTGCCGGGAATGTCCCTCTCCAGCCACAGCCCAATCAGTCTGTCCGCCCCCTTGAAATCACCATGCTGCTTCCGCTTTAAAATATCCTCCGGAAGCTCCACTGCAAGGCTCTCAATCTCTTCAAATCTAAATCCTTTCATATGTAAAATCCCTCCTCTTTTTCAAACACGCTCTAATGTCAGTACGGAATTTCCTACCTCCTTGTGAATGGTCTTGACTATCCTCCCAGCTGCTATTATACTACAATTAATATGCGCTTTATTACTGTAAAAGCCTCCATTCCATTACGGCACCGCGAGGTGTTTCGTGTTTTCCTGCACGAAATCCCGAGGGAGCTGTGCGCCAAAATGTGCTTCTTTTGCTCTAATCAGCGCACATAGAAACGAGGATAATTATGATTGCATTACAGATTTCATCCATGAAACAATTTATGAACCAGCTGCTGGCCGGGGATACCTTTGATATATTCTTATTGGAAGAAGCCATGATCAGGACTGCCTGTACCTTTACCATAGACGGGCATATCAACCGCGATTTTTTCCATAACAATGACAGGGAACCCGTGGAGCTGCCCTACGACCTCCGCCCCTGGAGTGAAATGAAAGGGCTGTGCTTTGACCTGATCAAAGGAAAGCGCACCCCTTTAGGTTTTCATTTTGTCCTGCACCTCAAGCCGGAGAAGGCAGCTGCACTGCTGGCAAGAGAAGGCAGCGATGTAGATCCTTCTCTGGTAAAGGCGCTGGTACTGAACATCCGATACGACGGAACCAGGGCCCTGTTGACTACCGCCACAGCTTACCATACCTTCCTGCCCTCAAAAGAGCCGGATTCCATCTGGGACAGGGCGCTTATGAAGTATCTGGAAGAAAGAAGCATATCTACTTCATTTTTGACTTAAATACCAGGCTGGCCAGATACCCGAAGATCAGCGCAGCCGCTGTCCCCACTGCACCGGCCTTAAAGCCGCCCGCAAAGACTCCCAGCAGCCCCTGCTCGTCCACTGCCTCTTTCACGCCCTTCATCAGCACGTTGCCAAAGCCCAGAAGGGGGACACTGGCACCCGCACCCGCGAATTCCTGAAAGGGCTCATACCAGCCAAGAAAGCTGATCACAGCTCCCGACACTACCAGCAGCACCATGATCCTTCCCGGCATCAGCTTTGTCTTTTCCATCAGGATCTGTACCAGGGCACAGATCAACCCTCCTACCCAAAATGCATTCACATAATCCATCATCGCAAGCTACTCCTTTATACGCCCTGATAAAAGCTTTCAACAGGGCTTTCTTGGAAATAGTATCTGCCGGATTTTCTGTTTTATGCATCTCACATTTATAATGCCGCAATGACCTCTACTTCACACAGGACGTTTTTCGGAAGGGTCTTTACCGCAACACAGCTTCTCGCAGGCTTTTCGGTAAAGTATCTCGCATACACCTCGTTAAACGCTGCAAAATCCTCCATATCCGCCAGAAAGCAGCTGGTCTTTACTACATTGGCATAATCCGTGCCCGCCGCCTTTAAAAGCTCGCCAACATTCCTGCATACCTGCTCCGCCTGGGCGGTAATGTCCGTACCCTCAATCTCCCCGGTAGCGGGGTTAATGGGAATCTGGCCTGATGCAAAAAGCATATTATTTGCGACAATGCCCTGGGAATAAGGGCCGATAGCGGCAGGCGCCTTTTCTGTGGAAATTTTCTGTAACATAAACTCATCCTCTCTTTTGTGTTTTATGATCAGGCCCCGGCAGGGCAAATATTTACATCTCTGTATCCGGTTCGTCAAATTCCGCCGTCACATAAAATCCTCTGGCATTTTCCGCCACATCCGTGACAACCCCTTCCCTGCTCTTTAACCGGTAACGAAAGGGAATATTACCAGACATGGCAAGGGCAGGGTCAATGGTATAATAATAATTACTCGGAAGCACTCCTTCCGTCACTGTAATCTTCTGTCCCGCCTCCACCAGCCCCGGACGTTCCATCTTAAACTCCATTTTCCGCATACTGCCACACTCTCTGTCATACCTCCGGCCGTCCATTGCAGAGCCCGGCTTTCCATTATTGCCCCTGAGTAACCTGCATATCCAGAATATCCCAAACAAACGAGAAAGTCAAGACTCCAGAACCAGTGCATGAGCAATTCCGGGAACACTTTTCCCCTCATTAAAGCTGGTCTTGGAAAGCAACGCCCCTGTGGGCATAAACAGAACCTTCTTCCAGTTGGACTCCTCAAGCTGTTTCAGGATATATGCCGATAATGTCACCGCGCTGCAGCCACAGCCGCTTCCTCCGGCATGGGTATCCTGTGACTGTCCGTCATAAATTTCAATTCCACAGTCCATATGCTGCTCGGAAATATCATAGCCCTTTTCCGCCATGAGATCGATCAGCACCTTCTGTCCCACCTTCCCAAGGTCTCCTGTGATGATCTTATCAAAATCAGACGGCTGACTGCTGAAGTCAACAAAATGCTGCTCCAGTGTGGAAGCTGCCGCAGGAGCCATACAGGCTCCCATATTCATGGAATCCTTCAGTCCATAATCCACGATTTTCCCCACAGTCATCCCCATGATCTTCGCTCTGGGCTTCCCCCCATATTCAGACAGCGCCGTCTCATTTCCCAGGACAAAAGCCCCGCCGCCTGTAACGGTCCATGTAGCAGAGAGCGGCCGCTGATTGCCATATTCCAGTGGAAAACGAAATTCCTTCTCCGCGCTGGCAAAATGGCTGGAAGTAACGCAGACGACCCTGTCCGCAAAGCCTCCCGCTATTGTCATGACCCCCATGGTCAAAGACTCTCCACAGGTTGAACATGCCCCATATACACCCAGTAGTGGTATCTGGTAGGAAGATATACCAAATGATGTGGCGATTGATTGACCAAGCAAGTCCCCCGCAAAAATGAATTTTACATCCTCCGCGCTGGCTTTTGCCTTCTCCAATGCCAGCTGTACTGCAGTTTTCTGCAGGCTGCTCTCCGCCTCCTCCCAACTCTCGCAGCCAAACATATCGTCGCTGCCCACCATATCAAAGAGCAGTCCCAGCGGCCCCTGCCCTTCCTTAGTGCCTACTATGCTTCCACTGTTTAAGATATAAACAGGATGCTCCGGCCTCACGCTTGCCTTTCCTATATTTTGATTCATAAATAATCCCTCCGGATAGAATAATGTTTCTGTCATTATCCCCTTTCCGGAGGGAAATTATTACTGTTATCCGGCAAAAGCTATTCTACTGCGTACATGTAGCTGCTGACTACATACAGGATTTCTCCGTTATATTCCACTCTCGACCAACCCGCATCAGGACTGTAGCCTGTCCTGTGTACCACCTCTCCATTGCTGATCTGACAGCGTACGGTAGCCTCTCCCTCGGATGTACTGGGCTCCGTTCTGAGATTTACATATTCTTTGGGTGTGATATTATCACTGCAGTCTGAAAACAGGATAATCCTCCCATCCGCGGTACTCACCCTGTTTGGATCAGCCGCCTGCACAGGAGGCTTATACGACAAATCCGTGGTAAGATACTGGGTCACTCCATACAGGATTTCTCCATTGTAATCTATCCTGGTCCAGCCTGTATCCTCGTTCACCCCTGTCCGGCTCAGGATCTCACCATTCTTTACCTGCACCACAATATTATCGGCATTCAGCGTGCTTGGCTCAGAGCGGAGGTTGATCACATCCTTGGGTGTCACATCCGCGTCACTTGGTGTAAAACCCATCTCTTTCGTGCCGGACACCGGCTCCTGTATGGTGCCGGAGGGCTGGGCAGTAGTCTGTGGAGCCGGGGTTGCTGTCCCAGGCGCTTCCGATGCGGATGGCACTGCCGGCTCCGACGGCTGTTCCGCATCCTGTGCAGGTGTGTGCGCTCCTGATTCCGACGATGCCGCAATATCAGCTCCCGCTGACTCCTGCCCGGCGTCATCTGTTTTACCCACTCCCCCGGAATCAGAAGAAGAATTCTCAGCAAAAGAAGAACCTGTGGACTGAGCAGCCGCCCCATCTTCCTTTTCCAGATGGGTAAAATGCCATAATACGGCACATATGACCGCCGCAAGGACTATGATTCCGACAAGCGTTACAGCGATGACCCAGGGCTTCATCGGGGCAGGCTCCTCATCCTCCCAGTCGTTCTCCGGGAATTCCTCCACAAAGGCATCCTCCTCCCGGTCTCTGATATGCTTCCCCTTTCCAGCGCCTTCCCTTCCAAAGCGGGTCTCCTTCCCTTCGCTTCCCTCTGGAAGACGGGCTGTTTTTCCTCCTTTTTTTCCTGAAGAACGGGCTGTTTTCACTTCGTTTTCATTCAAAGGATGTCCCTTTTTCCCCTCGTTTTCTCCCGAAAGATATCCCTTGTCCGCCGCAGCTTCTTCCTCCTCGGGAAATTCCTTCTCCCAAAGGCCATCTGAAGCTTCCTCCTCCGAATACCTGTCCTGCAATGGGGTGTCCATTATAATTTCCTCAAGCCCCTCCGCCTCATCTTTAGCGGACAGCCTTGACTCCAGCTCCTCTGCCATTTCTTCCACGCTCTTGCTGTTCTTTTCTTTCATACTGATAGCCTTGCCCTTCCTGCCGCCCATATTTCCGGGAAGCCGAACCTATGCCTCGTACCTGTACATTTCACTCTGTGTCCGGATCAGCTCTTTGTCTTCAAAATAGTTGATCTTCATGGCACTTTTTACCTCTGAAAGAGTCTGTGCAGCCGCCTCCCTGGCAACATCGCTCCCCTTTTTTAACACATCGTATATGGCGGGAATGTCTTTCTCCAATTCCCTCCTGCGGTTACGGACAGGCTCCAATGTCTCCTGCATGATATTGTTCAGGAATTTCTTTACCTTGACATCCCCCAGGCCGCCGCGGACATAATGAGCCTTCAGCTCGTCCAGATTCGGATAATCCGGCAGATATCTCTCAAAATGTTCCTGCCTGCAGAAAGCATCCAGATAAGTAAATACTGTGTTGCCCTCCAGATGCCCGGGGTCACTCACCTGCAAATGCTGGGGATCCGTATACATACTCATGATCTTGGCCCTTACTTCATCCGCGCTGTCAGCCAGATAGATACAGTTCCCAAGGGATTTGCTCATCTTAGCCTTACCGTCAATGCCGGGAAGCCTCTTACTCGCCTCGTTTTCAGGCAGCAATGCCACCGGTTCCACCAGGACGGGCTCGTATACCGTGTTAAATTTGTGCACGATTTCCCTGGTCTGCTCGATCATGGGAAGCTGATCGTCACCTACCGGCACAGTAGTCGCCTTAAAGGCTGTGATATCGGCAGCCTGGCTGATAGGATAGGTGAAAAATCCCACCGGTATACTGGCTTCAAAATTCCGCATCTGTATCTCGCTCTTTACAGTGGGATTTCTCTGCAGCCTCGCCACAGTCACAAGATCCATATAATAAAAAGTCAGCTCGCACAGCTCAGAAATCTGAGACTGGATAAATAATGTGGATTTCTCAGGATCCAGGCCGCAGGACATATAATCCAATGCCACCTCGATGATATTCTGTCTCACCTTCTCGGGATTTTCAATATTGTCCGTCAACGCCTGTGCATCAGCAATCATGATGTATGTCTTCCTGTACTCCCCGGAATTCTGTAATTCCACTCTTCTGCGCAGAGAGCCCGCATAATGCCCTACATGCAGCCTCCCGGTTGGTCTGTCCCCTGTCAGAATTATTTTATCCATACTTTTCCTGCTCCATTCCATATAATTTTTGTTGGTTTATCTATCATTTTATCACGCTTTGCAATCCAGGCAAACACTTTTTTGAATATTATGGCATTTATGCATGAAGAATGGTATAATAATTTTGTTCCCGGGAGATTGTCAATGCTTATAAGGATGGAAAATGCGGCGCAGTAAATTTTTTTCACTTTTTACCATATCGGGGGTTCCCTACCTGCTGCCCTTTGGGCAGGGTATTGCGGATTTAAAGAGAGGTGTCCAGATTAACGGCACCGGCGCGTATCTCTGGGAGCTTTTGGAACAGGATCGCACAGAGGAGGAGCTGTTCTCACTCTTTGCCGGGCATTATGAGCTTTCCGAGCCTGAGCTGCCGCAGGCGAGAGCCGATCTGAAGCAGTTTCTGCTCCTGCTGGAGCGCCATGATATTTTGGAGCGCCCGAATATCCAGGAACACATGGGCATCCAGGAACACCCGGATACCTGGAAGTATCCTGACATCCCGGCAGCATCCGGCAGCGATACCGTTTTGGGGGCAAGTACCGACACTGTTTCCTGGTCAAATTCCGTCCCCGGACAATCCTGTGGCAGCCACTCTGGTCATAAAGCTGGTACACCTGTATCCGTTTCAGCAGCCGAAGCGCGGCGGCAGGATGACGCTCCAGACCCGGATACTGAACTGCGGCGGCAGGATGACGCTCCAGGGCAGGATACTGAAACAGTACAGCATGATCCCGTACGGCATACTCTGTCCATTGGCGGCCTCATACTGCTGCTTTGTGGGCCTGAGGAAGCATTTACGGCTGACTTTGACGCCTTTGAAACGCTTTCTCCAAGAGGTAATTCCCTCCATGCCGATCAGACTGTCATTGTGACAGAACATATCCCTGCGCAACGCCCCCAAAGTAAGCTTTTACTGAAAAATCATGAGCTTATCGTTATGGAAAGCGCTTCGCTCTATATACTTCTCTTTCCTGCCGCACCAGGAATCCGCGAAGTACATCTGACGAAAGACGGATGCAGAGCGCTCTACTATTGCTGCCCGCCTTATACGGACAGCTTCCGGCAAGATCTTTTCCATGCCATCCGCCTTTCCTTTTTATACCTTGCGCAACGTCACAACATGGCCGCCCTTCACTCCGCCTCCCTTCTTTATCAGGGGCGGGCATGGCTTTTCTCCGGGCATTCCGGCGCTGGCAAGTCTACCCACACAAATCTCTGGAAAGAGCTTTACAGCGTCCCTCTGATCAATGGTGACATAAACCTTCTGTCTGCAGAAGGCGGGCATCCTGTAATTCACGGTATCCCCTGGTGTGGGACATCAGGGATTACGGATTCTCATTCCTACCCCCTGGGCGGAATCCTTCTGGTAAAAAAGTCTCAGCAGAACTACACGGATATTCCTGATCATAGCCATGCACAGCTCCTTGTAGCTCAAAGACTGATTTCCCCAGGCTGGACAGAAGCTCTTATGCGAAAAAATCTAAGCCTTGTGGAGTCTCTCGTACCTCATATCCTGGTCTGCCGCCTCCACTGTACAAAATCACCAGAGGCAGTGGAAACTGCAAAACAGACTATAGATGCTTATCTGGCCCCACCATCATCCCCGCACAGTTTGCCCTGAAAGCTGTGCCAACTGCCTTCGATTACGCAAAATGCGCCGCTTTATCTGCTTTATGCTTATCTAATATTCTATGTACCCTTTCCACTTCATTAAGGATCATACCATCCATATCTTTCAGCTCCGATGTAGATTTAATAACCTGACGCTTTAAAGCGCCCACATCCTTCTGTACTGTCTGAAGCTCACCTTTCACTCCCTGCATATCCTCTTTCACTTCATGAAGCTGCTCCTTCACTCCCTGCACGTCCTCTTTCACTTCACAGAACTGCTCCTTCACTCCCTGCACGTCCTCTTTCACTTCACAGAGCTCCTCCTTCACTCCCCGCACGTCCTCTTTCACTTCGCGGAGCTCCTCCTTCACTCCCTGCACGTCCTCTTTCGCTTCACGGAGCTCCTCCTTCACTCCCCGCACGTCCTCTTTCACTTCATGAAGCTCCTCCTTCACTCCCTGCACGTCCTCTTTCACTTCACGGAGCTCCTCCTTCACTCCCTGCACGTCCTCTTTCACTTCACGGAGCTCCTCCTTCACTCCCTGCATATCCTCTTTCACTTCATGAAGCTGCTCCTTCACTCCCTGCATGTCCTCTTTCACTTCGCAGAGCTCCTCCTTCACTCCCCGCACGTCCTCTTTCACTTCACAGAGCTCCTTCTTCATACCCTGCACGTCCTCTTTCACTTCGCAGAGCTCCTCCTTCACTCCCTGCACGTCCTCTTTCACTTCACGGAGCTCCTCCTTCACTCCCTGCACGTCCTCTTTCACTTCGCGGAGCTCCTCCTTCACTCCCTGCATGTCATTATCCAGCCTGTCAAATCTGGAGAGAATCAGATCAAGTTTTTCGTTTTCTGTCATATCCATCCTCATTTCTGCGCTGTCTTTTGTATGTAAGCAGTCATGCAGCAGACAACGCGCAGCCGCAAAACGCTTCATTGATCAGCATATCTTATACTTCATTCCCGGTTCTCTCCCCGGCATTTGGAATTCATCCGTCAGTCCACGCCGGGATTAACCACGCCTTCTCTGAGCTTCTTTCTGTCGCCGCAATACACATTAACAGCCTTATGAAACAAAAGGCATTTTCAAAAACTCCTGCTTATTATTATTTATTAAATGGGGATTAAAAGCATGGACTTTCCGAAATTGCCAATCAACTCCCCCACAGCAAACTGACAGGGTATTATACTTGATTCGCAACAAAGCTGAAGGTGCCCCTTGGACACCTTGGTTTCATGACCCTCACGGCATTCGCCAAGCCATCTTTGTTCGCTTGTGCCAGTACAAACGGCGGCACAAAGTCAGCTGCACGGCACTCGGATCATCGCTCACAGGATTAAAGAGTATCCAGATCTGTTAAAGAAAATATGCTTTTTATCATCATATCATAAGTTTACGGTATATGCAAACTCATATTTATTAAATTTTGCTAAAATCCTCTCACCATTTCATCTATTTCCTCGTTCTTCAGTAACACACATTTCTTATCCCGGATAGCATACACACGGGTGCAGGCTTCCAGCACCGTAGGTCTGTGAGTGGTGACAATACAGGTCCTGGGATAGCTGTCCTGCATGATATTCCTCAATACCTTCCTCTCCGTGGCCACATCCAGCGCAGAGGTAGCCTCATCCAGCAAAAGAAGCGGTGATTTCCTGAGGATTGCCCGCGCAATGGACAGGCGCTGGGCCTGGCCCTCTGAGAAACCGCCTCCCCTTTCCTTAATCTCACTGTCTATCCCATCCGGAAGCCTTTCCACAAAGTCCCAGGCACACGCCATTTTCAGCGCTTCCACAATCTCCGCGTCTGTGGCATCCTGCTTCACATTGCGCATATTTTCCGCTATCGTTCCGGAAAACATGGTATTTCCCTGGGGGACATAGGAAAACAGCTTTCTCGTGGAGGGCGTCAACGGCAGCTTCTCCGTCCATGCTTCATTTTTCCTGCCGCCGCAGACTGCCGCCTGCCCCCCCTGCGTCCGCATTAGGGACAGGATCACACGTATCATAGTAGTCTTTCCCTCCCCGGAGGGGCCTACCAGAGCCACGATTTCATGGGGATAAGCCTCTAAGGAAGCATGGGAAAACACCTCTGTCCCGGTCATGTAAGTATAATCCACCTCTGTTACCTGCAGTCCGATCCCCTGATCCCTGTATTTTTTCAGGAACGCATTTACCTCGTCCTCCTGGCTGTAATCCTCCCTGGGCATCTCCACAATATCCATAAGACGGCCGGCTGAAGTAGTCAGGCTTATCGCCGTGGGAACCAGGGAGGTAAGATTGTGCAAAGTTCCCGTGAGAGTTCCCGACAGGCTCAAAAACATTGTCATAGTACCATAGCTGATTGCCCCGCTCCACACTCTGTATATCCCCCATCCATAGGCGGCATAGGACACCATCATCCCAACCGCGGACAGCAAAAGGGAGGTTCCCATGGACATTCTCTGAAAACTCAGCCGCATACTGATATATTCCTTCTGATAGGATTTCAACTTATCCACATAGAGCCGGATCAGGTCAAAGGCTTTGATCGTCTGGATATTAGAAAATGTCTCCTGGTTAAACCCTGACATTTTTGCCCCCATCGCCGCGCTTTTCTTATTATTATTTACCATACGGTTCATCAACGTCTTAGACAGGATCAGGCTGACAGGCATCCCCAAAAAAGCGAACAGCGCAAAAGACGCGTCGTAATAGATAACCATGGAAAAGGCACTGATAAACCGGAAAATATAAATGACCAGATTCGGAATAAAACTCAACACACCATCTGAAATATTAGACGCATCAGATCCCCATCTGGTCAGCAGGTCTCCCGTATGATAGTTGGTCAGGGATTCCCAGTCCGTCACCAGGATCTTTGAAAAAATATCCGACTTAATCTCCGCATCCACCTTCATGCTGAGATAACTGGAGGCATATCCGGAAATCTGTGCCAGAAAAGTGTTTCCAATACCCAGCCCTATCATGATGCAGAAGGTCTGAATGACCATTCCGGTCTGATGACCTGTGATGATATCAACGAGATCGCGTGAAACCATGCTTGAAAACAGGGAAACCACTGTCGAAAACATACCCAGCACCGTATAAAAGATCATAACTAACCAATATCTCCTCACATACTGGTAAATCCATCTTGTCTGTACCCACATTTCCTGCAGGCGTCCGGCTTTGATACGGTTTATATAAAAAAGCAGTCTCTCTTTCATTTTGCTATGTTCCTTTTATGAAAAGCATTCAGGGATTCCCTGCAATGCAATTTATTCTCTCATGCTTTAAAAAGCTCCGCAGAATTCTTAAGAATTCTGCGGAGCTGTCTTACATTCTTCTGCCAGAACATGTTCAGAAATCATCCTTCTGCCCGCACGCCCATGGACACATTTTTCAAGATCAAAAGTGCAGACACATCGATGGATGTCCCATTTTCAATTTACCAGTACAGCCTAATTCAATCCATCATGCTGCGCACAGGTACGGTTACAGGAAGACATTGCAACACTCGTGATCGCCAGGCCAGGCCCCGATGTAACTGCCAGATCGCCAAAGCCAATATTGTCTGTATCATTGTTATGGTAGCTCAGCGAAATGACAAGGGTCGCAGTCCCATCCCCGCTCTTTAACGAAGCCCCATTCCCATTACAGAAGCTGTAATTTACCGGCTGATTAAAGGAAATCGTCAGCTCCTGCGCGGTACTGTGATGAGTCGCATTATGCTGAGCATTCACCTGAATGCGGTAGTCTTCCCTGCCGCCTTCCGGCGTCTGATGGATATTCGCCGTAACCGTATAACAATCGCCTCCAGCTGCTGCGCCTGATGCCGCATAAACCCCCTCTGCCAGCTCCTCATTCGCAAGCACAATCGGTCTCTCATAAATTTTCATTTCCGATTCCCCCATTCCTACACTGCTTTTCGTCTGCCGGAGCCTGCGGATGCAGTGCAGACACAAGCCCCATATACATTATACATAAGCTCCTCTGAATATTTGAACACGCCGTCATCGACATATATCCTGTCATTCAACAAATCTGCTGTCATTCGGCCCCAACTAAAAACCGTTTACTTTTACAGAATCACCGTCATAGTTGACAGTAATCTGAACCTCTACCTTACCTCCGGCAGCAAAGCTTCCATTGCCGCTGGGGCTGATCACAATCTGATTCCCATTCAATGCAACATTGGCAAACCACCCGCTGTAAGTCCCCACACCAGTGGCAGTGCCCTCTGTAACTGACAATGAAGCACTCCAATCTGTTATTTCCTGATCCTCATTATTCCTTAAAACCACCTTATAGGTATTTACCTGGTAATAGGGATTTCCTGCACCAGTCAGTTCTATTTCATCTACCTCTACAGCGCTGCTGCCGCTGGCAGCATACACTCCCTCGGCCAGTTCCTCATTCGCTAACACCACCGGCCTTTCGTACCTTCCCATGCCATACCCCCTCTCTTAATGTAGCATAAAAAATGCCGCAATCATCACGTTTTCTTCCCTTTCATAATAATATAATTTTGACTTAACGTCAATACAAAAGCTATGTTGCACTTTAATTCTTTCTATTCAAGCAATTCGGTCAAGCTGTCTAAAAATTTTATTTTCTTACACTATGTCACAATTATAATGCTGTTCTCCCGGTACGGGTTTCGTAGATGGTGCAGCGTACCCGTTCTGTTTTCATTCCAAATTTTCCAGACATTTAATAAACTCCTTTGGCTTCTCTATGTGTATGCCATGACCGCAGTCAAAACGAACAATTTGTATATCAGCAATAAGCTCCGAAACCCTTTTCAAATCTTCTTCACTTAATGCCGCCATCAAAATACCATCTTCGCTGATATTTGTCCGTGCTTTCATAAATATTGTTTTGCACTTAATATTACTCAGGATTTTTTCATGCGGTATCCCGTTATGAAAGCTGTCGTTAAAAATATCCTTGTAAAAAAAGTATCTACATACTTTTGATTCAATCAGGAAACGCTTTTAGAACACTCTAATATTCTCGCCGCGTTGCCGTAAAGGATCATTTCCCGCTCCCGGCTGCCGATTTCCTCCCTGTACACCGCCCGGACATACATCCCGGGATTGCAGATCGGATAATCCGTGCCGAAAAGCAGCCTTTCCGCTCCCACCTGTTCCACCAGGTGCTTCAGCATCCCGAACCGGTGAAGCCCCGTACCGGAAAGGTCGAGACAGAGGTTCGGACAGCTTTTCAACATTTCAATATGTTCCGCCACCCGCTGCCTGTCCCCTGGATGAGCCGCCACAAAGGTCATCCGGGGATGTCCCTTTATCATTTTTCCCATGTCATAGTCAAAGGGAGTATGATAGGAGCAGACCATGCCGTACTGCTGCGCCGTGTCCAAAATCTCCGCCCAATCCCTCTCTGAGAAATCACCCCAGCCGTGCATGTAATGAACCAGCTCTCCCATAAGGCGCACCCCTTTCCCGTGCATATAGGCTATCTCCTCACAGGATTCCCTGGCATACGCCGGATGGACATGGAAACCGGGGGTATAAAAATCCCCCAATTCCTCCTGAAGCCGCAGAGCCTCCCTGTTTAACGCGCGAAGGCTCTCAAAGCCCTCCCGAAGGGGTTCCCTTTTCAGCACGCTGCCGCAGATATGGGTAATCCCCGCCGCCTCGAGCTGCCCCTTCATTCCTCTCAAATCCAGATCGTAAGTCCCAGGATACAGATTCAGATTATAACTGGGATCCGCAAAGGGATGCACATGGAAATCAATCACTGCATTTTCTTTCATAGCCCGTCATACCCCCCTGGCCTGCTCCGCCTTAAGCACCAGCACCCAATCGTTGGCCCTGCCCTTCCTGGCCACCGGGCTTGCCAGCCATTTCTCCACGCCCTGAACCGTCTCAATATAACTATAAGTACCATCCTGGGGATTCATCCAGTAAGCCGCCATGGGGCGATTCCTATACTCCCGCAGATCCAACAGGAACTGATCGCCGCTGTAATCGTAGCAGAACACATAATCCGCCCCGGCAAACACGCTGATCCTGTGGTATCTCTCCTTCTGGCCGTACAGAAGCATTTTATCACAGGGCATCCCATTTACAAAGTCCACGCTTTCCATCAGTTCCTTCAGATAACGCATCTGAGCCGAACCGGGATGATGCATGGCATCCTTCCAGTTTTCACGCACTCCGTAAGCGCCTTTACCCTCCGTCTCCATATAGAACTGCATGATTGCGTTGCTGCCATAGGTATGTCCCGCCGCCCCCGCAAAGACCGACCAATAAGCGTAACGGCGCACATCCCACTCCTCCCAATACGGATTCCGGGGATTGTGCAGGCCCTGGGGGATCCCCTCGTAGGAGGGTTCCGCATCCAGCGTGGGCTTTACGATATCATGGGCCTGATCCCGTTCCACGTATCTCCAGTTATCCTCTCCGAAAAAGGTTTCTTTCCCGGCATTGTCATCCCATTCGCCCAGGGATGCCTGGTCATATCTCCTGTGCCCGGACTGGAACATATTGAAGTCCAGCCATTCCTCGTCGTGGAACCACAGGGAAGAAGAAGTCCGGCCAAAGGGATGATACGTCACAAGCCTGTCGGGATCATAGCTTTTCAGAATTTCCGCCTCCAGGGGATAGACATCCCTGCCGTCATCCCCTCTCACATCGCCGCCCAGGATCCAGACCAGATTGTCCCGCCCCTGGTAGCGCTTTCCCAGGAATTCCGCGTATTTCACAATATTATCCCTGTTCAGGATACCGTCCTTGACCAGGGAGCCCCAGGAGGGCAGGAGCCCCAAATATAATCCCAGCTCTTCCGCCAGATCCACCGCCCTGTCCACAAACTCCCAGTAAGCCTTATCTGTCACATTCTTGATGCCGGGCGCCAGGGAACAGCCGCTCTCCGACACGCCGGGCAGGGTGTGCACCAATACCGTCTGAATGACATTATATCCCTTTTCCGCCCGGTTCCTGAGATAGGCTGCCATATCCCTTTCGTCCAGCTTCTGAAGCATCAGCCAGGCCGTGTCGCCCAGCCAGAAAAAGGGCCTGTCCCCCTGCATCAGATATCTTCCGTTCTCACTTATACGCAACTTCTCCATACCTTTACCTCATTTCTGCGCTGTATTCCGCTCATTAAACTCTTTCAGTCAGCGAATTTTAGAATTTCGCGCTGCAAAACAATATTCCCGGAGGCTCATTGACCGCGGGAATCATTCCCCCGGTCATCCCTTCACGGAACCGATCATAACGCCTTTCACAAAATGTTTCTGCACAAAAGGATAAAGCACGATCTATTCCGCAGTACCAGCTGCAAAGTAAACTTTGTGTCGGGAGACAGATTCTTCACATTCAGGTATGTGAAAATCAGGGGCACTGTAAATATCATAGCAAAAATAAACAGGGCTGCAAAGACCTTTCTGTCCACAAAATCTTTGACGGACAACGGATAAGCCGCCAGCGCCGAGATATAGATGACGGCGTTGTATCCGATCTTCTGCTAGGCATCCGAGAAAACATGCAGGGTCTTAAACAGCTTTGGCTTACCCATATTTGAGATTTATTCTTCTTTTTCAATCTCATTTTTGATACATCCATTTTATATTCAATTTTAAGAGAGGAGCTTATTGAGTCATGGAAGTATACGAACGCATAGTGGATAGAAAAGAATCATTGATTCGGACAATATGATAAAAATAAAGGCATTTCAAAGATTGATTTCCTTGAAAAGCCTTTATCTTCAACCATTTCAAAGCTGCTGACGGGAATCGGACCCGTGACCTCCGCACTACCAATGCGACGCTCTACCGACTGAGCCACAGCAGCATCACGTAATTGCTTCACATCATCCCTGACGCAATCACCATGAATTATTCTACCAGACAACTGTCTGTTTGTCAACAAAAATAACATATTTTTTCAGCCGATTTTCAACATTTTCAACATTGGTTTACAGATTTTTTAAATTTCAATAAAAAACCACATGGTAGTTTCAGTATATAGCCCCTGTTAAGCTGCCCTGCCCCCTTTTTTCACACAATTCCTGCATAATCTGATAATGTACGAATTGCCTCACCTTATCCGGGCTGATCTTAAAGCAGTCTTCCGTGCTGATGCTCAGCATATAGGTCAGAAGCGCGGAAAATATCGTGTACACCATATATTCCATGGGCAGGTCGCTGCGGACTTCCCCCCTGTCAACCCCCCGCTTCAGGATGTTTCCAAACACTCTCATGGGATGATATTTTTCAAAGGAAGCCGACATCATCCTCTGGCGCACCTGCATACTGAATTCGGAATTATCCGTTAAAATATGCACCATGCGGGTAAAGCAGTACTTCCTGCTGCTCTCCCGGCCCATCTCCTCCAACAGCCATAAGAGCTGTTTCTCAAAGCTGTCCTGCTTCTGCAGCTCCTGTTCCAGCAGGCTGAACATTTTCCGAATGTGAAATACGACCGCACAGGCCACGATATCTTCCTTAGTATCGAAATAATCATATGCCGTACCCTTGCCTATGCCCGCCCGGTCAGTGATCGTGGAGACGCGGATGCCTGACGCGTCCTCGCCCTCCTCGATCAGCCGGATTACCGCATCATACATCTGCAACACCTTCGGAGGGATTTCCTGTAATTCCTCCAATCCCGTCATCTTAGCCATAGTCCCACCTCATTTTACACGATTCTTTCACACTGCAGCACATCCTTCCAGCACTATCCTTTGAGCTTCTCCTCCTCGGACGCAGGCCTTCCTTACACATATTCCCACTCAATTCCATGCCATTCCCTCACACTGCAGCGTCATCACACAAATAAAGGATCATTCCGCCCTATACAGGCTCCTCCCGCTTCTTTTCCCTGATCAGGATATCATACACGCAAGGAATCACCACCAGGGTCAGCAGCGTGCCGTAGAGCAGCCCGCCGATCGTTACCACCGCCATGGGTTTTCCCATCTCGGAGCCCATATCGTTGCTGAACACCATGGTAGACAGCGCCAGTATGGTGGTCAGCGCCGTCATCAGCACAGGGCGGAGCCTGGTGCGTCCCGCAGTCAGGATAGCTTCCCGCTTCTCCATGCCGCTCTCCCGGAGCTGGTTCATATAGTCGATCAGGACGATACCGTTATTTACAATGATACCCGCCAGCATGACGAAGCCGATCATGGCAATAACGCTGACCTCACTCCCGCTGATAAACAGCCCCATAAATCCGCCCGTAAACGCCAGCGGAATGGTAAACATGATGATAAAGGGAGACAGCAGTGACTGGAACTGTGCCACCATGATAAGGTACATAAATGCCACCGCCAGGATCAGCATCAGCACCATCTGCTGCATGGCGTCCTCGATCATCTCATTTTCGCCCGAGAATACCAGCTTATATCCGGCGGGAACCTCATAATCCGCCAGGGCCTTCTCCACATCGTCCGCCACCAGCCCCACATTATAGCCTTCCGCAATGGCCGCGGAGACCTCCACATACCTGGTCTGCTCCGCGCGGTTGATGGAATTCAGCGCATAGGCAGGTTCAAAGGATGCCAGCTCGGACAACGGCAGCTTCACGCTTTCCCCGTCCTCGTCCGTACCCTTGATTTCAATCTCCTCCACCTGGGCCCTGGTCAGTTCAATATCGATGCCGCTCATGACATACACATTGTAGTCCTTATCCGCCGCCACAAGTGTAGTGGCGCTGCCGGTCTCCGCCAGTTTCGCGGAAATCTGGGTAAATACCTGGGCCACCGTAAGGCCGTAATTCACCGCCTTGTCCCTGTCGATCAGGACGCGCAGCTCCTCCTTTGCCTCCTCCAATCCGTCGCTGACATCCGCCGTTCCTTCCACTCCCTCCAGAATTGCAGCCACTTCCCCTGCTATTCTCTGCAGGGTATCCAGGTCGCGTCCCCTGACCTGAATCGAAATACCGCTTCCGCCCATAGCCGACATATCCATGCTGGAAGTGTCAATGGTAATCTCCGCATCCAGGCCCGCGGTCTTCTCCTCGATAATATCAGCAATCTCCTCATTGCTCAGGGATTTGTCTTCCCTGGTCACCACATAGACAGCTGTGGCGTTCACCGCGCCCCCACTGCTGCTGCCGCCCATAAGGGACAGGTCGGAGCCGCTGGTCATAGCGCCCACATTCTGGACATCCTCGATGGAAAGGATGGATTCCACCACCTGATCCGTCAGGGCCGCCGTCTCCTCCAGCGTCGCATCCTCCGGCAGCTGCACATTGACCGTGAGCTGATTGGAGTCCATATCCGACATAAAGGCAGTACCGTTGGTAAATGCCAGCGCCACACTGGCCACAAGCAATACCAACACCAGGAGGAACACTACCGGCTTGACCTTCAGGGACACTGCCAGCAGCTTCTCATATCCCTTCGCCAGGCCGCTGAAAAACCTGCTGTCCTTCTGTTCCTTTGTCCGCACCAGAAGCTTGGAGGACATGGCCGGCACCACCGTCAGGGCAATCACAAGGCTTGCCAGCAGCGAATAGGCAATGGTAAGCCCCATGTCCACAAACAGCTGCCTGGTGATCCCTTCCGTAAACACAATGGGCAGGAATACGCAGACGGTGGTCAGGGTGGAAGCCATGATCGCGCCGGACACTTCCCTTGTGCCTTCCATGGCCGCCTCCCGGACGGAGCAGCCCTCGCTCCGAAGCCGGTAAATATTCTCGATCACGACAATGGAATTATCCACCAGCATACCGATGCCCAGCGCCAGGCCGGACAGGGATATGATATTCAGCGTCACGCCGCTGAAATACATGCACACGATTGCCGTTACAAGGCTGATGGGGATGGAGAATGCCACCACCACCGTAGGCCTGAGATCCTTTAAAAACAGCAGCAGGATCAAGATGGCCAGGGCCCCGCCAAAGAGGATATTGCCGACGATGGAATCCATCACCAGATCGATGTAAATGCCCTGATCCATCAGTGTGATCAGGGAAAGATCCGGATTGATCTCCGTCAGCTCCTGAAATCTTTCTGCCAGCAGATCGGATACCTCGCCGGTGGAATACCCCGTCTGCTTCTGGATCGTCAGCATGATCCCGGCGCTCCCATCCACATTTGCGTATATCTCATCGGAATTATCCGTGTAGAACACATCCGCCACATCTCCCAGAGTGATCATAGGCACTCCGTCCATATGCAGCTCCAACAGGGGCATGGCCCGCAGCTCCTCCACCGTGGAGGGCTTATCACCCACCCGCACCATATAATCGATGCCTTCCTCCGTCACATAGCCCGCTGGCATGGAGAAATTCTGGGCTGCCAGCAGCCCCTCGACAGTCTCCACCGTCAGGATATCGTGCAGGTTCGCTGAATCATAGGCGCTCTGCCTTGCGTCCTCCAGCTGTTCTTCCCCGTCCTTCAGCTGGTCTTCGGCGTCCTGCATCTGATCCTGGGCATCCTTCAGCTGATCGGCCGCGTCATTTAGCTGGGTCTCCGCATCCTTCATGGCGTCCCATCCGCTGTCAATCTGCTTCTGGGCCGCCTCCAGCTGGGTATCCGCCACGCCCATCTGGTACTCTCCCAGGGAGAGGGATGCCTTGCCGTTGGCAAATTCGACCGCGGCGGTCATCTCCCCCTTCTCAAGCTCCAACAGGCCCGCATTCACTGTGGCAATCGCCGTATCCAGATCCGCCATCCCCATTGCGGACAGCTGCTGGTCGATCATGGAGAGAAAGCCCTCGTAGCCAAGGCCGGAGGTCTGGGCATTGAGCGCCGCCGCCATGTTCTCCCGCTGGGCCGCCAGCTCCTCCTTCTGGCCTGTCAATTCTGCCTTCTTCCCTTCTAACGCCGCTTTCTGCCCTTCCGCCTCCGCCTTCTGCTCCGTCAGGCCGGCAATCAGGCTCCCAAGGGAACTACTCACAGAGGCCTCGTCCGTCCAGTCGATCATGGACGTGATATCTTCACCTCCGCCGGGTATGGCCGAAATGACCGCCTGCAGCAGGGCAATGGCATTGGGATTTCCCGCACCCACCGCCGCGTCAAACTGATCCCTGGCCAGGGTAAGGCCGCTGATAGCCGCGTCAGCCTGACTGATGGCTGCATCAATCTGCTCCGCCGCCCCGTTGATCTCGGACAGCCCGGCATCAATCTGAACCATCCCCGCGTCAATCTGGGCAATACCGTCCGCAAGCTGCTTCGCAGTTGTCAGGGTGCCCTTCATATTATCCAGCTGTGCCTTCACGGTGAGGAGCTCTGTCTTCTTCGCCGCCAGCTCCGCACTGGTCTTAGCCTGCGCCGCCTCCAGCTGCTCCCTGCCCTCCGACAGGGCCTCCCTGCCCTCATCCAGCTTATCCCTGTTTTCGTCCAGCTCCTTCTGGCCGTCCACGAGCTCCTGCCTGCCGTCCGCAAGCTCCTTCCGCCCGTCGTTCAGCTCCTTCCAGCCGTCGGAGATTTCCTTCCTTCCATCCTCCAGCTGCTTTCTGCCATCCTCCAGCTCCTCCTCGGCCTCCTCCATCTTACCGTCGATGGCCGCAAAAATCCTCTCATTCAGCTCGTTCACCTTATCCTGCCGTATGATGACATGGACGCTCTCCTCCAGCAGGCCGGTAGCGCTTACGCTGGCAACCCCCTCTATGCTCTCCAATTCAGGCATAACAGAGTCCTGCACATAGGCGCTTATCTCCGCATTATCCATCCCTTCCACGCCCACTGCCGCGATCATGACAGGCAGCATGTCAGGGTTCAGCTTCATGATGATGGGGTTTCCCACGGAATCGTCCCAGTAGCTCTTAATCTGATCCAGGCTCTCCCTGATCTCCAGTGAGACCGCATTCATATCCGCAGTCTGTGCAAACTCCAGAACCACCATGGAATAATTTTCGGCGGAAATGGAGCTGATGCTCTCGATATTGCTGACTGTGGCCATGCTGGCTTCCACCGGCTGGGTCACTGCCATCTCCACTGTTTCCGGGCTGGCCCCGGGATATGTAGTCATGACGATCACATATGGCAGACTGATACTGGGCAGCAGATCCGCCGTCATCCTGGTGAAGGACACCACACCCAGGATGATCGCCAGTACAACGCCCACCAGCACCGTATAAGGTTTTTTTACGCTGAATTTTGAAATCATCTCACCTGCTCCTCTGCGTTTCGGTTCTGTATTTAGCCCGGGCTGATCCGTCAGGCCTCTCCGTCCGACCAGTCGGTCGGCTTTCAGGCCGCAGGATACCCGCGTCCCGTTTTCCAATTTGGTTTTTTACCCTGTAAATTATATGGCCCTGACCGTTTAAAGTCAAGGCACATACAAATTTTAACATATTTATAATAATTTTTTAATTTTTGCCTTCAATCTCTGCAGGGCATTATCGGTTGCCTTTTCCTCCCTTCCCAGCACCCTGGCGATCTGGGAATAGCTCATACCCGTCATATAGAGATCCAGCACCTGTTTCTCAAAGTCGCTGAGCTCCGTCTGTATCAGCTTTTCCAGATAAGCCACCCGCTCCTTGTCCAGTATCAGCTCCTCGGGGCTGAGCTCCGCCCTGTCGGCAATCAGCTCCGCCAGCGTGCTCTCCTCCCTGCCCTCCTGGCCGGTGCTCCCGGAATCCAGGGATATGTAAGTGTTCAGGGGGAAATGCTTCCGCCGCTTTGCCGCCTGCACCGCCGTGTACATCTGTCTGCTGATACACAGCTCCGCAAAGGTAAAAAAGCTGGCATCCCTTCCCATATCATAATCGCGCACTGCCTTGAACAGGCCGATCATGCCCTCCTGGATCAGGTCGTCGCTGTCCGCACCCAGTATAAACATGGACTTGGCCTTGCTCCGCACCAGGTTCTTATATCTGTCGCAGATATGATCCATAATGAGGTCTTCCCCCCGGCGCAGGCGGTCGATCAGTTCCTCATCCGTATACGGCTCATAATCTTCCTTCCTGTAGGTCACCTCTGCCCTCCTGTCTCTTTTACATGAACCGCTGACGCACGATCTCGTAAGCCAGCACGCCTGCCGCCACAGAAGCGTTCAGGGAATCAATATCCCCCTTCATGGGAATGGCAGCCGCCATATCGCAACTCTCCCTGACCAGCCTGCCCACGCCCTGCCCCTCGCTGCCTATGACAAGGCCGATGGGGCCTTTCAGATCCAGCCGGTACATAACGGTGCCGCCCATATCCGCACATACGAACCAGAGCCCTTTCTTTTTCAGGTCTTCAATGGTTCTCGCCAGATTCGTGACCCGGGCTACCGGCGTATAATTCAGCGCCCCTGCGGAAGTCCTCGCCACTGTGGCGGTCAGCCCCACCGCACGGTCTTTGGGGATAATGACGCCATGGGCTCCCGCCAGGTTGGCGGTGCGGATGATGGCTCCGAGATTGTGGGGATCCTCGATATTATCCAGCAGGATCAGAAAGGGCGCTTCCCCCTTTCGCTCCGCCGCGGCCAGAAGATCCTCCACCTCCGCGTACTCATAAGCCGCGGAGACGGCAATGACCCCCTGGTGCTTTCCCGTTTCGGACAGCTGATCCAGCCGTTCCCTGGCCACATACCTGACCTGGGTGTCCTGCTTCTTCGCCTCGCGCTTAATGGTCATGACCGGGCCGTCCTGGCAGCCGTCCAGGATATACAGCCTGTCGATTGTCCTGCCGGAGCGGAACGCCTCAAGGACAGCGTTGCGCCCTTCTATTGTAGATTCTTTATATGCCATATGTTTCTCCCTGTCCTGTCATTAGTATAATTCATCTAAATTTCATAGTTTCATACCCGCCAGCGCAATCCCCTTCCGCACAAGCTCCAGCGCCCTGTCCATGCGGCCTGCCAGGTAGAGGTAGCCGAGCACCGCCTCAAACCCGGTGGCCTTCAGGTAATCCGCCAGGGTCGCGTTCTTCGCCGTGGTGTGTGGCTTTGAATTTTTCCCCCTCCGGTACACGGATAATTCTTCTTCTGTGAGCTGATCCATCAGCGCCTGCACGATCCGGGACTGGGCGTTGGCGCTGACATATTTCACGGTTGCATGGTGCAACGCGTTCGCCGGGCGGTTCGCCCGCTCCACCACCACAGTACGGATGATGAGATCGTAAACCCCGTCCCCGATATAGGCCAGCGCCAGAGGTGAATAGGTTTTGATATCCGTCCTCTTTCCGGGGAAAGTCTCCAGGATTTCCTCCAGGAAGCCATCCGCAGGGCCCTTCCCCGGGTTTTCCCTCTCCCTTACGCTTTCTTCCATTTGACACCCTCTCGCGTATCCTCCAGCACAATGCCTTTTTCCAGCAGCTCGCTTCTGATCGCATCGGCCCTGGCAAAATCCTTCTCTTTCTTTGCCGCTTTCCGCTCCTCGATCTTTGCCAGGATATAGCTTTCCGTTTCGGCATCCACGCCGTTTTCCGCTTCCCTGGCCGCATGGGCGGTGGTCAGGTTCAAGGACAGCACCTGATCAAAGCTCTCCGCCAGGGCGTATTTGGTGGCGTCCGTCATATCTGCCTTCAACATATCATAGAGTACCGTGATGGCCATGGAGGAATTCAGGTCATTGCAGAGGGCCGCCTCGAACTGCTCCCTGTACTCCGCAAATTTTTCCTGCTCCAACCGGCCGTCCCTCTGCAGGCTTCCGATCCTCTTGACCAGCTTATCATAAGCAGCCACCATATTATCCAGGTTCTCAAAGGAGAATTCCAGAGGCTTACGGTAATGGGACTGTAAGCAGAACAGCCGGTATACGACCGGGTCGTAGCCCTTCTCCTCCAGCAGGGACACTGTCAGGAAATCCCCCTTGGACTTACTCATCTTACCCGCCTTATCGTTTAAATGATGCACATGGAACCAGTAATTGCACCACTTATGCCCCAGATATGCCTCGCTCTGGGCTATCTCGTTGGTATGGTGAGGGAAGATATTGTCCACGCCGCCGCAGTGGATGTCCATGTACTCCCCCAGATGTTTCATGCTGATGCAGGAGCATTCGATGTGCCAGCCGGGATATCCGATTCCCCAGGGGCTCTCCCATTTCAGCTCCTGGTCGTCAAACTTGGACTTGGTAAACCACAACACAAAGTCGCTCTTGTTCCTCTTGTTCCGGTCTTCGTCCACATCGTCCCTCACCCCCACCAGCAGCTCCTTCTCGCTCTGGTTAGAAAATACATGATAGTCCTCCAGCCTGGAGGTGTCAAAGTAAATATTCCCGCCGCTCTCGTAGGCATACCCTTTTTCCAGAAGCCCCTGGATCACCCGGATAAAATCATCGATGCAGTTGGTAGCGGGCTCCACCACGTCAGGAGTCTTGATGTTCAGCTTTCTGCAGTCACTGAAGAAAGCGTCCGTGTAGAATTTCGCAATTTCCATTACGGTCTTATGCTCTCTCTTTGCCCCCTTCAGCATCTTATCCTCACCGGTATCCGCGTCGCTGGAGAGATGGCCCACATCCGTGATATTCATGACGCGCTTCACATCATAGCCGAGATAGCGCAGCGTCTTCTCCAGCAGATCTTCCATAATATAGCTTCTCAGGTTCCCGATGTGGGCGAAATGATATACTGTCGGGCCGCAGGTGTACATTGCCACTTTACCGTCCTCATTGGGGATGAACTGTTCCACCTGTCTCGTTAAGGTGTTATACATTTGTAATCTGTTTTCCATTGTCATACCTCCTGCCCGCCGCGGGCACTTGTTTCTGCGTTAAAAATCAACTGTGCTGTTTTTCCGCATCTGCTTCACCTGCCGTTCCAGCTCCAGGATGCGGTTGATCAGCTCCGAATTGGCCCTCTGGAGATCTGCGATATCCTCCCGCACCGGATCCGGAAGGTCAGTCTGGTTCATGGTCTCCTGGGGCAGCGCCATATTACAGCGCTTCACCACCCGGCCCGGCACACCCACTACCGTGGAATTCGGCGGCACATCACAGAGCACCACGCTTCCCGCGCCGATCTTACAGTTGTCCCCGATGGTACAGGAGCCCAGCACCTTGGCCCCCGCGCCGATCATAATATTGCTGCCCAGGGTTGGATGGCGCTTGCCATGCTCCTTGCCGGTACCTCCCAGGGTCACTCCCTGGTACAGGGTGACGCTGTCGCCGATGATCGTCGTCTCCCCGATGATAACGCCGTTCCCATGATCTATGAAAAAGCCTCTGCCAATCCTGGCGCCGGGATGGATCTCAATGCCGGTCTTCCTCACCCCCCGCTGGGAGACCCATCTGGCCCAGAAATAGTGCCCGCCCTCATACAGCCTGTGGGCCAGGCGGTAATGCAGCATTACCTTAAAACTGGGGTAAAGAAAGACCTCCATGGAAGAATGGATTGCCGGATCCCTCTCCCGGATGATCCTGATTTCTTCTTTTATACTGCTCATCATTCCCATAGCCATACCTCTTGTACGCTCTGGCGGATGTCCGCGGAGCAGCGGGCTGCCGTCCACAACAGTCCAGGCTTCCCGCCACAACAAATTACCGCGGATAATCCCTCTCTGCCAGAGACGGATTTATCCGCGGTTCCACTCTACTTAAAGGCACATGCCTCTCCCTCAAAGCGCTTAACGCCCGCCTGCGTACCCGCCTTTCAACGGATCTGCTCCCGGGTGCACTTCCCTTCCCTCCCGTGAAAGCCGCTCACAGCCCTTCGGCGGCTCCTCTCTGGCACGTTGCAGAAAGCTACTCTCCCCGTTCATAGCATTTTCCTTTTCTTCTATAATAGGATATGCAAAAACTATGGTTTTGTCAACCCCTCTTACAGCCGCTGCAGCCCTCGCAGCCTCCGGCAATCTGCTGAGCCGTCAGGTCATAGGGGCTCGTGAGCAGGCAGACGGCCTGGGCAGCTATCCCTTCCCCTGCCCCTGTAAAGCCCAGCCCCTCCTCGGTAGTCGCCTTTACGCTGATATACTCCACATCCATGTCAAGTGCCCCGGCGATATTTTCCCTCATGCCGTCGATGTACGGGCGCAGCTTCGGCGCCTGGGCGATGACTGTGGAATCAATATTTTCAATGAGGAAACCCTTTTCCGCCAGAAGGCGCCCCGTCTTCTCCAGCAGGATCAGCGAGGATATCCCCCGGTACGCCGGGTCACTGTCCGGAAAGTGCTTCCCGATATCCCCCAGCGCGGCGGCCCCCAGCAAAGCGTCCATAATGGCATGAAGCAGCACATCCGCATCCGAATGCCCCAGAAGCCCCTTTTCACAGGGAATCCTCACGCCGCCTATGATCAGCTCTCTGTCTTCCACCAGCCGGTGGACATCATATCCCGTTCCAATCCTCATGGCTCTCCTCTTTCATTACGGTTTCTTCTCATTGCCGATTCATTTCATTACTGCTTCTTTTGATTGCTGCTTTTTTTCACTGCCGCTTCTTTTGATTGCCGCTTTCTTCATTACCACTTCTTCTTGGGCAGCCTGCTGCCAATCTCCTGATCCCTGCGACGGCCGTCGCGCTCGCGCACACTGCCGTCCCGGCGTACATCGCGCTCTTTAGGAGCCTTGCGGAAATCCCAATTCTCTTTCCCGCTTCCGCCGTAATCTTCTCCGTCATGGCCACGTCTGCCGTATCCGCGTTCCTCTTTTCCGCCGTTATCCCTTCCGTCACGGCCGCGCCTGCCGTATCCGCGCTCCTCTTTTCCGCCGTTATCCCTTCCGTCACGGCCGCGCCTGCCGTATCCGCGTTCTTCTTTTCCGCCGTTGTCCCTTCCGTCACGGCCGCGCCTGCCATATCCGCGTTCTTCTTTCCCGCTTCCGTTGTCCCTTCCGTCACGGCCGCGCCTGCCATATCCGCGCTCCTCTTTTCCGCCGCCGTAATCTTTTCTGCCGCCGTTGTCTCTTCTTCCCCGGCCGCCATTCTCTTTTCCGTCGCGCCCCCGGCCAAAACGCAGGCCCTTGCGGCTTCCGGAATCATCCGCCTGTATCTCCGGCCCCTTGTCCCCGACCTGCTGCTTTAACATCACAGCCGCCAGCTCCAGGGCGTCGCAGCCTTCCTCCTCCATCTTGCGCTGGAGAAAGGTCTTCATCAGCTCCATATCCTCATGCTCATGGAGCTCCCACGCCCGGTTCAGGTACTTGTCCGCCTTCGCCTTCAGCACCTTGGCCGCTCCCGGCAGCTTCTTTTCCTCTATGACCGTATTGCAGATTCTCTCAATCTCGCGGATGCGGTACATCTCCCTGCCTCCCGCAAAGGTGAAGGAACGTCCCGTCCTGCCCGCCCGGCCTGTCCTGCCGATGCGGTGTACATAGTACTCGTTGTCCTGCGGTATGTCGTAATTTATGACCGCCTCCACGTTATCTACATCAATCCCTCTCGCCGCCACATCCGTTGCGATCAGTATGTTGGTACTGCCGTTGCGGAACCGGTTCATTGCCACATCCCTCTGATGCTGGGACATGTCGCCGTGAAGCCCTTCCGCCTGGAAGCCCGCCTTTTTCAGCACCTCCGCAAGCTCATCCACCTTCCTCTTGGTATTACAGAATATCAGGCACAGCCTGGGCTGATAATATTCCAGCAGGCGGATGCAGGCGGCATCCTTGTCCTGGTTCTTGATCTTGTAATATCTCTGGGAAACCAGCGGGATCGTCAGCTCCTTCGCAGCCACCCGTATCATCCGCGCATTGTTCTGGAACTGATTGGTAATGTCCAGGATGGGCTTGGGCATTGTAGCGGAAAAGAGCGCCGTCTGATGGGCGTTGGGAATCTGCCCGAGGATCGTCTCCATATCCTCCCTGAAGCCCATGTTCAGCATCTCATCCGCCTCGTCCAGCACCACCATGCTGACATGATCCAGCTTGATCGTGTGGCGGCGCATATGATCCATCACACGTCCCGGCGTGCCCACAATGATCTGCACGCCCTTAAGCCCCATGATCTGTTTCCCTATCTCCTGTCCGCCGTATATGGCAAGCACCTTGATGCCCTGCATATATTTTGCCATCTTGCGCAGTTCCTCAGCCGCCTGCATGGCAAGCTCCCGGGTGGGGCACAGGATGACGGCCTGGAGCTTCCGCAGCTCCGGATCCACCTTCTGCAGGATCGGTATGCCGAAGGCCGCCGTTTTCCCGGTGCCCGTCTGGGCCTGTCCGATCACGTCGTCCCCCTCCAGGAGGTAAGGGATTGCCTCGCTCTGGATCGGGGACAGCTTCTCAAAACCCATCTCCTTTACCGCACGTACAATACGTTCATCCAATAATTCTTCAAATAATTCTTCCACTATATTCTCCTTCTGATATTTTATCAACAAATATTGATATTATAACAGAAACCGCCTAAATTGTACAATACAATTTTCTCAGAAACTTGTCTCAGAAATTTCCCGTCTCCCGTATGCTTCCTATCATCCTCTCATACGCTTCCCGCAGGCCCACCTCCGGCTTCCAGCCCAGCGCCTGCAGCTTACCGGAGTCCAGCTTCATCCTTGTATCCGCGGCGTACCCGAAATCCTTGCCCTCCGGGATGTCATATACCACCCTGACCGCTCCCCGGGCAATGTCGCGGCAGACCATCTCCGCCATGGCCCCGATCGTAGTATGAGTATCGGGATTGGAAACATTATACGCTTCGCCGTCTTTTCCTGCCAGGGCTATGATCAGCAGCCCCCTGATTGTATCGGCCGTGTAGCAGTAGTTTCCCTCGGACAGCCCCCTTGTATGCAGGACGATGTCCTCCCCCCTTATAGCGCTTCTGGCAAACTGCGCAAAGACACGGTTCTCGCCCGGCAGGATGCCTGCGCCGAAGGTCTGCGCCAGACGCGCCACCCGGGCCGGCACCCCGTACTCCGCGTGATAGGCGGCACACATATTCTCACACAGGCGCTTGCTCACCGGGTAATTGCTGCGCACGGCCAGGGGATCGATGTAGCCGGAATCCCCCTCCGTCACCACCTGCCCCGGGACAGGGAAGGAACCGTACACTTCCATGGAGGAGGCATATACGAAAGCCCTTGTCCCGCAGGCCCGGGCCAGCTCCAGCAAATTCCTTGTCCCCTCCACAGCGGTCATCAGAGTCTCCACCGGCTTCGCTATCATAATGCGGGAGGCCGTAATCCCGGCACAGTGGAAGATATAATCCGCACCGCAGCCGGCCGGAACAGGATCCGTAATATCCCCCTGAACCAGGGTAAAATCCTCCCTGCAGATCAGCCCGCCCAGAATCGCCTCCGCCTTTTTCCCACTGCGGACGAATCCACAAATACGCATACCCAGGCCCCGGGCATCGTTCGCCGCAAGCAGCGTGCGACAGAGGAGGGAACCGATCAGGCCGGTGGCGCCGGTTACCAGGACAGTGGACTTTTGCAGCAAATCCCACGGGACACTGTCACTCCCCACGATATTCTCGATATCAGCCTTTAAGATGCTGTCTCTATTCTCTGTCATAGTGTTCTCGCAAACACCCCGATCACAGATATCAGACTATACCATTTCTTTCTTCATGGAACGGATCATGCGGTCATACATTTCCTCCAGGCCCGTCTCGGGCCTCCACCCCAGCTTCTGCAGCTTTGACGTATCCAGATCCATATACAGAGTATCCGCGTAGCCCTGCGATGCCGTATCCTGCTCCCGGATCTCCACCTGGATGCCATACTTCCCCGCTACCATGGACGCCATTTCATGGATGGAGCAGTAGGTTTCCTCATTGGCAGCGGTGTAAGCCTGCCCGTTCTCCCCCTTCAGCAATATGGCCAGGATTGCCCACACCGCATCCTCCGTATACAGGTAGGCGCGCTCCGTCTCCCCTCTGGTCTTGAGGACTATGTTCCTGCGCTCAATGGCACAGCGGGCAAATTCCGCAAACACTCTCCCGTCCTCGTACCCCACTCCCGGCCCGAAGGTCTGTGTCAGGCGGGCAATCTTTACCGGTACACCGTATTCGGAACAGTAAGAACAGCAGAGGCTTTCGCCGAGCAGCTTCCCGAGCGGATAGCAGCTGCGGACGACGGCGGGATCAAACTGCCCGCAGCATTCCTCCGTAATCCGGCTCCCCCTCCGGGGCCTGCCGTATACTTCCATTGTGGAGAGGAACACAAAGCTCCTGACCTGCTTTTCCCTTGCCAGCGCAAGCAGCCTGTCCGTGCCGTAGACCGCGGTATGCAGCGTCTCCACCGGATGCTCTATGAAATACCGGCTGGAAGTAGGGTGTGCCCCATGGACGATATAGTCAATATCCTCCTCTATCTCAGGGAGTTGCTCCACCCCCCCCCGATAAATTTTACTGCACCGGAATGATAAGCTTCCCCGAATACCGCTTCCGCCTTTTCCCGGGAGCGGATCAGGGCTAAAATCCTGATATCCAGCTTCTCCATCTCATTCTGTTTTATGAGCGCCTTTATGAGGCAGGAGCCGATCAGGCCGGTGGCGCCGGTTATCAATATCGTCCTGCCGGACATTTCCTGTAAATCCATTTGCTGCGTCATTGTATGTCCCCTTTCGTTTTACTATGCATCCTGTCCCTCCCACACACCATACATTTTAATGACGTCCCCGTCAATCTTTGAATTTTTAGCTACACTGGCCCTGTCGGGGAATAAATATAATGTATGATCTTCGTCTGATTCTTCCTCACTGATAAACACCCGCTTCCCGTCCTCTTGTACACAGCATACCGTGCCGTCCGACGTCCGGTACGCCTTCCAGCCGGAAAAGGCGCCCTGCCTTTCCGGGGCCGGCTGCAGTTGAGACTTTACCCCGTATATGACCTTCTGCGCAAAAAGGTACTCGTCCCCATCGTAAAATTCTATGGTGTACGATGTGTTCTTTGCCATCCTTCCCTTATATTTAATATAGAAGGCCATTTCCGGCAGCCAACCATAGCCTGTGCCCATCTTCACAGAGGGCGTACCCCCGGGTGCTTCCGCCTCAAACACTGCCCTTTTCAGTTTATAATAACGGGAAGGCTCCCTCTCCTCCAGCCGGGAAACCGCCTTCAGCAAAGCCTCTCTGCTGTCAATCCCCTGATCATAAAAAGCCGCGATCTCCCTTTTATAGATTGCGATGGTCTCCGCAGGCAAAGCCACGATCAGCCCGTCCAGCTTCCCTGTGAAAACCTGTCTTAAAAGCTCCGGCGGGTTCTTCCCTGCCAGGCGGAGGATCCTTTCCACCCTCATTTCGTTTGAGTATGTTGCATATATCTTCTGTGCCGGCCTGTCAGCAATGATCTTCTGAATCACATCCGCCTCGGCCTCATAAAAGTCCAGCTCATAATGAACCGACGAGCTGGATGCATATCCTATATCATCCGCCAGGAATTCCCTGCCGAATTCAATGCAATAGCAGTCCAGCCATTCTTTGACAAGGCTGTATACTTTGTCAATGATCTCGTTTTTCCGCCCGGCGTTTTTGTAGGCGTTATACAGGCGGCCATCGTCCCCTATCTTGTACTGGGACACCTTGAAATCCACCAGTATGACCTTATCGCCGTACTTTTCCCTGATCCAGCCGGCCCATTTATGTATTCTTTCGAGGAATTCCGGCTTCTGAAGCAGTTCCTGATAATAACCGTTCCAGGGGTGGATGTTCTGCGCGCCTAAGCCCTGCCAGGTTTTATTGCCGAAATCCGTAAAACAGAAATCCCCGTACAGGAAGGTTCTCGGCGCTGCCAGGGAAAACAGATCGACCAGGCACCACTCCGCCTCGGAGCTTTTCAGGTCGTCCTCAATCCGGTGCTCAAACTGCAGCCTCACATTCTTCTCAAACTCATCGGCGGGCTCACCCTGCCAGACGACCTCCGGATGTTCTACCGGCATTTCAGACCCCTCATACACGGGCACATGTATGTAATAATGATTGTGCACCACCCCTGTGGCGCCGGAAATATGCTCGTTGATCGGCTGGCACGCAATACATGAACCGTAGACGTCTACCAGCACCGGCTCGATCACCGCATGGTCGGAAACAAATTGTTTTGCCTCTTTTTCCCCTGCCCCCCAGGCCATTTTTGCATAATAATAGCCTGCGTTATGGTTTGTGATCTTTTTGGGATTTACCCCCCGCTTACTCCAGTAATCCCTGAGCTTCTTCTTTACCCCATCGGGCACAATGGTGTTTTTAAACATCTGCCGGAACATATCCGGGGACTGTCCGGCGGCTTCCGAATCCTGTAAAAGCAGGAAGCCCAGAACCACCTTCCGGAATTCCTCCGAAAGGCCGGCATCCCTTTGTACGGCCTCATACAGGCTCTCGTCATGCAGCTGTTCCTCCAATGTGTTCAGCCTCAGAAAGTCATTGTAATAATCCATCACAAATTCTCCCGGCGAAGACAATATCAGCCTGTCCACCATGTTTTCTTCCTTTAAAAACCGGTAAAAGCCTTTATAGTGAACCGTTTTATACTGATACCTGACATACCTGTCCAGCTTAAACCGGAAAAGGGGCTGTTCCCTTACCATCCCCTGCTCACGCTCATAAAACCACTGGTTGATATCCCTGTACAGTGTTTCCTCATACCGGACAAAGGACACCTCATATCCCTTGTGTTTTTTCACAAAATAATATTGTGCCAGCTGGATCACTGACGCACCCGTCTTCTTAATAAATCTGTCTTCCAGCTTCCTGATATACTTATACGACTGCTTCCATTCCGCAATATGTTCCGCCTTGTTGATATTTCTCAATTGCGACTGAGCTGCATAATAGGGCGGCAGCGACGCTGCGATCAGGAACACTCTGTCAGCCGGAAAGCGATCTGCTAAAGCTGCCATAAAAGCGGAAAAATTCTTGTCAAACTGCGTGCACTTAAAGACGGAGGGGTCATATACCTCCTTGGGGTTGTCCCTGTCATGCAGCGTTTTTAATTTCCCTGACTGTCTGTACAGCCACGATGCGCAGACCATTAAGTCCACCAGCGCACAGTCAACACCCTCCTCCACATGATCCAGAAGAAGGGGAAAATCATCCGCCAGCGGGGATTCCCCCTTGATCAATACCCTGGTGTCAAAAAAGTCCAGGTAATCATATAATTCTTCCATAAAAGCGGAACCGATCAGAAGCGCTTTCATCCTCCAAAACCCCCTTCACTCATTCTCAGGGAAACGCCCTGCTACGCTTTCTTTCCCTTCAGCTGTATCCATCTCAGATAGCGCAGAGGCCTGGTCAGCCTCCATGACACCGATTTCTCCATGGAACGGACGCTGTCCCCCAGCCTTCTCTCATTCTCCCTGCTCATCTCCAGCTCTTTTTCAAGCCTTCCGATCTCGCCCTTCTGCCTCTCCAGCTCCCGGAGCTGCCTCTCGCTGCAGGCTCTGTATTCCTCCTCCAGCTCTCTGTGCCGGCGGGCCGATTCCCGGGCCTCCTCCAGCGCCTCCTCCAGCCGGCCTATCTGTTGATACAGTTCCACATTCTTTTCATGGAGCTGCGCAATTTCCTTTAATTGTCCTTCTACTATATTCGTCATGATCAACCTCACTGTATCTCGGCTATATATTCCCTGGTGGAATGGTAAATCCTCTCGCAGTTATTGAAATCGTCATATGCAAAGAACCGGTTTGCCCTCTCCACATACTCCTCTTTCATTTTGCAGCCATTGCCCATATATTCACACAGCTGTGTTACCAGCTCGTCATGCCCCTTTATCAACGGCCCGAAAGCATCCCGCTCATAAGAATACCCGATGCTCTCATCGTAATGCGGGGGCAGCTCGGACGGATGATAGTACAGCAGGGGTTTCCTCATATAGGCAAAGTCAAACTGCACCCCGGAGTAATCCGTTACCATCAGGCTGGACTCGGTCAATATTTTCTCATAATTCATATTTCCCGTGGCCGCAATGATCTCCACATAATCATTCCGGTCAAAATCGTCTATCTGCGCGCTCAGCGCAGGGTGGATGAGATAGATGAGTTTATATCCCCTTTTGCGCGCGCAGCTTATCAGCTTCCTGTCGTTTATCAGCCTGTTGTATATCCTGTAATAGTCGCTGTTTTTAAAATCCACATTGTACAGATTGGTCGCATGGACTATATTGGTATTCGTCACATTCCTGCGCCATGACGGGGTGATGAGTATCTGATGCCTGTCTTGATTCTTAAGGCCGTCGTACCGGGCCATCCCCACCAGCTTAAGCTGTCCTGCATCATATCCGAAGACGGGCCTGCTCACATTTCGGATCTCATTTGGAGAAGCGCACAGATACAGATGAAGGTTCGTAAACAGCCTGTTCTGGAATTTTGCGATATCCTGTACGGTAAGACCATGCTGGATGCACACATTTACGGAATTGAGCAGGTCGCACAGATAAGGGGCCAGCCTGGGATTCAGCCCGATATACTGGGCTATGTCCCCGTGGGTGGTCAGTATGGCCTCGGCCTGCAGTACCCTTGCTATGGTGCCGCTCCTGCCCCATACCAGCACATTGGCATTTTCCTTCAGCCTTTCATAATCCGGGGCGTCCTCGTTGATCAGGTAATAAATGTCTATGTCTTCCACATTCCGATCCACATAGTGGAAAATGTATTCCCCGTTATCCCCCGCCTTATACAGCTTGTCAAAGGTTACCCATATCCGCCTTCCTGCCATTTCTTCCTTCTCTGCAAAATATTCTTTGCGAATCTCCACAGCCTCTGCCGGGTATTCGTCCTTTGCCTTTGCCAGCTTCATAAGCTCCTGCTGGTATTTCTTTTCCCTTGCGCCCGCCTGTAAATCTGTCATTTCCTCCAAGAGCAGCGTATTCTCATCGCAGAAGCTTAAGCACCATTCCTGCCCGAAATGCCAGTACTGCCCGGCAATCCCCTGTTGAACGTGGGTATAGGGCTTCCCCGTGCGGATACCGATCTCTGTCAGGTTCCCGTTTATCTCCACCGCAAACCCGATCCTTGACTTACCGCCATACGCGGAGACATATATCTGTACATGGAACATATACTTTTCTTCATAGACACGCCCGAACATCTTGCTGTATCCGTATACCTCTGTCCGCTTTGTCTCTATCAGGCTTCCGTCCTTCACCGCGTACAGCCTGATCTTTTCATCCGGCAGGAAATTGCCCAGGCTCAGGATCCCGTCTATCTCCAGATTGCCATTGATGTAATTGACCGCCTGTAAAACAACATGCTCCTGATCCAGCTCACACAGGTTGATCAGCGTCTCATTTTCACTCACCTCCACCACACTGGGAAGGGAAGACGGTTCCCGGCCATTCAGCGCGAACGTTACCTGCTGGTCAAACGAAGCCTTTATGATCCCTGTCTCAGGCTGTACTGCATCCGCCTCATGAGTCCACAGGCACAGTTTCCTGCCGTACAGGACAGGCTCGCACATCTTTCCCGCCGCCCCCGCCTTTAATTCCAGGAGCCATACCCGCATACGCCTGGGAATCGTAAGGTTGGCAAATACATTTTTATCAAAGATCATCCTGTTATCAATATACTGGAGCGCCCGGCCCGTCTGCTGCTTAAATTCCTCCACCTGGCTGTCATCCAGCACCTTTTTATCCGAATAGTTTGAATTTGCCCTGTACCTGACATAGATCAGGTAGAGTATGGCGGCCTTTAAATATTTCGGCAGAATCCCCCTTTCCGCCTCCCATTTCTGTAGAAACGGAAGCATCCAGCCCCGGATCGATCTCAGATACCACCATTCGCAGCGCTGGCATTTATACGCGCTGAAATTATCTTCCAGCTGATAGCTGTAATGAATGGCCTGCTTCGGAAGATAGTACTGGTTGGGGAATTCCGCGATCAGACGCAGAAGGAATTCCACTGCGCAATCCTCCTCCGTCTCCTCCTCAAACCACATATGGCGTTCCTTACTGTTTATCAGGTAGCAGCGGATGAAATAGGAATGCAGCATCAGATTCAGGTTCTCCGGTTCGCTCTGGAGCTTGATATGCTCCACATAGGCGTCGGGCCTGCATCTGGGGGACATCAGGTACTGGATCTTTTCCTTCTTTTCGTTTTCTGTCCACGGCGCAATTGTCAACAGCTTGGGCCTTCCCTCCCTCTCCGCGACGGTACGGATCATCTCCACTGCCGTAGGGGAAAAGTACATGCTGGAACAGATAAAATTAGCATACCTCCCCTTTATCTCGGGAATGGCTGCATTGAAGGCCGATGCCATCTTACCGTTTAAGACCTTGAGATATACAAAGCGCTCCCCCCCAAGCCTTTTCTGATATTCCATCCCCCATTCCAGCGTATGCCCGGAGCAGACAGGATCCACCACAATGATCCTGGTCACTCTGCGCGTTTCCGCTGACGAAGACAGGATGCTCCTGATGCACCTCTCCACTCCGTATTCGTCGTCAATATATACAATGATTGAAAAATATATTTCTTCCATCCCTGCGCCTGTCCCCTTCCTCCCGGGCCCTTCCTGTACGTCCCGCCCGTATGTACAATCTAAAACAGTTACTCAATATTCAATTCTTCCCTGGAAAAATTCTTAAAATGCTCATAGTAATGCGTCGCCCGCAGGGCGTTCAGATCCTCCGCGGTAGTAACCTTGATGTTTTCCCGTATCCCCGGGAACAGGTGCACCTTCCGGCCCAGCTCGATCATCAGGTCGGCAGACGAAATAGGCTCCATGCCTCCCTGGACTGCCTCCTCGTGGGCACTCACAATCTCCTTAAACAGATATCCCTGGGGCGCCTGGGTGATAAATATCTTCTTCCGCGAAATGTTCTTCCCGCACTGCTCCCCGTCCTCGCTGTACAGCACAGAATCGATGCTGGGTGTCACAGGGACGGCGGAACCGTAAAGCTCCGCGTTCCTGATGCACTCTGTGATCAGCTCCCGGCTCAGGCAGGGCCGCACGCCGTCGCAGATCAGCACCGCCTCCTCCCCGGACATGATCCCATTCAGGTAATTCAGGCCTATGTGGATTGACTGAAAGCCTGTCTGTCCCCCCGGCAGTATTTCCGTCACCTTCCGGATCCCGTATTCCCCAAGCTCCTGTCTCAGCTCATCGATCCAGGGCTCGTAGCACACTACGACAATGCGGGCCACCTGCTCGTGTTTCTCAAAATATTGGATTGTCCTGATTATAATGGGAATCCCGTCCACTCTCAGGAACTGCTTCGGCACATCCTCCGATTTCATCCTTCTGCCGACCCCGCCGGCAAATATAAGCGCGTTTGCCATTTGTCTCTCCTCCCTCCGGTCAGATGATCCCTTTCTCTGTCAGGAATTCCACAATCCTGTGTATATTCCGGCCGTCCGAAAACTGATTGATCGTCCTGTACCGGGCCTCAAATTCCTCCGTCCGCAGGTGCCCCAGGTCGATACGGCCCTGACGTATTCCCCGCCGGATGCAGTCTTCCAGCTCCTTCAGGTCAAACGCCCTGTGCCCGATGTATTCCCCGTCCTCCGGCACCAGCCTGCCGACCTCCCTCTGGTACTCCTCCAGGTCGGGCTGATAGAACACCACAGCCGCCCCCTGATAAAAGGCGTTATAGCATACCGAGGAATAATCCGTGACCAGCAGCTTCGTCCTTTCCAGGGCCTCCGACACAGTCCCCTTCCAGACCGCTTCCGCCAGATCTGTATGCAGCAAAAGCTCCATCACCTTGGGATGGGGCACTATCTGCAGCTGCCCCTGGGAAATGTATTTCTGAAGCATACCATATGCCCCCCGGACATTCCGGTAATAACCGGAATCCTCGAAATGCCCCAGCATATGCTCCTCCGACGGCTTCCAGGTGAGCATGATGGTGACAATATCCTCCGAGCCCGGGCCGATATGCCCATACTCTATGGTGCTGAATACCGGAAGCCCCGCAATGACGCATCTCTCCCTGGGGATATGCAGCATCCCCGCCACCGCCCCGGCCTCCTTCTCGCTTCCCACAATGCAGTAATCCGGCTCCCCCTCCTTGCCTTTGCCGAAGACCGAGCCGGCTCCCTGGCATTTCATGTAGGTCACCCCGTGCTGCAGGAAGACAAACTTCTTCTCCAGAAGCGTCCTGCGGACATACCGGTTGACTGCCCGGTGCACATTTAAATGCGACGGCGTCTCTGTGGAGATAAAGCAGTCCGCGCTGTAGAGCAGCTCGTAATACCTCCCGGAATACTTTGCCACCATATTCCGGTATCCGGAAAGCTCCTCCCACTGCGGCGAATTCCGATCCAGGATGAAATAATTCTCCGACCTTTCCGATTTCAATGCTTCCAGGAAAATCTCAAAGGTTCCCTCCTCCGCCTTCATGGAATTTTTTTCATAGTACAGGTTCAGCGGATGCTTTCGGAAACGGCGCGCCAGCCTTCCCCTGTAATACATCATGGCGGACACCGCCTTCTTCTCCAATGCCAGGAATCCCTCCTCATACTCGGCAGGATCCTTATCCCTCACCACAAGGGTATAATTCTGATGGACATTCCCCCGGACAAACAGCGCCTTATCCCCGTAGTAAGCGGCCGTGACCGGCACATAATAAAATTTGCCCGGCTTCCGCCTCCTGGACTTATGCCCCACATTGAATTCCAGGATTTCCCCGTCGATATCCGCCTCCACATGGATGGGATTGTTAATCCATGTCTCCTGCGAGACAATGGATTCCAGGGGGATTTCACAGAATGTCTTCTTGTAGCGCTTTCCCTTCTCAAGCCCCTGCCCCATGGCGATCCTGTGGTTTTGATCCACCACCAGGGTCAGCCTCCGCAGAGCAAAGTCCTGCCGCTTTTCCGAATACAGGCATCCCTGAAAAGCCAGCCGGAATTTGTTACCCTTGAGACTTACACGCTCCGCCCTGTGGCTGAAATGCACGAACCTCTTATACATCTGCTGCCGGTTCGTAAACAGGATAAAATACATTTCTTCCCTGTTCCTGTTTGTATACACGCAGGCTACTCCCGTGGAAGGCCCCTTGGCCCGATACTCCCCCGTAGCTGCGAATTCTTCCTCTTTCAGGTCATACATCCAGAGGATCCTGTCCCTGACTCCCGGCTCCACATGCATTGGGAAAGCAATCCTCCCGCCCCAGAAGACGTTTTCCAGATAAATATCCCAAACCTGCTCCTGCCCCCGGCGGCCGCTGTACTTTGTCCGGACAATATGCCCCTCCACAATCCCCGTCTCATATCCCATTTCTTTCTTCCATGACCCTCCCGTAGATCCGTTCACAGCACCTTTTGTCCGTCCAGGAGTAAAAGGCTTCCACCCTTTCCCTGTACCTGTCCTTTTCTCTGCATCCGTTGTCCAGGTAATCAAATATCACCTGGAGGAATTCCCGTTTCGTGGCCACAATCTCTCCAAAGCCCATGGTCTCATAATCGAAATAGCCTCTTTTATACGTGTGGGAGGCAAAGAATTCCTCCCTGTCAAACTGGCAGTAGACCACCGGCTTCTTCAGATACGCAAAGTCGAAGGCGGCGGAGGAATAGTCTGTGACCATGATACGGCTCTTTGCGATCAGCTCCCGCCAGCTGGTATGGTACGGCAGGACTAGCACCTCCTCCGCCGGCCGGAATTCCCCGATATATGGCTGCATAATGGGATGGGGCATAAAGATGACCCGGTATCCCGCCTCTCTGCACCTTCTCAGGAATTTTCTGTCATTAAGCACCTCATGATAAAAACGGTAATAGCTGCTCTGCCCAAAGCCCTCCCTCAGATGCCACCGGTAAATACCCTTTTCCCCATCCCACCGCTGCTCCATCAGCACCCTTCGCCAGGTAGGCATGAATAAAATGAAATCCTCACTGCGGTCGTACAGCCTGTCCAGCCGCGGCATCCCGGTATTCCAGAGCTGCCGCTCCTCATAGAAATACGGCTCCGCCAGGAAAGCCTTCTTTTCCAGGGAAGCGCTGCATACCACTGCATGAAGGTTCTGGTAATACCGGTTCAGCCATTTCGTCTGATCGTCCTTGGTAACCCCGTGCTGCAGGAAGACCACTTTCGCCCTGTGGCAGAGATCCCGGAAATATTCTTCCAGTTCCCCGTAGGGATTCTCCACCCATCCGTTCAGCTGGGACGTGAAGATATACTCCGCCAAAAGCAGCAATACGCAGTGCTCTGTGGACAGGGCATCGACTACGTTTCCCACCCTGGACAGCCTCTCATAATCGGGGGAAGCCCTGTCGATGACGAAGTAGCATTCCACATTTTCCGGCTTCCGCCCGCACACATACTCAAAGAACGCTTCCCCGTTGTCATCCGCCTTGTCAATCCTGTCCATAAACAGCCAGACGGCCTTTCCCTGCCCGGCCTTCCTCTGGAAATATCCGTCCCGGACAGCCGTGACACGGCGTATGGCATCCTCCCCCAGTCTGGGCGCAAAGGAGCCCCGGAACCTGCGCTCGCAGAGCGCCGCCTCCCCCTCTGAAATTTTCCGCACGCTGATAAGGCTACCTTCCTCCCGTAGAAGCCAGCCTCCGCACAGCGCATATTGATTTTCCAGTACATCCGCCACAGGGGAAAAGCGCATGGAGTTGATCTTACCGCTCCGGCATCTGATCCCCGCACACTCATAGCAGAAGGCAATCTGGCAGCTTTCCCCCTCGTCGAGCCTCTGCTCGTAAAGGAAGGCCGTCCTGGCCTCATACACCCTCCCGCTATCGCCGTGGGCCAGATTCAGCCCCGCATCGGACATTGTGCAGGCGTATTCCCTGCCGTTTACCACCACATAAAACTTAAAATGCTCCTTCAGCACAGCCGGCCATGAAACATTTCCCTCTATCCTGAGCACATTATTTTCTATCTGAATGAAATGGATATAGGTAGCGAGATAAGACACGTTGGCAACATTTGTCTCGCCAAAGCGGAACATGCAGTCGCCGCCGATATCGATCAGCTGATATTTCCCATGATATTTGTCGTAGAGCACATCTATGATGAGCGGCAGCTCCGCCATTCCGATGGTGCTGATGATCGTCTGATCATCCTGCTCCCGCAATGCACGGCTGTCGCTTACTGGCCTGTCTTTCTGGCGGTTATACCCCCCCCCACTCGTCAGACAGCTTTTTATCTGTCTACGTATATTCGTTTTCATCTGCATTACCTGTTCTCTAATATCCTGAATTTTACGCAACCTATCAGTTTCTTAACGTTAAAAATCATATGCTATATAGTGACAAACTGCGCCTTTCTGTGTTAAACTTAACTCGTACCGATCTGGCAACGGAAGAAGACAGGGCATACCATATCGATTATTGGGCGTCCCTCTTTCAATCCACCACATGGGAGGAGATCAAAATGCTGGCACAGAATGATAACTGTATCAAAGACGCTTCCGACACTATCTATCAGCTGACCCAGGAGGAAAAAATCCGCCTTCAGTGCGAAGCCCGCGAAGAATACTACCGCATCCAGCGCTCTGTGAAAAGAGCGCTGGAGGAGCGGGATGCTACCATTGCTGCCCTCATGGCTGAAAGGGACGCCCTCACAGCTGAAATTAATCGTTTAAAAGAGGAAGGCCCCTCCACCTGATGCTCTTTACACACTTTCCACTATGGACAGGGATTCGACAGCAATATACCTCTCATTCCCTTTGAGCTGGGATGCTCCGATCATAAATTCATCATAAAACGCGCAGTCAGGGACAAATTCCCTCTCTATGGATACCCAGTCATCCCTGTCCCCGGAGGATACCTTGTGTGTACATATCACCTGGTAATATTTGCTTCCGGAATCCTTTACATGGAAGTTAATCTCCTGCGAATCCGTCTTTATTTTGAATTTTATTTTAAACTTATATTTGCACTCCGCTTTCAGTATCCCCGGCAATGATAAAGTACAGTATTGGCCTGTCTTAGGCTGAGCCGTTCTTGTGGAAAGTACCGTAACGCCATTGATGTAATTTTCTTCCCACACAGCCGGATCGAAGCTGAAATGAACCCCTGGGGCAGAATAGTTGAAAAATCCCTGCTCCGGGTATATTCCATGGCCAGGCTTCAGGGCATAATTTACGGCCTTTGAAAATGGCATGGTCTTAATTGCCTTATAAAAGTCGTCCCTGTTCGGCGAACAGTAATTGTGGCTGCCATTTATGGCATAACCATTTCCGCCCAGCCAGCTCAAGGGGACTTTCTTTTTCACAGCGGATTTCTCTGAAGAAATACTTTCAAAGAATCTCCTGCCTTTATCATTGTTACATAATACTGCCGAAACCCCTTTTGCAGTATCTATGGAATCATCCCTTTTCCCGATGCCCCAGAAATCCCCTATGGTCAGATCCCCAAATCTCGGGACTGACTGGTACTTACACTTCTCACAATGCGGGGAACACATAGTGTGATTATGGTAAACGCGCTGATAATTATCCTGTTTTCCGCCCCGCCTTACTTCCGTTCTGTCAGTAGTGACAGCGACAGTAACACAGTCGCTGTTCCATCCCTGCACTTTATGGCGAAAAACATACTTTTCAAGCCCCTCCGGGAAATCCTCCTCAATATACTTTCTGAAAAACATTGCAGAAGGAGAATTTCCGCACAGCAGATCCACCTTGATCAAATTGGTGTAATCCTTGCCCAGATATGCCTTCAGGCCGGCAATCTGGCATGGGCAGCCGCTGAAAAGCACAAAGACATGATTGTCGAGCTTTTCCTTTACCCTGCGGAAAATATCCCCCATATAACTCTGCAGATATTTTGATTTCTGTAACTTATTCAGGTCTTCTGCCTTTTCAATCAATATATGCGCTACCGTAAAATCGTCTCTCCATGCCGCACCCGCAACAACCCCATTCCTGTTAAATGCCTCTGCCGCCAGCAGTGAGAAGATTCCTCCACTGGAGCTGTCGTTCAGTATTTTTTCGTCAGCTGCTATAAACTCATACAGATCGGGCTCCCTGGAATTATTATTTTCCGGCAGTGATAACGCAGGGCATGTCCTTATGCACAGACCGCATCCCGTACATTTATCATAATCAACTTCTGCCCTGTAGTATCCAAACTCGTCCGGCTGCAATGACAGTGCATGATGCGGACAGACGCTGACACAGGCTCCACAGCCGGTACAGAATGTCTTCTTCAGGTCAATAGTGATATTGCGCGGAAAGGATACTCTTTCAAGTCTTTCCTTTGGCGTTTCCAATGCATGCTTGAGCCATTTACCGCATCTTGCTTTTTCCTCCGCCATAATGGCATTGATCTTTGTATAATCCATTGGTTCCAGAACAGCATCATTGTTTATAACAGCTTCAGGGACAGTGATCAGCCGGTCTGCAAATCCAAACAGATCCGCCAATGATTTAAAACGGGAATATCCTCTTTTCTTATTTGTGAAGGGGATAAAATTTTTCTCATAAAGCAGGGCAAAACTGACCCCGTGACAAGAATCCGTTATAACGAATTCGCTGTTCTTAATAACGGAAATCCATTCTTTCACTGTAACATTCTCTGCCGCATCCATTCCCAGCTTTTTCCGGTTCTCATCATAAAGCCAGGGAAGGCCGTCGAGCATATTTATCAGCTTATAGCCTGATCTTTCCGCCACATGCAGCATGGCGGCTCTTTTAGCAGGGGTAGGGTCGAGGATATAGGTTGCTATATACGGTTCTGTCTCGCAAAATTCCGCTTTCTCCGCCAGCTCATCGAAAATTTCCCTGTCTGCCAGGAAAACCGGATCCAACACCTGTTGTCCCCTGATTCCGTATACATCGCGCAAAAGCCTGACCCCATCCGATTCCCTCACAGAAACAGCGTCAAATCTCCTCATGTATTCTGAAATAGCTGCAATCTCCTTTTCAGGCGCAAAGTCTATGCCATGCCCAAAGGAGCTCGCATACGCTATTTTCTTCTTTGATTCTTCTACATAATCAAAGTAGTAGCTCTTTCCAAAATATTGATTTATGCCATAATTCCATACCTGGTCGGAGCCAATGACAAAGGTATCGCAGATATCGTTGAGCTCTTTCAATTCCTCAAGTTTATAAGATTTGCTGATATTATAGTGCTCCCGGGCAAACTTCCTGGAATGAGTCTCCGTAAGTTCAACGTCCTGCCCGCTTGTGACTCTCGGTTTGTCAATCATAAGAACAGAATATCCCATTGAAGTTATTATCCTGTTTAATGCATAATAAGTCGCAATGCTTCCATAATTGCAACCGACCCATACCCCCATTATTCCTACATCATACTTTTTCGGCATTATAGATACTTGCTCCTTCATATTATGATTTCCTGAATATTTCTAAAATTCGTCTCCACCCTCAGCCAATCTCCAAATATTTTTCCCAGAACGGCCCGCTCCTCATTTCTTTTGACCGCGCGCGATATGATTCCGCGACCCTGGCGTTGTTTTCCTCATATTCCTTCATAACAAGCTTATACCTCTGCTTCAATTCGCGGAACAGCCTGTCCGAACGTCGATAGATTGCATATTTATGATTTATAGGGTCTATTGCATAATTCACCCTTGTAAAGCACTGCTTTCTCTGATAATAGCCCCATCCATACGGTATGATTCCCTTCTTCCTTCTCAAGGAGATCAGTGGGATCCTGTGCCCGTTACAGGAATAATCATATAAAAATTTTATAAGTTTTCCCAATGGTTTATAGACATACAGATTCTCATAATCAATCAGCTTTTCCACTTCCGCCGTAATATCAAAAAGCTGATTATCCTTCTCCCGCTTATCCTGCATACATTGCCGGCCATCCAGCCCCATTATATATTCAGGGCCCTTCAGATAGTCCTCCACAGCGTCCAGCAGCAGCGCCGCTCCCTTATAATTAAACTTATACATTTCCTGCCAGAACAGATCCTGGATCCTCTTAACCACCGGGATATCTGACATTTCTTTATGTATTGCCTGTATGACCAGATCGTTCCGATGCACCTGGTATAATTCCAGGGCGCCGGAAAATTTATTTTCAAAGCCCTCATGCCAGATGCAGATTCCATTCATTGTAAGAAAGCCTGTATGGCTGCGAATAGAATATTCCACATCATCCCCCCTGACGAAAAAAGGCATGGGGAGATTATCCATATCCACTTTCGTTCCCGGAATACAGCAGAACCACCATCCGCTATACTGATGAACATCTGCCGGAAGCATGGTTTCATTTAAAATGACACTGTCCCATTTGTTCAGGTCATATCTCGGTTTTGCAGGCCCATGTGCTCCAAACGGATCCAGGATACCGACATCTTCATGCTGAATATTCGGCTGTCCCATATTCAACATGGCTCCGCTGATAAAATAATTTTGATACTGGGGCCTCATAATACTCAGCAGCTTATAGATGCGTTTAAAGCTTTCCGGTGAAAATATTACGTCATCATCCATTAACAAAATATGCGTAGGCCTTTCCGGTTGTTTTAATGCCTCTATCATGCCCCTTGCAAATCCGCCCGCACCTCCGGTATTCTTGTTGTGAAAAACCCTGATATTCTGATCATAGTCTGTCTGCTCCGGAAGTGTCCCCCCATTATCCACAATGTCCCAGAAAAATGACGGCGCATACACGGGATCGGAAAAAAGGTGCTTCTTCAACAAGCTGATATTCCTGTTTATGTAAGATTCTTTCCTGAAGGTAGTCGTTATAAGTGCTATGTACGGCGAAGATATTTTATCTTCTTCCACTTCTGCAGCATAATAAGCGTCATAGATAAAAGTCTTTTCACTTGTCCTGATCTGAAAAGCTGCCACCGTACTCCGCATCTCAACAGGATAAGGCAAAACGATCTGTGTCCTCTCCTGCAGGACAAAATCATAGCTTCCCAGCCATTCCTTCTTGATATCCGATTTCCTTTCGCCATAGTGCCCGAACAGGTCTATGGTGAAAGTGCCCCCCCCCATCCAGCACCAGGTAAAAACGTTCCGCATAAGTATATTTCTTCCATTTTTCCACGGAAAGAGAATTAAAATATGTAAAAAACTCGTACTGATTGTCTTTATGCAGAACACTTTCCCCGCAAGCCCCGCTATAAATGGCATCCGAACTCCTGTAATACATATGCCGGGTATCGTCTATTTCAATAAAACCGTTTGTCAGAATTTTCTGCAGCTTGTACATAACAATACTGTCCCCTTCCCCGGCCTGCGTATTCCGGTTTCCCTTTTCCATCGCTATACTACCGGATCAGCTCCCGAATCGATCCGTCCTTTACCCACTCACAGGCATTCTCGTAATCCTCATTAGTATCAAACTCAATCCATCCATTGGTGAAGTGTATGGCCTTTACCTGTTCCCCCGCTTCGATCAGCGCATTGAGCAGGTCGGTCATATACGCCTTCCTGACGGTTTTTCCCGACTGCTGCCAGGGCTTATCCTGATAGTTTTTGTAGGCATCCTCCAGAATCGCTTCTATTTTTGACAGCCCGCCTTTTGAAAACCTGAGCAGCCCTATATATCTTGCGTCAATCGCTGAAAGCTCAGGGCTTTCCAGGCCAAGCTCCGTTATATTGTCGTTTGCGTCAATCGCCAGGCTCTCTGTGTCAAAGTCCACCCTGCCATAGCGCTTTTCCCAATACGCCTGCCAGTTATCATCCACGGCAACGCCAAATTCCGCTTTGGACGAAAGCATTGTCTTCAACATGTTCTCCTCAAACAGGATATCGGAATAACTCACTATAATATCATCATCAAATTCTTCCCTTGCCGCCATAAGGGACTCCACCATATTGGTATTCGCGTAATCTTCGTTGGTATAATAGGTGACGCCGTCATAATCAATCCTGTCCGCCGCAAAGCCTCTGACAACAATGATCTTGTCCAGCCCCTGGGCCCTGTACATCTCTATCTGGCGCTCTATGATCGTCTTGCCGTCAAAGGAGAGCATCCCCTTCGGCAGATTCTCCGTATACTTCTTTAACCTTGTCCCCTGGCCTGCTGCCAAAATAATCGCTTTCATCGCTCCACTCCGCCTTTCTGTAAAAATAAATCCCTCACCATCTTTAGATCCGCCTCATGAAAGCCATCTTCCCTCTCGGGATGCCACATGGTCGCCATGATCGGATAATCCGTATGCTTTACCGCCTCAATAATCCCGTCTTCCGCCCGCGCCGCACACACAAGCCCGCAGCCTTCCCTTAATTCCAGACACGCCTGGTTGTGATAGCTGTTTACATTCCTGCTGATCTCACCGCTGACATCATGCCTCACCGCCACATGTCCGGTTACGTTCTTCAGCTCATTTCCAAAATACGCCAATATGGACTGCATCCCCCTGCAGAACCCATATACCGGAATTCCCTGTTCTATGCCGGCCCTGATCAGCGTTTCATCCACACGATCCCTCTCCGGGGCATTTCCTCCGTATGCGGCCAGGCTGTTACCGCCTGTCAGGACGATCCCCGCCGGCTTTAATTCCCCCACAAGGCTTTCCGCTGTATCCCCATTGTTCGGAACCGGAACCGGCAGGAAACCGGCCGCGCTGATAAATTCCGCTATGCGCTGGTCCGCACAGTCCCTTCTCTCCTTATAGCTTTCTACTATCTCTACTCTCTGTGTGAACAACACAATCTTCATGAAACCCCTCCCTGACATAATTTAGGGCAAGATGCTTTAAAACAGGATGAATAATGTAATAGGTCTCCGCATTTTCATCCGACTGCCCCTGGACATCAAACCTGCCATGTTTCACATAATATTCCAGCGCCATCAGCAGGACCTGCGCCCTGATATAAGGTTCATAAATATAATCAATATCTACCGTTTCTTCCGGCAGCGCAAACCTTTTCCGGCAGATCATCCGGCCCTCGTCAATCTTTTCATTCAGGAAGATTGCCGTAGCCCCCAGACAGCCCTCCTTTAAGATGCTGTAATAGGCGGTCGTAGACCCCCGGTACTCCGGCAGTATTCCCGCATGGACATGCAGAAAATTCTTTCCCAGCTGAAACAGAGTCGATTTCAGTATGGCTCCTCCATATCCCGAATAAATAAAATAAGTCTGCGGAAGCCCCCGAATGCATTCGATCATGCTATCAGAATTGATGTCCTTATCTTTCACAACAATATACTTCATGGAAAAATGATCCATCAAGGTGAGCAATGGGATATCACGGTTAAAATAATCCCCCATGTCCATGGAGCCTGTATAATCCCTGCTCTCCCGGTAAAGTACATCCATATCCTCCGCGTAAACGATACAGGCTGACGGAAAAAGCCCCCGTCCTGCCATGATCTGGATATATGCCTTTGTCCTCGCCGTATTGGAAGCTATAAGTGCAAAGTCTGAAAGTATCATCCCGCGCCTCCTGTTCTCCTGATATCCCTGTAAATCTCTAATTCACTGCCTAAGATAAGCGCCAATTCATATTGTTCCGCCTCTCTTAACAGCGTTATGACAGAAATCAGGCTGTCCGTCAATTTCATCAGGCAGCTGGCATACTTCAAACATTCCGTTCTGCGATAGGCTGCTGCCAGAATGTTCCCAAACAGCAGATAGCTCCCATAATCCCGGAATTCCTTCCTGCAGGGCTTCCACATCTCATCATATCCTGTGTATAACCGCTTCCGCACTTCAAAGGCTTTCACATACAGGTCAATGACATGCTTTGTTTCCGCTTCCAAATTGTCCGCATCTCTCATTTCTTCCCATGTCTTTTTTAATTCGGCGTATGTATTATGTCTTACCCCCCCCCGGAGAAATTTATGTTCTCTATCACATCTTCCCGGGATTTCACATACGCTTTCAGGAAGTCCTCCCCTCCATACTCGCTGTACATGTAAGTCTGCTTATTCTCCAGATTGTCCTCTGTAATATACTTATAATTCATAACCCTTTTCCTCCAGGTAACGGAGGATGCTGCCCACAGCCTCCTCCACAGTGACCTTCTCCGTATCGATCACAAGCTCTGCATTCTGCGGTATCTCAAACGTATCGCTCACCCCGTTTAAATTCTCCATTTCGCCCTGCTCATGCTTTTTGTAATAGCCCTTCACATCCCTCCGCATACATTCCTCAACGGAGCATTTCACATAAATCTCAATATAATCGGACAGCCCGCTGAAATCGTTCCTGACATTCCGGCGCATGGCCTCATATGCGCCAACCTGCGAAAGGACAACGGAAATATCATTTTGTATCAGATACTTCACCACAACGCGCACTGCCTGGTTGCATTTCATCCTTTCCTCATAGGTATATCCGAACACACCTCCGAATTCACCGCGGATAATATCCCCGTCTATCAGCTGCATCTTCAGTCCGGATCTCTTTCCTATCTCTTTCTCCAGCGCCCTGGCAATCGTTGTTTTACCGCTTCCGCTGATGCCTACCATATAAATCATAAATCTTTTCATCATGCTGCTCCTTTACCGGATTTTGATGACCTGCTTCTTCAGGCAGTCAATCGTCATCACGCTGTATTTCGACCATTCGGTGAAATTAGCCTCCCCTGCCCCGATAACAGCCGGGATTCCCAGCTCGGCGCACCGGATCGCCATATGGGAATTAGCGCCTCCAAACTGTGTTACCAGCCCCGCAATATTCTTGGAAAACAGGAAATCATAGCCCGGATCCGCCGCCTGGATAAAGACAATCTTCCCCTCATACTCATTATCCCCGATCACCGCAGCCTCGGAGGTAACTGACTTCTGGGTAATAAAATTCGGCTCATCACTCAACAGGTAGAAAGAATACACATCCTCCGGATGCACAATGATCCCCGGCAGCTTTATCCTCACAGAATTCTCATACTGCATTTTATTATTATTGATATTCTCCAGAAATATAGCTCTCATCTCACCGGCAAATAAATCCACATACAGCTGCTTCACAACGGATATATCCAGATGGGCCATATCCTCCTTCCCGATTTCCGCCCTCTTTCCCAGCTCCTCTATCAGTCTCAGGATATCGCTCACACATCTGGTAAAAACAAATTTCAGATACTCCCGGCCCTCGATGGACTCCTTTATAAATGTCAGCAGCGCATCCGTCGTTATCAGCAGCCCGTTCTGATCCAGCTCCAGCTGGATCCGCTCCCTCTGCGCCTGGGAAAAGCTGAATTCCCTGTCCGCCGCTTCCTCCTGGAGATAGCTGTCTCTGGAAAAATATTCTTCAAAACCCTCATCATAGCGCTTCGACAGGATATCATATGTCCCCGGCCTGATATGCCCGTATTTCTCCAAAAACTGCTCCTTAGTCATCTCATTCCTGCAATAGCTGCGCAGATCATGATTCAGCTGCTTATTCACCGTATCCAGGGAATTCATATACAGATCGTATTCTTCCTTGTCAATGATTCCCATTTTGACAAAAGACTTCATAAACTGGACGGCGATAAAGCCCGCCCTTGCCACCCCTGCAAAGGGCAGGGTGCCGTACTCCTTGCACTGCTCAATCAGCCAGTAAATCTTATCCACAAGCGAGATTTCCGAATGCATGATCCTGCCATAATTTGTTTTCAGGATTTCAATCCTCTCGATGTCCTTCTTGTACAGGCCGGTATGTGGATTTATGATATTGTTTGTCAATTCCAGCAGGGAGAATTCTATCCTTGTGATCTCATTTTCATTAAATCCATACCGCATCAATTCCTTCAGGTCATTGTGTAATCCAAGATAATAGCAGGAATATACGATCTCAAACTCTATCTTGTCATGGTATTTCGGATATGCGGCCAGCTTGGCCAGATAAAAGTTTACCAGCTTTTCCGCGATCGTCTCGTTCAGGTTCTGCGGGATGAAGGAATTAAATGTTATCCTGGTATCTATGTAAGGGATGCCGCAGAAAGAGATCATCAGCGGGTGCATCGTCAGGTCGCGATACCCGTAATTATGCCTCTGATGCGCCCATATACTGTCCGTGACCAATTCCTTGTAAAGGGAAACAGCCAGCTTCTTGGGCCTTACCCCCAGGATCTCCGCCGGATTCCAGTCCGGCATTACGCCAAAGCAGGTGGTGTCCCCCAGCAAAAAGGGATGCCTCCTTGCCAGCTTGCACGCTTTTTTATAAATCCGCCTCAGCGCAGGCTCAATATCCACATATTCATATTTCTGCTTATTCCCCGTTGCAACAGGCCTTACCTGGAGGATGTACACAGTCCCCCCGGAAGTAATGGCAAATTCGATATCCAGCGCCCTGTTTCCCAGAAAGGCTTCTATATACCGGCATGACCGGATCAGATTGGACATATCCGGGTCAAGCTGTCCCATGCTGCTCTTTTTATATTGCACATAGGTCTTCAATTCCCCTGTACTTCCGCTGGTAACGGCTGCGGAATCATTCCCCTCATAATAATTGGCAATATAATAGTCCGCCAGCGTATCCATATCCGCCGTAAATATGACCCCCGACTTCTTTATATTCCGCAGCATGGGCTGAACCAGTATCTGCTGAGCCTCCCTGGTTTCGTAGGATTCATAGACCCGGCGTACCGCCTCACTGACATGTTCCCTGTCGGGAGCGACATTTAAGATGGACTCGAATTTCCCGGCGTTGGAATACCCCTTTGTATCCTCCATGGCAGACGAGGAACGGACGATCAGGTTTTCCCCCTGTGAAAAGTCAATGATCCTGTCTGTCTCCTGCTCCTGATCGCTCTCAAACTGCCCGCTGTCCACGATCAATACCGGAAGAATATGAATCTCTGGGATATTTTCTTTCAGATACTGCAGCATTTCCGCTTTCGTATAGTCCATCCTCATTCCATGCCTTTCTGGTCAATCACATTGATCACTAGTTTTTCTACATACTCCTGCGATAATTCCATGCCCATCTCCACAGGCTTCACCTTCTCCCCATGGAAATCCGAGCCGCAGGATATCCATAAGCGCATTCTTTCCGCCAGTGACAGATAGATGTCCGTCTGTCCAGTACTATGCCTGCTGTAAAAGCATTCCAGGCCGTCCAGCCCCTGCTCCGCTAGCTCTGCGATCAGCCGCTCCTGCTCCTGCAGCGTGATCTTCAGCAGTCCGGGATGCGCCAGGACGGCCTTCCCGCCCGCCTCATGGATCAACGCGATCGCCTCCTCCGGCGCAGGCTTAACCCGGTCTGTCTCCGCATGGAATTCCGGGGTATCCAGGAAACGGTGAAAGGCTTCCCTCCTGTCCCCCACATATCCGTGCTCCTGGAGCCAGCGTGCAAAGTGCGGCCTTCCCATGCTGCCGTCCCCTGCAATCCGCTTTACCTCATCAAGCTTTAAAGGGATATTGCGCCTTTGAAAAAAGGAACAGATACGGCTCCCCCTGTTCAGCCTGTCCTCCTCCCAGACACGGCAGCTGTCCACAAGCCCCGGGTAAGACTCGTCAATCCCATATCCCAGTATATGGATTTCTTCTTCCCTCTGTGTGCTGATCTCAATCCCGGGTACAAAGAAAAGCCCTATCTCCGCGGCCTTCTCCCTTGCCTCCGAAATGCCGCTTACCGTGTCATGGTCTGTGACGGCAGCGATACCCAGTTTTTTCCCCTTCGCCATAGCAATTGTCTCTGACGGTGTGTACTGCCCGTCAGAAGCAGTTGTATGTAAATGTAAGTCAAGCAGCATGTTGTTTTTCCTCTTTCGACAGCGTTTCCACTGCCGCTTATCCCGAATTCATTCAGAAGCAAGCTTTTCCGCATAGCCCGGATCCGTCAGCTGCTTGTATTCCGCCGGTAATTTTGTGTGATAATATTCTTCTGCATCCGACCATTCACGCGACACCCATGCCGCATCCTCTCTCACAATCCTCGCCGGGATACCTGCCAGGACTACATTATTTGGAAATTTCTTATTGACCGTGCTTTTATATCCCACAACAGACCCCGTGCCTATAAGCGCGCCTGTCATAATGCAGCATTCGCCCCCTATCCAGACATGGTCGCCAATCACAACTGTCTCCGGATTATCCAGAGGGCTGTTTATCAGTTTCCCTTCCCGGACGTCAATGATCTGGTGCCCGTCCCCGCACAGGATTTCAATGTCCCAGGAAAGCAGGCAGTCCTTCCCGACCGCCAGCTTGCAATAACTGTGCACATCTAATGCGATACCCCCCCCAATTGTGGTATTTGCCCCGATAAACGCTTCCGCATACCGGAATAGCCTAAGCCTTTTCAACCCGCGAAATCTCACGTTTTTGTCAATAAACAATTCACAGTTATCCGAAAACAACATATAACCGCCCACGATAGAAACATTATCAGAGATTCTGACCGTACAGTTATTCGGGATCGTCAGAATGCAGTTATTCGGCAAAGTGACATTTTCGCCTATCTCAACGCTGCTTCCCGTCCCTTTAAATACAATCTTACAATGGCATTTCCGGTTTTTGTATATCAGCCGGTTTCCTTCTAACTGATTGTCTTCTGTTGTAAGCTCCGCGGTATTAACTGTTACCATCCTGCCTCCCATATCTTTTGAAATATTCTTCCACCACAAAGTCCTTTATCCGTTTTCCATTCTGTCCGTCAAAATAATGGATTGACTTCTCAAAGACCTCTTTTACCTGCTCACAGGTATATGTTTTATCCTCCCGCACCCTGTCAAAGAAGTCCATGCATTCTTTCACACTTCCGGCATTATACAGACAATCCGTAATCTCCGGGAACAAAGGCTCGCAGGACTGGCCGTCAAATCTCCGAAGAATACACATTGGTTTCAGCAGGGCAAGTGCGGAAACCGCAATTCCACAATTGACATCCGTGATGACTGCGTCAGCCGTTTTATATGCCATGGAATAATCAGGCATCTCATCCCATATCATATTGGCAGTATTCTCAAAATAAGTACGTAAACGGCCAACATCCTCTTTTGTCCAGAACCTTTCATTCAGCATTTCTGCTATATATACCGGATGCGGCCTGAAGATCAGCGCAACATCATTGTTCCTCTCAAAATACTCAAATATTTTCCTGGCATACAAGTCAAATGTGACATTCGCGCTTCTCCATACATGATCTGTCGTCCATAAGAAAACTGTTTTCCCTTTTATTTTTCCCCATTTGTCCGGGAATTCCGTTTCTTTTAATTTATTGTAAATTTCATCAAACTTGGGGCTGCCGATCAATTTTATCTGCGGGCATAACAGATTATTTTTCTCCGCCTGATCATACAAGAGCTTGTCCAATATCAGATAATCCAGATGGACATTCTCCGGCGTATCCAGCAGTTCTTTCGTAAAATCCTCCACCAGGCTCATAGGGACGGCAGCCACCATCTTTTTACAGGTAATGATCTTCATGATCCTGTTTCGCGGCATTGTGATCACAATATCCGCGCTTTCGATATCCTGTGGATCGTACAGGACGCCTTCTATATTGAGCTCCTTCAGCCTCTCAATTTTATCCTGTGCAGTACCGTAATTCGGCGGTATCCAGCAGACCACTGCCGTATGAAAACGGCAATCCGCATGGAATGCATATACCACAGACTTGATCACATTCCATAAATGTACCTCTCCTTCCCAGAAAATGCGCACTTCTATTTTAGACGGCAGGATTGCATCCAGGTTTACCTTATTTCTGTAAAGGATTTTGGTCAAATCCTCACGGGTGATTTTCAGCTCCTTCGCGTGTGTGTCAAACGCAACGGCGTCCATTACACATTTCTTTTTAAGGTCATAGACAACGATGTTCAGCCCTCTCCTGTTAACGGCATAATTGATCCCATTGATACAGATTTCTGCAAGGTTACCATTGTTATATGGTTTACTCACTATTTTTAACGCGGTGTCTGCAATACCCTTTTCCTCGCAGACTGCCTGGTCTTTTTCGCCTAATCTTTCAAATACTGCCTTCCCATCCAGTACCGCCCCTGCAAAGCCCCGCCAGTGCATCTTGGTCAGAGTGACCGTAAATCCCAGCTTCTGCAGTTCTGCATTGATATCCTCTGTCAGGCAGAACCCCAGCGTATCCTTTGCAGCCACAGCGATCAGGCAGTCTTTCAGATTCTGTAACGCATACAGATAAGCGTGTATTTCATTGATCTGACGGATTTCTACGCTGCCATTTGCCATAAATGACCACCTCCGATCGTCAGATCTGCAAAGCCCGGGCAATGAACCTCTTCAGGTCTTACCCCCCCCCCCGGCATTTTTCCCTGTGCATTTCTCCTGATACTTTTCCATTACAAACTCCTTAATCCGTTTTCCATTCTGTCCATCAAAATGACTGATATACTTTTCTGCCGCTGCATATCTCTGTTCCCTCAGCGGATCGTTTCTCTCATCCACATTTTCCAGGAAGCTCATCAATTCCCCAGAATTCCTGCATACATACAGATTGTCAATGATCTCCGGATGTTTAATATCCACGTCACAATCATTCCTTAACAAAACAGCCATTGGCTTTTTCGTGGAAAGCGCTGAAACTGTCGTCCCACATGCCACATCCGACAAGATCAGATCCGCTGTCTGATATGCCAGGGAATAGTCCTGATATTCATCCCAGATCATATCGGGCATATGCTCGATATACTTCCTGAATTCCTCCGCCTGATCCTCCGACCAGATTCCCAGGCGCTTAATGTCCGTCAGGAAAAAGGGATGGGGCCTGAAGATCAGGCACACATTTTCATGCTGCTGGATAAATTCAAAAACGGCTTTCGCATACAAATCAAAGGTGACATTAGTGCCTTCTTCAAAGTCATGATCCAACAGCCACAATACGACTTTTTTATTCTCAACCTTTTCCGCCCACGTATCCGGCAGCTCCTTCTGTTCCTTCAGTTTTAAATAAATCGAGTCAAACTTGGCATTCCCGATATCCCTCATAAAGGGGTCAGCCTTTTTGCCGCGCCATAATGTTTCATATATGAGCCGGTCTGTTATCACAAAATCTATCCCCTTCTTCTTCAGCCTGCAGACCAGCCCGTTGTAACAAATATCAGTGTCGTCATAAGAGTTAAAAACCAATGAAACAGGAACCGCTATTAACAGCTTTGCATTTTCCCTCATTTCAGTCAGTATTTTATCACTGTAAATATCCGTACTGTTATTAGTGGCAAACAGAATAATATCCGGTGAATCCTGCCTGATATCATAGTCCGTGTAAAAGCAATGACTCAGCCCCTTTTTGTCAAAAAATTCAGCGGCGGACATCACTTTGTTCAACTGGACAATCTTGATATCATACATCCATTCCCTGTTGAATTCATCTACGATCGTCTTAAAAACATTCCACAGATAAGCCCCGCCCCAAAATACGATGCGGATCTTTATCCTTTGGGGAAGAATATTTTTTAATGCATACTTTTCTTTATAATAATCTGCCAGGAAGGCCCGCCTGAACACCGCTCTTTCGTTATGTGCGTCATACCCCACAGAATCAATGACCCTGCGCCGCCGCACATCGTATGTCACTATATTGAGTCCCCGGAAATCCCCTGTATAATTTTTACCATTTATCTCAGCAAAATTTATATTTTCCCCATTCCATGATGCAGACTTTGCCTTGATCACAATGCCATTGCCCACCACAAGCTCTATATAGGACGGGTCGTCCGGGTTACTTCCGCACAGGTCTGCCTTTACTTCTCCCAGGTAAAGTATCCCGATATAAGTATACCAGAGCTCATTCTTGAAATTTCTGCACCCGAGGCTGCGTACCCTTTTAAGAGTCTGATCCGGCATCAGCCGTCCCGGTGAATCCTTGACCGTCAATAGGATCAGAATATCATTTTTATATTCCTGAAGCTTATCCAGATATGCGTCTATTTCCGTTATCCTTCTAAGCTCTCCGGTCATTCGGTCCCTTTCCAAGTCATTCACATTCATTCACCTCTCACGTAGTAATCCAAACACTTTTTCCATGGATATCAGGAGCGCCGTATTTCTGTCCAGGAAATCATGATTCTTTGTTAAAGTACATTCTTTGGAGTGGGTATCATAGCACCTGGTATCGCATACCGTATTTGTGTGATGATCATATACAAAAAAGTTGATACCTCTTTTGTTAATTGCATAGTCATGCCCATTCCAGACAATGGAAGCACAATTGCCATCCTTAAACGGTTTTGACTCAGCCTGCAGCGTATTCCCATGGAAAATACCACTGCTTTTTACAACCTTGCATTCTTCTGTCCCAATCACTTCCTCCACCACTATCCCATTTGAAATGACCGCTATGTACCCTGTCTGATGCAGCTTACGGAAATGTGCCCGCAGGCCCAACGAGTGCAGCGCCTTTTCCATGGGCTGGGAGACCTGAAACCCTATGGTATCCTTAACACATAATACGATCAACGAAGAATACGCCTTTTCCAACCCTTTTACATATTCACAAAAGTCATCCCTGCTGACAGCCTTTATTAAGCGGTCAGGCAATTTGTCAGAATAATGATTTCTGTCCCGCGACGTTTCTATCTCTTTTTCTATCCGGCACATAAAGGGATTACCTGCACCATCCGAATCCCGTTTTCCCTCTAACCTGCCCATCAGTTCCCAGTAATAATACCTGTATACATCATCCATATAATGCAGTGAAAAAAGCCCGAAAAGATGGTCAGCGTTCGCCGTTAATTCTTCTTTTCGCGGAAACTTTATCACATTACACTGAATGCGGTTCAAAAAATAGTCGTTATATTTTGCTATAGCTTCAGGCCGGCAGTTCCGGTATCTTTGATGCATCGTCTCATCATCATCGATATACTCACCATATTTGTTGATATACAGGGGCGTGGGAGTCGTATACAGGAAGAAAATCTGTTCCCTGGAATAAATTTCCAGCAGCTTCTCCGCCAGTCGGTCTAATGCGCTGAATACTTCTCTCTCGGGATAATCTTCAATGTTTTTTATTTCAAACCCCTCTTTTTCCAACAGGGCCTTTATAACCTTTACCTCTTTACAATGGTCTTCCCGGATCGTCACGGAATAACCGTCTTTCACCATACTCCGAAAACGCAGGTCGGACAGATCCATAAACAGATATGTATTCTCCCCCGTCCTCAAATACTCAAATATGTTCTTACTTAAATCTAAAAAGCAGTTCCTCTTTATAAAATTAACAATCTCTTCCCTGTCAAATTCCTGTAAGATGACCTCCCCTAACGATTCTTTATAATATTCTTTCCTCCCGGATAATACCCCCCCCATTTGCATTTTTGTTATGGGCCTGGAAAACATTGTCATCGGCGATATAAAACCGATATTTCTGTTTAATTCCACCCTGTTTTCCTCTGAATCGCCAATACGGAAGACATCCCTTAATATACAACACCCAAATGTGTCAATTTTCAGCTTTGACATTCTGTCCATGCCCCTCTTTCAAATATTCATTCCAAAATTGAATGCAGGTCACATTGTTCAGAATTTCCTGATATTTCTTTTCTATTTCCTCATGTCTGTCTGCATAGTCATTTTTCAGTTTCATAAACCGCTCTTTCAAACGCCTGAATTCTTTTCGATCCTTCGTATAGACCGCATATTTATCCCTGGCGGTATCTACGGCATATATCTTTTTGACCAGGCATTGCTTTCCCGGGAAGTATCCCCATCCGTATGGGATGATACCGATCCTTCTCAAGGGAAGGAAACCCGGAGTCCTCGCCTGTCCATTATAAGAATAGTCATACACCAGCTTCCTGATACCGGATAACTTTTTATATTCTGATAGCTTTTCAGGGTCATATCGTTTCCGCACATCCTCTGTAATGTCCAAGAGCTGATTATCTTCCCATCGTTTCTCCTGCAGCCTTTCAAAAAGGTCTGTGGATAAGAAATATTCCGGCCCCTTTAAGTAATCCTCTACCGCATCTGACAGTAATGATGCTCCCCTATAATTGAATTTGTAGAGCTCCTGCCAGAAAATTTCTTCTATATGCCCCATGACATCCACGTCTGACAATTCCGGGTGCATAGCCGTCAAGATCAATTCGTTTCTCTCAACCTGATAATATTCCAGGGCAGCGCTGAATTTTCCCTCAAACCCGTCATGCCAGATACAGATTCCATTCATTGTGATAAATTTAGCTTTATTGCGGAGTGAATATTCTACATCGTCTCCCCGGACAAATACGGGAAGCGGCAGATTATCCAGACTGGCTACAGCGGCAGGAATACAGCAGAACCACCATGCTCCATATTTATGTTCATCTTCCTCCGCATGATCGATCTGTTCATTGATCAGCACATGATTCCACAAGTTGAGATCCAGATTCGGTTTAACAGCCTCGTGATACCCTGCCTTGTTTAATTTCCCGATATCTTCATGCTGGATGTTGGGCTCATTCATTTTAAGCATTGCCCCGCTGACAAAATGATCCTCATATTCCGGTCGGAGAATACTCAAAAGCCTGAATAGCCGTATAAAGCTTTCTGTAGAGAAATTGACATCATCATCCATCAGCAAAATGTGGGTGGGCCTGTCTTCCTGTGTCAGCCCTTCGATCATTCCCCGCGCAAAGCCTCCCGCCCCTCCTGCATTTTTATTGTGGAATATCCGTATTTTCTGCAGAGGATCTCTCTGTTCCGGCAGCGTTCTTCCATTATCAACAATATTCCAGCAAAAATGGCCGGCATATTCCTCATTTCCAAATATTTCTTTCTTCAGCAGCTCTATATTATGACAGATGTAATCTTCCTTTTTAAATGTTGTCGTAGTAAGCGCGATATAGGGGTTCTTTATATTTGCTTCTTCAACATCCGCCGCATAATAAGAATCGTATATGACCGTTTCCTTCTGTATTTTCAATTCAAAACCGATGACCTGGCTTTTCATTGTGGCAGGTATCTGAATTACATGCTTTTTACGCTCCGGCGTATGAAACAAATAGTGGCCCAGGTATTCTTTTCTAATATTTTTGCCACTGCAAAAATGACCAAATACATTGATCTCAAATTTTCCCTTTCCATCCAGAACAATACGGAAATTTTCTGCACAGGAATATTTTCTCCACTTTTCCAGGGAAAGACTGTTAAAATATGTAAAGAAATCATATCCCGACTCCCGTTTCAGTACATTTCCCCCTTCTTCGTCCTCATGGATAAATTCGGTTCCACGATAATACATGTTCATTATGATTTCGCTTCCCGTAAAAGGTTTTATAAGTATATTCTGTATCCTGTACTCTAAATACATCTTTTCCTCCCTGTTGCAGTTGAAGTTATATCAGGCCTGAACCGTCCCCATATCCTTTAGCGATCCATAAAATACAGTTTTCTTCCCCGCTTCCATAAAACGGATATCTTCAAAATCTTTCTGTTTATCACATTATAGAATTGACTCGCTTTCATCCCTTTTTTCAAGGAATCATGCAGTTTTCGTCCATCCTGATTCATAAACCACTTCTGTCCCCGCAAAAAATCGCGAAAGGCCCGAATCATATAATATTCCAGCAAATAATTTCCCTGCGCCTCCAATTCGTCCAGCATACTCATGAATTGATCCAGCGCCTGCGTCTGGTTCCATTCTGTAAAGCCAAATATTTCATTTACGATCATGCTGTTTCTCCGGTCATAATATGCGATTACCGGTGTCTGACGGTACTCATACGTCTCATGCCACACCTGGATCCCGTTCAGGATAATAGGCGTTCCGCCATGCCTTAATCCATATTCCACATCATCGCAGTGCAGGAAAAATGGCAGCGGCTCATTTTCCTTCACAAATCCTGTGGGGAAGCAGGCAAACCACCATCCACTGTACTCCCCTCCTGTATTTTCATTCATGTCCCAGAGGCGCTGCCTGTCCGTCATATCCCGGTTCCAGCCAATATGCCTGATGTCCCCTCTGTTCCAGATTTCCGCCGCGGTATACTGGATGTGCGGCCTGTCCAGGCGGAACATCCTTCCCGCAATGACTTCCTGCTCATATTCCGGCCGCACACAGGACAGTAGCGCATGTAACCGGATAATGCTCTCTATCTGAAGGACTACGTCGTCGTCCATTAAAACCACATGGCTTGCCTGAAATACGGGCAGATTTCTGACCGTCTCCTTCATCCCTCTGGCGAAGCCGCCGGAGCCTCCCGTATTGGGATTATGGTAAACCGTAATCCCCTCCCCGTACTGATCCTCTAATTCAGACGCGTTGTCAACCACGACGATACGCAGCCAGTCCTCTTTATTCCCGCAGGATGCCTGAATCCCCTTCCGAAGCACATTTATAAGCTGCTCCAGCTGCTCTTTTCTCTTGTATGTACATATTACGACTGAAATTTTAATCCCTTTTCTCACGGGGCTGTCTGTCTCATACCATGCTTCTATATTGGAATCCGTCTCTGCATAAAATCTGAAATACAGGATTCCCTCTGTCTGCTGTTGAAAATCCTGGAAATGATATTTTCCCTTTCCCGGCTCACTGTCCTGCCCTGCGACAGCTTCTTCCGAAAGGCATATATTTTCTCCATTCTCCCTCTCCCAAAATATCCTCAGTCTCCCTTTTCCCCGGATTCTCCAAACAAGCGACAAATCTGAAATATCAGTATATTTTCTCCACGCCCCTATATCAAAGGCGTTCATATATGTGTCCGTGCTGACTGCTTCCCCCTGCCGGATACAGTATGGCCGGACGGTTCGGCCCGGCCTGGCGGAATATCTTACATATATTTCGTTTTCACCGGCCTCATCCGGCGGAAATACCATATTTTGAAGTATCATTCCCAACATCTTCCGTCCCTTGTCATCCAGGTATCCTACAGTCTGCTCCACGCTTTATAAATTTGCTCTCCCCTGGCTTATACTGTCAACGCCTTTCCCATCTTCTGGTACTCCCTGCAGACCGTCCTGGCATCCCCTACCATCTGCAGGACTCCTTTTTCAATCCACACCACCTTCGTACAGTTTTCCAGGATTGTTCCCATTCCGTGGGACACCATGACCACAGTGGAACCTCCATGTATCATTTCCTTGATCCGCTTCAGGCTTTTCTGGCGGAAAAACTCATCCCCCACACTCAACACTTCATCCAGGATCAGGATTTCCGCTGCATCCCCCGCCGTAGCGATTGCGAAGCCAAGCCTGCTAACCATACCACTGGAGAAGTTCTTCACCTTTGTATCCATAAAGCCCTCCAGCTCTGCAAACGCCACAATCTCATCGAAATGCCCATCGATAAATTCTTTCGGATATCCGATGATGGCTCCATTCAGATACACATTTTCCCTGGCCGATAATTCCATATCAAATCCCGTACCCAGGGTCAGCAGCTGAATTTTGGATTTGTCCACAACGACCTGGCCGGCGGTGGGCTCCATCGCTCCCGATACTATCTTGAGCAGCGTTGACTTTCCGGAGCCGTTAGTACCTATGATCCCTACCACTTCGCCCTTGAAAATATCGAAGCTCACGCCGTCCAGCGCCAATAAATCCCTTGTGGTAATCTGCTTCTTAATCCTCTGTATAAGATAATCCTTCAGGCCGGAGGCGCTGCTGGCCGCCACCTTGAATTTCATGGTAACATTGTCCACCCTTATAACAGGTAAATCGCTCTCCGGTTCCTTATTCCCTTCCTGTTCTCCGCCTGCTTCCACCTCCTTTGCTTCCCTCGCCTCAGAATCAGGTATTATGCCTTCCTCAAATCCGTAATCCAGCGCATCCCCCGCCGCGTCGTCGTATTCCGAATCCCAGTCATAGCCATCAGCTTCATCATACCCGGCTGCCTCATCATATCCGGTATCTTCATCATACCCGGCTGCTTCATCATATCCGGTATCTCCATACCCGGCTGCTTCATCATATCCGGTATCTTCATCATACCCGGCTGCCTCATCATATCCGGTATTTTCATCATACCCGGCTGCTTCATCATATCCGGTATTTTCATCATACCCGGCTGCTTCATCCTCACCCGCTCCATATTTCCAATCCCGGCGGTTCTCCCCGGGATCAGCAGCTCCCTTATCTCTCCCCGCCTCCCTGGATTTTCTGTGCCTTTTGTCTTGCTGCTTTTCACTGCTCAGATAGATCACAGCAATCAGCATACACATAATGCACAACAGCACTATGATTGCGATCACCACCATACCGGAGAGGTTCAGTCCTCCGCTGGCAGCCACCGGCCCTGCCGCAGCATTCACCGTCATCGGCTGAAATGCTGCCAGGATTGCCGCGAAAACAGCCGCTGTATATGTACTTACCAAAGTCCTTTCCGTCTTGTTCATTTCAACACCCTGCCCGATGAAATACCTTATATCCTCTGCATGACATCATTCTGTTTCCTGTTAAAGACAATCCAGCCAGCGGCACAGCTGGCCAGCGCCGCCAGGGACAGCTTGAGCCATGCCGAATAGTGAGGCGCCCTTCCATATACCATGCACTCCCTGGCAATGTATATGGACATATATACCGGATTCAGCCCCACCACCTTCTGCAACGCATCCGGCAGGGAGGACACCGGATAAAATACCGCAGTCAGGTACAACAGAATCCTCAGAAATACGCCATACAGATACCTGATATCCGCAAAGAAAACGTACAATATCGACAGCAGGTATCCAATCCCCATGGAAAATGCCAGCATCAGCAGCACGTCCAACGGAAACAGAAGCATTGTCCATGACGGCTTGATCCTGAAAAAGACCAGCATCAGCAGATAGGGCACACAGGAAAATCCAAAATTGGCCAGAGAGGTATACATCCTCGATAATACGAATGTCTGTCTTGGAAGCTTTGCTCTCAGGAGCAGTGTCTTATTATCCACCAGCGCCGACATGGAATGGTTCGTCCCCTCGTTAAACAAATTCCAGAAAAGGCTTCCTGTCAGATAGTACAGCGGGAAATTATCTATGGATCTCTTAAACATATAGGAAAAGACCATAGTCATTACGATCATCATGAGCAGTGGATTCAGCACACTCCACAGAATCCCCAGACGGCTGCGGGCATATTTCCGCTTAATCTCTCTCGCCGTCAGCTCCTGGATCACAAAGAAATACTGTTTCTTACTGCCCAGATTATGTAAAAACTGCTCTCCCCTGGCCCTGACAGCCTTCCGTGTCGTAGAAGGAGTAAAAATCATCACGGCGCCCGCCGCTGCGATCAGGACAGTCAATATCCCCACGATCAGGAACGCGTGATCTCCCCCCGTCTTTTTCCCGGAAGCCCCGGGCATCCACTCCTCCAGGATTCCGTCGGTGGTACGCCGATAATAACCTCCCGCCCCTCCTGCATCTACCGCATAAAATATGGTATTCTCCCCCAGTATCTCCTCGGTCAGCCCTTCCGGCCTGTTCACACAGGCCCGCGGAGACATAAAATAATAAACTGTACCATTATAGATCAGCTTATTGATCGGATAAAAGCTGCCCGTCTCCTCCTGAAATGCAAAAAGGTAAAAATCTTTTCTCTCATCCATTGTCAGGATGACCCTTATATTTCGGCCCTGGTCAGAGATAAAGGTCAGGCTGCGGCCTCCGTAACCGGCTGTTACAACCTTATAGTCCCAAAGCTCCACGGCCGGCTCATAGTCAGCCAGATCGACCACATAGAGAACAGTCCCGTCTTCCTTGGTGATGCTTCCCGCAACCGGTATATCCAGCTCCATCCGTTCCGCCGCATATACCCTCTGCCCCCCTGAAAGCAGCAGGAACAAAAGCAGCACAACGCTCCATATTCTCTTTCCACCTACGTCATACCTGTCTGCCAAAAGCATCTTCTGTCTCCACGATTTCCCTTTCCAGTGTCCTTTCCTTCCAAAAACCTTCTGTCAAAAGCATCCTCCCCGGTGATCACTGTACCCTGTGCTTCAGCGCCCAAAGCTTTTTCAAATATACAAAGCGCTTATAAAGCCTTATATGCCGCAATTCACGTGCAAGCCGCCTCTGTGTCCCGGCCCTGCTGCAATTGCAGGACTGCGATGCGGCTCCAAAGGCGCTGCCTTCCAGCCATGCGCTTTCACAAATTACAGCTTTCCGGCACCCGCACATGATCAGAAGCTTGTTCAGGAGCCTCTGATCCCTGATCTGGCTCCATGTAAGCTCTGCCGCAACCTCCTTCCGGCCATCGTCAGACAGGTCGTCCGAAAACAGGTTTCTCCCATAACACCCATATTCCAACGCCGTGGGCACTGCCATAAATCTTTCCAGCAGCTTTTCAGCGATTTCTATATCCGTTATTCCCCTCTTAAACGCGTCCTCCCCGGGCCGGAAATACTTCAGATACCGTCCCAGCGCTTCTATATTGCGTGAAAGCTGCCCGGAATTGGGATTACCCTGCTCCTTCAGGACAGGAAAATACCGGCCGCCCTCCGCCCTGTAAGCTGACGTCATCCCTTCCTCTGCGGAGACCACTGTCTCAAAAAGGGAATTGCTGAAGCGCACCTTTCGGGCCAGCCCGTTCTCCGGTGAAAAATAATAAGTGTGAAACTGCTCTTTCGCGGCGCCCCCCGGATAATCATACATCCCGAAATAATAGCCCTCAACCTTTATCCCCGGATTCACACTCTGAACCAGTTTCTCAATGGAGCATTGCAGTGTCCCAATCCACCCGCTGTCCACTATGGCAAACCGTCCGTCCCTGCAGAGCCCCTCCTGCTTCAGATAGCCTGCCGCGTTGTCATATGCTTCCATGGAATGCTTCCTGATGTATTGTTTCAACAGGCTGCTCTTTGCAAACAGCCCTTTCAGCTGCACCACCTGACGGTAATTCAGTATCTTATCCTGCATTTCCCCCAGCTGCAGCTCTCCGGAAACCTCTCTGCATTCTTCCTCTGTCAGCGCTCCCCGCCTCAATATTTTCAGGGGCGTAACATCAATCCCCCCCACGCAGATACTGTCCAGGCATCCCTCCATGTCCAGATGATACCCCGGTATCCTCATGGAATATCTGGATACATGGAGATATCTGCATTCAACAGGAAAATTGCCATATGCCGCAAGGCTTTGCGCGATCAGGTACATCTGATATCCGTCACGGCTCAAAAAATACAGCCTTTTCTTTCCTGACATGGCTGCCTGTTCCATAGCCCACCTGACAAACCCTGTCAGCACCGGGGCAAATACCATCAGATACAGCCTGTTGTCAAGCGGCATTTCTTTTCCACAGCTGGCCAGATAGTCCTCACATGCCCTGTCAAAAGCCCGCCTGTATGCAGGGCGCCTCGAGAGAATAGCCAAATACTCTTTATATCTGGCACTGTCATCCCCTATCATCCTCACCTCCACAGCCTGCCCGGCTTTTCACACAACAGAATCCCCTGATTCCCTGCTGCCGGAGCCTTCCTGATCGTTCCCTTTCAGGACATTTCCCTGCTGCCCGAACCTCCCCGGCTGCTTTCTCCAAAGTCCAAACCATCTTACCGGAGCTTCCGAATCCATTCACTCTGAGCCGGCGTCCCCCGGACTTCCTCCCGGCACGGAACCGCCGCCGGCATTGTCTCCTCCGGCTCCTTCCTCACCGCTTCCTCCCGGCCCGGAACCGCCGCCGGCATTGTCTCCTCCGGCTCCCTCTACACCGCTTCCGCCAGCATTATCTCCTCCGGCTCCTTCCTCACCGCTTCCTCCCGGCACGGAACCGCTTCCGCCGGCATTGTCTCCTCCGGCTCCCTCTACACCGTTTCCTCCCGGCACGGAACCATCGCCGGCATTGTCTCCTCCGGCTCCTTCCTCACCGCTTCCGCCCGGCACGGAACCATCGCCGGCATTGTCTCCTCCGGCTCCTTCTCCTTCAGCTTCCTCCCGGTCACTTCCTTCCTGCACGGAATCTTCCCCTCCAGATTCCCCCTGGCCGTCTCCTCCCTGGTCAGAGTCAGCGCCGTCAGTCTCTGCAGGAGCTTCCTGCTGTCCCTCATCCTGGCCGGATGCATCAGTATCCGCGCCCCGGCCTGCAGCCCCGGATGCCTGGCCGGAAACCGGCCTCCCTCCCTGCTGCGGGCCGCCGGTATTATTCCGCCTGTTCCCTGCATTGCCCTGACTCCCATTGTCCCTGCCCACGGCATTTCCCTGCACGGCGCCTTCCTGGCTTCCACTGCCGCCCTGGCCTCCGGCATTTCCCTGCACAGTATCCTCCTGGCTTCCACTGCCGCCCTGGCCTTCGGCACTTCCCTGCACGGTATCCTCCTGGCTTCCCGCACCTTCCGTCCCCGGCTGTCCGCCGTCCTGCCCCTCCTGAGATACCCCGGACTCAGAAGCCGCCCCCGGGCCTGCTGCACTGAAATCAATCTCGGCAATAATCGCATTATCCAGTCCCGCCAGCTGCTCGTACTCCGCCGATTGGACAGCAGTCTCATTATCTGCCCCACAGCCGGCCAGCTGGATTACAGTCAGCTGACTCACAGCCAACAGGCTTATCAACACATATTTCCGTTTGCTTTTCATAATCATTCCCTCATTACCGCAGCTGCCAATACTCCATCCGGTCAGAAGCACTGGTTATCAGTGCACTAGAGCGTGTTTGAAAAATCAGCTCCACGGCGCAGATAATGAGACTGCGGCTCCACGCGGCGTTCTTCGAGTCCTGGCAGGCCCAGCCTTGGCATCTTCCCCTCAGAGATCAGGGATTCCCTGCGCTTGACCCATGCAAGAAGCCTGTCTGGCACCAGGCACGCCGCAACCGGCCTGAGTATGTACAACCATCCCCTGGGAAACAGGATTCCCAGGGATTTGAAATTCCGATACCTGCACCGGGCCTCATTCATACGGTGCCGAAAGGTTCTCTTACCATAAGATTCCATGTCTTCCCTGTAACAGAACAGATATTCCTGCAGATTAGCGCCCCTCAGTCCTGCCTTGCTCAGCCTCATAAAGATTTCATAATCCTCACAGCGCAGCGTCTCCTTGGAAACTGCATAATTTTGTTCGGAATTAAAGATTTCCGCCCGATACATCACCGTAGGATGAGCAAAGGGGGAATATTTCAGATAATCGGATTCCTGCGGCCTCTCCGGCATCTGCCTTCTGCCCCAGACACCTGCCCCGTCAAAGACTTCTATGTTACACCCCACCCATGAAAATTCATCATTCCGATCCAGAAAGTCCTTCTGTTTCTGCAGGCGGTCAGGATAGGATATATCATCCGCATCCATTCTCGCTATGTATTTTCCCCTCGCCCTGTGGATGCACGCGTTCAAAGAAAAAGCCAGACCATGATTTTCCTTTTGCCCTATCAAGATGATCCGCCTATCCATCTTCTCCACCTGCTTAAGAAGCACTGCTGCCTCCGGATAGGAGCCGTCGTCATAAATAATGAATTCAAAATCCGAAAAGCTCTGGTTCAAAATGGAATTCACAGCCGCCAGAAGCACCTCTTTATTAAATTGGTTATAAACACCCATAATAACAGATATTTCCGGCATAATACTCCCCTTTTCCCTTAACGCGCACTTTCTACTGTGCCCGGTCTTCCACCTTCCCGCACACAGCCCGCGCTCCTGTGCTTATATGCACAATCTGATTTTCCGTCTTTTCCTGCGCAGGCCGGGCCTGTGGACTTTTCTGTGCAAGCCTCCCGTCCGCTTTCCCGTACACTGTCCGCATGACATCCACAGTATTACTGACGCTGAATTTATCCGCTGATGCCCTGCAATATCCTGCCAGCGTCCTCCTGTACTCAGTATCTCTATGTAATCGCTGGATTGCCTGCCTGAAGCCATCCACGTCACCTGCTTCGCAGACAATGCTGTTCCTGTCATTTTCCGCATATTCCCTGGAGCCCCTGTTATCGGATACGATCAGAGGCACTCCACAGGCCAGAGCTTCCACTGCCGCGATCCCCAGTCCCTCCCTGATTGAGGGAAAAGCAAATGCATCCGCCGTCTGCAGGATTTCCTCCATATCCGTCCGAAAGCCCAGCAGCCTCACCTGCCCTTCCAGATGCTTTTCCGTAATCAGCTTCCTGAGCACGGCTTCATTGGGCCCCCTGCCGCACAGGCTGTAACAGATATCCCTTCGGTCAAGCCCGGCAATCGCCTCTATGATGACCTTCTGGTTCTTATTGTCATTCAGCTCCGCTGCCGTTACAATGTGAAATGCATCCCCGGGAATCCCAAGCTCCTTCCTCTTGCAGGCCGCCCTCTCAGGCCTGGGGCTGAATCGCTCCATATCCACTCCCACTCCATGAATCTGTTCCACAAATCCATGCGGTTTCAGGCGAAAGCTTTTCTTTACCCTGAGATAATCTTCCTGATTGATTGTGACAATGGCATCCGTCCACCTTGCCAGAAATTTCTCCACCGGATAGAAAAGCAGCCAGTTCAACAAGGGCGCGCCCTTATAAAAATGCAGCCCATGAGCCGTATAGATCACACATGGATCCGCCTTGCTCAGATGAGCCGCCGCCCTCCCCGCCACTCCCCCCATGGGATTGTGGCAATGGAGCATATCTATGCGCTCTTGATCGATAATCTGCTTAAGCTGTTTCACCGCCCTGATGTTTTCCCGCAGCTTAAGCGGGCTCTTTGACACATCAATCTGGTGAAGGATGATCCCCTGTTCTTCCAGCTTCCCTTTATCAAAGGGATATACAGGATGATGGAAATTGGAAGCATAATGTATCTCATACCCCATTTCCTGCATGATTTCTACATCCTTCTTCTCAAACTGTGGCAGAAATCCGCTTACAGTGGTTATATATAATATTTTTTTCATGTACACATCAGGTTCTTTCATGATTTTATTTTGTCCTGCCTCCCCATGCTCCGGGGAGACAGGACAACCACATGTTTCAGAAGTACAAAACGGCGTTAATACGTAAATTACTTGTTATAGCGAATCCTGCCCGCGCATACAGCAGCGCCTGCAAGACAGATCAGTGCCATGACACCCGCTACAGGAAGTGTCTCAGCAGTCTTGGGGGAAGTCCCAGGTGCCGGAGCAGACTGTGCCTGTTCCGGATGACGGGGCTCAAGCCACTCGTCCGGAGCGCCTTCTTCCCCTACTTCAACGAGAGTTACTTCGTTGGCGATAACAGGGGAGAATGACTTGAAAGTAGCAGTCACCTTCCCATCTACCACAGCGTCAGGTACGATGGTTTCCCATACGGGCTTACCATTCTCGTCGGTTGTCAGATGCAGCAGTACATAGGTCTTACCTGCCGCAATCCCGCTGATGGAGATGTCCAGCGTAATCCCCTCCTCAGGAATCACGGTTCCCTCAGGGAGCTTAATGTCTGCAGAGCCGACTACCTTTGTCTCGATCTTCTGATTGTCGGAAACAGTAAGATTCAGCTCAGCTGCCTTTTCCTTTGCCATATCAGTGGCAATCTGTTCCGCCTCAAACAGAGTCGCAGGCTTCACCGGCTCCTTGGTCATCGTTACGGACTGGCCGTTGACAGTAGCAGTTACACTGCCTACCGCCTCGGTCAGGGCAGCAGATTTGTCCTCATACTCCTTTACCTGCTCCTGCTTGATCTCCGGAGCTACCCCCGCTGTAGTAGCGCTCTCCGCTGCGCTTACAGTCATACCGAAGGTAAGAGCCAGCGCAAGCCCGAGAGCTGCCATACTGGATAATTTTTTCATTGGCGTGTCCTCCTTTCTTCATAGTCATGTGGTTATATCAAGCCTCACGGCCTAATACCGTTTTTTTATTCCACTTCTTCATAAAATATCTTGAGGATCAGCTCATAAAGCGCCGCCTCGTCCACGTGGAATTCCTCATACTGCTCTCCCTTGACATTCTCTCCCTCCAGGGTATACATACTGCTTTCATCAAAATGATACCCTGACGCCTGGACGGCCAGATAACTGACCTCGTCCAGTGAAATATCCGTCACCATATATTTACTCAATGTATTATAAAGTGTCACCGGAAGCGTAATATCGCTTTTCATGGCCTCCATGGCAGTGGCCGCATACGCCGCCAGGTACTGCTTCTGACGCTCCAGGCGGCCTGCCGCGCTCCAGGATACCGTGGTATCCCTGTTGTGCAGGTAATTATAGGCCGTCTCACCCCTCAGAAGAACCCTGTCTCCCTCCTTGATATCGGTATAGATTACATCCTCCGGGGCCACGATCTCCACGCCGCCCACGGCATCGTTGAGCATCGGCACAGCCCCCATATTGACGGCGCAATATCCGTGGATGGGCAGCTCGTAAAACAGCCTCGCAACCGCCCTCTCCGTACGCTCGCAGCTCAGCTCCGCCCCGTCCCCGTAACCATGCTGCAACGCCAGCTGGGCCTTTACCGTAGCCATGAAATATCCGTTCTCGTCGTAACCGTCAATATCCGTCATAGTATCCCTGGGAATATTGATCACAGAAATCTCCTTAATATGCGGATTCAGAACCAGCAGGAACATGGCATCCGACTGGCCGCCGTCCAGGCCGTCCTTCACGGGCTTTACCTCCGTCTCCTTATCGATGCCCATGAAAAGGAATGTCAGAATATCCTCATTGTACCGGTAATGTACCCCCTGATAGCGCACATCGCCCTCCTGCCAGTCCTCATCTGTCTCCGTCATTTCCTCCAGGCCCATAGCCTGCAGATCTTCTATCCTTCCGGCAGCCGCAGCCAGGTTCAGCACCGGCCCCGTACTGTCGCCGGTATTGCTGAGCCTGTTCCTTCCTGAAACCTGCATGGCAAGGAAAGCAATACAACCCGCCAGCGCCAGGATCACGATCACCAGCAGCACCCATGCCACGGCCCGGTAAACTTTCACTTTTCTATGACGTCCCGCCCTACTCTTCATTCAGCAGCACTCCCTGTACCAGATAACGCCTGTCAGCTTTATTTGCGACACAGGTGGAGAGAGTCACGATGCAGTCTTCTTCAGTGACCTCCACAGACTCCTTTATATTGCTGTTCATCGCCCTTTGAGAGAAAATTTTCTCCAGATATTTCGAGTAAACATACTCACTGGTAAAATCATTATTGTACAGGATGTGTTCGTTCCCGCTCTCATAGGCAGCAAAAATCTCATAGACATAAAGCCTCTCCTCCGTGTAAATATACACGTAGGGATGCTCTGCAAAGTAGTCGCTGTCCTCAAACTTGTGGAGCCCCGCAAACATGCTCCCGTTCTTCATGTTATGCCCGTAGATCACCGTGTTGGGATCCGAGAAATCCTTCCTGTTATAGTCCTCTGTGTAGATGCATCCGGGGTACCCCTTGCTGCCGTCCAGGTTGTAATTCAGATAATAGTAATTATCCGTGGGATGCTGCAGCACCGGATAGTCAATCTGTGTATCAGGTATGTAAATCCATGCATAGATATCCTCATTGACGTTTGCCTGCAGATCCGCAAAGTCAATCTCTTTCTCCGGGATTGGAACTCCCATATCCTTAAGATACTGCAGTGGATCCTCCGCTTCGCCTGCCGGGCTCCCGGAAGCGGCATCCTCCGTCCCGGAAGCCTGTACGCTCCCCCCTTCCCGCTCCGCTGTGCCAGCCGACACTGCCACAGACGCCTCACCGGAATGGGAAGCCTCCTCCGCCCCGCCGGACGTGCTTTCAGACAGCTGCTCCATCCGCGCCTGGGCCTGGTTCTTTCTGTAAATTCCCACCCCTGCGACTGTCAGGCCAATTGCTGCCACCGCCAGAAACAGGCACAGCATTATCTTCCATATCCTGTTGTCTTGATCCGGCCGTTGATTTCTCTCCATGCTTCCCCCTGTATTTTCTACCTATTTCCTTTTAAATGTGTAAAAAATCCTCAAAACACATATACTATATGTGCCCTGCATGTTTTCACAGATTTTTATAATCTGCGAAAAAATGTGAAAAGCGTGTAACTATAAGCCTATGAGCACTGCTGACCCAGATATTGACCATAAATAGCTGACAGAGTATTGAGATGCTGACGTTTCGTCTGCACACTGGGATGAACATATCGGTTCAACGTGATGTTGACGCTGGAATGTCCCAAAAGCTCACTCAGGCTCTTGATGTCGGCTCCCGAGTCCACACAGTTGGTGGCAAAGGTATGCCTCAAAATATGGAAATTGTATGCAGGGATACCGGCCTCGCTGAGAAGCTTATGGAAGCGGTTCTGATAAGTCCGCGGTTCCGTGGGCCTGTCCCCTGAAATGACATATTCGCTTTCCATGTAAAATTCCTGCGCCAGCCGGGCTATCTCATCGGAAAGCGGGATGACCCTCTTTGAAAATGCGCTTTTGGGCTCGCTTTCTATTAATTTTGTCCTGGATGTCCCTTCCTCCACAGTAATTCTCTGCACTGTCCGGTTTACATAGAGCAGTTTCCCGTTAATATCAATATCGCTCCATTTCAGAGCACATATCTCTCCAAGCCTCATGCCGGTCGAAAGGCACAGCAGGATTCCAAATTTATTCAGATTCATATCCGTATATAATACCTCAAACAGCCGAACCTGTTCCGCATGTTTCATTACCTCTACCGGCTTTACCGTTCTGGCTGTTTTGCCTCTTGTGACCGGCCCGGTCACCGGGAAATGATGTTTCTGTGCAAACAGGAGCACCTGGTTAATAACGCAGTAGATGCTCCTGACAAGGCTTTCCGAAGATATTTCCCGGATCCCCGGCATCCCCTGTATCAGCTCTGCAGTAACTGAGGAAAGTGCCAGTCCGCCCATGGCATCCTTTATATGTTTCTCATATGTCTGCCTGTACTTTACATAGGTACTGTACTTACAGCTTTCTCTGACATTTGTCAGCCACATATCGGCTACGGCTCCAAACGTTTCTCCAGCCGGTACCTCCGATACTGCCGGCTGTGGGGCATCCAGCTGTGCCTGCCTGGCTGTGATCAGCTTTTCCTTTACATGCCTGTAGGTCTGCGCATAGACCGAATGATACTGTTTCTTTCCAGTACTGCGGTTCATCGTACTGTACCGCCCTTCCCATCTCCCGTCAGCCCTTTTCCGTATATTCTCACCTTTTCTGGGCATAAACCCACCTCCATTTCATTTTAGGTAGTGTCAAATACTACCCTATTTTTTGTTACTCAAACCTTGATTTTATGGGAGATTGCAAATAAAAAGAGCATTGACCTCCCTTTTCTGGTATAATGTCTATCGCCAAACAAACATCCCCGAAA